>NZ_CP174163.1:0-862285 GCF_045276875.1 Mycoplasma corogypsi
TCTATTTTTTATACAAAATAATTCATTAATTATTTTGTATAAATTTTTAATAATTTAAAATTTAGTTATGAAAAATAGTGACAACAAAATCAAAAACTATGATCTAGAAAAACTTACTGAGATTTTTAAGCTAAAAATCAGTGATGAACTAGATGATAATATGAGTTTTCAGACCTATTTTAAAAACTCTGAACTTGTATGTATTTTAGAAAATACAGTTTATGTTTATATACCTTTAAAAATTATAAAACTGTTCAAATTAGTTAAACAAAAATATAGCACCCAAATTGGTAATGTAATTAAATCATTATTTGATGGTAAATACAAATTTGAAATAATTAATGATAAAACAAAATATTCTTCAGATTACTCGCTAGACAATTACGATAACTATAATAAAACAGATCCTCAAATGAAAGTTGCTGTTAATAATCCAAAAAATAAAGATTTAGCAACTTTAACACTTGGGCCTACTGACGATTTTAATTTAGATGCTAAAACAAACCAATTTAATTTAAATCAAACATTCCAAAATTTTGTTGAATGTGATTTCAATACCGAAATTACCAGTGTATTTAAAAAGATTTGTAACAATGAATTCCCTAATATTAATTTAGTTTATTTTTGAAGTGAATCAGGTTGCGGTAAAACTCACTTATTAAATGCAGTTGGAAATGCATTGTCACAAAATGGTAAAAATGGTATTTTTGTTGATTCAGCCAGTTTTAGTTTAGAAATAGCTTCGTTATTAAAAGAAAACAATCAAACAAAAATTTCTAATATTATAAAATACTATCAAGAATTAGATTTTGTTTTATTTGATGATTTTCAAACTTATGGTGATGGTAAGAAAAAAGCAACCAAGAGTTTAATTTTTAACATAATTGATGGAAGAATTAGAAAAAATAAATTAACTGTTGTTGCTTCTGTTTACGATTCACAAACATTAAATACTATATTTGATAACCGTTTTATTTCTCGTTTTACTGCTGGTTTTAATTCAAAAATACACTTTTTAAAAGAAAATGATTTATATCGTGTTTTAGATTATTTATTATCTAATAAATTTTATCCAGAGTTATTTGACGATGAAATTAAAGAATTTATTGTTAGAAATCACTCTGATTCAGTTGGTAGTTTGGTCGGTGCTGTTAATCGTTTAGAAATTTATGAAAGTAGAATTAAAAATTCAGAAAACATTAATGAAACTATAAAAGAAATTTTTAAAGGACTTGTTAGAGATACTCAAAATATTAAGCCAGATATGGTTGTTAAAACAGTTGCTAAATATTATAATGTGTCAACTAAAGATATAATGAGTAGAACAAGAAAAGGTCCCATTGTTGTCGCTAGACATGTTATTATGTACTTACTCAGTGACGTTTTAAAGATGTCATCTAATGAAATTGGTAAGTTTTTTGAAAGAGATCATTCGACAGTTTTAAATGCTTTAAATAAATTTAAAACTGATGATCCTGACGGTCAAAATATAAAAACCGTAGAATTTTTACGTAAAAAATTATTTGGTATAAATTAAGGTTTTACACACAAATTATATACATGTGTATAATAATAAAAATTGCATTTTTGTACTAAAAAACTATTATTTTTGATGTTTTTTATTATTTATCCACATATCCACACCTTATATTATTTATTTGTTTTTACTAGGAGAAAACTATGAAATTTAGCATTAAGAAAAAGGTTATTCAACAAGCTGTAGATTTTATTTCTAATTATATTGACAATAATGATACAAACATCTTTTTTAGATCTATTAAATTTGAATTAGATGAGAGTGAATTAATTTTAACTGGTTCTTCTACAACAATGTCAGCTCGTAAAATTTTGACAGTTGATGAAGATAATATTAAACATGAAATTAATGGTCATTTTTATGTTAATGCTCAAAATTTAAAAAATATTATAAAAGGAATGGAAACTGAAATTCAATTCACTCTAAGAAGTGATGGGGTTTTAGAAATTCAAGAAGATAATGATGTTTTTGAGTTATCAACCGTTGAAATTGATTTAATTTCTAATGTTGTTTTTGCTGACACAAAAAATAGATTCAAAATTAAATCAAAAGTATTTGAAAGAATAATTAGTAATGTAGCTGTTTCAACAAGCGTTGGTGAAAATGCTAAAAATGACTCATATAAATGTATTAGAATTAAAAATGACGAAAACGGATACATTAACTTTTCAGCAACTGATACATTTAGATTATCATTCGAAAAATTACCTATTAAAACACAAGAAAACATTAACATAATGGTTGATGTAAAAAATATCAAAAAACTAATCACAAAAGATGCTCCAGAAGTTGTAGAAGTTTATCATGATAATAGTGTTTTTGGTGTTGTGTACGAAAACACAATTATTCAAACAAATGTAAAAATTGGTGATTCGATGAATCTTGAGGAAATTATCCAAAACATTCAATTTACTAATGTGATCAAAATTGAGAAAAAAGAATTAGAAAAACTAATTAATAAAGTTGTGTTTTACGTATCAGATAAAGTTAAAAAACTTGAATTTGATATAAATAACACAGAAATGAAAGTTCAGTTTGAAGTGCCTCAAATAGGGCGTGGAGAAGCTGTTACTAACAAATTTGAATATAAACAAGAACCTTTCCTAATTGATATGAATTTTGCATACTTAAAAGAAGCTTTAAGTACATTTGATAGTGAAATTATTTATTTAAAAATGAATTCAGACTATTCAAGAGTATGTATCGTGTCTGAAACAGAACCAAATAATATTCAATTGTTAACACCAATTAGGAGATATTAATGATTAAAGTAACTATAAAAGGTAAAGAAATTAAACTTGGTCAATTTTTAAAGAAAGTAAATGAAACTCCGACTGGTGGAGCGGCTAAATGATTTTTAAGTAACAACAAAATTAAAATAAATAATGAAATTCCACAAGGTAGAAGTGCTAAAATTCACCCAGGTGATATAGTGTGGGTAAATAATACTGTGTATAAAATTGAATCTGAAGATGAAGAGTAAAACAAAACCTCTAGAAGTTAAATCTAGAGGTTTTTTATTCTTAATTATTTAGAAAATAATTTATCAATTTGTTGGTAAAACATTTTTTTATCTATTTTATGAGTAAATTCATAATTAACTAAAATGTATTTTAATAAGATTTGTAATTTATCAACATTTTCTTTCACTGGAAAGTTTTGGTCACTAAAAAACGCTTGGGTTATTACCTAAAAAATCTACAAACCTTTTGATTACATTTGTATAGAAATTTGATTTATTTTTGTGATGAATTCCACCAGCTAAAACTAAAATAGAATTAATATCAACAGGTGTAGAATTGTTTTTTAGCTTGGTTGGATAATAAACTGCTGATTTGATTTGAAATTGCTCATAGGTATCTAAATTAACTTCTTCAACTTCTACACTTGTAAAATAAGTTATTTTAGATTTGTGATTAATCAAAATGTATAAATATATTGAACAAAATAGTAATGAAAATAACATCGCAAATGGTATCACAACAGCTAAAATATACATCATTAGATAATGGTTTAGATTCTTATTATCAATTGATATATTTTTGTTATTTAAAATGTAATCTATTGAAAAGTATAGTGGATAAATCAAAACAAGTATAAATATAAAATATATTAATGAATAAATTAAAAACTGTTTTGACATATATTTGTAATAAACTTTTTGACGAAAAACCAAGTTAAAATCTGATCAAATTTTATAATAATAAACGAATAAACAAATAATAACAGCGAAGGTTAAAAAAATCGCAAAATATAACATTATTTTTCCTCGCTATTCATTTTTTTCAGTAAAGCTTTAATTGGTCTATACGCAATTCTATGAATAGGTGAAATACCTAGTTTTTCAATAGCTTCTTTGTGGTATTTGGTTCCATAACCTTTATGGCTTTTAAAATCATATCCAGGATATACATCATCAAATGTAGCCATTAAGTTATCACGAAAAACTTTTGCGATAATGCTTGCTGAAGCCACGTTGAATGATAAATTATCACCTTTAATTAGATTAATTTGTTCCTTATTAGTTTCAATGTTTTCATAGTCGGTAATAATTAAATCGATTTTGTGCTTAAAGTTATTAATTGCCATTTCCATAGCTTTTTTAGATGCTGTTTTAGGATTAAAATCAGGTTCATATGCATCTAAAGTGACGATTTGGTATTCAATAGCTTTTTCTCTAATTATTTTGTCTAAAACAATTCTTAAATCAACTTTTACTTTTTTAGAATCGTTAATTTCGTGATTTAAATAACCTTTAGGCAACATAACACACGCTGCAACTAATGGGCCAGCAAAACAACCTCGTCCAACTTCATCACAACCTACAATATATTCATATTCTTTTCATAATTCTTTTTCTATTTTTGACATATCTTACCTACAAATTTATATTTTTTCGTTTTTTAATTTCTTTACTCAATAATGGGTCTATTTGTTCCAATGAAGCAAAATGGTTTTTGATATTTAACTCGCTAATAAAAGATTTTATCATTTCATCGCTTAAAAAATGTAATTTACAAATTTCACTTAACACTACACCTGATTTCATTCTAACTAATGAACCTATTTTTTTAATAGTTTCGGCTATTTTATAAGTATTTGAAGCTCCTAAAGGGAATTCAAAACCGTATTGTTCATTTAAATTTTGCATAAAGGTTAAAAATTCATTACGAGCTAGAATAGAAGCGCAAGCTACAGCAATATGCACTGATTCTGCACCAGTTTTATATAAAACATCAACATCTGGATCAATGTATTTTTGATCTCTTTTTTGCATATATTCGCTGATTTTTATATGGTATTTGGTAATTGAGTTAAATGTGGAATATTGATCGATAATTACTAAATCATGTTTTATATTTTTTGTGTTTAAGTCTTGAATTAAATTGTTTAGAGTGCTACGATGAGAGATGTATTTTAATTCATTAGCATTAAAACCAAAGGAATTTAAGCTATTGTAACCTTTAGGTGTTAGTTTATAAAACTTATAATGTTTTATATATTTTTTTATTTCTTTTGCTAAAAACTGGATTTTTGAATCTGATAGTTTTTTAGAGTCTTTTACACCTAAAAGCCTTAATTTTTCAATACTTTCTGGTTCAACTAACACAGCACAGGAGATTAAAGGTGAAAAATAATCACCTACACCTGTTTCATCTATACCAATAACATATAAGTTATCAAAACTTTTATCTCATTCGTTTAGTAATTTCATATATTCCTTAAAAACCTTATATTTAAATTTTAATAAATATTAGTGCAATAAAAAGAAATTTACAATTTCTTTAACTAAAAAGTTAATTAAAAAAAGCTAGGTAAACTAGCTTTGTAATTTACTCACTTTCTGTAACTGAAGCAATTTTCTTTCTTCTGTTTGTTGATTTTTCGATCTCAGCTTCTGGGTTATCTAGGAATTTAGCAATATATCAACCAACTCCACCTTCTTTGTTAGTTTTACTAATTCTGATTGTGGCATATTTTTTAACATCTTTGGTAGCGTTACCCATAGCTACTGAAACATTAGCTACCTTAAACATTGGAACATCGTTAAATCCGTCACCGATAGCAATAGTGTTTTCAACTTGAATGTTGTAATATCTAATTAACATACTCAAAGCTTTACCTTTGTTAACTGTTATATTAGTCATATCAAAAACCGGTGATAAACCCTCACCTTTTGATCAGTAAGAAAATTCAGCTAAGTCCCCATAACGAACCTTTAAATATCTTCTTAATTTTTCTACTTCAGTTGTAGTTTTAACATCAAAAATAATTCCTGTAGGCATTAAAGGTAATTTGTGAAAATCTAAACCAATTTGCAGTTTTGCTGTGTTTGTAAAACCGAAAACGTTTTCTAAATCTGGGTCTCTATGTTGAAGTTGAACTCAATCTGGACCTTCGATAGCGATATTTGAAATTTCATCTTTAACTTTTGGGTCACCTAAAATATATAAAGCTTCATTTAGGTTTAAATACTTAATGTATGGGATAAATCCATCATCTTTTGGGTGGTGAATATGAGCTCCATTATAGTTTGAAACAACTGTATTTAAGCCTAATTCGTCATAAATCGCTCTAGTACTTCTTCAAGGACGACCAGTTAAAATACATACAACATGACCTTCTTCTTGAGCTCTTTTAATAGCCGCGATAGTTTCATCATGAATTTTACCTGTAGCACTAGATAACAATGTTGTTCCGTCTAAATCGATAGCGAATAAATAACGTTGTTTATTTGTTGTTTCTGCCATAAAAACTCCTTTTTTATGTGTTTTAGTTTATAAATTATACATTTTTTGTATTTTTTGGTAAATTAATGACTGTTAAAGTTGTTAGTATTACACGCTATTTTTAAGTTGAATAATACTTTATTTATCTACTAAAACACTGGTTTTACTAGATAAAAAGTTCAAAAATGTTACTTTAACTGCAAAAATAAGGTTTATGAATATTAACAACGTGATTAAGCAAATGTAATTTAAATTCTAAAAACTACATACAACCAGTGTAAAAGTTTAAAAGTAGTAAAAATTGGGTTGCTAAAGCCAAAATATAGATGATTTGTAAAGTTTTACTCCATATTTTTATATAATTTAATAAACTTATAAAACACAGGAGTATTTATGAAGTATAAACGAATTCTAATCAAACTTTCTGGTGAAGGGTTTGCTAATAAAGAAAAACATCTAGTAATAGATTTTTCATTAGTGCAAAACATCGCGAAACAATTAAAACAAATTGTTTCAGAGGGTGTACAAGTTTCAATAGTTATTGGAGGTGGTAACTTTTGAAGAGGTGCTTCAGCAGAAAAAAATGGAATTCCAAGAAATAGAGCTGATTACATCGGTATGTTAGCTACAATTATGAACGGACTGGCTTTAAGTAGTGGTTTCGAACAAGCTGGTTTAGTTTCAAGAGTTCAAAGTTCACTTAATATTGATAAAAGAGTGGCAGAATATTATGTAAATGAAAAAGCAATTAAGTATTTAGAAAACGGAGAAGTTGTAATTTTTGTAGGTGGAACTGGTAGACCATACTTTACAACCGATACTGCTGCAACATTATATGCTTCTGAAATTGGTGCAGAAGCAATATTAATGGGTAAAAACGGAACAGATGGTGTGTATGATTCAAATCCAAGAAATAACCCAGCAGCAAAACATTTTGATCAAATTACTTATGATGAAATTTTAGAGAAAAAACTACAAGTTATGGATTTAACAGCAACTTGTATGGCGAGAGATAATAATATTAATTTAATCGTATTTAACTTGTTAGAACCAGATTCAATTATTAGAGCATTACAAGGAACGATTAAACACACAGAGGTGATAAAATAATGGAATTAGATATTTATTTATTAGAATTAGAAGAAAAGTGTGAGAAGGCAATAAATCACTACCGTTTTGAAATGTCAAAAATTTCAACAGGTAGAGCTAACCCACAATTAGTAAAAGGTGTTAAAGTTAATTATTATGACGTTTTAACTCCTTTAGAAGAATTAGCAAATATAAGTGTTCCTGAACCACAACAATTATTAATCAAACCTTATGATATTACATCTACAAAAGAAATTTGTAAAGCTATTGATAAAGCTAATTTAGGAATTTTACCTATTGACGAAGGAAGTCAAATTCGTATGAAATTTCCTGAATTAACTACTGAACGTAGAAGAGAAATGGCTAAATCATTAACTAAACTAACTGAAGCAGCTAAAGTTGGTGTTAGAAACGCTAGGCAAGATGTAAACAAACAAATTAAAGCAGATGAAGAATTATCTGAAGATTTACAAAAAAATTATTTAGATCGTGTGCAAAAAGTTGTTGATAAGCAAATTGAAATTATTGGACAA
Source organism: Mycoplasma corogypsi (assembly GCF_045276875.1). Classification (NCBI taxonomy): domain Bacteria; kingdom Bacillati; phylum Mycoplasmatota; class Mollicutes; order Mycoplasmatales; family Mycoplasmataceae; genus Mycoplasma; species Mycoplasma corogypsi. The sequence continues at coordinate 7,890 of NZ_CP174163.1, forward strand.
CTAGCAAAAGAAAAAGAAGATGAAATTATGAATAAGTAGTTAATACTACTTAAATTAAAAAAACCAAGTGATAGCCACTTGGATTTTTTATTATTTTTGTTCTTTTCCTTCGTAATTTAAGAATGAAGGAGCACCATATTCATTAGGGTTTGTAACTGAGTTATAAGCCAAAATACCTGCTAAAGAGTTGTTGTTTTTTAGTCCAAAAGGAGAAGTTCCTTTTTTGTTTGCTCCAAAGTAGTTAACTTTTTCAGGTGCATAATATCATGATTGTAATAAACTAAATGGCCCACCAGAGTTGATTATAGCTGCTAAACCATTATCACCATAGAATAGTCCTGTACCTGAGTTACCTGGGTTAAAGTAGGTTGGAATATAACCGTTTTGAACATGTAGTCCAAAACCTTTATAACTCGAAGATGCTCTATGAATTAATAAAGGAGTTTGAACACCGTATGGGTATCCAATAATTTCACCACCAAATAATGTAGGAGCACTTGATAATGAACTAAGTTCTAAACCTGGTTCTAAATCTACATTTGATTTGTTACGTAAGTTTTTATAAAATTCAGCAGTTTCGAACTTACCTTCATATTTAGCTTTCTTAATTAATTCGTTAAGATCAACTCCGATTACCGAAATATCTACATTTAATCCATTTCCAACCGGATTACCATTTAAATCTTTTTGTTGTCTACCAGTTCAATATCCATAAATTGAAACATTACCTAAATTATATAAACCAGTTCAATATCCTTCACCACTTGCTACATTGTTTTCAATATTATCACCTGGTCTAACGATGTATCTACCACCTGTAGCTGCTATTTTTCCTTCTGAATTCCTAATGTTATTAACATCACCGGTAACAGTTTCAACGTGGTTATTTGTGACTAATAGTCATTTAGAATCGTCTGGATTATTTGAAACTTTAGCGAAAATAGATCCTGAACCTTGAGAAATAGCGATAGCGCGTTCTCAAGCGTTAGCTCGATAACCAGGGATTTTATCACCACTTGTTAATGGTTCATTGTTTAATCTATATCCGTTATGTAATTCGTAATCAACATTTTGGTTTGGGTTGTAAAGTTTATATTTAGGGTCACGATAATTGTTGTAGAAAACTCATGGAACACTTTGACCATTATAAACTAATTTAGGGTAAGTAAAGGTATTAGTTGTTAAACCGAAGTTTTCGTGTTGTATACTATTTTGATATCTAAGTTTAATGAACGCTGGATTTCTTGTCATCAAGAATGCTTTATTCGGATCAAATGCGCCACTATCTGCATCACGGTCGTGTGGATTGATTCTGCTACGATCTACTTCAGCGAATAAAATTTTGTAATTTTTATTTTCCAACTCAAAATCAAATCTAATACCTTCAATAGTTCTTGTTAAAGTTAAAATGTAATTTACAGTTGGCAATGTGCTTGTGTTTGTAACTTTATAACCACCTAATTTACCTGTGATTCTGGTTGAACCTGTTGATAAGAGTTTTTCTAAATCTATATCAAATCACAAGTTATCTTCGTTATTATTCTTATCATCTACTTTTATTCCGTCACGTGTAATTCTATCTAGAATTCTACCTGACTTATAATATAGACCACCGTAAAATTTCAATAGCATTCTTCGATTATGTGTACCAGAAGTTAAAATATTAGGTTCTAAATATTTATTGTTAAGTGTTCAACTTGCAATTTGTTTTTGATTATCAAAAGTTCAAAGTGAATCGCTTAATTTAGGTTCTAAAACCCTTTCTCTAACTACACTATCAGATGATAGTAAAACAGTTTTTAAATTATCATTTTTGAATGATATTTTACTATCTCTTTTAAAATATTTACTAATATCTATTGTACTTTTATCACCTGTTTTAGAAATTCTGTATCAATTGTTACCGACAACGTTTATTTTTTGATTACTATCCTCATATTTAAGTTGAATATACACAGCGTTTGGATCTTGGTCAAATCATCTAATATCAGATATTCCAAAATTATTACTACGTAAACTAAAATTATTATATGTTCAAAGAGTAGAATACTTACTCTTAGTAGGACTAAAGTTTACACGTAATTCTGGTTGTAAAAATCCAGGTTTTCCAAAAACTTTTTCAGCTAATTCTCTAGGTGTTAAATTTCCAAATATGTCTGAAGCACCACTTAAATCATCGAAATCAATCATATTTATCATTACATGTGGGTATAGATTTCTCTTATAGTCATTAACCACTTTTGATAAAGTCACTGTTTTACCAGATGTATATCTTATATTTAAATTTTTCTTGTTAATAAATCCAAGTTTAAAAGTTAACATATCCTTAACAACAGGTACACGGCGGTTACTTGATGAGTTTGAAACATCATAGAAATAAATAAATCAATCTTTTGATAACTGATTCAGATTAACACCATTATTAGTATCACCTGAAGTTGTAAAACTACCATCATCAACCACTATGTTAGTTGGAGCAGCAGGTGCAGGTGAATCGCTTGATTCATTGAAATCTTGATTGAATTTTTTAGCGTTTTCATCCACTTCTTCAGCTACGACTCCGTTAAAACCAATTAAATAGTTTAATTTATCGAATGCCTCTTGTTCTACAATATCAGCAGCATCAATTACACGATAGTTATTTATAGGTTTACCATTTGCGACTGCTGTTGGGATAGTTCTAGGTGCAAAGTTGGTAGAGTTAATTTTATTGAATTGATCAATGATATTTTGGTTTGGTTTTTGATATCCATCTCCAGTAAAATCAGAACTAGTAAATCATTTACTATTAGGGTCTTTTCTTTTTACATCACTGAATGCTAAACGTTTAAAGTAACCTAAACTGAAATAAGGACTAGTAGCTGCTTGTTCAACACCATCAATTTTGTACCCAAAAGCAATACTTACAATACCGCTTAATAAATCGATGTTTTTAGCAGCTTTAACAAAAATTTCGTATCTACCGTATTTTGGTCAATTGTATAGTTTGTTTAATAAGTTAGGAACATCATAAGCAGGGTATTTATTGTGAGTTTCACCTGGTGATTTTACTTCAACCAAATCTAGTCAATCAAATTTTTTCTCGTTACCAATTGCTCTATCGTTTGCATCTAAACCAATAAGTTTTCTAACTTGAGCTAAATTTTTTCTGTCATTAGCTCTTGCTTGGTTTCCGACAATTAAATCATAGTTTTTTGGTTTAACTATATATTTTAAAATTGCACCATTATTTGGTCTTTTGATATGCACTTCAACAGTATTGTCTTCTTCGTGATATTCTCATCTTTTTAGGTTTTCACAATCTCCGTTGTTACCCCCAATTGCAAAGTAATCTATTGAAGAAGTAGAATCAACAACTGTTTTTAGTGTATTTACTTTTGCGGAAACTTCTCTAACAGTAGCAGGTTTTGATTTTTCTTGAGGATCTTTATCGATTTTAGCTTTTTCTTCAGCATAAACTCTTTCAAAATATTTAATTAAAGAAATTACAGGAACACCATCTGAGTTGACCGCTGCATTATATTCTGGTGATTCTAAAAATTTAGGTTGTAATGTTAATACTAAATTATTAAAAACAACATCTTTTATTGCTTTTTTAGTCTTTACAGAAATTGTTTTAATTACTTGATTTTGATATTTAATTTGAACTTTTAACTCAACTTTATTTGATGGATCTAATGTTCCGACTTCGTTAGAAAGTTTATAATTGAAGAATTTACCAAATTTAGTATTTTTTGGTTTAAATCATTCTTTTACATTTTCAGCAGTAAAATCAGAAGCTGATTTTGTGGCTAAAACATCATAATCAAAATTGAAGTAAGTATCTAAATCACTCAATGTAGCAGAATTAATATCAGATTCAGCTGAATTTGGGAATGTGATTTCGGTCGAAACAGTTGCTGTTGTAGATGGATCTGATGTTTTTGAAGCTTTATAAGTTGCAACTAAAACGTTTTTGTTTTGATCTTTAAGAGATAATGATTCTAATGATAAAGAAACATCGCTAATTTTGTTTGTTTGTACAAACAAGTTGAAGTTGTAATTATTTAATGAAATAGGTTTAATTTTACTTCAAATATGTGGATAGTTATTTTTAATGTTTTGATCTAAAGACGCACTTAATTGTGCTTGAACCATATTTTTGAAATTATTATCTTCCGTTCTAGGTGCTTCATCTTGTAAATTTAATGCAGCTTCTAATTCGCTATTTGCTTGTGAAACTAAATTATAGATTGAAGCTGGTCCTTCGTCTAAAGTAATTAATTTTGAACCTGAAACATATGCTTCTAGAGCTGTTTTGGTTTGGGTTACTTTGGTTTTCTTATCAGAATCAGCTGAATGAGAACTTAAGTAATTTTCTGCTTCTGTAAGTTTTGCAGCTGCTTTTTGAATTATTACTTTTAAATCAGAAACTAATTTTTTCAGACCATTAATATCATCAATTCTAGTAGAACCACTAACGGTCGCCTTGATTTGAGTGATTACATCAGCTGTAAAATCACTAATTAAACTTGAATTAAATTCATTGTTTGTTGTTTCAATTGTTGTTTTAAGAGATTCAAAGTTTCTAACTGTAGTTTCTAATTGTGATTTTAAGTTATCTAAAGTAGCTTTGGTTTGGGTTAATGATTCACCAGTTAAACCACTTAATTTTCCATTAGTAAAAACAGAGTTTGAACTTTCTAATGAATTAGTTAATGAAGCTAATTGTGCTTTATATTCTATTTTATGTGCTTCAATTGTATTTCTTGCTGATGTTCTAGCTTCTAAATATGAATTTAAAGAAGCAAATAAACCATTCAATTCGTTTTTGGTTGAATCAGCAATATTATCGTTTGTAATTTGATCAATTTTTTGAATTAATTTAGCTTTTAATTCGTTTGATAAATTATTTGCATTACTATTAACAGTTGCTTTTAAATTACTCAGCTTAACAGCTAGATTTTTAGGGAGAGAGTCAATTACAGATTTTAATTCATTGTTTAGAGTTTTTAGTTTTTGATCAGTTTTATCTAAAGAGTTTTCGACAAATGTAATTAATTTATCTGCAGGAATATATGTATTAAATGGTGTTAATTTAGCGTTAATACCACTTTTTTGTGCATCGGTAAATTCACCTACATTTTTTAATTCTTTTCCTTGAGTCAATAATGCTTTAGATTTTAAAACAGTTTCAACTAACGTATCTAAACTTGTGTTAAATGCGTCTAGTTTTGTTTTGTTATCTAATGAATTTAATTGAGTTTTAATTTGAGAAACTAAAGGAGCATCAAATAGATTAGTATTTTTGTCAATAGCTCTGGTAATAATTATGAAAACTGCGTTAGCTTCTTCAAAGTCAGAGATTGCTGTTTTTAACTCTTCTGTTGATGTTTCTAAAAATGATTTTAATGCTGTTAAATCGTTAGTAGCAAATTGATAGTTTAGTTTGCTGTTTGAAACATTAGCTGCTAATCTGGTGTTTAATTGTGTATTTGGGTTTTTAAATGCACTTGTTGAACTTGAATTTGCAATTCCTTTGTTTTTTTCAAAAGTATCAAAAAATGTTCTAGCAGAAACCTCAATAGCGGTTAATTCTAAATCAAAGGCAGAAATTTTTTCTTCTGAGTTTAATTGTTTAGATAACTCAACTAATTTTGATTTTAATGCATCACTAAAAACACTAGAATCGTTAATTCTTGATTCTAATGAAGTATTTGTATTTTCGCTTAAACCACTTGAAGTGCTATTTTGTTTAAGTTGTTTTAGAAGCATATTTAAAAACTCAAGGTTTTCTTGAGGTGTATCATAATCTAATTTAGCTATTTTTCCGTCAGCTAAAACACTTGAAGCTTGTTTTAATAAATCAACTAATTTCTCTGATTTATTTGCTACTTGGTTAGATGAAGAAATTTGTGATTCTAATGTAGCTTTTAAATTTGTAAGTTTAGGTAAAACTTCATTTAGTTTACTTAATTCTTCAGTGTTTGAATTAGATAATCAAGTTTTGATTTTAGCTAAAGCATCACCACTGAAATATTGAGAATATTTATCATCTTTATCACTTGGTTTGATGATAATTTCTTCATTCTTTCCTTTTTCATCTTTTTTATTAATTGTGATTTTTACATCTTCACAAGCAACTAAAAAACTAGCTGCTGTAGAAGCTGTAACTGCTAATGGTAATAGTAATAATTTTTTCTTTATCATAAAGTAATCTTTCACGTTAATGTTTCACTCTCTTTAGAGAGTGGTTAAATTAATTATAATGTTTTTTAATTATTTTAGATGCCTAATATTTGACCAAAACACTGAATTTTTAAGCAAAAAATTATATTCTTGACTGTTCATATTGCATTAAAAAAAGTCAAATTTTATAGCAATTTGCAAAAGTGTAATTTTTTAGTGTAAAAAATACATATTTTTAAGTTTTTCCAGCAAAAAATGCAAATATAGGCATATAATTTAGTTATACAAAATTAGAATATCTAACCAAGGAGTTTAATATGAGAAAAGCTTATATGGGTGATAAAGTTGTTACTTTACACGGAAAAGCACCAGAACTAAATCAAGAAGTTATTGTTAAAGGCGCTTTAGCTGGTTCTTTTGAGCAAGTTGAATTAGAAAGAAAACATGATTATTTAGTTTTAATCACTTTCCCTTCAATTGATACATCAGTTTGTGACTTACAAGTATTATTTTTAAGTCAATTAACAGAAAAATACCCAAACTTTGATTACGCATCAATTTCAGTTGATTTACCTACAGCTTTAAATAGCTACAAATCATCACATCCAACAGGATCAATTCAGTTATTTTCAGATTATTACGATTTAAAACTATCTAAAGAATTAGGTGTTTTAATGGAAGAAAACAGATTAAGTGCACGTGCTGTATTTATTGTAAATAAAGAAAACAAAATTGTTTATCTACAAATTAATGAACAAGTTAAAGACCAAATGGACTTTAAAGCACTTGAAAGCAAACTTCAAGAATTATCAAAATAGTAAATTGGCGATTAAACCCAAGTGAATCTTGGTTTTTCTTTTGCTTTTGAATAATTAGATTTTAAAATTGAAAATACTATAAAATTAAAATTATGAATGATAACATTGCTGTAATTAGTTCAGGTTCTAGAATCAATCAAGCTATATCGATTGTTAGAATTTGTGGTCCTGATGCTGTAGAAATAGTTAAAAAGATTTTTAAAGGAAAAGTAGGAAATAACCTCGAAATGACATTTGGTCAAATTCATGATAATGGTTTACTAATTGATAAAGTTTATGCTAAATGACTGATCGGAAAAGAAGTTGATGGCAAAATGGTTTACAACAATTATGTAGGAGAGCCTACTGTGGAAATCGATTGTCATGGTGGTATAGTAGTAACAAATAAAATTTTGGAACTACTATTAGCTAATGGAGCTAGATTAGCTGAACCTGGTGAATTTACTAGAAGAGCTTTTTTAAACGGAAAATTAGATTTAATAGAAGCAGATGCAATTCATGATTTAATCATGGCGAAAACACTTAAACAAGCAACTGCATCTGTTAACAGATTCCATGGAAAAACATCGGTTTTAGTCGAAAATTTATTACACAGAATCTCACTTTTAATAGGAACTTGTGAAGTTAATATAGATTATCCAGAATATGATGATATTGAGCAACTTGATACACATATTATGATTGAAAAATTAAATGAATTATTAGCTGAGTTAACCAAAATTATCAAAGTTTCAGAAGATTCTAGATATATTTTTGAAGGTGTTAATGTAGCGATTTTAGGTAAACCAAATGTAGGTAAAAGTAGCATTTTAAATGCACTTTTATCAGAAGAAAAAGCTATTGTTACAGATATAGCTGGAACTACCAGAGATGTAATTGAAGCTTCTTATCAAATTGATGGAATGTTATTTAAGTTAATTGATACAGCTGGACTTAGAAAAACAGAAGAAAAAATAGAACAAATTGGTATCAAAAAATCACTTGAACAAATTGATAAAGCTGATTTAGTTATTCATGTTATCGACCCCACACAACAAGAAAATGAATTCGACCTAGAAATAGAGCAAAAAGTAAAACAACAAGGTAAATTTTATATTCGTGTGTTAAACAAAAAAGATTTAATTACCGATATCAAAAACGAAAATGTGGTAATTAGTGCCTTAAACAAGGATATTAAAGAACTTGAACAAGCGTTAGTGGCTAATTTTAAAGATATAGATATTATGGATGAGAGAATTTTTAATAACACTCGTCAATTGTCTTTGATTAAAAACGCTTATATATCTTTAGAAGATGCAAAAGTTGCTTTAGAAAACAATTATACCTATGATGTAGTAATTATAGATTTATATAAAGCTTGAGATTCACTTCAAATGATTAAAGGAAATGTAAACAGAGAAGACTTGCTAGATATTATGTTTGGTAACTTCTGTCTTGGAAAGTAGAAAAATGGGTAAAAAGTATAATATGTTTGTTGATGCTCATTGTCATATAAGTAGTCAAAATTATAATAACCCTGACATTATTGAAATGATTATTGAACAAACTTATGCCAATAGAATTCAATTTTTGATTGTAAATGGAGGCTATGACAAAGAAAATGAAGAAGTTAATGAACTAGCTCAAAAACATGAGGTTATTAAAGCTTGTGTTGGTATTCATCCAGAAGGCAAACCTTTAGGTGAAAAAGATTATGAAAGAGTTGAAGCTTACATTAACGAAAACACTGTTGGTATAGGTGAAATTGGTTTAGAATACTTTTATGATTGAGGCTGCAGCAGAGAAGTACAAATTAAAAGTGTTAAAGCACAAATTAAATTAGCTAAAAAATATAATTTACCTGTTGTAGTGCATTTAAGAGATAAAGAAGATAGTAATTTAGCATATGAAGATTTTTATCAAATAATGCTTGAAAACAGGGATTTAAGAGTAATGTTACACACATATGCTGGTGATTTAGACTACGCTAAGAAGTTTTTAGAATTTCCTAATTTATATTTTTCTTTTAGTGGAGTAGTGACATTTGGTTCAAGTGATAAAACTAGAGAAGTGATTAAATTTTTACCTTTAGATCGTATTTTAACTGAAACTGATGCTCCATTTTTAAGGGTTCACCCATATACTGGTGAAAAAAATGAACCAAATACTGTATTATTTGTTTCATACTATATTGCAGGGTTAAAAGGTGTTGGTATGGATAAATTTGTAGATAGAATTAATCGAAATTTAAGAAAGTTATTCAACTTAAAATAATGAAAAAAGAAGTTTTTGCAAAAAAGAAATTTGGACAGAATTTTTTACACGATAATAACATTATTAATAAAATAGTATCCATTTTTGATATTTTTAATCAAAATGTATTAGAAATAGGTCCTGGGCGTGGTGCTTTAACTACTAAAATGCTCGAAAAATGCGCAAAAGTTACTAGTTATGAAATCGATCAAGATATGGTTAATGTTTTAAATAACTTAATTGACAATCAGAACTTTAAATTAATACATCAAGATTTTTTAGAAGCTAATTTAGATCAAATCGACAATTCTTATTTAATCGCTAATATTCCTTATTACATTACTACTGACATTTTATTTAAAGTCTTTGACCACAAAGATAAATTTAATGGTGTTTTACTAATGGTGCAAAAAGAAGTAGCTCAAAGAATTTGTGCTAAACCTAATACTTACGATTATTCGAAACTTTCAGTTTCTTCGCAATATCTAGCTGATTGTAAAATCGAATTTATTGTTCCAGCATCTTGTTTTACACCCGCGCCAAAAGTTGATTCAGCTATTATTTCACTTCGCTTTAAAAATAATTTAGAAGAGCTAAACTGAAATGAACTAAGTGAGTTTTTTAAGTTGTGCTTTTTAGCTAGAAGAAAAAAATTAAGCTATGCATTAAAAACCAAATACGCACCTAATCTGGTATTACAAGTTTTTAATGAGCTAGGTTTAGATGATAACACCAGAATACAACAATTAACAGTTGATCAAATTGTTTTATTATATAAATTATTAAAATAACAAAAAATACCTAAAAATAAAATTTTAGGTATTTTTTACATAATTATGTGAATAAAATATTTACATTTTAAGGTTTTGGAATAAAAAAAATAAACAATATTTTAATGTGAATTCGCGCATAATTTTTAATTTTTGTGATAGCATTTAAATTTAAATATTTAGTGAGATGCAAAAAATTAAAATCTAAATTAAATACAATTAAAGGGCGATTATTTTATTCAAATTTAAACACATTTTTTGTATTTAGTTTATAGTTAGGTTATAACAAAAAATGGAGGACACAATGGCGAAAAATATAAAAATACAAGTTAAAAACATAGAAAAATGAGAGTTTGAAATTTTAGAGGATGCACAAAAAGGTGATGTATTCTCTATCAAAGATTTTATAGATTCTGAACAAAGCACTATAAGTAATGCTTTAGAAAGTTTAAGAGAAGAATTAGAACGTAAATATAAATCTCAAGTTCAATCTGATATCTTAAATAATTTAGATGATTATAAAGAATATAGAGCTAAAAAAGATTCATACATCGAAGAAATTCAAAAATTAAAATCTGAAAAATCAAAATTAGAAATAGAATACGATCAAATTAAAAAGAATAATAATCTAGCGCTTGATAACTTAAAATCTAAGTATGATGAAGAAATAAAAAGCATTAAGAATTCTAAATCAACTGAAATTGATCTTGCGGTTTCTAACGCTAAAATCGAACTTAATGATGAGCTTAATAAAATGAAAGATCAATATGATCAAAAAATTAGTAAATTATTGGCAGAAAAAGAAAAAGCTGATGGTTCTGCAGAAGTGTTAAAACAAAAAATCAATTCATTAGAAAATAGTGTTGAGTTAAAAATCGAAAATGCTAAATTTCAAGCTAAACAAGAAGAAGCAAAATTATATGAAACACAAATTGAAACACTTAAGAACAATTTATATGAAAAAGAAAAAACAATTGAGGTCCTTAAAGGTCAAAAAGAAATGGCAGCAAGTGAACTTCTATCAAATGTTCAAAATATCTTATCATCACGTGTATCATATAATTCAAAAAAATTAGGTGAAGAATTCGAACATAAAGTCGAAAGTATGATCAGTGAGTTACTTTTAGGGTCTGACACTGCAACTTATAGCAAAATAACTAAAAATAATCTCGAAACAAACTCAAAAGCCGATTTTGAAGTTGTTGTTTCTAGAAAAACTGTTACTGGTGATATACTTGAATATAAAATTTTAATTGAAGCCAAAACTCAAAATAATTTAACAGAAGGTGGAAAAAAATCAACCGCAAGTCACTTGTCAAAATTCAATAAAGAAATTATGGCTTCAAATGCTGACTCAGGTATTATAGTAACAGAGTTAGATTATGATAAAAATTTCTTAATAGATATTGATAAGAACTACAAAAACATAGTTATAGTTAGACCTGAGGCACTAATTTCTGTTTTAAATATATTGAAAGCTTTTGGCCAAAGAACTTTAGCGTCAAGAGAAAAAGAAAACAGCTTAAAATTAAATTATTTAACAACACAACAATTAGACAAAGAATTAACTGAAGTTCGAGAAAAAGTATTTAAATATTTAGAAAAAATGCAAGAAAAATTATCAGAAAATTTTACAACTTTAAATACAATCAGAAAAAGTTTAATTAAAATAGAAGACAATATTAAAGGTGTATTACGGTTAGAAGCTGACAGAATAACAAGTAACATAAATAAAATTTCTACAATTGCTTCACCAAAAACTCTTGCTAAATACGATAATGAAGTTCGTGACAAAGCTTTACAACTAGAATCTGTATCAGAGGAAAAATAAGTTATATGAAGTCCATTGATATTAAACAAAAACATTTTTTAAAATTACTGGAGCAAAATCCAGCAATTATTTTTTACAATACCCATGAATTGATCGAAAAATTAAAAAATGCATATCAATTAAAATGAGGTTCAAACAATAACCAAGATGTTACCGAGTTAGATAACGAAGATGATGAAGACGAAGAATCTGACTCTATAACAACAGATGAACTAGAATTATTAGAAGAATATAGTTCTAAATATATGGAAATTCCAGTTGATACATATTCTCATGAATATATAGAAGGAATAACAGAGTTATTTCCTGCTATGGAAAATAATATTTCTAATTATGAATATTTAAATTACGCACCTATTATCGCTAAAGCGACAAATTTTGCCAAATATAAAATTGATGCTGTGCAATACTATATGACAAAATATGGTTATAAACCATATGAAGTAAGTTATATTAGTATTAAAGACAAAATGGATCAAAAACTAAAAAACACACAAAAATTAATGGAAGATGAAAATGTTAAATTAATTGTTGGTGGAGTTTGAAAGAAAAGTTATACAACTAAAGATTTAAATATAAATAATAAAAATATTGATATAACAGATGTTAATTTATATTCAACATTATTTATTTATGATAAGCAACTTAAAAAGATTATTAATTTGGATTATTCAGCAAGTGTAAAACACAAAAATTTTGACAAATTTTTCTACGATTACAATGTTTTACGATCATTAGATCAACCTGTCACAGTAAAAAGTATGTCAACCATTGCGTTAGATTGTTGAGCTAATAAATATTTATTTACGACAAAAAATAAAGTTAATTTTGTTGAGATATTTACTTGTTTTAAATCTAAGATCGATTATCCAAAAAAAGAGAATAGAACATCTAAAACAATGTTTAATACAATATGCAAAAAATTAGGTCTACCATTATTGTACAATTCAACTTTATCTACCTTAGATTACAACAGTGACTTCACTTTTTATAATTTAATTTTAAATAACAAAAAAACATCTGGTACGACACCGAAAATGGTTGATATAACAGATGAAGAGTTTGACAGAGAACTAGAAAATCTAAATATCAAAAGCGCTGATGAATTGATTAACTTTATCGAATCAAATCACCTACATTGAATTCAGTTACGTGATTACAACAGTTTTAACGATAAAAATACTACTGAATACGTAGACTTTAAACTTTATATTTCTCAGCTAGTTTGTGCATATGATGAGTTTGGGCCTGATAAAGAATTAAATCATACTGCATTAAAGGCTTTTATATTTGATGTTGAAATTGATGATGAAATTGATGACGAAAATGATGTTGAAAAATCACAAAACGGTACTAGTTTTTTTAACAAATGATGACAAGATAGTGATTTTTTAAAAAGAACAGCAGATATTGACAAAATTATAAATTCTGAAAAGTCTAAGAAGAATAAAATTTATTTTACAACCCAAATAAAAGAAGATAAAAATCTTAAATTAGAATACTTAAAATTTATTTTTGGGCCAAAATTCATTCCGTATCAACATTACATTTTCAATAATTTTTATAAAACTTTTAAACAAATTGATGTTGCATATGATGCTTATTATAATTGTGCAAACACTATAAGTACATCTACAAAAGACTTTGATGATGTAAAATCGTTAGAAAATAAAGAAGCTAGAATTTGTTGGTACGATTATGAAGGTTTTATGGATTTATATCCAGTTATCGATGGGACATCCTCATATAGTCAAATTGTTAATCAAGTAAGTGTTATTGTGACTAAAAACGGTGTGGAAGAAAGTTGTAATAATTATGTCAAAGATACATTAAATATTACTATAAAAGATATGTGTGATCTTATTGAAAAAGTATATGCAGATAAAGCTGATTATTATGTAGTTTTCAATAAAACATACGAAAATACACGAAATTCCGAAATTGCAGGATATGCACAAACCTTATATAAAAAAGATAACGATTTCAAAAAATATATAGACGGAAAATTCAATAATATCAATGGTTTTGTCAATATTGTTGAATATATAAATTCACACACTATTGATTTGGCTGATTTCTTCTCTAAAACACTTGATAACTTAAAGAATAAATTACAAGACGCTTCATCAGAATATTACACATTCAGTATTAAAGATAAGCAAATTCAAAGTGGCAAGTTATTAACAAATAATGAATTCAATCAAGATGAATATTTACCTTTATTAAGAGCAACAAAATTAATTAATATACCTAAATTAATGGGGTTTCACTCAATCAAAAAAATTGAAAAACTCATCACCGAATCTGGATTAAAACTTAAGAATATGATTATCCCATATCATGAGCTAGATCAGATTCAGAATGGTATGCAAGCAATGGAAAAAGCTGTTCAAAGACATTTAGGGACAATCAGTGATAGCGTTTGAAATAATGTTATTGTTCCGAGACTAAAAGCCTATTGTGAAAATGATGTTCGTGCAATGCTAATGGTTTGAGATTTTATTAGTGAAATATTAAAAACTGTAAGTTAATTTTCTTATATAAAAAACACAAAACAAAAGTATCACATAATTTTTTAGAAAAAATTTTAAAAAAAATGCGATACACACGGCCAAGTTGTTGTATAATAGTCTAGCTATTAAAATTAGCCATTCAGTTTAAATATTAATTAATAAAAAATGAAAGGATGTAGAAAATGCCTACAACAAACCAATTAGTTACACATGGTCGTAGCTCAAAAGTTAAAAAACAAAATGCACCTGCATTATCAGTAAGCTACAACTCACTAATTAAAAAAGCTAAAAAAATGGCATCTCCATTCAAACGTGGAGTATGTACTCGTGTTGCTACAATGACACCTAAAAAACCTAACTCAGCTGTTCGTAAATATGCTCGTATTAAATTATCAAACGGAATCGAAGTTACAGCTTACATTCCAGGTGAAGGGCACAACTTACAAGAACACTCAGTTGTTTTAATTCGTGGTGGTCGTGTTAAAGACTTACCTGGGGTTAGATACCATATCGTTCGTGGAACACAAGATGCTGCTGGTGTTTCAAAACGTAAACAAGGCCGTAGTTTATACGGTGCTAAAAGAGCAAAATAGCAATTAAATTCACATAGTAAAAATTTAGTAAAGATTATAGGAGGACAATATGTCAAGAAAAAAACAAGCGCCTGTTCATCAAGTTTTAGCTGATCCAGTTTTTAACTCAGTTGTTGTTACTAAGTTGATTAACGCTATTATGCTTGATGGTAAAAAATCAATTGCTCAAGACATCTTATATTCAGCATTTGATATTGTTAAAGAAAAAACAGGTAAAGACGCTATGGAAGTGTTTTTAACAGCTGTTGAAAACATCACACCACAATTAGAAATTCGTACAAGAAGAATTGGTGGAACAAACTACCAAGTTCCTACAGAAGTACAACCTCGTAGAAAACAAACACTAGCATTAAGATGATTAGTGCAATATGCTCGTTTAAGAAACGAAAAAACAATGGATGTTAGATTAGCTAACGAAATCATTGATGCATCAAATAAAACAGGTGGAGCTATCAAAAAACGTGAAGATACACACAAAATGGCAGAATCAAACCGTGCTTTTGCTCATTTCAGATGATAATATTTTCACATTTATATAGATAGTAATTATTATGGCTAGAGAATATTTATTAAAAGATTACCGTAACATCGGTATTATGGCTCACATTGATGCAGGAAAAACAACAACAACAGAAAGAATTTTATACCACACAGGTAAAATTCACAAAATCGGTGAAACACACGACGGTGCTTCACAAATGGACTGAATGGCTCAAGAACAAGAACGTGGTATTACAATTACATCAGCTGCTACAACAGCTTTTTGAAAAGGTAAAAGAATTAACATCATCGATACACCAGGACACGTTGACTTTACAGTTGAGGTTGAACGTTCATTACGTGTTTTAGATGGTGCTGTAGCTGTACTAGATGCTCAATCAGGTGTTGAGCCTCAAACTGAAACAGTTTGAAGACAAGCTACAAACTACCGTGTTCCACGTATTGTGTACGTAAACAAAATGGATAAAGCTGGAGCTGATTTTGCTGCTTCAGTTGCATCAGTTAGACAACGTTTAGGTGGAAATGCAGTTGCAATTCAATGACCTATCGGTGCCGAACAAGACTTTACAGGTATTATTGATCTTGTTACAAGAGAAGCTTTCACATACAATGGTGAAGCTAAAGAAGAAGAGTTTCCAACTGAAATTCCTGCACATTTAGTAGATATCGTTGAAACTAAACGTCAAGAATTATTAGAAGCTGTTGCTAACTTTGATGAAGAATTAATGATGGTAGTTTTAGAAGGTGGAGACATTGATGTTGACACATTTAAAGCTGCTATTAGAAAAGCAACATTAACTTCTGAATTCTTCCCAGTAGTTTGTGGTACATCATTCAAAAACAAAGGTGTTAAGAAAATGATTGATGCTGTTATCGATTATTTACCTTCACCAGTAGATGTTCCAGCTATTAAAGGGTACATTGGTGATAAAGAAGTTTCTGTTGAAGCTTCTGACGAAGGAAACTTTGCATCACTAGCATTCAAAGTTATGAACGACCCATATGTTGGTTCATTAACATTTTTCCGTGTATACCGTGGAATTTTAGAAAAAGGAAGCTACGTATACAATTCAACAAAAGAACAAAAAGAAAGAATTGGTCGTATTCTTCAAATGCACGCAAATAACCGTGTTGAAATCGATGAATGTCGTGCAGGTGATATCGCTGCAGCTGTTGGTTTAAAATACACAACAACAGGTGATACATTAATTAGTGAAAAATCAGAACACATTGTTTTAGAAAAAATGGTGTTCCCTGAACCAGTTATTTCACAAGCTTTAGAACCAGAATCAAAAGCTGCTACAGAAAAATTATCATTAGGACTTCAAAAATTAGCAGCTGAAGACCCAACATTTAGAACATACACAGATGAAGAAACTGGACAAACAATTATCGCAGGTATGGGTGAGTTACACTTAGATATTATTGTTGACCGTTTAAGAAGAGAATTTGGTGTTCAAGCAAAAGTTGGTGCACCACAAGTTTCATACCGTGAAACAATTACAAAAGAAGCTGAAGTTGAAGGAAAACACATTAAACAATCAGGTGGTAAAGGTCAATACGGACACGTTTGAATTAAATTCGAACCAAACAAAGACAAAGGTTTTGAATTCGTTGACAAGATTGTTGGTGGTAAAATTCCTAAAGAATACATTAAGTCAATTCAAAAAGGACTTGAAGAAAAAATGGCTGCTGGTATTTTAGCTGGATACCAAATGATTGATGTTAAAGCAACATTATTTGATGGATCATACCATGATGTCGATTCATCTGAAATGGCTTACAAAATCGCTGCTTCAAAAGCTCTTACAAAAGCTAAAGACCAAATTGGAACAGTATTATTAGAACCAATTATGGATGTTTCTGTTGTTGTACCTTCAGACCACATGGGGGATGTAATCGGTGACTTATCACGTCGTAGAGGTTTAGTTAACGATCAAGAACAAAGAAATGATGGAGCTGTTATCGTTAGAGCTCATGTTCCATTATCAGAAATGTTTGGATACTCAACAGAGTTAAGATCTATGACAAGTGGACGTGGTACATACCAAATGCAATTCAATCACTACGAAAAATGTCCAAACAGCATTGCTGATGAAATTATTAAACGTAGAAATATTCAAGTTAAAGATGAAGATTAATATTTAAACAATTTTCACAAATATAAAACTAGCGTTTAGGCGCTAGTTTTATTTTTTAAAAAAACCTTTGCAAATCGCAAAGGGCAAATATCTTTATTTTACTTTTTAAGGTTTTTTTCTTTTAATACTTGTAGATATGCAGCTTGTGCAATCATTGCTCCATTATCAGTAGCATATTTTAATGAAGGAACTATTGCGTTTGGATGTATTTTTAAGAACTCAGATCTTAACAGTGAGTTTGCTGAAACACCACCACCTAATATAATACTTTTGACATCATATGTTTTTAATGCTAATTTGGTTTTTTCGATTAAATATTCAACTGCTGTTTTTTGAAAACTAACAACAACTTGCGTAGTATCAATTGGTTCATTTTTCATTTTTTTAGTATGAATATAGTTTATAACTTGTGTTTTTAAACCACTAAAAGAAAAATCTAAAGGGTTATCAGTGTGTGGTTTGGTGAATTTAATAAATTGTCCTTGGTAAGTTTGAGATAATTTATCAATTAAAGGACCACCAGGAAAGCCTAAACCGATTTTGGCAGAAACTTTATCGAAAACTTCACCAACAGCATCATCTAGTGTTTCACCGATAATTTCTACATCATCTATATCTTTAGCGTATAAAAGTTGTGTATGTCCACCTGAAACTAATAAACATAGAGCAGGAAATTCTACTTCATCTGTCAAAGTAGTTGATAAAAAATGACCTGTTAAGTGGTTGACTGGAATTAAAGGAATGTTAAATGTGTGTGCTAAAGCGCTTGCAAATAAATAACCAACATGTAATGGACCAATTAATCCAGGTTCTTTTGTGTATGCTATGTAATCAAACTCATCCATTTTGTATTTAGAAATTAATATTTTTTGGATAATAGCGATATTTTTAATATGTTCACGAGAAGCTATTTCTGGGACTGTACCACCAAATTCCTTAAAGATATCAATTTGTGAAATAGATCACATATCTAACACCTTACCGTTTTCAAGTACAGCTATTGAAGTATCATCATGAGAGGTTTCAATACCTAATATTCTCATTATTTACCTCCTAGTTGTGGTGGTTTGATATACATTGCTTCTATTTTCATTGGTTTTTTTGGTACAAAAATATTTTTGTATTTTGATAAATTACGGATCATATCCAGAAAATTAATATTTAAAACATTAGTATGTTGTTTTTGTTGTTCAACCTTAATTAAATTTGGGTGATTAACAAATAAGTGATGTTTTTTAAATGAATGATTATGTGCTTTATAAACTTTTGATCCTTGTGCATCAAGGTATAAGTGAGAAACTCAAGGATATTGAATCTTTAGTATATCGAAACTAGAAGTTACATAAAGGTCTTTATTTAAAGCTAACGCTATAGTTCTAAAATAAACTAAAGATGATCTAACTCCAGTAAAATAACCAGGACCTATGTTAGTGAAAAAATTACTTATTGAATGAACGGTAAGATTGTTTTTATATAAAATTTCTTCAAATTTAGTAGTTATTAACGGAACTTTTTTCTTTTGATTAGTTAATAACACATAGTCTATTACATGATAATGATTATCAAACAAAATAAGAACAAAATCTGTAGTTGAAGTGTCTAAATACACATTCATTATTTAACCTCCGTAATTGTATATTCGTGATAATCACCATTCATCTTAACATCTACACGCACATAACTTTGGTATTGGTGTTCTATTAAGTCCGATCATTCAATAGCTACTATTAAATCGTCTCAATAATCTTCAAATTCATCAAGCGATCCGCGATAATTATATAAATCTACATGAGCTAATCCATCATATAGCTTCATATAATTGAAAGTTGGAGATGTTATATTTTCTTTAATACCTATTTTTTTAGCTAAAGCTTTTACAAAAGCTGTTTTGCCTGCACCTAGTTCTCCGTTTAATAAGATAATTTTTTTGTCATTAAATAAATAGAAATAATCATTTACAAACTTATCTAAATCGCTTAAAGTTAAACATTGAACTGTTTTATAAGACATTTTTATATAAAAGAAAAGCAATGTTTATTTAAACAATGCTTTTTGCTCCTCTGTTAATTTTGGCGCACGAATAACCACAACAGCTTCAGGGCCTGTATGAATAGAAATTACATTAGGTAAGTTTGTAGTAAAATGCGGTTTATTAATTTTAGATGCTAAATAATCATTGATTTGGTTTAATTCTTCTGGATTTGAATGAAGAATAATGTAGTCATATTGTTCATGATTTTCTGTTTTTTGATCAATAACATTAAAAACGGACTTTAAAAAAATACGTCCTTTTCCTTCTTTTAATAATTGACCATCTTCGAACTTAATAAGTGGAACTATTTTTAATAAACGAGCAATAGTTGCGGCAGCTGGACTTAGACGTCCACCTTTAACTAAGTAATCGTTATATTTAGGTAATAAAGTAACACTAAAATCTTTATCTCATTGATTTAATACTTCAAGTCCATCTTCAAATGCTGCACCTTGTTTTAACATTGCTTGAAACTTAAACAACATTAAAGGGATTAAAGCGGCTATGTAAACTGAATCAACAACATGCACATTTGGGTAATTTTGTGAAATAGTTTTTAACATTTCACACTGACTTGATAAGTGCTTAGTGATTGGAAAAATCAATACTTTATCGTTTTCTTCTGAGGCTTTCTTTATAACATCTTCAGCTACACCTAATGGTGTTGCAGCAGTTTTAGCGTTATCAGAATTTAATGTAAAATGCTTGAATAAATTATCTGAATCTAAATCTATTCCATCTTGATATTTTTTGTCACCAACATTGATAATTAGTGGTAAAAAATGAAGACCTAATTCACTGGCCTCTTTTTGTGTTCAACCACTTGATGAATCGACGATTATAGCTATTTTATTCATATTTTAATTATATAGTAAAATGGTTTTTTTGTTAAAATTTATATATGTTAATAGCCAACAATTTAGATAAAAAATTTAAAAATAACTCAATTGTATTTGTAGACTGTAAAGTAGCACCTACAAAAACCGTAAACGCTGAAAATGCTATATTTTTAGTTAATGATAAAAACGAAGTTCATTCAATTAATGTGTTAAATAATGATGCATTTGGACTTAGTTTAAATAACAAGTTTTATGGGTTAAGTCATACACAAACACAAACTTTAAGTAAACTTGCGGAAAGCCTTGGTTTAGTGTTAAAAAATGAACCAAAATTTATCTATGCGAAAGTAATTTCAAGAGAAGTACATCCAAAAAGTGATAAGTTATTTGTTTTACAAATGGATAAAGGTGATGGAAAACTAATACAGTTAGTAACAAACACTTTAGATTCAGAACAAGGTAAGGTGCTTGTTATGGCACTACCTGGTTCAACTACTTTTAGTGGTTTAGAAATCAAAACTGGCAAAGTGATGGATGTAGATAGTTTTGGAATGCTGACAGGATATAAAACTTTAGGTGTTGAAAAAGAAGGTTTAATTTTTGGAACTAACGAATTAATTGGAAAGGATTACCAATTTTAGGTATTTTATGAACATACTAGTAGAATTAAGAACAAGAGGTGTACTTAAACAAGTAAGTAACGAAGAAAAATTTTTAAGCCTACCTAAAGGTACTGCAATTTATGCAGGTTTTGATCCTACAGCTACTTCATTACACCTAGGAAATTACATTCAAATTACTACATTATTAAGATTTAAAGAATTTGGCTATAAAGTTTATGCACTTGTTGGTGGCGCAACAGGAATGATAGGTGATCCATCATTTAAATCGGCTGAAAGACAACTATTAGACGATAGTGTAGTTGTTCAAAATAAGAACAATATTAAAAAACAGCTTGAAAAGTATGGTTTAGAAGTTGTAGATAATTATGATTTTTACAAAAATATGAATATTTTAGAGTTTTTAAGAGATGCAGGAAAACTTGTAAATGTTTCATATATGTTAACCAAAGATTCAATTTCTAATCGTATTGATAAAGGACTTTCATTTACAGAATTTAGTTATACCTTAATACAAGGTTGAGACTTTTTACACTTATACAATACAAAAGATGTATTCGTGCAACTAGGTGGAAGTGACCAATGAGGAAACTTAACAACTGGACTTGATATGATTTCTAAAGTACATGGTGATCAACATAAAGCCGTGGTTTTAACAAGTAATTTACTAACTGACGAAAATGATGTTAAATTCGGTAAATCAACTGGTGGTGGAAGTTTATGATTAGATCCTGAACTAACTAAACCATACAATATGTACCAATTTTTAATCAATCAACCTGATTCTCAGATCGAGAAACTATTAAGATGATTAACTTTTTTAACAATTCCACAAGTGTTAAAAATTATGGCTGTTCACAACCAAAATCCTTCATTAAGATATGCTCAAAAGAAACTTGCATATCAAGTTATTTCACAAGTTCACTCAATTGAAGCAGCTGAGAAAGCTCAAACTTTAAGTAATATTTTATTCAACAAAGATTTTAATTTTGATGACTTAAATGAAACTCAAGTTGCTTCAATTTATGGTGAAATAGAAAGTATTGAACTTAAGAAAAACTCTAATTTAATTGAATCATTAATTGAACTTGGTATTTTAAAATCAAAACGTGAAGCACGTGAATTTATCGAAACAAATTCAATTAAAGTTAACGGAATTCCAGTTCAAGAAACTCAAGTGGTTGAATCAGAATTATACGAAGGTAAATACCTATTTTTAAACATTGGTAAAAAGAAATTATTTTTAGCTAAACTAAAACGGTAAAAATGCCGTTTTTCTATAAAAAATAACAATAAATGATGTTTTTGATTAAAATTAATAACATTTTAAGGACAATCAAAACATTAAAATTGTATAATTAGAAAACGAGGACGCTATGCAATTTTACACATTTAGTGAGCTTAAAAACAACCAAGATGGAGTATGGAACTGAACTATAGATGTTTATGCTATTCACAATAGTTTTGTTTCAATTTTTAAAAGAACCAACAAACTTATAAATAACCCAAAATTATTGGAAGAACTAGCAATAAATCACTTTAAATCAAATAGTGGTTATTCAGAAGTTTTAAACCAATATGCCTATTATTTAGGTGTTATATTGTCTCAAACACAATATTTAGGAACAGATGAAACTGCTAAATTGACTGTTGATAAATTAAAATCTGAAATTTTTGATTTAAGTTTTAATAAAACAGATAAACAATTAGAAGTAGTAAAACTAGTTAAAAATCTTTTTAGTTTTACTAGACTCGAAGGATCTGTGTTGGATATTTTGAAACTAGTTTTAGATTTTGATTTATTTAATAATCCAACTGATTTAGAAACTATAAATAAAATGACTTTTAAGATTGAACCTGTAGATGGTTGTGATTTACCAAGTTAGGAATATATGAAAAAAGAAGAATTAGTAATTATAGGTGCAAGAGAAAATAACTTAAAAAATGTGTCTTTAACTATACCTAAAAATAAATTCGTTGTATTTACAGGGGTTTCTGGAAGTGGTAAAAGTTCACTTGCTTTCAACACTATCTATGAAGAAGGAAACAGAAGATATGTAAATTCCTTGAGTTCATACGCAAGAATGTTTTTAGGAAACTCTAAAAAACCTGATGTAGATAAAATTGATGGTTTAAGTCCTGCTATTTCAATTGAACAAAAAACTGTTCATAATAACCCACGTTCAACAGTTGGAACTATTACTGAAATTTATGACTACTTGCGTCTACTTTTCGCTAGAATTGGTTATGCTTTTTGTCCAAATCATAATATTGAGATTTCATCTCAAACTAACACTGACATTCTAAACACAATCTACAAACTAGGTGAAGGAACTAAAATAACAGTTTATGCACCAATTGTAGAAGCTCAAAAAGGTACTTTTAAACACTTATTCGAAAAGCTTCAAAAAGAAGGATTTATTCGTGTTAAGGTTGATGGTAAAATCTACACCCTTGATGACATAGTCGAATTAGATAAAAACATCAAACACGATATTTGATTGGTAATTGGTAGATATACAGTAAATGAAGAAAGCTACAATACTATAGCTGAATCAGTTGATGTAGCAGCTAAAGAAGCAGAAGGCTTAGTCTATATTGAAGAAAAAGATACTGATAAACTTTATAAGTTTTCTAAATCACATGCTTGTATTTATAAAGATTTTAGCCTTGGTAAAATTGAAACTAGATTATTTTCATTTAACTCACCTCAAGGGGTTTGTGAAAAATGTAAAGGTATTGGAGTCGAATCAAAGGTGGATTTTGATTTACTAGCACCAGAAAAATGGCGTTCAATTAATGAAGGTGGAATTATTTACTTTGAAAATATGGTAGGAAGTAATGCGCTTGAATGACAAAAATTTAATGCATTATTAATTCACTATGGGATTGATAAAGATACTCCTATTGAAAATTTAAGTGAACAAGAATTACACTACATTAAATTTGGTTCTGATGAACCTATTGAATATGTTTTACTATCAAACGACTCATCACATATGATTCGAAAAAGCGAATATATTGAAGGTATAGTAACTAGAATTGAAAGAATGTATTTTGAAACAGATAGCGAAAGAAGAAGAGACTATTATAAAAAATACATCGGTTTTGTTACTTGTTCAATGTGTAATGGTTCAAGATTAAATAAGGAAGCTTTATCGGTTAAAATCAATGGATTAAATATTTATGATTTCACAAAGTTATCAATTGATGATGAAATTGAAACTTTAAATACCATAATTTCAACACTATCAGAAACTGAACTAGAAATTTCAAGACTGATTTTAAAAGAACTATCAGACAGACTTTCATTTTTACAAGATGTTGGTTTAGGGTACTTAAATTTAACTCGTACTGCAGAAACTTTAAGTGGTGGAGAAGCTCAAAGAATTAGATTGGCTACACAAATTGGATCAAATCTATCTGGTGTTTTATATGTTTTAGATGAACCTTCAATCGGTTTACATCAAAAGGATAATGAAAAACTAATTGCAACTTTAAGGAAAATGGTTGATTTAGGAAATACATTAATTGTAGTTGAACATGATGAAGACACAATGTATGCTGCTGATCATATTGTTGATATTGGCCCAAAAGCAGGAGCTCATGGTGGAGAAGTTGTAGCTAATGGTAGTTTAGAAGATATTTGTAATGCACCTAATTCTATTACAGGTAAGTATTTATCAGGCGAATGGGAAATTCCTACTCCTATTAACAGAAGAAAAGGTAATGGGAATAAAGTTACAATCAAGGGTGCAAAAGAAAACAATCTTAAAAACATTAATGTTGATATACCTTTAGGGATGTTTGTTGCAGTGACTGGAGTTTCTGGAAGTGGAAAAAGTACTTTAATTAACGAAATTTTCGTAAATGGAACTCAAAGTATGCTTGGAATTGTTGAAAATCATGCTAAAAAACGTGCTGATTTTCACTCGATTGCTAACTTGAACTTTATCGATAAAATCGTCCCTGTTAGTCAAAGCCCAATTGGTAGAACCCCAAGAAGTAACCCAGCAACTTATATTGGTGTTTTTGATGATATTAGAGATATTTTTGCTAATATTTCTGAATCAAAAGCTAGAGGATATACAAAAAGTAGATTTAGTTTTAATGTTCCTGGTGGTCGTTGTGAAAAATGTAATGGTGATGGATACTTTAAGATCGAAATGCACTTTTTACCTGATGTTTACGTAGCTTGCGATCAGTGTGATGGAAAAAGATATAATCGTGAAACACTTGAGATTAAGTTTAAAGGTAAAAATATATTTGAAGTTTTAGAAATGACTGGTGAGGAAGCGCTAGAATTTTTTGAAAACAAAAGCAAAATCGTTGAAAAATTACAAATTTTAAACGATGTAGGTTTAGGTTACATTCATTTAGGTCAAATGTCTACAACTTTAAGTGGTGGAGAAGCGCAAAGAATTAAACTAGCAACTTATTTACAGAAAAAACCAACAGGTAGAACAGTTTATGTATTAGATGAGCCAACAACTGGATTACATATTCATGATGTTAAAAAACTTTTAGATATTATCAATAGAATTGTTGATGGTGGAGACACTGTTGTAGTTATTGAACACAACCTAGATGTAATCAAAAACGCTGATTACATCATTGATTTAGGTCCAGATGGTGGAATTAATGGTGGAAAAGTTGTGGTTACTGGAACACCAGAAGCCGTAGTTGATAGCAACAAAGGTTATACAAGTCAATTTTTAGGCAAAGTGTTAAAACATAAATAACAGACACAAAAAGATTCAAAATATATATAATTAAATATAATAACATCATTAAAATTACAGTATTTAATGATTAATTAGGTGGTTTGATGAGTGAAGTGAAAGAAAAAAGTCTAAACGTTACTAAAGTGATTGATTATTTTAATTTAAGAATAATCAATCAAGATAACCCTAATCTTCAATACAATGATATTTATCAACCAACTATTAAACGTGTTGGTTTGGAATTAAGTGAATTAATTGTTACTGAAAGAATTTACAAAAATGTAGTTGCTTGAGGAACAAGTGAATCAATGTGATTTTTTAGCATTGGAAAACAAAGGGCTACAAAAGCTATTGAACACATTTTTTCACAATTACCACCGCTTGTATTATTATCTAAGGGTTTTCAAAAACCTGCTTTATCTTGGGTTTATGAAATAGCTAATAAATATAACATTCCTGTTGCTCTATCTAGAAAAAGTTCATCAATTATGACTACAAATGTAGGAACTTATCTAAATGATTTTTTTGCTGAAGAAACACAAGTGCACGGAACATTAGTTTTAGTAGGCGCTATTGGTGTCTTAATTATTGGACAAAGTGGTGTTGGAAAATCTGAAGCTGCTTTAGAATTGGTTCAAAGAGGAAATATTTTAATTTCTGATGATGCGGTCTTAATTAAGGATGCTGGTATACACTTTATTGGTCGTTGCCCATCAATTACAAGAAACTTTTTAGAAGTTCGTGGAATTGGAATTATTGATGTTAAATACACATATGGTGTTTCAAGTATGTCTGAAAGCGCGAATATTGATTTAGTTATTGAACTTGTTAAATTTAATCGAGCTAATAGTTATGACCGTTTAGGAACTGAACTATTAACCCACAATATTTTAGGTAGAACAGTTAGAAAAATGGTAGTACCAATTAAAGAAGGTGGGTCAGCTGCTTCACTTATTGAAGCTGCAGTTAGCTTTTATATGGCTCAAAAAGATGGTAAAAACATTTTAAAAGAAATAGAAAATAGGAGGTATTAAAATGATTAACGCACAACCAGCATGAGTACCTGAAACTGCAATAGCAGCTGGTCTTGGTACTGATTTATTTAAAATTGGTAATTTTGAATTTAGAGTTTATTCATTTACCATGATGCTTGGTTTTTTATGCTCAATATTAACTATTTTCTATTTTTGATATAGAGCCGGTTATAAAACTGAAACATTATTAACTTTAATTATTATCACAATTCCTAGCTCAATTATGGGAGCTAGACTTGGATTTCTCGCTGAAAGAATCATTGCTGATGGTTCATTACCTGCGAGGTGGTGAGCTATTTGAGAAGGTGGATTAAGTATCCAAGGTGGGGTGCTTCTAGCTCTCATTTGCGACTTAATCTATGGATATGTAAAAAGAAATGAAATTGATGTGAGATTAGCGGCTAGCTTAATTATTCCAACTGTTTTAATTGGACAAGTAGCAGGTCGTTGAGGAAACTTCGCTAACCATGAGGTTTATGGAAAAATTGATTGAAGTGGTCAATCTGTACTAATATTCGGTAAAGCATTTGCTTCACAAATGTACATTTCAGATGCTACATCTAATGCATATGGATTAGTTGGAGCTTACAGATATCCTCTGTTTTTATACGAAGGAATAGCTAACTTACTTGGATATTTAATCATAGTTTGAGTATTAAACTTCTTTGGTTTAACCAAACCAGGAACAACAGCTGGATTGTATTTAGTTTGATACGGAACAGTACGGTTAGCAATGGAACCACTTAGAGAAGAAAGCTATGTCTTTTATACAGTGCTTTCAGCAATGTTTGTGGCTATTGGATTTATTGCGTTTGTTTACTATCAATTCTTTGGTGCGGTTAAATACATTCGTTTCAAAGAAAAATACTACTATGTTTACAAATATGCACAACCAGAAGCATATGCTTCACATGTTAATGTAACTTCAATTACATATTTATACAAAAAACTATACTCAAAATTATTAATTAAGAAAGCATAGGTATTATCATGGAAAATAAATTCGATTTAGTAATTATTGGCGGTGGTCCAGCTGGACTAAATGCGACTTTATATTCTTCAAGAGCTAACTTAAAAGTAGCATTTGTTGAAAAAGGTGCTCCTGGTGGAAAATTATCATCAACATCTAAAATAGAAAACTGATTAGGAACTGAAATGGTTGAAGGTTGAAAATTAGCTTCTGATTTTTTCAAACACGCTCAACTATATGGTGCTAAATACGTTTATGGTGAAGTTGTTGCTGTTAAACAACTAGGTGAATATAACTTCGAAGTTAAATTAGCTGATGGAAATGTTTTATTTACTAAAATGCTAATTATTTCAGTAGGTATGTCAAATAGAAAACCTACATTTGTAAAAAATTGAGAACAATTTGAAAATAGAGGTTTAAGCTACTGTGCTATTTGTGATGGACCTATTTATAAAGGTGCTCCAACAGTTGTTTTAGGAGCTGGTAATTCTGCTGTTGAAGAATCAGTATACTTATCAAGTATTGCTAGTCAAGTACACATTGTTATTAAAGATGCTGATTTTACTGCTGAAAGAAGATTGGTTGATGACTTATTAAAACTACCTAATGTTAAAGTTTATCGTGAATCAAAAATCGACCGTTTAGAAGGAACAGCAGCACTTGAAAGAGTGGCTATTGTAGATAAAAACGGAAATGAAGAAATTATTGAAGTATCTTCATTTTTCCCATATATCGGTATGAAACCAAATGCCAACTTTATGCAAGGATTTGACATTTTTGATGACAAAGGATTCATCATTACAGATGAATTTATGCAAACAAAAATACCTGGTGTTTTTGCCTGTGGAGATATTAGAAAAAAAGAAATTCGTCAAATTATTACAGCAGCAAATGATGGTGCTATTGCTGCGAAAAGAATTACTGATTTAGTTAATTCAATGAAATAACATAATCCCCAAAATACCTAACTTAGTTAGGTATTTTTTTGTACTATTTTACGCTTAATAAAACTTGATAAATAAGACACTATGTTTCACTATTCAATGTTTCTTACTTGTTTAAAAAAATAGTTAGCAATTCGCTAACTATTTAATAGTTTATTTTCTATTGATTGAAAAACTTATTTGTGAATCGTGTTGTCTAACTTTAATATTTGAAACTTCCAATATATATCTTGAAATGGCAGCATCTTCAGTGTGTTGGTATTTATTGTTTTCGTATACTATTTCTTTAATACCACTTTGCACAATGATTTTGGCACAATTAGAACAAGGGAATAGAGAAGTATAAAGCGTTGCATATGTATCTCTGATTGAAGTGTTAGTGTTTAAAATTGCGTTTACTTCTGCGTGCATAACATATGGATATTTGGTGTCTTTAACACTTCCACTTTCAGCTTGTGCTACTCATGGATATGATTCGTCATTTCCTTTAGGCATACCGTTATAACCTAAACCAATTACATGTTTGTGTTGATCGATAATGCATGCTCCAACTTGAGTAGAAGGATCTTTGCTACGACAAGCGGACAATTTTGCTAGTCCCATAAAATAATCATCTCATGAAATAGCTTGATTAGTTTTTTGCTTAGTTAATTGCTTTTTTACATAATACTCAACATTAAATTCTTCAAATTCTTCAACTTTTGTTAATTGATATTGGCTTAAATCTAAATTTAAGTAAACATTGCCTTCGTATGCTTTTTTAAGTCTTGAAATTATTAGCTCATCAGCATAGGTGTAATATTTTTCATAAATTGATTTTCCACCAGAAATAAATAGTGTTTTCTCAGTGTTATGTTTATATTTATCAAATAACTCAAATAATTCAGTTTCATTGTGGATTACTTGATCAGCACTTTCCACTTCATCAGTAGAAAGTACATAATTAATTCTATTATCAAGTTTTTTAGGTAATCCTAAAAATGTATTACGACCAAATAACAGAGCTTGATTTAAGGTTGTTTCTCTGAAGTGTTTAAATTCTTGTTTGATATTTCATGGCATTACATTACCATTGCCGATTAAGTTATTAGGATCTACTGCAACAATTAATTTAATCATTAGACCGCAACCTTTCCTTTAATTGCTTCATGACAAGTGTAGTCTTCTAGTTTAATATCATCAAAAGTAAAATCAAAAATGTTTTTGATTTTAGGATTTAACACTAATTTAGGTAGTTTATATGGAGTTCTAGATAGTTGAATATCAACTTGATCAACATGGTTTGAATAAATATGTGTATCTCCAATTGTGTGAACAAACTCACCTACTTTTAAACCAGTGACTTGCGCTACCATTGATAACAGAAGCGAATAAGAAGCGATGTTAAAAGGAACACCTAAAAACATATCACCGCTTCTTTGATAAAGCTGTAAAGAAAGCTCCATATTTTCATTCACAAAAAATTGGAAGAAGCTATGACAAGGTGGTAAAGCCATAAATTCAACATCTACTGGATTTCAAGCAGATACAATCAATCTTCTTGAAAATGGGTTTCTTTTAATTTCTTCAATTACTCAAGAAATTTGATCAACACCATTAAAGTCTCTTCATTGTTTTCCATAAACTGGTCCAAGTTTTCCATACTCTTCAGCAAATTTATCATCATTTTTTATTTTTTCAACAAATTCTAGAAGTGTTTCACCATTATAATCTTTTGATTTTTTAAATATTTCATATGGTCATTCATTTCAAATGTTTACACCATTATCCACTAAAAATTTAATGTTTGTATCGCCTTTTAAAAATCATAATAGTTCGATACAAATTGCTTTTCAAGCCATTTTTTTAGTTGTCAACAAAGGAAAACCTTCTCTTAAATCGTATCTTGTTTGTGTTCCAAAATATGAAATTGTACCTGTTTTTGTACGGTCATCTTTGTGTTTTCCACAGCTTTTAACTTTTTCTAATAAATCCAAGTATTGTCTCATTATAAATACCTCATCAGTGTAGTGTTCCATTGAGTATTATCCTTTTATTAGTTACAACTTAATTTCACCTATTTAATATAAAAAAAGCTGTAACTAATACTATTTTTTATAGCTAACCAATTTATTTTAATGAATTCACACAAATAAAGAGATTTAAAAAATAAAAATAGGATTTTATATCTTATTCTATAAATAATTTTTTTATATAAAATATACTTTTAGCACTATTTTATAGAACTAAAAGTATTATTTAAATACATTTAAATAGATTTAAAATCATAGATAATACTAACACTTTATCTTATTTAGATTATAGTTATTTTATGTAAATATTTGTAAAAATAATATGGAAATTTATATACAAATACGAAAATAGCTACTGTATAGACCTATTTAAATTTTTAAATCTTTTTGCTTTATTTCACATCTAAATTACTATAAAATATACGAAAAGTAAAATTCATTTTATCAATTAATATTTGATATTAATAAATGAGTTTTACTATTTTATTCACAATTTTATGCACATGCTAAGCTATAAAATTAGTGGATAATTTATTAGACTTTGACAGAACTTTATAATGTATTAATAAAAAGGATTGGTTTATACTCATGAGCAATAACAATAAATATTACAATGAATCATTAAACCCATTAGATTATGTGAAAAATAATCTAAAAGGTGTGATGAGAGCTGTGAATTGAAATGTCTTAAATGACAGAAAAGATTTAGAAGTTTGAGACAGAGTAACACAGAACTTTTGATTACCAGAGAAAATTCCAGTATCAAATGACCTAAAATCATGAAAAGGGTTAGATCAAAAGTGAAAAACATTAATCACTAGAACTTTCACAGGTTTAACACTGCTTGATACAATTCAAGCAACATTAGGGGACATTGCACAAATCCCTAAC
The DNA here is from genome assembly GCF_045276875.1 of Mycoplasma corogypsi. NCBI lineage: Bacteria > Bacillati > Mycoplasmatota > Mollicutes > Mycoplasmatales > Mycoplasmataceae > Mycoplasma > Mycoplasma corogypsi. Next base: position 39,523 of record NZ_CP174163.1, read on the forward strand.
TCATTAACAGATCATGAACAAGTTATTTATGCTAACTTTGCATTCATGGTTGGAGTGCACGCTAGAAGTTATGGGACAATTTTCTCAACACTAAACACTAGTGACGAAATCGAAGAAGCTCATGAGTGAGTTATTTCTAATGAAAAACTGCAAGCTCGTGCTAAATTCCTAGTTCCATACTACACATCAACAGACCCACTGAAATCAAAAATTGCAGCTGCATTAATGCCTGGTTTCTTACTATATGGTGGTTTCTATTTACCATTTTACTTATCAGCACGTGGTGAATTACCAAACACAAGTGACATTATTAGACTTATTTTAAGAGACAAAGTGTTACATAACTACTATTCAGGATACAAATATCGTCAAAAGGTTGAAAAATTACCTAAAGAAAAACAAGAAGAATACAAAAAATTTGTATTCAAAATTCTTTTCGAATTAATTGAATTAGAAAAAGATTTCTTACGTGATTTATACCAAGATTTTGGTCTAGCTGACGAAGCTATTGCGTTTAGTTTATATAATGCAGGAAAATTCTTGCAAAACTGTGGATATGAGTCACCATTTACTCCTGAAGAAACAGCTATTTCTCCAGAAGTATTTGCACAGTTATCAGCTAGAGCTGACGAAAACCACGATTTCTTCTCAGGAAACGGAAGCTCATATGTTATGGGTGTTTCAGAAGAAACAGAAGATGAAGATTGAGAGTTTTAATCATGAATAACGAAGAAAAAGTATTAGTAACAGTAAGAAAACCAAAAGGTGACCAACACATTGTATTTTTCAGTTCAGAAACTGAAAATACTCGTAGATTTGTAGACAAATTAGGAATTAAAGCAACTAGAATTCCTATGGATAGTGAACAAGAAATTAATGTAGATTTCGATTATGTTTTATTTTGCCCAACCTATTCAGGTGGTTTAGGTGAATTAAAAGGAAGTGTTCCAAAACAAGTTATTAAATTCTTAAACAATGAAACAAATAGAAAGCACTGTGTAGGAATTGTGGCAAGTGGAAATACTAATTTTGGTGATACATATGGATTAGCTGGTGATGTTTTACAAGCTAAATTAAAAGTCCCATTATTACATGTATATGAATTATTAGGGACAAAAGCAGATGAAATCGCTGTAAAAGATAAAATGAAAAAACTTTGAGAAATGGAGGGATAGCTGATGTCAAAAAATACCAAAGACTTCAGAAACGCCGATGAATACCTAGCATTAAACGCCCTAAGTAAACTAAATTTAGGTAAAGATTCAGCAAAAAACGACGCTTTAGCAGTCGAAAAATACTGAGAAGTTGAAATTGAACCTCGTACAATGAAGTTTGCTTCAATTCACGATAGAATGAAATATCTAGTCGATAACGACTATTATGAAGTAGAAGTTGTAAGCAGAGTTAACAAACAGCAATTAGAAGAATTGTACGAAGTTATCAAACAATTTGACCATAAATTTCTTTCATTTATGGGTATTGTTAAGTTTTATAGTTCATATTGTTTAAAAACATTTGATGGTAAACAATATTTAGAAACTTATTCAGAACGTGCACTAATGAATGCTCTATTTTTAGGTGCTGGTAATTTTGAAGATACTAAAAATATTTTAGTTGAAATCTTATCAGGGCGTTTCCAACCAGCTACTCCAACATTTTTAAACGCTGGTAAAAAACAAAGAGGTGAATATGTTTCTTGTTATCTTCTAAGAGTTGAAGATAATATGGAATCAATTGCACGTGCTGTTACTACATCTTTACAGTTATCAAAAAGAGGTGGTGGGGTTGCTCTTTGTTTAACTAACTTAAGAGAATTTGGTGCTCCAATTAAAGGGATTCAAAACCAAGCAACTGGTGTTATTCCAGTTATGAAAATTTTAGAAGACTCATTTTCATATGCTAACCAATTAGGACAACGTCAAGGTGCTGGAGCTGTTTATTTACATGCTCATCACCCTGATATTATGACCTTTTTAGACTCAAAACGTGAAAATGCTGATGAAAAAATCCGTATTAAATCTTTATCTTTAGGAATCGTTGTTCCAAACATTACTTTTGAACTAGCTAAAGAAAATAAAGAAATGGCTTTATTTTCACCTTATGATGTTGAAAAAGTTTACGGAAAACCGCTTTCAGACATTAAAGTAAGTGACGAGTACTACAATATGTTAAATAATGACAAAATTAAAAAGACATATGTATCAGCTCGTAAGTTTTTCCAAAATGTTGCTGAATTACACTTTGAATCAGGTTATCCATATTTATTATTTGAAGATACAGTTAATGACAGAAACCCAAATGCTGGAAGAATTGTTATGTCAAACTTATGTTCAGAAATTGTACAATCTTCAAGTGAAACAGAATACAATGTTGATTTAAATGTAACTAAATTAGGTGAAGATATTGCATGTAATTTAGGTTCAATGAACATTGATAAATTAATGCATGCTGGTAAGGATTTTGGTAAATCAGTTTACTATGCAATTAAATCACTAGACCATGTTTCTAGAAGTTGTGATTTAACTTGTGCACCATCAATTAACAACGGAAACAAGAAAAACCACGCTTTAGGTTTAGGGGCTATGAACCTACATGGATTTTTAGCTACTAACCATGTTTACTACGATTCACCTACAGCGTTAGAGTTTACAAATCTATTTTTCTATACTTTAGCATACCATTCATACAAAGCTTCTAATGAGCTAGCAAAAGAATATGGTGCTACATACGATAACTTTGTAACTTCAAAATATGCAGATGGTTCATACTTTGATAAATATACAAAATGCCAACCTGATACATATGTAGCAAAAGATGCTAAAGTTGTTGAATTATTCAATAAATTTGGTGTTGAAGTACCAACTCAAAAAGATTGAGAAACTTTAACAGCTAACATCGTAAAATACGGTTTAGCTAACTCACACGTTTTAGCTGTTGCTCCTACTGGTTCTATTTCATATTTATCTTCATGTACTCCTTCACTTCAACCAGTTGTTTCACCTGTTGAAGTTAGAAAAGAAGCTAAAACAGGTAGAATCTATTCATTAGCTTACAAACTTGACGAAGAAAACTACAAATACTACAAAGATGGAGCTTATGAATTAGGTCCAAATCCTTACATTGATATTGTCGCTGAAGCTCAAAAACACGTTGATCAAGCTATTTCATTAACTTTATTTATGAACGATACAGCTACTACACGTGATTTAAATAAAGCTTATATTCGTGCATTTAAAGCAAAATGTGCTTCAATTTACTATGTAAGAATTCGTCAAGATGTATTAGAAGATTCAGAAAACATTGACTGAGAAAAAGACACAAAACAAACAGTTGAGTGTGAAACTTGCGTAATTTAAGGTTTATTCATTCTACTTAATTATTTCTCCTTTTTATTCTACAAACTCAACCTTAAATTATCTTTATAAAAAACCTAGCTCCGATGATATGAGCTAGGTTTTTTTGATTCTAGAGTGATTATTAGAATGATAAAACATCTTCATCACTAATTTTTAAGATACCTTGGTTAAGTAGTAGACTTAAGGTATTTTCCATAGTTTCTTTAAATTTTGGAGTTTGTCTAGTGTTTAAGAATTTAGAAATAGCAGAGAATAATGCTTCCTTACTAATTTCTTCGACTTTACTGATAATTGTAGTGATTAAATTAATATATTCATAAAGGTTAATTTCATCAATTGTACGAATATTTTCTTCACTAGTTGGTTGTCTATATTGAACTTGTGTTGGAATCATTTGTGGATGATAATATCAATCATTATTATCTGCTTTGATTTGACCATTTTCCTGTAATTTACGTAGTAAAAGTTTAAATTTATTAGCAAAAGCAATAATATCTGTGATATTTCTTTGAGTCGCTATATGCAATGAGAGCTTTTTAATGGTTTTTCAATGTATTGGACTTGCTGTTAAAATATAACGAATAATTTCCTGTGTTTTATCTAAATCATAATCTTTATATTCAGGATAATAAGGGAACCAGTCCTTCATTTCAGCTTTACGGTAGTATTCATACTCAATATCTGATTCATTATTACCGCTATCAGTATTTTGTTCTGATTCGTTGAATTCATCAGTGTTTTGGTCAATATCTAAATAAGCATTTAGATCATCTTCAACAAAAGTTTCGCCAGTTAAAGTAGCTCTTTTGACACCTAATGTAAGTTGTTCTAATTTTTCAATTAGTTGTTTTACTTCCACTTCATTATTTTCGTATCAAGGTTTACTTCAAATACGGTAAATATTTCACCCTCTTTGGTTTAATACTTGTTTTCTTAGTCTTTCACGATCACGAGCTGATTTAGATGTTGCATATAAACTACCATCACAGTCAATACCCATTATAATTTCTTCTTCATTTTGTGGATTTAAAACCCCTATGCTAATTTTGTAAGAAGAAATACCTATGTTTCTCTTAATTTTATAGTTATGTTTTTCTAGTTCTTGGACTACAGCCTCTTCAAAATTACTTTTTTCAAAGTTTTTGAAACTATTAATAAATTCATTGTTTTCGATTTCTGCACCTAGTTTATTAATACTTTCAGCGAATTCTCAATATTTTTTCATGAACTCAATACTGTGAAGTTGATTTTCATTTGTTATCATTTGTGAATCAAATGATGTAACCAAAATTAAACATTCTTTAGCACGTGAGAAGGCAACATTTAGTCTCTTGTATCCACCTTCACGGTTAATTGGTCCAAAGTTTTGTCTAAATTGTCCAGCTTCATTTAAACCATAACATGAGCTTACAATTATAATATCTCTTTCATCACCTTGAACATTTTCGATGTTTTTAATAAAGAATGGATCAGCAAGTTCACTACTAAAGAAAGCTTCCATTTCTGGTTTGTTTCTACGCAATGAAGCTATTTTACGGTCGATAAAGTCTTGCTGTTTGTTGTTGAAAGTAACTACACCAACTGATTTTGAAGTTCCAAATTTTTCTCAAATATTTAAAATTTGATTAATAACTTCAATTGCTTCGCTTTGGTTTGTGTTTGCACTAAAAACACCATTTACACGTTGTAGTTTAATTCCTTCATATTCTTTATTTTTTCTCACATCTGGGAAGGTGATTAATTTATTTGAGTAAACAAATCTATTTGAAGGAGCAATTAGTTGTTCAAATTTACTTCTATAGTGTCATTTTAGAGTTATAGTAGGTAGATAAATTCTAGCTAAAGTTAGAATAGATTCATAACCGTCGGTAGAAGCTTCAACATCATCTAAATCATCTTCAAACTCTTTATGGAAGAAGTTGGTTGGAGGAAGTTGCTTGTCATCACCAACTATAATGTATTGTTTTGCTCTGAATAAAGCACAAATGGCTGATTCAGGAAAGACTTGCGAAGCCTCGTCAAAAATAACTGTATCAAATTCTAAATCTGTATCTTTTAAGAAAGCACTAATTGTTCAAGGAGACATCATCAAACAAGGTTTGATTTGTGTAATTAAGTCAGGGATTGTATTAAATAGTTCCCTGAAAGGCATTACTTTTTTGCTTTTGTTTGCTTCTCTTTGAAGAATTTGCACACTTTTGCTAAATGGTGCAGTTGGACCTACTGATGGAAGTTTTTTAAATATTTCATATAAAACTTTAGTTTCACTTAAGTCATTGATTGTACGCTCAACTTTACTGAATGTATCCATTAATGTATGTGGATCATACTGGAAACCATTTTCTTTTAATTGGTCTTCACGAGTGTATAAATCAATAAGTTTTAGATACACATTTTTCATGAAAACATTAGCAATATCAGTATTAATTGAGTGTTTAACAATAACTTTTTTGTACTCTTCTAATTCTGGAAAATCTAGTTTAGTAAATGTATAGTTAAAATCACTATAAGCTCTAGCTTGATTTAATTTTAAAACTCATAATTTGATTTGATTATAAGCTAAATCAATTTTTAGCTTACTTAAGATATCAGCCATTTTTGGTTCAAAATATTTGTAAATATCTTCCATTACAGCGAACACATGATTGATTTTATCGTTTGCTTGTGTAGCTATTTTTTTAATAAATGTTTCTTCTTTGAATCATTTTTGAGTTATTTCACGGCTGTCTGATTTATAAGTTAAAACATAACTTTTTAGATTTTGGAATTGAGTTAATCAAGTGAATTGTTCAATATATGAATCTATGCTTTCTGGTGAGTTGTAAAAGTTTCTAAATTTAACTTTTCTTAAAGTATCTTCTATTTCAATATTTAGGTTAGATAACTTTTTAAATAAAGCGTAATCACTTCTCATTCTGTCGTATGTGATTTTTGGGTCAAATCTAAATTGACGAAGATATTTTTTAGCTTTTTTGAATTTTCTAGAAAATAGTGTACCAAACCCACTACCAGCTGAATTTACACCATTTTCAAGCATTGAAACTAATTCATTAAAGCCTTTGTTGATTGTGTCATCAAAAATAGTTGCATTATAAATCTTGCAAATTTCTAGTTTAACGTTTTCTTTGGCTTCTAATGCTATTTTTAACTCTTCTAGTTTTTCTAACTCATATTCAGGGTTTTCGTGTAGTGCTATTCTTGGGTCATATGTATTAATTTGAAGTGATAAGTTAATGATTTTTTGAAGATTAGTTAAAGCTTCAGTAAATGATCTAGTATCTACAAAACCAATTTCTAAATCTTTTTTAACAACTTCATTTATAAATCCCATTAAGTCTGATAAAGCACCTTGAGCTTCATGGAATTTGTTGCTAAATGCTTCAAAATCTACAGCAGAAGCTAAATTAGCCACTAAACCATATCAAACGTTAGAACTAATATCTTTGTTAATTAATTGATATTTTTTCTCCAAAGTATCAAGTGCCAAAATGATTTTGTTTTTCTTATCAAAATCCATTTCCATTAAATTAGGAATTTCAAAGGCATAAGTTGGAACTTGTTGATTTTCTAAAAGTGTATGTAAACCATAAAGTTCATAAATACTTGAGTTAAACGGTTTTCTTTGTTTGGTCAAAGTTTCATAGTACTTATTTAAGTTATTTTTAGATTGATTAAATTTGGTGATTGTCTCTTGTTCAAATTCTTTTTTGATTTTTCTAGTAGTTTGAGCTGCATTTAATTGTGCATATAGCTCTGCAATCATTGATTTTGATGAGAATTTTTCATCGTGAATCGCTAAAGCTAATGAATCTAATTGTTTCTTTTTAAGGTTTCTAAAAACAACATCTAGAGCAGCTTTTTTCTCGGCAACAAACAACACTTTTTTGCCTCTAGCCACTAATTCAGAGATAATGTTGGTAATAGTTTGAGATTTACCAGTGCCTGGTGGACCTTCTAAAACAAAACTTGCACCATTAATAGCAGATTGAATCGCTGCTTCTTGTGATGAATCGGCATCTAAAATATGGAAATATTGATTTGGATTAATATAATCATCAACTTGGTCATCTTGAACTATTTTTTTACCAGATTCGGTTCTAGTTTTACCTTCGTTTTTAATCACATCATTAAAAAATGAATTATTTAGAATACGATCAGTATTTAGTTCGATATCTTTGATTAATTCAACGTTTTGGAAATAGAAATTACCTAAATCCAAAGTATCTAAAATTTTTCATTCTAATTCGTTTGCATTATGCATTTTGTGAATTAGTTGTGATTCAACAAAATTACGATATTCAACAAATTGTTGATAAAAAGTTTTATCAAACTGGCTAACTTCTTCATCTCCAGCTTTATTAAAGTTATATGAAATATCAATTCCAAAATCTACTTGAAGTTTTTTAATTAAAGTTAAGTTAGGTAAAAATGAACCTTCCTTAATTTTAATTTCATAATCACTATCAATATTTTTTTGGAAAATTTGAACAGCAATAAAACCTAATGGAGCATACAAATCTTTCATTGGATTGTCTTTATCGTGTCATAAAAGATTTCCAACTGATAAATATGTGATGTCAATTGCTCTTTCTTGCTGGAATTTTAGTGACTTTTTGAAAATATTATTTAAAGCGTATTTTTGTTGCTTTCCACCTAAGTTAGTTACTAGTGAAGCTTTTTTGGCTTTTGTTTTAGCAAAACTTTCTAAAACTGGCTGAAGTTCACTGATGCTATATACATCTTTTACAGGTAAAATATGGTTTAATACTTTAATTTCTGTCTTCAACTTGATTTCACCATTTTTTGTAGTTGAATAATTTCCAAATAGTTGTTCAAATTTATAAGTGTTACCTTCACTACAATTTAATAAAAAGTCCTGAAAATTTGGGTACAAAATACTTACGGCTGATGATTTTGATGAGCGTAAGTTTAATGCTAAATTTCTAAGTGATAAATCAAGTAACTTTTCTTTTCAACTATTGATAATTTTTAGTTCTTTTTCCATATTAAACTCCATATTTTAATTATAAATTTATTATAACATTTTTAGTTTATTAAGCCTAAAAGCTGGCGAAAAATTAGGGTTTTAAATTATTTAAAAATTATAAAAATAAGCCAAAAAACTGATGTTTTAGGCATCTAAAAGTGTTATAATTTTTTTAATAAATAAATTTTATAGTTTTAAACTATAAGAAACAATAAATGAGGAGACAATATGTCAGCAATTAAAAAAATTCACGCACGTGAAGTTTTAGACTCACGTGGTAACCCAACAGTTCAAGTTGAAGTTTGAACAGAATATGATGCATATGGATCAGCTATGGTTCCATCAGGAGCTTCTACAGGATCTCGTGAAGCTCTTGAATTAAGAGACAAAGGTACAGTTTACGAAGCTAACTGATTTGGTGGAAAAGGTGTTATGACAGCTGTTAATAACATTAACCAAGTTTTAGCTCCAGCTGTAGTTGGTTTAGAAGTAACAGAACAAAGAAGAATTGATATGTTAATGTGTGCTTTAGATGGTACAGCTAACAAAGAAAAATTAGGTGCTAACGCTATTTTAGGTGTTTCACTAGCTGTTGCTAGAGCTGCTGCAGATGAATTAAAATTACCATTATACAAATATTTAGGTGGATTTAACGCTCACCAATTACCAGTTCCTATGTTAAATGTTATTAATGGTGGTGAACACGCATCAAATACTATCGACTTCCAAGAATTTATGATTATGCCAGTTGGAGCTAAATCATTTAGAGAAGCTTTACAAATGGCTAACTTTGTATTCCATAACTTAGCTAAATTACTTAAAAAACATGGACACTCAACAGCTGTTGGTGATGAAGGTGGATTTGCTCCAAACTTTAAATCACATGAAGAAGCTTTAGACTTTTTAGTTGAAGCTATTAAAGCTGCTGGATATGTACCAGCTAAATCAGGTGCTAAAGCTGTTGCTATCGCTATGGACTGTGCTTCATCAGAATTATACGAAAATGGAGTTTACACATTTGGTAAACTAAAACGTGCTATTGAAGAAAAACGTCCAGGATTTGAAAACCTTGGAAAAGTAAAATTATCATTCACATCAGATGAAATGAGAGCTTACTTAAAATCATTAGTTGCTAAATACCCAATCATTTCAATCGAAGATGGTTTTGCAGAAGGTGACTGAGAAGGGTTCAAAAAATTCCAAGCTGAAATGGGAAGTGAACTACAAATCGTTGGTGATGACTTAACAGTTACAAACCCAGCTATCTTAAAACGTGCTATTGAAGAAAAAGCAATGAACTCAATTTTAATTAAAATTAACCAAATTGGTACATTAACAGAAACTTTTGACTCAATCCAAATGGCACAAAAAGCTAACATGACAGCAGTTGTATCACACCGTTCAGGTGAAACAGAAGATACAACAATCGCTGACATTGCTGTTGCAATGAATACAGGACAAATCAAAACTGGTTCAATGTCAAGAACAGACCGTATCGCAAAATACAACAGATTATTACAAATTTCTGAAGAACTTGGAGAAACTGCTGACTTTAAAGGTGCAGAAGCTTTCTGCAACATTACAAAATAAATTATTTGCATCATAAGTTAAATTAAAAATCACCAAATGTGGTGATTTTTCTTTTTTAGTTAAATTGAGTTAATTTATTTTCTAAAAAGTTAATTAAATTAACTACAGCTTGTTGTGATTCATTTTCTTGAATAACTGAGTTTGCATCTTTTCCAAATTGTTTTAGGTACTCATTAATTAATTCTTCACGGTATTCACTTACAATCTTAAATCAGTGGTCAGCACAGATGTCTTCAGAAAGTTTTTTATCAACAATATTTAGTTTGTTTCTGATACGTGCAAAATCTTTGTCTGAATAAAAAGTTAAATATTTTTCTTGCACTCTTTTTAAATCGTGCTTTGGTCTTGAACTAGAGAACAAAATAAAATGCATTGCATAAGTATTTTTTAGCTGAGGTAGTAAATAATCACCTTCTTGCTTTAATTGTTTCGCATTTCTAAGTAGTCTGCGATAGTTGTATTCTTTGAATGTCATTATAGCTCTCCTATACTATATTGGTGGGTTTATCGTACTTAATTATATAAGATTAATTTTATATTTATTGTATAATTTCAAATATGAAATTTAAGCAATTTTGTTTTAACAAAATAAAACAAAATATTAGTACTTTTTAAACTATATTTAAGATACTAATGGACTTAAAGTATGCACAAAGAAGTGTTTTTAGCTAAATTTAACTTAAAATAAGTAAGTTAAATTTAGATTATTGTAATAATCATTGGAGCATTATGGAAAAATTTACAGAACAAGAACTAGTTAGACGTTCAAAATTAGAGCAATATAAATCTATGGGTGTTGAAGGGTTTGCAAAAGCTACTGGATTAAGCGAAATTTTTTATTCAGATGAAGTTGCTAAAAAATATGAAGCATATTCAAAAGAAGAATTAGAAGAAAAAGAATTCAAAACTGCTGTAGCTGGAAGAATTATGACTATGCGTGGTCCGTTTATTTTGATTCAAGATTACCATGGTAGAATTCAAGTTTACTTTAACAAAAAAATGGATGAAAAATTAACTGAATTAGTTGATACTTTTGATATTGGAGACATTATTTATGTTGAAGGTGTTGCAATGAAAACTAATACAGGAGCTGTGACTGTTAAAGCTAAAAATATCAAGCTTTTAACCAAAGCACTTAAACCTTTACCTGATAAATACCACGGATTAGTAGATACTGAAGAAACTTATAGAAGAAGATATGTAGATTTAATCGTTAACGAAGAGTCTAAGCAAGTATTTAAAAATAGAACAAAAATTATTACTGAAATTCGTAGTTATTTTGATGAATTAGAATATATGGAAGTTGAAACACCATTTTTACATGATTATCTATCTGGTGCTTCAGCTCGTCCATTTAAAACACATCATAATGCTTTAGATCAAGAATTTGTATTAAGAATTGCAACTGAAATTCCGCTTAAAAAACTATTAGTTGGTGGAATTGATAGAGTTTATGAAATTGGTAGAATTTTCAGAAATGAAGGAATTGACACAACTCACAACCCTGAATTTACTTCAATTGAGTTTTATGAAGCATACACTGATTTAGAAGGTATGATGAATAGAACTGAAACCTTAATTAAGAGAATTGCGGCTAAATTAGGTAAAGAAAAAGTTCTTAATAAAGGTGTAGAAATTGATTTAACTAAACCATTTGCAAGAATAGACATGGTTGATGCTGTTTCAAAAGCTACAGGTTGTGATTTTAGAACAATTAGCTTTGAAAAAGCGGTTGAAGTTGCTCAAAAACACGGAATTAAAGTTCAAAAATTCTTCCAATTAGGTCACCTAATTAACGAATTATTTGAAGCTTTAATTGAACATACACTAATTCAACCTACTTTTGTTTATGGACACCCAATTGAAATTTCTCCTCTTACAGCTAAAGCCGAAGATCCTAGATTTACTGAAAGAGCAGAGTTATTTATTAATACAAAAGAGTATGCAAATATGTATACTGAGTTAAGTGACCCTATTGATCAGTTAGAAAGATTTAAATCTCAATTAGAAGAAAAAAACAATGGTAATGATGAAGCTAGCGATATCGATTGAGATTTTGTTGATGCTTTAGAATATGGAATGCCGCCAGCTGGTGGATGCGGTATCGGAATTGACCGTTTAACAATGTTAATGACTGAAAAAGATTCAATTAGAGATGTGTTATTATTCCCAACAATGAAAAGAAGAAAATAAAAACAAACTCAGTGCAAACTGAGTTTATTTTTTACCTTTTACTATGTCTTTTCAAGGATATGGGAATTCTTTAGGTGTTGATCTTAGTTTTTTAATGTGCACTATTTTATTATTTTTATCTGAATTTGGTACAACTAAATCTTCAACTTGAAACTCAATTTTTAGTTGTTTAGCTATATCGTTAGCTGCTGTAATTTCATCTTGAAAATTTTTACCTTTAATTAAGGACATATGTCCTTTTAGTTTTACTAAATGAAACGAAGACATTAACATAGCTCTTATATCAGCAACTGCTCGAGCTGTAACTATATCAAATAAGTTTTTTTCAAATTGTTCTTCTGAACGCATAGCGTAGACTGACACATAATTTTGTAGGTTAAGTTTTTCAATTACAATGTTTAAGAATTTAACTCTTTTTTGTAGTGGTTCATAAATTGTGATTTTGTTTTTAGGTTTTGTCAAAGCATAAGGGATTGAAGGAAAACCAGCACCAGCACCAATGTCTAAAATATCTATATTTTCAGCATTTTTGGTTATCTGGTTCATAAAAACTAATGATTCTAAAATCCCTTCACCTCATAATCGGTCATCTTTAAAACCTGTTAGGTTCATAACTTTATTGTATTTTTCGATTAAAGCTACATATTCAACAAATAAGTTAAAATCTCAATTATTTTCATGGCACATTTTTTGTACTATTTCTTTATTCATTAATAACTCCATAAGAAAAGCAAATGCGATTGCACTTGCTTATAAAGATTACATACTTCTAATTTCGTCTTTATAATCTTGATATACGTTTGTAATACTTCCGCCATTTAATGATGCGTTGATTACACGCCCTATAAATTCACCTAAATCAACAACTTGTAATTTACTAAATTTCGCAGCTAATTCACTATTATCAATACTGTTTGTAATAATAACTTTTTCAACATTTGGATTATCTTGGAACATTTCAAAGCCTTTAGTGAAAATTCCGTGAGTTGCTAAAACAATAACTTTTTTAGCTCCGTGTACTTTTAAAGCATCCACAGCTTTAAGAATTGTTCCACCAGTATCGATAATATCATCAATAATTACGGCATTATATCCTTCAATTTCTCCTAAAATACCATAAACTTCAGCTTGGTTTACACCTGTTCTTCTTTTGTCAATGATACAAATTTTAATTGTATCAGCAATTAATTCAGCTAATTTTCTAGCTCTAACAGTTCCACCGTGATCTGGAGAAACTACTGTGAATTTTTCACCTAGTTTTTTAAGTTCTTTAGCTAATGGGAACTGACCTCTTAAATCATCAACTGGAATATCGAAGAAACCTTGAATTGATGGGTTGTGTAAGTCAACGCAAATTACTCTTGAAGCACCAGCTGTTTGAAGTAAATCAGCAACCAATTTTGCTCCAATTGGTTGTCTTCCGCTTGCTTTACGGTCTTGACGAGCATATCCGTAGTAACTTAAACAAATGTTGATTGAACGAGCACTAGCTCTTTTTAAGGAGTCAATAAATAACAATAACTCCATAATGTTGTTGTTAACAGGTCGAGAGGTTGATGCAATAATATAAACATCTTTATCTCTAACTGTTGGTTCAGATACTAGCATTACTTCACCATCGGCATAAACAGTTCTTTCTACTTTTGATAAAGGAATTCCAGTAATTTCTGAAATTTTTGAGGCTAATTTTTCTGTATTATAAAGACCAAATAGCACTGTATCTTTTTTATTCATATTTGTAACTTCCTACTTAATTATTCTTACAAGTATATTTTACATTTTTTGTTTTATTTTTTACCTAATTCATCTTATTAAGGTAGATTTCTTGACCCAAAAAGGCTTAAAAATCAAGGTTTAAACAAAAAAGTTGTTTTATGAATAATTAACTTTATGAAAAGCTGTTTTTAGTTGTTTTTATGATAAATAATAGCACTAGTTATTCAACTTTTTAGCTATAAAAACTAATAGTTTAAGAAAAAAAATTCTCCAATAGGAGAATTAATCTAGACCATTTTTATTTTTGAATTGAAGTTTAAGTGGACAACCTCTAAAATCAAAGTTTTGTCTTAATTGGTTTTCTAAAAATCTTTCGTAAGAGAAGTGAAGGTATTTTTTATTGTTAACAAAAAATGTAAAAGTAGGAATTTTGTGTTGTTCTTGACGAACATAGTAAATATTTAATCTTCCACCATTATAAGGTTGTGCTGGTTGAATGATTTGAGTTTCAAGAAGTAAATTAGAAAGTAGTGAAGGTTTAATGTCTCTTTCTAAATTAGTTCTGACCATATTAATTGTTTCAAAAAGTTTATTTAATCTTTGATTAAATTTAACTGAAATAAAAACAAATGGTACTCAAGGTACAAAGTGAAATTTATTACGCATTCTTTTTTCAAATTGCGCCATAGTATTAGTTTCTTTTTCAACCAAATCTCATTTGTTAACTACTATAATAATAGGTTTTTCTTTTTCAAGTGCATATCCAATGATACGAGAATCAAAGTGACTAAATTCATCTTGTGTTGCATCAATCACAATCAAAGATAAATCTGCTTCTTCAAGTGAATTCATCGCACGCATCAAAGCATAATGATCAACACTTTCAATTAGTTTAGATTTTTTAGTAATACCTGCAGTATCAATAACATTGTACTCACGGCCATCAAGAGTAATGACTGATTTAACACTATCACGAGTTGTTCCAGCTATTTCTGAAACTATAGAACGCTCTTCTTTAGCTAAATTATTTAAAAGTGAACTTTTTCCAGCGTTTGGTTTACCAATAATAGCAAGGTTGAATAAATCTTGTTCTTGAGCATCCTCAAAATCTAAGTATCCTTCACATTTGTCTAAAACTTCACCAATTCCTTCTCCATGAAGTGCACTAACTGGATAAATATTTTCAACACCCAAAGCATATCAACCATAGTCAAATTGCTGATTATTTTCAAGTTTGTTTGCTACTGCAATAATTGGCTTGTTACTTTTACGAAGAATACTCATAATGTATAAATCGTCATTAGTGATTTCATTATGTCCATCGAATAAAAAGATAATTACATCTGCTTCATCGATAGCTATTTTAGTTTGGATTTGGATTTGTTCTTGAAAAGGTCTATTTTCAATTTCGATTCCACCAGTATCAATAATTTTCATTTCATGTCCAGCTCACTGGATTTTTTCGTATAAACGATCACGAGTAACTCCTGGTTCATCGTGTACAATAGAAACTTTTTTACCTATTAATCTATTAAAAAAAGTACTTTTACCAACATTAGGTTTACCAATAATGGCAATTGTATTACGCATTTAATCCCTCCAATTTTTTATTAACTAAATCTATAATTGCATCTATAACTTCATATTGTGTCATATGTGTACAGTCAATTAATTCTGAATCTTCAGTTTTATGAAGTGGGTCAATTTCACGGTTCATATCTTGTGCATCACGCTTTTTAACGTCATATAAAACTTCATCATAATTAGATTCAAAACCTAATTCTTTATTTTGCATTCATCTTCTTCTTGCTCTTTCTTCTGGTTCGGCTCATAAGAAAATTTTAACTTCAGCATGTGGCATTAATTTAAAAGTTGTGTCTCTTCCGTCAACGATAAATCCTTTTGATTTATTTGTCATATGTTGAATTAATTCGACAACAAAATCACGAACTTGCTGAATTTTCGCTATATTTGGTGTAATTTGTGAAATATAATCTTCACGAATGTTTTTAGAAATATCAGTTCCATTTAAGCATACGATATCATCAGCATGAAGTTCGATATTTGCAGTTGCTAATGAAGCGATAATTTCATCAATACTAGTGCTATCAATTTTATTTTCAATGACATTGTAAGCGATTGCACGATAAACGCTACCACTGTTAATAAATGTGTAGCCTAATTTTTCAGCTATTTTTTTAGCAACAGTTGATTTACCTGCACCACATGGACCATCGATGGCGATATTAACCTTCTTTTTCATATTTCCCTTTCTAAAAAATTTTATAAATAAAAAAGCAAAAGATTATAGCTCCACTTTTTTAACCACAATCTTAGTTGCTTTATTTGGGACAAAAATGTCCTCATCACTTCTAGTATCTTGTTCGATGAGTGAAATAAGAGTATTAGCGTCTGAAAAGTCAAAATGTAATTGGTTAGCAAAAGTTCCCTCTTTAGTAAGAAGAAAGTTGCAATAACTATTGTACTCACTAACAAGTGTTTTTAGGTCTAAATCCGGTTGTGTATTTTTTGATAATGTTAATCTAACAGGAATGGTTGGTATTTCAGTCCTAAAAGAAATATCGTGAGTGTCATTGGTTAAATTCTCTAGTCATTTCATGTCTTCTAGAAGTTGTTTATTTTCCATTTTGGCTAATAAACTCAACTTTTCTAGATAAGATCTTTTAACTTCAGAACCCTCTTTTTTATTCATATATTAATTTTAATATAAAACCATTTATTTTTAAACGCAAAAATCTCATTTTATAGTTAGGTAGTAATTTGGATATAAAACCCACAATTTATATCGGATGTTAAAAATAACTAAAAAAAATTAAAAAAATATTTTGTTTAAAAAATTTTTTGTATATACTAATTACAAGTGGTTATAGCAAAGAGGTACACCTGATCCCATTCCGAACTCAGTAGTTAAGCTTTTTAGTGCCGACGATAGCCGAAAGGTGAAAATAGGGAGCTGCTTTTTTTATTTTAAATTTTAAAAAAAGCAATAAAAAAAATGTCTTGATAACAAGACATATATGCTCCCTAAATTTGAACTTTAGATTTCATAAATATTATTTTATGGTTTATTTAACTCTAAAAATAATCCATAAATTGGGTTGTATCACTAGTTTCTAAATAACTTGTTTTCTTTTTTGTATTGATACAATTCAACAGTTTTTTCAAGTGCTACATATAAAGGAGAATCGTCAAAAGGTTTTACATCTTGTGAGTTGCATCATAAAATGGTGATGTAATAAACTAAAATTTTTTGTTGAATTAAGTATTCTTCTCAATAGCTATCGTATTGATCTAAAAATATTTTTTCTTGCTCTTCATTTAAATATGCACCACAAATAAAGTAAGCTAAATCAAAGTGTTTATCACCCATTGTCGCGTATTCTCAGTCAATAAAAAATACTTTACCATCTTTAGCTTGTAAAACATTAGCTATATATAGGTCGTTGTGACATGGACGATTATTTTCGCTATTTTTTAAAATACTATTAATACGCTTGAAATATTTATCAACAACTGGAATTTTAATATTTCTTTCAGCTAAAATTCTTCTATATTCTTTAACTCTAGCTGCAATATTTGTTTTAGGAAATTCTAGTTTTGAATCATGAAGTTTTTTGAAATTATCAGCTATAGTTTTTAGTGTTTGTTCATCTAAAACTAAATCTTTAGTTTCAATTCACTCTCATTCGATATTTTCTTGATTATCGTTTAATAGTTTAGGTACAAATTCTAGTTTTGAAAGAATTTTATAGTCAATTTTGTGATTGAATTTGTTTATTACTTTAGTTTGAAAAAAAGAATTTTCTTTTTTGTACGATAAATTAGTAAATCCAATTTTTATTCTCTCCATTTTCACTCCTCGATGCAAATATTTAATATAATAATTTTACAAAATTACGAGTTTATTTTAAACAAAAAGGCTCTTTTTAGGTTTATTATGAGTGCAAAATATTTAGTTTTAGATATAGGTAATACAAATTTAGATTTAGTAGTGTTTAATGAAAATTATAAGTTTTTAAAGTCAATCAAAGTAAGTATCAAAAGCCTGAATTTACTATACTTTAAGTCAATAATTAAAAAAATGAAGGTTTCAGATAACACCGAAATAATTATAGGTTCAGTGAGCAAAAGAAATTATAAAAAAGTAAGTTATTTTTTAAGTAAATTAAGTAACAAAATAACTGTCTTAAATCATAATAATTTCCCAAAATCACTTGTGGTTAGCGACATAGATTTTAACATTGTAGGACTTGATATTTTAGGAGCAACTTTAGTACTTAAATTTGTAAATATTGATACTAATTTTATTTTGATGGCTGGAACTGCTAATGTTATCTTAAAACTAGAAAATAAATCTTTAACAGGTGCTTTGATTTTACCTGGGTATAATCAAAATTATGCACAACTAAAACAAAAAACAAAATTATCATTTAATTTACCAAATAACCCATTAATTCATTGTTTTGGTCAAAATACGCAAGAAGCTATTGATTGCGGATTTGCATATTTTAATTCAAATATAATAGAAAAATTAAGCCAAAATTATAATTTAAAAAACAAAATAATAATTACTGGTGGAAACGCCACTAAGTATATAAACCAAAAAGCTGATAAAATCAGCAATTTAGTTGCTTTTGGATATCTAAAAGCTTATTTAGGTTAAAATAACTATGTTATTTTAATACTTAATTTTAGGAGTTTGATATCATTAAGTTATGAAAAATTTTTGAGAAAAAATAAAGCAAAATACTCTAGTTTATGGTCGCGTTATTCCGGCTATTTTAATGCTAGTTGTTTTTGTGAGTTTTATTAGCATAGGTAGATTATCGTTTACATATATTTTTGATAATACTGCTGTTTTTTGAGTAACAAGAATTATTACCTTTTTAATGTTTTTAGCTATAGCAAGTTGAGGTTTTCTTGAGTTAACTAGAGCTTTTTTGGATAAGCATCCAGTTTATTCGGTACTAATATTAATTTTATTAGTTTGTTTATTTGTAAATAAAAACTTTTCAACTTTAGTATTTGATAATAATGTGGATAATTCTAAATTTATTACTGGATTTACTAATGTAAAAGTTTTTGTAACTGATTATACAGTCTATTTAGGGGCTTTTATCAGCACAGTTTTATTTGTATTACTTAGAACATTTAGTGCACAAAATTTGAGCAAAAAATATTTATTTTACAAAGCTATTTACTTTTTCATCGCAAGTTTAATCTTATTGATTTTTTATCGTGGTTTTATTTATCTCTTAATCGTAGATAAAATAGGAATCCAGTATTTAATTTTATTTTTATTAATAGCTACAGGACACGATATTGGTGGATTTTTTGGTGGAAAATATTTAGGACACAAATTTATTAAATCCAAATTAGCACCAACAATTAGTCCTAAAAAAACTTGAGAAGGTGCACTTGTGGGTGTTGGAGTCGCGATTGTAATCGCTATATCATTTGCTGCGACTTGAAATGTAATTGATCCTTATCCTTGAAACTTTTTTAACTTACTAACAGAGGATATTGTATTTATTGACTTAATTAACAATTCACAAAGCACATCGGTTTCCTATAAAGTTATTACTGCTTTTTTCCTAATTTTTGCTCCAATATTTGCTTTACTTGGTGATTTGTTTTTCTCACTAATTAAGCGTGTTTGTGATATTAAAGATTTTTCAAATATTTTTAGAGATCATGGTGGTTTATTAGACCGTTTTGACAGTATTGCCACTGTTGCAACACTTTGATTCTTATTTAGCTATGGTTTATAAATAAGGGGGTTTTATGGGTTTTATTAAAGATGATGCATTAAGAAAGTTATTAATTCATTTGGAATTAGATCAACAAGTTGGTTATGAAGATGCCTTCATCAAACCTGGATTTAGATATATACCTAAAGAAAACGGAAATACACTACAGTTTACTGTAGTTTTTCCAATGCTTCCAAATCCATTTTGTATCTACAAATTAATTAAAAAACTAAAATCATTAAACCAAACCGGAAAAACCTCTTTTAGCTATGATTTTAGCATTGAAATTCAAAATTATATTGTTGGAAATACAGAGTTTAGAACGTTTTTATTTGAATATATCAACTTAAATCAAGACCAATTTCCTTTAATGCATAAGTTAGCTGAACAAAACACATTTAAATTTCAAAGACTTTCACACAGTTATGTTTTATCTGTTTCAAAAGAATTAGTTGATGATAAAAACTTAAATGATGAAGTCAATAAATTTAAAAATGAGATTTTTCACCTTGGTGTGGATGGTTTTTTAGTTTTATTAAGTGAAAAAACTAATGCCGATCCAGTTAGTTTTTTATCAAGTGAAGAACTAGAAAAACATGCGGCTAAACAAGTTAGTTTAGAAGAAAGAAATAATAACTCTGCAAACATAACACCAAGCAATAAATTAAGTACTACAAAACCAAATTTTGTATATCGTAAAACTACAACAGGTTACCAATCTTGAACAATTTCAGAATTATTAAAACAAGATACAAATATCATCAAAAATGTTGTTGTTAAGGCTTTAATTTTCAAAAATGAATTAGTAAAACACCCTAAAGGTACATTTTTCAAATACAGTGTCACTGATATGAATGAGGCGATGGAAGTTTCTGATACTTGATGAAATAATGTTGTTAAAAAACATAAAAAAGAACTTATACCTAAAAATACTTGAGTAGAAATTTATGGTGATTTTCACTACAGTATGGCTTCTAAAAATAGTAACACAATGACAAAAAGGCTTGAAGTTACTGAGATAGTAGTTTTAGGTACAGATGAACAAAAGATAACAGATGATGCGCCTAAAAAACGTGTTGAGTTAAATGCTAAATCAAAAATGAACACTCAAGATAGTCTAATGACTGCAACTGAAATTGTTAATGCGGCGAAAGAATTAGGACATAAAGCTGTTGCTATTTTAGATTCAAATAGTGTTCAATCATTCCCTGAACTTGAAGCAGCTGCTAAAAAAGCTGGTATTAAACCTATTTATGGTGCGGCATTTGATTTTACTGAGCAAAATAATAATGCAATTTTAAATCCTAATTTTACTGATGCAAATTTAAGTGATTTGGAAATTATTGCATTCGATATTGAAACTACTAGCCTTTCACCCCACTCTGGTGATATTATCGAATTTGGTGCCACTGTAGTTAAAAACAATACTATCGAAAGCAGTCATCAATTTTTTATTAAGTGTGGTAAAAAACTTTCTAATTACACAATTGAACTAACTAATATTGATGACAATATGTTAGAAAAAGAAGGTCTAAGTAAACTTGAAGGACTCAAAAAAATCCATTCAATTTTAAATGGAAAAGTTGTAATAGCTCACAACGCGGAGTTCGATATTAACTTTATAATCCAAAAACTTTCTGAAGTTGGTTTAGAGCTGGAAAATACCGTTTGCATCGATTCTCTGATGGTTTCGCATTTAAATTTCCCTGAAAAAGCAAAACATAGATTAGGTTCGTTTTGTTCATATGTGGATGTTGAATATGATGAAACTAAAGCCCATAGAGCTGATTACGATGCTGAAGTTTTAGCTAGAGCATGAATGGCTGTAGTGGGAAAAATGAAAAATGAAGGAATTATAACCTTAAACGATTTATACAACTGAAGTTTTCCTAAATTCTACAACCACCGTAGAACAAATCAAGTTTCAGTTATTGTAAAAAACCAAGCTGGACTAAAACAATTATTTAACCTAATTTCATTTGCTTTAGCTGACAGGCTAGTCGACGAAGGAATCGCTAAAGGTCCAAAAATTTATTTAAGCGATATTCCTCGAGATGGAAATTTACTCGTTTCTTCTGGTGGATTACGTGGTAAATTGATTAAAACTATGTTATATAGTTGTGATGAAAGACTAGAAAAAGAAATTCAAGATTACGACTATATCGAAATCCCTAGACTTGAAGCTTTTGTCAACTTTGTGGGTTCTGATGATTTTACCTCTGAACAAATTAAAGCGAGAATTAAAAAACTAATTGAATTAGCTGAAAAATACGGTAAAAAAGTTGTTGCAATTGGTGATGTAAGACATAAAGTTTCAGAAGATAGCATTTTTTACAAAATGCTAGTTTATGCTAAAGGTGTTGATAGCATTAGACACTTTTTATATGATGGAAGAAAAGCTGCTGCAAAAACACTAAACATTCCAGATTTATTTTATCCAAACACTGAACAAATGCTTGATTCATTTAGTTGATTAAATAATGAACAATTGGTAGAAGATATTGTTATAAATAACACCAATTATATTGCTGATTTGATTGATGATAATATTCAAGTAATTAAAAAAGACTTATACACACCTGTTTTTGATAATTCTAAACAAAAACTTGTTGATTTAGTTTATCAAACAGCAAAACAAACATACGGAGAAAATCTACCTAAAGAGATACAAAAAAGAATAGAAGCTGAATTAGTTCCAATTGTTAATAACGGTTTTGATGTTGTTTACTGAATTGCTCACAAATTGGTCAAAATGAGTAATGATGCCGGCTTTATTGTTGGAAGTCGTGGTTCAGTTGGTTCATCGTTTGTTGCAACTATGTCAGGAATTACAGAGGTTAACCCACTTTCGCCACACTACTACTGTCCTAACTGTAAATCGATTGAATTTATCGAAAATCATGAAGTTACTACAGGATATGATTTACCTGATAAATATTGTGATAAATGTCAAACTAAATTAATTGGTGATGGACATGATATTTCTTTTGCTACTTTCCTTGGTTTTAATGCAGAAAAAGTTCCTGATATTGATTTAAACTTTTCTGGTATTTTCCAAGATAAAGTTCATGATGAAGTTAAAAGATTATTTGGTGATAATCACACAATTAGAGCTGGAACAATTTCTACCATAAAAGATAAATCTGGCGCTAATTTAGTTTTTGGTAACTCCAAAGATCATGGGTGAGGTTTTAGTAACTTATTTTGTGATTTTTTAGGAAGTAAACTAGAAGGTGTTAAAAAGACAACAGGTAAACACCCTGGTGGTATTTTAGTTATTCCAAAAGAATATGACACTGAAGACTTTACTCCAACAAACTACCCTGCTAATAAAAAAGATGAATGAAAAACTTCACATATTGAGTACAACTATATTCACGATAATGTCTTAAAATTAGATATTTTAGGTCACGTTGATCCAACGGCTGTAACAATGCTTCAAAGATTAACTGGAATTGATGTTAAAAAAGATATTAGTACTAATGATAAAAAAGTTTTAAGCATTTTCACTTCAACGGATGTATTTGGAATCACTTCGGATCAAATAGGTGGTGAAAAGACTGGTGCTTTAGGTTTACCTGAATTTGGAACTGATTTTGTTAGAGGTATGCTTTCAGAAGCTAAACCAAAAACTTTTGCGGATTTAATTTCACTTGCTGGTTTATCACATGGTGAAGAAGTGTGAAATAACAATGCACAAATATTAGTTATGGAACAAGGCAAACAACTAAAAGATGTTATTTGTTGTCGTGATGATATTATGAATCAGCTTATTAGCCAAGGAGTTGATGATTCAGAAGCCTTTAAAATAATGGAATCAGTTAGAAAAGGTAAAGGAATTACTGAAACTCAAGAAAATATGCTGCGTGAAAAAGGTGTAGAAGACTGATATATCGAAAGTATGAAAAAGATAAAATATCTTTTCCCTAAAGCACATGCTACAGCTTATGTAATTATGGCTTGAAGAATTGCTTGATTTAAAGTGTACAAACCACTTGAATATTACGCCACATTCTTTACACATCGTGTTGATCAGTTTGACATTGAAACAATGAAAGATGATATTGGTGCTCAAAAAATTAACAATAAGCTTGAAGAAATTAGAGCTTTACCAATGAAAGAAAGAAACAACGCAGTAAACAAAGAGTTAACAACAACTTTAACAATAGCTCGTGAGTTATATGCTAGAGGATTTAAAATTTCTAATATTGATATCAATAAATCTTTAGCAACAGAATGATTAGTTGATTATAAAAATAACTCCTTAATACCGCCATTTAATGCAATTTCTGGTCTTGGTGAAGCGGTTGCTCAAAAAATAGTTTCTGAGCGTGACATTAGAGAGTACACATCGGTAGAAGATTTTCAAAAACGTTCAAAAGTTAACAAAAAACAATACGATAGCATTAAAGAACTTAAAGCTCTAGATGGTTTTAAAGCAACTGATCAAATAACCTTATTCTAAACGCAACACAGTTGCGTTTTTTATACTAAAAGCACTATATATTGATACTTTTAGACTGATATAGATAAATTTTAGTCGCTCTTTGCTATAATTGATATATGAATAAACCTAAAATTATATTTATTGACCTTGATGGTACAGCTTTAGATGGACCAAGTGAAAAATGATTTAATAAAAGACCTACTGAAATGACAAAAAAAGTAGTTAGTGAGCTAAATAAAACTATTCCAGTTGTTGTTTCTACTGGAAGAGGTGTGAATCCTAGAACCGAAGATATTGTAAGAAGTTTAGGGCTAACATCATATATAGCTTGAAATGGGGCGAGAACGGTTATTGATTTTGATATTGCTGATACTCAAACAATTACTGAAGAAGTTGCACAAGAATTGTTTGAAGAAATTGCAGCTAATAATTGTTTTGTAGTGTTTAACAGCAACCCACTTGAACAAGCGTTTGTTAGAAATAGATTTTATAAAATGGTGATGAGTTTTGGTAAAGCTACTGCTAGACTTTATAAAGATTATAAAAATGATTTTCCTATTTATAAAGCTTTAATTTGATCAGTTTCTAAACGTAAAATTAGAAAACTAGCTCAAGCTTGACAAGAAAAATTTGCTGGCAAACTAGAAGTGTCTCTCAGTGGATCTTCAAACTCAATCATTGAAATTACTAAGGCAAATGTTTCTAAAGGTGATGCTGAAGTAGCTTATTGTGAGCGTTTAGGAATTGACCCTAAAGATGCTATTCATATCGGTGATTCAATGAATGATTCATCTGTTAAAGGCAAAGTTGGAAAACTTGTTGCTATGAAAGATTCAGTTGATGAATTATTAGAAATAGCTGATGAAGTTACTGAATTTACCTGCAATGAAGGTGGAATGGCTAAATACTTAAAGAAATTTATGCAATAATAAAAAACAATCAAGTATCTTGCTTGATTGTTTTTTAATGCTTAAATATAAGGCTTAATGTTTTCAAAATAATCTGGATGATTTTCTTTTAAGTAGGCTATTCCAACTAATCTTAAAGTTACTATTTCTGAAATTTTACGAGCATCAATTTGACTTAACTCTGTTTTAGTAATTTGAGACATTTTAACGCTTTCATTAGCTATATCTTCTTCAGTTGGTAAAGCGTTATATTTTAGTTGTAAAGCTCTGAAAGTAACAAAGTTATATAGATATTGTTCAACTAATTCTTTATTTTTATTTAAGTTGCTTTCACGATGCAATTCGCTTTCAACTACAGCTTCAGGCAATTTGATATTTTGATTTTGTTTAACAAACTCAGTAATTAATTTTTGACCAACAGCAAAAATCAAATCACTTACTATACCAGATCTAGCACCTGATTTTACATATTCTATTGCATCTTCATAAGTTTGCATTTTAGCTTTTTCATCAGCTGAATAGTCTAGTAAATGGAAGTTATCAGGAGTGATTTCCATTCTTTTTTCGTATCCAATGTGCTCAACTGTAACTTTTATTGGGTCAGCTTGAGCATTTGGATGTTCAACCATTTTAGATTCACCAAGTTTCATATTTTTTAAAGTTGAAATTAAAACATTATCAGCATTTTCAACAAATACCACTTGTTTTCTAACTTCCATTCCTGATTTATCAGTAAATAAAACTTGAACTACATCATTAGCTTCAACGGTATTATTTTCTTTATCCAATAAAAATGGATAGTCTTTGGTAAATTCTTTAACAAAAACATTTACATTTTCATCAAAATCTTGCAATGGTTGTAGTTCTAAATCGACTTTTAAGTTTCAATTGAAAACATTGATATCTTCAATTTCATATCTATCAATTTCTACTTCTAAATTATCAATTGTGTTATTAACTTTTTGAACAATTGGCATTAATACTAATTTTTTATCTTTGAATTGGTTTGCGAACATTTGTTCTAATGTTCTACCAATTCAAAATTTTGAACTTTCAAGTAAAATTAAATCATTTTTAATTGGTTTTTTAGTTGCTGGATTTTTTTCTAAAAAATCAATTATTTCTTTTTGAATGTTTAATCATTCAATTTCACTACATTTTAATGTGTCACTTATTTTTTTAAATTCCATACAAACCTTTCGATATCTAATATTTATTTTACAAGTATTTAGAAAATAACTGCGAAATGAGTTGATTTTTTAAAGCTAAAAATAAAATTATTTATAATTTTATTATGAGTATTAATTTACAGCAAATTAAAGCAAAAATGGATGATTTAGTAGCCAAAATCACTCAGTGAAACAAAGAGTATTTTGAAGATAATCATCCAAGTGTACCTGATGTTGTTTATGACCAATTTTACAAGGAATTAGAAAAATTAGAGCGTGAATATCCTGAATTTAAAGTGGAAAATTCACCTACTAATTTAGTTGGTGGTAAACCAAATGGCAATTTTGTTAAACACATTCATGATAAACCAATGATGTCTTTAGCAAAAGCGTACACATTAGAAGAAGTTCAAAAATTTATTAATGACACCGAGAAAAAATTAGAAGGAAAAAATCTTTCATATAGTTTAGAGCCTAAAATTGATGGTCTTTCAATTGCTTTACACTACAATAATGGTCAATTAACTCAAGCTGTAACTCGTGGAGATGGGGTTGAAGGTGAGATTGTAACTAAAAATATTATGCAAATACAATCTATTCCACAAGTTATATCGTTTAAAGAAAAAATTGAGATTCGTGGTGAAGTTTATATGTCAAAAGATACCTTCCACAAGTTAAATAAGGAATTTGAAGCTGAAGGTAAAAAATTATTCGCTAACCCAAGAAACGCAGCAAGTGGGACTTTAAGACAAATTAATCCTAAAATAGTAAAACAAAGAAATTTAGATGCAATTTTATACGATATAGTAGATGCATCAGACTATGGATTTAAATCACAAGAAGAATCACTAAAATGACTAAAAAACCAAGGTTTTAACATTAATAAATATGAATTTATTAGTTCTGATTTACAGGAAATTTTCGAAGAAATCGAAAATTTTGGTGATCGAATCACTACCTTTGATTACGAGTGTGACGGATTCGTTATTAAACTTAACAATATAGAATACTGAGACGAATTAGGTAAAACTGCAAAATTTCCTAAATACGCTATTGCATTTAAATATGAAACTTTAGAAGCTATTACAGATGTAGTTGGTGTTAGTTCTTTTGTTGGAAGAACAGGAAAAATAAGTTATGTTGCTAATTTAAAACCAGTTGAATTAAAACAAACGATAGTCAAAGCTGCGACACTTCATAATTATAGTTTTATGGAAGAACTCAATATTAATATTGGCGATAAAGTTAAAATAATAAAAAGTGGTGAAATTATTCCGAAAATTATCGAATTAGTTGAAAAAAAATCAATTGGTGTTTTTCCAAAGGTATTAAATTGTCCAAGTTGTAATAGTGTTTTAAAAGAATATGAAGGCATCGTTGATCAATTTTGTGTAAATAAAAATTGTGTTGAAAAGAAAATAAGAACCTTAAGTCATTTTGCTTCTCGAGGTGCTTTGAATATCGTAAAACTTGGGGAAACCTATGTGGATATTTTTTATAAAAATGGGTATTTAACAGACTTTGTTTCAATCTTTAAGTTGAAAGATTGAAGAGAAAAGATATTAGAAGATAGTAGTAACAAAGAAATAACAACGATTAGAGGATTCAAAGATAAAAAAATAGATGGTATTTTAGAAAGTATAGAGCAAGCTAGAAAATATGTTAAGCTTCACAAAGTATTTTTTGGTTTAGGAATTAAATACATTGGTTCACAAGTTGCTTATTTAATTTGCCAAAGTATTGAAAAATTAGGTGATTTAGTTACAATGGATTTAAATTTATTACAAAATACTGATACCATTGGACCTAAAGTTGTTGAATCATTAAAAGAATTTATGTCAGATGAACATAATATCCAGCAAATTTTAGAGTTAGATCAAATTTTAACTTATGAGAAAAAGGCTAACAAGTCAGATAAATTAGCAGGATTAACCTTTGCTATTACAGGTAAATTATCTCTGCCGAGAGATAAAATGGTTGAAATCATTCAACTTGCTGGTGGTAATTTTGCTTCAAGTATAACTTCAAGTGTTAATTACTTAATTTCTAATAGTGAAGGAAGTTCTAAATTGGATAATGCTGCTAAAAAAGGTATAAAAATCATTTCCGAAGCAGAATTAAACAAAATGCTAAATGAGTAGAATTAAAAAATTCAAGCGTACAACTTGAATTTTTTTAATTATTGATGAATGTTTATAATCCACATGGTGCCGACAACTGGATTTGAACCAGCGACCTTTTCCTTACCATGGAAGTGCTCTACCTGCTGAGCTATGACGGCTTATTTATTAGTGTTTAGTTATTTAATTATATACTATTTTATTTTAATTAAGAATAAAAATGGAGTAAGTTTCAACTGTTTATAAGTGGATAAATATGTGTATAAATATAAGTGTCTATTTTATCATTATTAAAAAATTCATTTTGATAAACAAAATGAATTTTAAACATCTAATTAAGCTGACTAATTATTATATCTTTGTCCGATAAATTGCATTTTATCGTATTTTCCATTGCTTACAGCACCCATAATAGCTGCAATTAAAAGAAATAGACCAAAAAATAATCCAATAATGCTTAAAGTAAGTACTGCACCTCTAGCTCTTGATATTAATACAATATGCATTGTTAACTGCGCAATGAAACTTGCGATGAAAAAAGCAAGCGAAGCATAAATTATTGCTTGAACTGCTGTCTGTAATTCATCTTTATGACCGTTTAAAATAGTTTTTAACTCTTCACGATATTTTATAGCTACAATTACTAATGCTATTAAAAATATTAAGCTTACAAGCATATTAACTAGGAGTTTAATAGATATTGATTTGACCGGAGTACGCACCTTCATATTTTCATAATCTTTTTTTACTGGTTTTTATACTATAAAAGTATTTTTAATACTAAATTTATATTAAAACATTATATTTTGAAAATGTAGTTTATATATTTTTATTTCAATATAAAAAGGTTCATAATACTAGTAAATTGAATGAATAATTTAACTTTTTTAGCATAATGATTAAAAAAATGTTTTATAAATAATTTTTAAGTGTTATTTTTACTATTACACAGGATTATCCACTGCTTTGGTGTACTTAAAAAGTATAAAAAACCTAAAGCAATTTTATACTTTAGGCTTGTGTTTAAGTTAAATAATTCTAACAAATCAAATGTACTTAAAGTAAGTTGGTACATTACTTTTCAGAGGTGTAAAGAACTCGTTAAAATCAAATACGTTAGCTCAGTAAATTTTAGTTACAACATTTGTGTAAATAATTCCACCTAGAGCAGCCAACATAAAAATTAAAAGCATTCAGTCATATCATTTAAAGTTTAATTTTCTAAATTTAGTTCTTTTACCATATGGATCATATCCACGAGTTTCCATTGAGTTAGATAAATCTTCAGCTTTTGAGAATGAAGAAACAAATAGTGGGATAATCAAAGTTGTAAAAGCTACAATTTTATCCTTAAAGTGACCATTTTTAAAGTCAACCCCACGAGATGATTGAGCTTTCATAATTCTACTTGCTTCGTCTAATAAAGTTGGGATAAATCTAAGTGCAATAGAAATAATCATCGCAATAATATGAACTGGAATGAAAAATAATTTCAATGGTCATAAAACATCTTCGATAGCTTTTGTAAGCATTATTGGTCTAGTTGTATTTGTTAAAAGAGACATAACTAAAATCATAATGTAGATACGTAAAAATAACACAATAGTTCTTTGAATAATGTCTAAAGAAACACCATAAGCTGTGTTAAAAGCATATCTAAAACGACCATTTACAATCGAAACGAAGCTTTTTAAACCTGGACTTCAAGTTTGATTTTCTAGACTTTTTTGAATAAAGTTAGATAAATAAACCCTAGCATCATCGAATTCTTTATTTGCTAATAAAGCGTTATAAGTTTTTAAATCCTGAGCTTTTAAATTTAATAATTGATCTGGATTTCCATAAAAATATGTAGTACCAAAATCCGCTGATCCATTGTTAAATACATAGTAATTTCCGTTTGAAATTTCTTTTAATACTGAATAGTGGCTGTTACTACGAATTGCTCTTTGCAAGCTAATATCAAAGTTATTAAATTCAGATAAACCAATTCTAAGTCCTGGGTTATCAATTACAACTTTAGTTGAACCAGTTTCACTATCAACAAAAGTAGCATCTACATTTAAGGGGATAGTTACAGTATAAAAGGTTCTGCCATTTACTTCTTTAGCTACTGATTCTCAACCAAAATGGTTGACAATAGGTTCTCAAGAATTTTTAAAGCTTGCTTCTGAAATGTTAGGAATAATATTTCCATTGGCTGGCACTTCTTTACTATAAATTAATCAGAAGTATTCTGGAAAATAACGGTCATTAATAACATTTGAAAAATGCACTGTATACAAGTTAACAATAAATAAAATCAGTGTAATAAAGAAAGGGACTTTCATACCTTTAATGGTACTTGAAACCCTTTTGGAAACACACATGTGAGCGATCATTAGTGAAATTAAAAGGATACCTAATTGAATAAAAGAAGTGGCGATAAAAATAATAACGATAGTAATAATAGTTAAAATTAACTTTAATCTAGGGTCAATTTTATAAAGGAAACCATTACCAGGTATATAACGACCAAAAATACTCTTCATTATTCCTTCTTCCTTCTAGTGCGTTTTGTGCGCTTAAGTGTGTTTAAAAAAGTAGCTAGCTCTTCAATTGAAACTACTTTTGGAACATCAAGTCCGTTTTTTCTAAGTTTGTTAACAAACTCTAGTAATTTAGGGGGTTGTAAATTATTTTCCATTAAGCATTCGATGTCATTTAAAATTTCATATGGCTCATCGTCTTTGATTAAAACACCTTCTTTGAATAATAAAACTCTTTCACTACGTTCAAGAATGTTATCTAAATCATGTGTTACGTTAATAATAGTTTTACCTTGTTTGTGTAGGTCGTCTAAAATAGCTAAAATTTCTCTAACTCCAACTGGGTCTAAACCAGCTGTAGGTTCATCAACAATTAAAATATCAGGCTCAGCAGCTAATAAACCAGCTAAAGCAACACGACGTTTTTGCCCACCACTAAGCTCAAATGGGCTTCTTTGGTGTAACTCTTCTTTAATTCCAACTTTAATTAAACACTCTTTAGCTTTTTCGATAGCTTCAGCTTTTGGTACACCAAAAGCAATTGAAGCAAAAGAAACGTCTTCTAAAATTGTTGCCTTAAATAGTTGGTATTCCGCAAATTGGAAAGCGATTCCGATTTTTTTTCTTAAATTTTTAACATTTTTGATTTTTCTATTTTTCTCACCAGTGATTATTCTGGTCATTTCAGGAACTTTTTTCTTTTTCTTTTTATCATAAAGTTCGTTTCTGAAAATTCACTCAACAGTACCGCCATATGGGATTAAAAGTCCATTTAAATGTTCAATAAAAGTAGTTTTACCACTTCCGGTTGAACCGATAATTCCAACATATTCGCCTTGATTGATTTCGGTTGTAGCGTTTTTTAATCCTTCAAACTCTCAAGGAGTTTTTGGATTAAAAACATGTCTTAAATTACTGATTTTTATTTGCATAATTGTTCAATTAACACTTTCTCATCGTATGTTGGTTTTATTCCATCAAGCATAGTACTTAATTTATAAATAAAGGGCATATCAATTTTAGCTACATCGATAATGTCTTGGTTTTTTAGAATTTCTTCTGGTTTACCTTGAGCAATTAGTTCTCCACCTGCAAAAACTAAACACATATCAGCTAAAATTGCTTCGCCCATATCGTGAGTAATAGAAATTAGAGTTTTTTCTGGGTTGTCTTTTATAGTTTTGATAATCTCTAAAACTTGGGCTTTACCTTTTGGATCTAACATTGAAGTTACTTCATCAAAAATGATTACATCAGGGTCTAAAGCTAAAACAGAAGCAATTGCTACACGTTGTTTTTGACCACCAGATAAGCTAATTGGTTCACGTTCTAAAAATTTATCCATACCAACTAAACGAGCGTATTCGTCAATTTTAGCTTGCATTTCTTCTTGGGGAACACAGTTATTTTCTAAACCAAATGCGATATCATCAGCAACAGAAGAACCAACAAATTGGTTATCTGGGTTTTGGAAAATAATTCCAATTTTACGTCTAACCTGACGTAAAGTTTCCTTTGAATATTTGATGTTATCAACTAACAAGTTACCCATTTGAGGTTTAAGTAGTGCAACTAGTACTTTAGATAAAGTACTTTTACCACTACCATTATGACCTAAAATCGCTATATACTGACCTTTTTGGATGTGAAATGATATATTTTTTAGTGCTGGTCGCACATCATTTTCACGGTACTTGAATGTTATATTATTAACTTTAATCATATATATAAATTTTAATTTAAAAATGTATTTTAATAAGTGAATTTATATAAATAAATGGTATAAATGTGCGTTTTTCTTATATGATAATAGTATGCCCATTTTTAAACTAAAAGCTGATTATAAACCAAGTGGTGATCAACCTAAAGCGATAGCTAAAATTATTGAAAACATTGACCAAAAGGTTGAACAACAAGTTCTTTTAGGTGTTACAGGTAGTGGTAAGACTTATACAATAGCTAACGTTATAGCAAATTATGATCGACCTGTAATTGTTTTGTCTCACACCAAAACATTAGCTAGCCAGCTTTATAGTGAATTAAAAACCTTTTTCCCTGAAAATGCAGTGGAATATTTTGTTAGTTACTTTGATTATTATCGTCCAGAAGCTTATTTACCAAATACTGATACATATATTGAAAAAGACTCAAAAACTAACGAACAAATTGAAATTATGCGTTTAAGCGCTTTTAACTCATTACTTAATCGTAGAGATGTAATTGTAGTTGCTACAGTTAGTGCAATTTATGGAGCATTAAACCCAAATGTGTATCAAAATTCATTCCGTAGAATTTTTGTTTCACAAGAAATTTCACAGAAAAAGTTAATTCATGAACTAATAAATATTAATTACACTCGTAGTGATTTAGAAATTAAGCCTGGTATTTTTAGTGTAAAAGGAGATGTTGTAATTATTCAACCAGCTGATAAAGAGGATATTGCTGTTAGAGTTAGTTTTTTTGGTGATGAAATTGAAGATATTGCAATAATTGACCCACTAACTAAAGAAGTCAAAAGTAAAACTAATATTTATACTATTTCACCTGGATCTGAATATGCTACTGATAATGATGTTTATGGTCAAATAATTCCAAAAATTCAGCAAGAATTAATTTCTAGACTTATTGAATTTGAAAGTCAAAACAAACTTTTAGAAAAGCAACGTTTAGAACAAAGAGTTAAAAATGATATAGAAGACATGAAGGAATTTGGCTATTGTTCTGGGATTGAAAATTATAGTATGT
Organism: Mycoplasma corogypsi; assembly: GCF_045276875.1. Lineage (NCBI taxonomy): Bacteria > Bacillati > Mycoplasmatota > Mollicutes > Mycoplasmatales > Mycoplasmataceae > Mycoplasma > Mycoplasma corogypsi. The sequence continues at coordinate 73,053 of NZ_CP174163.1, forward strand.
ACCTAGACGGTAGAGATTTTGGGCAAAGACCTTATACAATTTTAGATTTCTTCCCTCATGATTCATTAATGTTTATCGATGAATCACATATGTTTGTGCCTCAATTAAATGGTATGTACAAAGGTGATTTTTCTCGTAAAAATAACCTCGTAGAATATGGATTTAGATTACCTAGTGCTCTAGAAAATAGGCCACTAAAATTCAATGAATTTGAAAATGAATTTCATTTTCAAAAAATTTATATTTCAGCTACTCCTGGAGATTATGAGCTTGAACATGCTAAAGACTATGTTACAAAACTATATGTAAGACCAACTGGTTTAATAGATCCAGAAATTATTATAAAACCTACTAAAAACCAAATTGAAGATATTTATAATACTATTATTGAACAAAGAAAAACTGATTCAAGAACGATTATTTTAACTACTACCAAGAGGATGTCTGAAGAATTATCAGCTTATTTATTAGAAAGAAATATTAAAGCTGCTTATATCCACTCTGAACATAGTACTTTTGTTCGTAATGAAATTTTAAGAAAGTTAAGAATGGGTACTTATGAAGTTGTAATTGGAATCAATCTTCTTAGAGAAGGAATCGACTTACCTGAAGTTTCAAAAGTTATTATTTTAGATACGGATAAAGAAAGTTTTATGCGTGATTCAAGAAGTTTAATTCAGATCGTAGGTCGTGCTGCTAGAAATGTTAACGGACAAGCAATCTTATATGCTGATAAAATTACCACTAGCGTACAAAAATGTATTGATGATAACTTAGAAAAAAGAAAAATACAAAAACAATACAATTTAGAAAATAACATCACACCACAAACAATTATTAAGAAAATTCCAGAGCCCATTCAAGGGCATGATGTCATGAATGCTGTGGAATTACTATTAAATAAGTCACAAACTGGAAAAAATATGCCAAAAGAAACTAAAAAAGATAAACAAAAAGTGATTGATGAACTACGTGCTCAAATGAATCAAGCAGCTAAAGAGATGGATTATGAGCGTGCAATTGAGCTTAGAGATATAATTTTAGAATTACAGGCTAAGTAGAAAAAAGTAGCAATTTAGCTAAAAAATTAGATATTTTTAGATTTTTTGAAGTAAATTAACACATTTTACTATAAAATATAATTAACAATTATTTAATTAAGGAGATCAGATTATGATGCATAATTCAGATAAAAAATATGTAAGCGAACACTTAGGGGAAGGGTTAGAACTAGTTGTGTTCTATGCTGACTGATGCGGTCCATGTAATATGTTCAAAGAAACATTAGAACAATTAGTTAAAGAATACCCAACTATTAATGTTTACAGAGTAAACATCGATAATGATAGAGATTACGCACTAGAAATGGGTGTTTCAAATATTCCAGCTTATGCAATTTATAAAGACGGAAAAGTTGTTTCAAAACAAACTGGATACCGTCCATTACCTGCTTTAGTTGAATTATTAAAAGAATATATGTAATTCAAATACTAAAACCATCGTAAAATCAGCATAAACGCTGATTTTTATTTTAAAAAGTTTGCTTAAAATAGTTTGAGCTAACTAATAAGTTATAAATTTTACATTAACTAACTATTTTTCCAAGAAAAGTAATTTTTATATAAAAATTTCATTCAGATGGGCCATGATTTTATAGTGTTTTATAAACCTAATTTGTATTTAAGTTAAAATTAAGATATATAACAATTTTTAGGATCGAATATGAAGAAGAAATTTTTATTTTTACTAACAAGTGTAACAGCAACATTTCCATTAGTATCAATCGCTGCAGCATGTGGTGAAGAATCTAAAAAAGAAGAAAGTGCAGACAAGAAAGAAACTGATAAAAAAGTAGAAAACGAATCTGCAAAAGAATCTGAAAAAGCATCAGAAATGAAGCCGACAACCCCTAATACACCTTCGCCAGAGGAATTAGAAAGAAGAGCTAAAGTTGAAGCTCAAGCTTCACTGGATGCAGTTTTATCAGGAAAAGCAGATACATTGGCAAACTTTAGTTCTGATGTATCAGCATATGCAGCTATTAGAACAGCATTAGAGAACGCATATGCCGAAGCTACAAAAGTAAAAGATAATGCTTCAAGTACCTCAGAGCAACTAAAACAAGCAGAACAAAAATTAACTGAAACTGTAAATGCTCAATACACAGAAAGAGCAAAAAAAGCTGTGGATGCATATTTATCTCAACCTACAAATCACAACAACATTCCTAATTTATCATTATTACCTGATGGTACCCAAGCGTTAAAAGATGAAGCTGTAAATCCAGTAAGTAAAAGATTTAAATCACAAATTCACTGAGATTTCAAAACAGGAAACATATATGTTGAAAAAGCAGACAAATCTAAAGTGTTTATCATAAATACGGATACAAAAAAATATGGTGTAGCATTTGTGCAATTTGATAGATTGAAAACAAGAAATAACAAGCCATTTAACCATATCTCACTAGCGTATGATGAAGGTAACAAAACTGGAACAGCGAAAATTAAAATTATGCCATATGTTGAAAGCGAAAATGTTTATGAAGAAGGTGTTTCACCAAAAACATACACATTAACATTTAAATTGGGTGATAGTCCTTCGCTTACTGTTACTGCTTCAGAATAACTGAATCAGATCACTAATTATGTGTAAAGCATTGTCTTTACACATTTTTAATGCTATTTTTCTCAATTTTCAACACAAACTTAAAATCAATTCACACAATAAAATATCTTGTATAGAAATATTGTTTTCTACTTCATTTACCATTGATCTATTTATTGCATTTACACCTGAATTTTCCGATATTTAACATTTCATAAGTGTAAAGTAAAAGTGCTTGACACTTTTTTATATTTTTAGTTTTTAAATATTTTATTTCAGTTATAATCTTTTTACATAGCACTGTCAGGCGAAAGTGCTTGACACTTATAAAAGGAGGATTTTATATGGTAAAAATTAGATTAAAGAGAATGGGAAGCAAATTCAGACCAGTATACAAAATCGTTGCTGCTGATGCAAGAACACCAAGAGACGGAAAATTCATTGAAGCTTTAGGACACTACAACCCTTCAACAAAAGAACTTGTATTAAACAAAGAACAAACAGCTGCTTGATTAGCAAAAGGTGCACAACCAACAATCACAGTTTCAAACTTATTCAGAGCTAACAAACTAACTGCAGAACTTAAAAAATAATGAAATTTAACTTCTTAACCTTATTTCCTAATTATTTTGAGCCTTTGATTAATGAAAGTATTTTAAATAAAGCTATTCAAAAAGGTTTAGTGGAATTCAATGTTGTTGATTTTAGGGAGTTTAGTAAAAATAAGCACCGTAAAGTTGATGATGAAATTTTTGGTGGAGGTCATGGTTTACTATTACAAGTAGAACCGATCGATTTAGCACTAGAATCACTAGAAAACCGTGGTGGATATAAAATTTTAGTTTCACCTCAAGGTAAACCTTTTAATCAAAAGATTGCTCAAGAATTAACAAAACACTCTGAAATAACTTTTATCTGTGGTAGATACGAAGGGTTTGATGAAAGAGTAGTTTCGTTAGTTGATGAAGAATTATCAATTGGTGACTTTGTTTTAACTGGTGGTGAAATACCAGCTATGGCAATGACTGATAGCATTATTAGATTGCTACCAGGAGTTATTAAAGAAGAATCGCACCAATTTGATTCATTTCAAGGAGAAGGTTGATTAGATTATCCTCAATATACTCGACCTAGAGAATATAAAGGTATGAAAGTTCCTGAAGTATTATTTAGTGGTGACCACGCTAAAATACAGGAATGAAAATCAAAACAACAAATCGAAGTAACAAGACGTAAACGTCCTGATATTTATGAAAGGATAATGAAAAATGAGAAATAGACTTTTAGAGTTAGTTGAAAAATCACAATTAAGAACTGATTTAGTTGAATTTAAAACAGGTGATAATGTTAAAGTGCACGTTCGTATTCGTGAAGGTGAAAAAGAACGTATTCAGATTTTTGAAGGTTTAGTAATTTCTAAAAAAGAATCTGGAACAAGAGAAACTTTCACAGTTAGAAAAATTTCATACGGTGTTGGAGTTGAAAGAGTTTTCGCATTAAACTCACCATTAATCGCTCACATCGAAGTTGTTCGTTCAAATAAAGTTCGTAGACAAAGACTATACTTCATGAGAGACCGTAAAGGTAAAAGTGCTCGTCTTAAAGAAATCAAAAGAAGCAAATAATTTCTTCCCTTTATTTCACACCACGTTTTGTGGTGTTTTTTTTAATTAAATGCTATTATAAAGGCTTTTGTTTATCAGGATTACTAACACAAACAATATATATATATATATATATATATATCAAACGCCAGCTGCATGAATTTTAAAATTTATAAAAAAATGTGCTCCTACCGTATAGGAGCACATAAAATATATTTATTTAAATGATTCGAGTGCAAATTCGACTAATGTCGGAATTAAAACACCTTGTGGTTCACCGCTTACATCTGCAGTTCCTGCCACATCGCAATGGATATAGTCGACATTATTAGTAAATTCTTTTAAAAACATCGCAGCTTGTGAAAAATCAGGTCTAACGGTTTTAGATCAGTTTAATAAATCAGCAACTTTTGATGATTTATTACCTTTGTTATAGTCCTCATGCATTGGCATTCTTCAAATTTTTTCTCTGGTTTTAATAGCACTTTGGTTAAAAGTATCTCATTTTTTATCATTTGTTGATCACACACCTGTATATGTATTACCTAGTGCTGCTAAAATAGCACCAGTTAAAGTTGCTACATCAACTAAAGTTGTGGCATTTAATTTTGTAGCAGCATAGGTTAATCCATCTGCTAATACTAAACGACCTTCAGCATCTGTATCTGCTACTTCGACTCATTTACCACTCATAGATTGGTAAATGTTTTGAGGTAATGATGCATCATTATTGATTCTATTATCTGTTATACACATAACTGCGCTAACATTTACCTTTGCTTTTAGTTGCGCTAATGTTTTTACAGCATAAGCCACAATCACACTTCCAGACATATCGAATTTCATTCCATCCATATGATAACCTTTAGTATTAACACCACCAGTATCAAAAGTGATACCTTTACCCACAAATGAAATATGTTCATTTGAATCTGGATTTCCGTTATATGTAGCAACTAAAACTCTTGGTTCATGTGTACTACCTTTATTAACTGATAAAAGTAAGTTCATACCTAAAGCTTGAATTTCATGTTTTGTTAGTGTTTTTACTTGTAAATTCGGTATAGCTGATAGATCTTCAGCAACTTGAGCTGCAAGCATTTCTGAATTTAAGAAATTTTCTGGCATAATTTGAAAATCTCTTGCTTTGTTTATATTAGTTGCTAGTAATTTTAACTTTTCAATGTGCTTTTCTAGTTGTGTAGATTGAGTTGCAAAATAAATATCAATATTAAATTCTTTATCATCTTTTGCTTCGTTTGTTTTCTTAAATAATTTTGCAGTTGCAAAATAAGCTTTTAAGATTAATAATTGAGCTACATTATAGATATCTAAATTATTAGTAACAAAACTTTCAGCATCAACACAATAATTATGTTCCAAATTAGCAAAAAAGTTTAAAGCGATATTTTGCAATTCGTCATAGTTTGCTTTTTTAGCTTCAATATATAAGTAAGCTACATTATTGGTAAAATCGTGAGTGATTTTACCGTGTTTTTTAGCAACAAAGTTCGGAAAATCAGTGTTTTCATAAGCTGCTTTTAGCAGAAAGTTATCAGTTTTATTAAATGTAATTTGAATCATTAACTACCTCTGGATGTTATTTAAATGTAAATTAATCACTTCGTTTGCACATTCACGATATGCTCTAGTTAACCCACCTGCACCAAGTTTTATTCCACCGAAATATCTAGCAACAATTACAATGGTATTTGTAATTTTTTTTAATTGCATTAAAGAATAAATCGCTTTACCAGCAGTTCCTTTTGGTTCGCCATCATCACTAAAGCCTGCTGACGTATTTGTAAAATAAGCATAACAAACATGCCTATCATTTTCTTTTTGCCTGATAAATTCAACATATTCTTTAGCTTGCTGTTCATTTTCGATGTTGACACAATAACCGATAAAGCGTGATTTTTTTACAATTATTTCGTTTTTAGTCATTTCATAAAATTATATAGATTTGATAATATTTTTGCTATAATTTCATAGCTTTATATTTAAAACTATAAAAATTAGCTAATTATAATATAGAAAGGAATATAACATATGTCAAGAAAAGATTATGTTACCGGAAAAGGGCCACAATCGGGTAACACACGTTCACACGCTATGAATGCGTCAAGAAGAAAATTCAATGTTAACTTACAAAAAGTTACAATCATTGAAAACGGACGTCCAAAAAGAGTTAGAGTAAGTGCTAAAACCTTAAAAACTCTTAAAACAAAAGGTATGATTTAGTATTTACAGTTCATACATCGAATAATAATTTATTAAGCTAAAGATGTATAATCTTGAAATCATATAGTTCACAGGGTATTATCCTGTGATTTTTTATTTTTCCAAATACCTTAATTACAATACAGAAGTCTATAAAGCTCTGTTTGATAAAAAGGCTACTATATTAATATAGTCAAATTTATTGATATTAAAAAACATAAAATTTTTAGTTAAAAGTTATTTTTTTAGTGTAAAATGTATTTTGCGAAACATAAGCCCTGAAATAAAAAATAATAAAAAAGATTTTGATATTAATTATTTTAGGCTATAATAATTTAGCAAACCAAAATTTATAAAGTTCTTTGAAAACTAGATATATACAATACATGACAGTCAATTTTTTCGAGAGTTTGATCCTGGCTCAGGATGAACGCTGGCTGTGTGCCTAATACATGCATGTCGAGCGAAGTCTTCGGACTTAGCGGCGAATGGGTGAGTAACACGTACTTAACATGCCTTTCAGATTGGGATAACGCTGAGAAATTAGCGCTAATACCGGATACTTATATTTATCGCATGATAGATATATAAAAGGGGGGGTTTCCCTCACTGGAAGATTGGGGTGCGTAACATTAGCTAGTTGGTAAGGTAATGGCTTACCAAGGCGATGATGTTTAGCGGGGTTGAGAGACTGATCCGCCACACTGGGACTGAGATACGGCCCAGACTCCTACGGGAGGCAGCAGTAGGGAATTTTCCACAATGGGCGAAAGCCTGATGGAGCGACACAGCGTGCAGGAGGAAGGCCTTCGGGTTATAAACTGCTGTTATAAGGGAAGAAAAAGTAGGTTAGGAAATGAACTTACCTTGACGGTACCTTGTCAGAAAGCAACGGCTAACTATGTGCCAGCAGCCGCGGTAATACATAGGTTGCAAGCGTTATCCGGAATTATTGGGCGTAAAGCGTCTGTAGGTTGTGTGTTAAGTCTGGCGTCAAAACTTGGGGCTCAACCCCAAATCGCGTTGGATACTGGCATACTAGAATTGTGTAGAGGTTAGCGGAATTCCTAGTGAAGCGGTGAAATGCGTAGATATTAGGAAGAACACCAACTTGGCGAAGGCAGCTAACTGGGCACATATTGACACTGAGAGACGAAAGCGTGGGGAGCAAACAGGATTAGATACCCTGGTAGTCCACGCTGTAAACGATGATGATTAGCTAATGGAATCCATTGGCGCAGCTAACGCATTAAATCATCCGCCTGAGTAGTATGCTCGCAAGAGTGAAACTTAAAGGAATTGACGGGGACTCGCACAAGCGGTGGAGCATGTGGTTTAATTTGAAGATACGCGTAGAACCTTACCCACTCTTGACATCTTCCGCAAAGCTATAGAGATATAGTGGAGGTCAACGGAATGACAGATGGTGCATGGTTGTCGTCAGCTCGTGTCGTGAGATGTTCGGTTAAGTCCTGCAACGAGCGCAACCCTTTTCCTTAGTTAGATCAACTGAGGGATACTGCCGGAGTAATCCGGAGGAAGGTGGGGACGACGTCAAATCATTATGCCTCTTACGAGTGGGGCAACACACGTGCTACAATGGACGGTACAAAGAGACGCAATACGGCGACGTGGAGCAAATCTCAAAAAACCGTTCTCAGTTCGGATTGTAGTCTGCAACTCGACTACATGAAGTCGGAATCGCTAGTAATCGTAGAATTAGCTACGCTACGGTGAATACGTTCTCGGGTCTTGTACACACCGCCCGTCACACCATGGGAGCTGGTAATGCCCGAAGTCGGTTTTGTTAACTACGGAGACAACTGCCTAAGGCAGGACTGGTGACTGGGGTGAAGTCGTAACAAGGTATCCCTACGAGAACGTGGGGATGGATTACCTCCTTTCTACGGAGTACAATAATCGTTCTTACGATGATACAACCTTAACAAGACTATTTCATATTTAATTATTTAAGCGTCATGTACAAAGTTAATAGTCCTTTGATATATCTAGTTTTGAGAGAACTTTCTCTCTTAATGTTCTTTGAAAACTGAATAGTAAAGATATTACAACGACATCAAATTGTAAATAAATTAATAAAATGGTTAATTTGTTTTGATATTGATACCGAGTAATTATTATGTAAAAATAATAATTTATTGAAATGTCTTTGAATATACATCAACAATAGGTCATATTGTTACAACTTTTAAATAAGTAAGAGTTTGTGGTGGATGCCTTGGGTCTGGAAGTCGATGAAGGACGCGATTACCTGCGATAAGCCTCGTGGAGCTGGATATGAGCTACGAAACGGGGATTTCCGAATGGGGGAACCTAACTAGAGTAATTTCTAGTTGCTATATTCTGAATACATAGGAATATTTGCGAGACACGTTGTGAACTGAAACATCTTAGTAGCAACAGGAAGAGAAAATAAATAATGATTCCATTAGTAGCGGCGAGCGAAATTGGAAGAGCCCAAACCACGATTTAGTGGGGTTGTAGGACTATCTACACGAAGTTACAAAATTATGATATAGCAGAATAAGTTGGGAAACTTAAGCATAGAAGGTGATACTCCTGTATGCGAAATGTCATAATCTTCTGATAGTATCCTGAGTAGGGCGAGGCACGTGAAACCTTGTCTGAATCTGCCGGGACCATCCGGTAAGGCTAAATACTAACCAGACACCGATAGCGAACTAGTACCGTGAGGGAAAGGTGAAAAGAACCCTGAAAAGGGAGTGAAATAGATTCTGAAACCACTTACTTACAAGTAGTCAGAGCGCGTTAATGCGTGATGGCGTACATCTTGCAGTATGGACCGGCGAGTTATGTTAACATGCGAGGTTAAGTAGAAAAAGTGGAGCCGTAGAGAAATCGAGTCTGAATAGGGCGTCTAGTATGTTGACATAGAACCGAAACCATGCGATCTATCCATGAGCAGGCTGAAGCTTGGTTAACCCCAAGTGGAGGGCCGAACCGTAGTACGCTGAAAAGTGCCCGGATGACTTGTGGATAGCGGAGAAATTCCAATCGAACTTGGAGATAGCTGTTTCTCTCCGAAATAGCTTTAGGGCTAGCGTCTGATGTTAAACTTTGGTGGTAGAGCACTGAATATGGAATGGCCGCGCCTAGCGGTACTGACTATAATCAAACTCCGAATACCATTGTGTATTATCAGGCAGTTGGAACCGGGGTGCTAACGTCCCGGCTCGCGAGGGCAACAACCCAGATCGATCAGCTAAGGTCCCAAAATTGTGTTAAGTCAGAAAGGTTGTGTGATTTCATAAACAACTAGGAGGTTGGCTTAGAAGCAGCCATCCTTTAAAGAGTGCGTAATAGCTCACTAGTCAAGAGATCATGCGCCAATAATTTAACGGGAGTAAAACACAATACCGAAGCTATGGGTATGAAAATACGTTAGGAGAGCGTTCTAAGTGCGGCGAAGTCAGACCGTGAGGACTGGTGGAGCGCTTAGAAGTGAGAATGCCGGTATGAGTAACGATTCGTGGTGAGAATCCACGACGCCTATTGGGAAAGGTTTCCTGGGCAAGGTTCGTCCACCCAGGGTTAGTCAGGACCTAAGGAGAGGCCGAAAGGTGTATCCGATGGACAACAGGTTAATATTCCTATACTAGCGTAAATAAGTGATGGAGTGACGGAGAAGGAGAGCACTACCTATTATTGGATTTAGGGGTAAGTGCAAAGTGGTGAGTATAGTTAAATGCGTACTCTAATACTACAATGTACGATGCATAGCACTTTTGTGCGAATTGTGTGGCTTCATGCTTCCTAGAAAAGCTTCTAAGCGTTATAAAATTTATGCTACCTGTACCGAGAACGGACACACGTTCCCAAGATGAGTATTCTAAGGCGAGCGAGAAAACCAACGTTAAGGAACTCTGCAAAATTACCCTGTAAGTTCGCGAGAAAGGTGCCATCCCTAAAAAGATGGCCACAGTAATTGTGAGGGGCAACTGTTTATCAAAAACACAGCTCTCTGCTAAACCGTAAGGTGATGTATAGGGGGTGAAGCCTGCCCAGTGTCCGAAGGTTAAGCGGATGCGTTAGCTTTATGCGAAGCGTTGAAGTGAAGCCCGGATGAACGGCGGCCGTAACTATAACGGTCCTAAGGTAGCGAAATTCCTTGTCGGCTAAATACTGACCTGCACGAAAGGCGCAATCATCTTCAACCGTCTCAACGTTGGACTCGGTGAAATTATGGTCCAGTGAAAACGCTGGTACCCGCATCAAGACGAAAAGACCCCATGGAGCTTTACTACAACTTCGTATTGGAACTTGGCCTAACATGTGTAGGATAGGTGGGAGACATTGATTTTGAGGCGCTAGCCTCAGAGGAGTCGCCGTTGAAATACCACCCTTGGTATGTTGAGTTTCTAACCTGCTACCGTTATCCGGTAGGGGGACAGTGCGTGGTGGGTAGTTTGACTGGGGCGGTCGCCTCCTAAAAGGTAACGGAGGCGTTCAAAGGTACACTCAATACGGTCAGAAACCGTATGCAGAGCGCAAAGGTAGAAGTGTGCTTAACTGCGAGACCTACAAGTCGAGCAGGTGCGAAAGCAGGACTTAGTGATCCGGCTATACGTTATGGAACGGTAGTCGCTCAACGGATAAAAGTTACCCTGGGGATAACAGGCTTATCTTGCCCAGAGATCACATCGACGGCAAGGTTTGGCACCTCGATGTCGGCTCATCGCATCCTGGAGCTGGAGTCGGTTCCAAGGGTTTGGCTGTTCGCCAATTAAAGCGGTACGCGAGCTGGGTTCAGAACGTCGTGAGACAGTTCGGTCCCTATCTGATGTGGGCGTTGGAATATTGATGAGAGCTGCTCTTAGTACGAGAGGACCGGAGTGGACGTACCGCTGGTGTTCCAGTTGTTTCGCCAGAAGCACAGCTGGGTAGCTAAGTACGGAAAGGATAATCGCTGAAAGCATCTAAGTGGGAAGCTTCCTCAGAGATGAGTATTCCCTTGAAATTCCTTGTAGACGACGAGGTTGATAGGATGGAAGTGTACGTGTGGTAACACATTTAGCTGACCATTACTAATAAATTGATAGGTTTAAAAGTTGAAATGTATATTCAGACATTTTAATGAATTATTATTTACTATTCAGTTTTGAAAGAACATTGCCCAAGAGGGCTTTTTTTATGGGTGTATCAAAATATATACCAATATATTAGATATAAAAAAACTCAAAAAAAGTTTTATGTTTTTTCGAAATGTGTTATACTATTATCACGAAAGCAAGAGAAAAAACTTTTTATTTCGTAAAACTAAATTAAAAAAGTGTAAAAGTATAAAAAATATGATGTGGAGAAGTAGCTCAGTTTGGTAGAGCACTACATTTGGGCTGTAGTGGTCGCAGGTTCAAATCCTGTCTTCTTCACCATTTAATGGGGGGTTAGCTCATTTGGCTAGAGCGCCTGCCTTGCACGCAGGAGGTGGTGGGTTCGAATCCCATACTCTCCACCATTATGGCACTGTAGCTCAGTTGGTTAGAGCATCCGGTTCATACCCGGAAGGTCATGAGTTCGAATCTCATCGGTGCTACCATTTCTAAAATTATTAAAATAATTCTATTACTTGGGCTTTGGACCTATAGCTCAACGGTTAGAGCAACCGGCTCATAACCGGTTGGCTACAGGTTCGAATCCTGTTAGGTCCACCATGTGGGTGATTACCCAAGAGGCTGAAGGGACTAGTCTTGAAAACTAGCAGGGGCTTCACGGCCCGCGGGGGTTCAAATCCCTCATCACCCGCCAAAATACAGGTAACTCAATAATAGATCTACATATAGCGGAATGGAGCAGTCGGTAGCTCGTCGGGCTCATAACCCGAAGGTCGTAGGTTCGAGTCCTGCTTCCGCAACCAATATGGTCCAGTGGTAAAGTGGTTTAATACGCCTCCCTGTCACGGAGGAGAACGCGGGTTCGATCCCCGTCTGGACCGCCATTTATGGCCTCGTAGCTCAGTTGGTAGAGCAACAGATTGAAGCTCTGTGTGTCACTGGTTCGATCCCGGTCGAGGCCACCAAAAAATTATTCTATTTTGTTAGCTATCTGGTTAATAAAATAGAGTAATTTTTTTATTTTTTATATAATTAAATAAATATATTTTGAAAGGAAAATATGGATTATAAAAATACACTAAACATGCCTAAAACAGATTTTGAAATGAGGGCTAATTTAACAAATAAAGAACCTGTATTTAGAGACAAATGAATTCAAGATAAAATTTATCAATTAGTTTTAGAAAAAAACAAAAATAACGATAAATTTATTTTACATGATGGTCCTCCGTATGCTAACGGTGATTTACATGTTGGGCACGCCTTAAACAAAATTTTAAAAGACATTATTGTTAGATATAAATCATTGCGTGGTTTTTATAGTCCATTTGTTCCTGGATGAGATACACATGGTTTACCAATAGAACACAGAATGCTGCAAGAGGCAAATCAAAATAAGAATCAATTAGAACCAAGTGAATTGAGAAAAAAAGCACGTGAATACGCTTTAAAACAAATTGTTAATCAAAAAGAACAATTTAAAACTTTACAAATGTTTAGCGATTTTGAAAAAATATATGTAACTTTAGATACTAATTATGTTGCTAAACAATTAGAAGTATTTAAAAAAATGGTTTTAGATGGTTTAGTTTATAAAGGTCTAAAACCAGTCTTTTGATCTCCTACAAGTCAAAGTGCATTAGCTGAAGCTGAAGTTGAATATGAAGATGTTAAAAGTCCATCTATTTATGTTTCATTGCCAATTGTAAAGTCAGATTTGGATAAATTACCAGTTGGTACAAATTTAGTTATTTGAACAACAACACCTTGAACTTTACTTGCTAATGCTGGAGTTGCGGTTGGAGAAAGCTTACTATATCTGGTTGTTAAACATAATGACAATCACTATGTGATTTCAGAAGATTTAATAGACACAATTAATGATAAATTTGGTTGAAATAATGAATATCAAATTATTAATAAATTCAAAGGTTCAGAAGTTATTGATAAAAATATTATTTACCATACTCCAATCTTAAAACATGAAGCTCCTTTAATTATTGGTCATCACGTTACAAGTGAAAGTGGGACTGGATTAGTTCATATAGCACCATTATTCGGTGAGGATGACTTTAAGATTGGTCAAAGTCATAAACTTGAATTTATTATGCATATTAGTGATACTGGTCATGTTGAAAATACTAATACACAATTTGATGGTATGTTCTATATGGATGCAAATAAAGAAATTAGTGCATTTTTAGGTGATAAGTTGTTAAAATTTGAATGATTTAAACACTCATACCCACATGATTGAAGAACTCATCAACCGATTATTTTCCGTGGAACTCCTCAATGATTTGTTTCAATTGATAAAATTAGAAAACAAATTGTAAATCAAATACAAGATAATGTTAAAACCTATCCAGATTGAGCTAAAAACCGTTTAATTCAAATGATTGAGGGAAGACATGACTGAACTATCTCAAGACAAAGAACTTGAGGTGTACCAATTATTATCTTCTACAATAAAGATAAAGAAATAGTAGCTAATAGTGAAACCTTTGATTATGTAATTGATTTAGTTAAAAAACATAGTATTGAAATTTGATGGGAATGAGAAACAGATCAATTATTACCAGAAAAATACCGTAATCAAGGATTTACTCGTGAAATGGACATTATGGACGTTTGATTTGATTCTGGCGTTTCTTCTATTGCAGTTGATATTGATAAAGGAATCGAAAGTCCATATGACCTATATTTAGAAGGTGTTGATCAGTATCGTGGTTGATTTAACTCATCAATTATAAATTCAGTAGCATACAAAGGTGTAGCACCATATCAAAACTTAATTTCACATGGTTTTGTTTTAGACGGAAAAGGTCAAAAGATGTCTAAATCAAAAGGGAATATTATTTCACCACAAGAAGTAGTTTCTCAACGTGGAGCTGAAATCTTACGTTTATGAGTAGCAAATAGTGAATATTCAAATGACATCAATATTTCCAATGAAATTCTGGATCAAAATACCGAAATTTATCGGAAATTTAGAAATACTATAAAATATTTATTGGGTAATCTCGGTGATTATACTTATAGGAATGTCGAACGAACTGGAATTCATTTATATATTCAAGAAAATCTTAAAAACATCAAACAAATTGTTTTAGAGGCTTATGATGAGTTTAAGTTTATTAATGTGATTAAGCACTTAAATAATTACATAGTCGATTTATCTGCTTTTTATCTTTCGATAATTAAAGATATAATATATATTAGAAGAGTAAATGATTCAGAAAGACAAATGGTTTTAGCTAATTTATATGAAATTACTGAATTTCTACTTTTAGCTATTGCTCCGTTCTTACCAACCACTGCCGAAGAAGCTTACAAATATCTTAATAAGCAAAATAAAGTTGCATCAATTATGTTAGAAGACTTTAGTGCAATTTCAACAAACGAAATAAACTATAAACTATTGGACCAGTATAAAGAATTTTTTGCTTTAAGAAACAAAGTCAATATTTTAATAGAAGCTGAAATTAAAAACGGCAATGTAAAAAGATCAAATGAGTTAGAATTAACGTTAGAAAATCCTTCTGAATTCATCCGTTCATTAGATCTAAAAACTTTATTAATGGTAGGAAAAGTAACATACGGTTCAACCACAAGTGTCATGCGTTTTGAATCGTTAAAATGTCAACGTTGTTGAAACCATTATGAAGCAAACCAAATGATTAATGATTTGTGTTGTGAATGTTCATTAATTATTAAGGAATTACAAAATTAAAACTAGTAGGTTCATTTTATGAAACAAAAATTAACTTTATCGAATAAATTCGACAATTTTAAGGCAAGAGTTAAGAAAGATTTAACTAAAATCTTAACTGCATACTTTATTTTATTATTAGTTGCCTTCGTTTTCTTATTAATCGATGCATTAACTAAACAAGCATTCTTTAATGTAAACTCAGAAACTATTCAAGGAAAAGTGTTAACTTCAACACCATGAATTCCTGTTCCAAGTGACAGCAATTTAGCTGGAGCAAACAATTTATCATACCCTCTTGATTATGTTGTTAAATTAAGAGCTAACAGCGCACAAACAATTCAAAATAACACAGACTTTTTAGCTATCCGCTCAATTTGACATGGTGGAGTTACTGTTTTACCATTTATTCAAGCTGACCAAGCTAATATATACCTTATTCATTTCTTAAGTTTTGCATTTGTATTAGTTGCTATTATTGCTCCTTTATTTATCCAAAACTACCGTACAATATTTGCAATTGGATTAGGTTTAGTGGTAGCTGGAAGTTTAGGAAACGAAATTGATAGAATCGATTACCATGGATACGTACGTGATATCTTCTATATGCCTTTCTACGAAAGTTGAACAGGTAAATCAGTTGGTACATTTAACTTCGCTGATGTATCTATTTATGCAGCTATTGGTGTATTAATGTTAGGATTTATATTACTAGCTGTTAAAGAAGCAAGATTAGCACACCAAAGAAGTTTAGCAAAACAAAAAGATACAACTGAAATTGATAACCAATTATTAGCTCAACTAAAAAGTGGCCAAGCTTTAGCAGTTGCATCAACAAGCCAAAATGCTTTAGACTTAGAAAAAGTATCAACAACAGAAATTATTAACTTATCTAAACAAACTGCTGCTAAAAAACCAAATTCAGAATTTGACTGAAACTTCATTGTGGATGTTGAAACTTCAAAAGAACTTTGAAATTCATTAAATAAATAAAAAAGGGGGTCTCCCTTTTTTATTTATTTTTTTAAATCCTTAAATTAAAAAACACAGAAACGAGTTGCAAAATTATTGTAAAATTGTAAATATGAACAACGGTGTACAAAAGGATCATAAAGATCGCCTTGATAAAAAACTACTTAAACCATCACTCAACAACAAAAATGTTATTGAGCGCTATAAACAATGAAAATGACACAAATCTATTAGCCCTAAATCGCTAATAAATGATAATACAGCGAATAAGGTAGCAGAAGCTAAAACTCAAAACGATGATTTAATCATCGAAAAACAAGAGCTCGAGCGCGAAGCTGAAACCTTAAAATACAAAATGGGTGTTTACTTATATAACAATAAAAAAACCAAACTCACCTTTAGCATTTTAGTGCATAGATACTGAAAGCGTGTTTTATTAATTTTTCTTTCTGCATTACTATTTAACATTGGTATTCAACTTTTTTTAAGCAGAGGTGATACCATTCCATCTGGTATTTCAGGGATTCCAACTATTTTACAATATCTATTTCCTATTTTAAAACCATACTTTGCTTTAATCTATTTAGCATGTAATATCCCACTATTTTTAATTTTTGCTCGTAAGAGTAAAAAGAGTTTTATATACCTAACCTTGCTTTTTATGATTTTCCAAATCGTAATTAACTTTGTTTTAACTACTGATGCAATTCAAGAAATTTTCTTAAGAAAAATTCAATTAGTACCGACCAAACCGTTTAATGTGCGAAATAGTTTATATACAACTAATGAAGACACAGGTGTAGGTTTAGAAAACTTAAATTTATTTTTAAAAGAAAACTTTTATCATGTGCAAAAAACTGTTTTAGCAGAACCAAATAAATTTGATTTAGCACTAAACTCACCATTATATCAAGCAATTAAACAAGGCGAGATAACCAAAATTATAAATACTGAAAGCCTAAAAACCCCTTATTTAGAAATTTTAAGAGGTCATTACTATAATTTAGTTGCACCAATTTATTCTCAAGAAGCTGTTATGTACTGATATCTAGACGGTAAAACCTGACCAATATTAATATATGGATGTTTAGGTGCTTTATTTATCGGTATGGGTGTTGCTTTTTCTTGAAAAGCTGGTGGATCAACTGGTGGAACTGATATTGCAGCCTACTATTTTTCTACTAAAAGCAAGAAAAGCATAGCTAATATTTTAACTTCAGTTTCGCTTTTATCAGCTATTATTTTCTTAACAATTTACGCATTTATCAGACCAAATATTAGTCACGAATATATCGGAATGCGTGAAATATCAACATTTTTATATATCGCTGTATCTAATGTTGTTGTTAACATTCTATATCCAAAATACAAAAAGATGAGAATGACAATTGTCTCAAATGACCCACAAAAAATTATTGCTTACTTTAAGGTTATTAATTACTGACACAGTTATAGAATTATAAGATACAAATCAGGATACACAGGGAAATATGCTTTCCAAATCGAAACAGTTGTTTTACTTATGGAAATTAGGAATTTAGTTAATGACTTAAAAGTTATTGACCCTAAAATTTGAATTTCAGTTGAACCAATTTACAGTGTCATTGGACTATTTAATACCCAATATGTTGAATAAACTTATAGTTTTGCCACGCGCAAAACTTTTTTATTCCAATTTTAGTTTAATTTTAGTACAAAAACGAAACTAAAATTAATAACTAGTTGGAGGTAAAATATGAAAATCACAGACTTAAAAGAACTTTCGGATGAACAAGTAAGTAAAGTAAATGTTGGATTTAGTATGTTAGCTCTAGCCGCCGGTTTAACACAACTAGCAACTGCCATTACCCCTATTATAGGTTTAATTAAAAGTATGTTCTCGACACGGGGAGAAATCAAAGGAAAAGAATTCCAATTTAAATGAGATGATAGCAAGACATCTAACTCTAAAACTCTAGATTCATTTATCAGTTTTTAACTTTTAACACTATAAAATCACTCTAAAAAATATGCTTTTTATTTTACAAATAAGCTATATAATAAGTATGTTACACCATGTAACCGTTCTAAATAGGTTTAAGTGCTTTTATGCCACCTCAAAGACGAGCCACTAATGGAGGAATTGCAATTTATGTTCGCAATTATCGAAACAGGTGGGAAACAACTTTTAGTTAAAGAAGGTCAAACAATCTTCATCGAAAAAATCAATGGTGAAGCTGGTCAAGAAGTTAAATTTGAAAAAGTTTTACTTGTTGATAACAAAATTGGAAGACCATATCTTGAAAAAGCTATCGTAACAGGAATCATCGAAAAACAAGGTAAACAACGTAAAATTGTTGTTTACCGTCACAACGCAAAGTCTACTCACAAAAGAAAACTTGGACACCGTCAACCATATACACGTGTTAAAATCACAGGAATTAAAGGTTAATTAGAAAATGGCACACACCAAGGCCGGTGGATCTACCAGAAATGGTCGTGATTCACATTCAAAACGTTTAGGTGCTAAGCTAGGTGATGGACAATTCTGTACAGCAGGGTCAATTATTTACCGTCAAAGAGGTACAAAAATTTTCCCAGGTACAAATGTAATGCGTGGTGGAGATGATACTTTATTCTCAGTTATCGAAGGATATGTAAAATACGAAAGCAGAAGAAACAGAAAGTACGTTTCTGTATACCCTGAAAGAGTAAAATAATTCAAAAACCGCACTGCTGCGGTTTTTCTTATTTTTTTAGATTTGTATGGTATTAATTTTAATTGCTGACTGAAAAAGTAAAGAGTTATGTAAGTCTGTTTTAACAAAGTTTTCAAGAGCAAAAACTGGAGTTTCTTCAAAGCTAAATAATTCACTTAAATAACTGATTTTACTATTAGGTTTAGCTGACAAAATAAGTAGTGCATCTGATATTTTACATGCGATACGATTAGCTTTATAAAAGTGATCTCTTCTAACATGGGTGTTATTTGGAAATTGACTAATAAATAATTCATTTTCTAAATCTACATCCGAATAATTTAACCTACTCAAACCTTCTTTCGCAATATGAATGATTTTTCCACCATTTTCACGATAAAATTTGACTAAATGCTTTTCACTTTTAGCAAAATCATTAGTTACTAGTACTACATTAGTTATTAATTTTTCTTTATTTTCTTCTAAAAATTCATTAGTAACTTCGCTATGTAATTCATCTGTGATATAGTATTTTTTAGGTTTTTTAAGTAAATCAATATTACCTTTATAAAATAGCACTAACGGAGGCATATCTAATTCATTTAGCTTTTTAGGATAATTATCATCAAAAATACTTAAGTGAAATATATCTTGGTCGTGATACTCTTGCATTAGTTGTTTGGTAGCTTGCACTGGTCAGACTTTTGTATCTTGTAGTGCATTAAAAATTAAATAACTGTTACCATAAAATTTGTTTGTTAAATAAAATAGTTTATTTTCCATATTACCTCGATTTATTATTATGAAAAATACAACTCTAAAACTAAAAATGGACAAACATTTCACAAATTTCGGAAAAAGAACAAATATTATGTTAGTAACAAAAATAAAAATATTTTTAGTATAACTAACAAATACCAAAACGCTGGTTTTACTATGGTAAAAATATTTTAATTAAGCCCCTAGCAAAAATTTTCGTAATTATTTAAAAATAATATAATTTTTATACTTGTAAATACAAAGTATTAGGAGAATTTATTATGAAAATTGCTTTCTTTGATGCTAAAGATTACGATATTAAATATTTCGACAAGTACAACGATGGAAGACATCAAATTACATACTTTAAGGAAAATTTAAATCTAAATACAGCGCATTTAGCTAAAGGATATGACGCAGTATGTGGTTTTGTTAACACATACGGAGATAAAGTTATTTTAGAAGTATTATCTAAATTAGGTGTTAAATTCTGATTCCAAAGATCAATGGGTTACAACAAAATCGATATTGCAAAAGCTAACCAATTAGGAATTGAAGTATTTAGAATTTTCAACTATTCAGCTGAAAGTATCGGTGAATTCGCTATGGCTGGATTATTGTCATTAAATAGAAACTTATACAAAGCTCACGATAGAGTTAAAGCTTATAACTTTTCACTTGATGGATTAGATGGTTTATGTGTAGGAAATTCTACAATTGGTGTAGTTGGTTCAGGAAAAATTGGTCAAACATTTATTAAAATCGCTAAAGCAACAGGTGCTAGAGTGTTAGTTTTTGATAGCTTTGCTCAAGAAAACTTCCCACAAACAGCAGAAGCTTTAGGGTTTGAATGAGCTAGTTTCCAACAACTATTAAAACAAAGTGATTTTATTTCAATTCACTGTCCATTATTACCATCAACTAGATACTTAATTGACGATGCTGCTGTTGAAGCTATGAAACCTGGTATGGTATTAATCAACACAGCTCGTGGTGAAATTATGAACATTAAGTCAGTATTAAAAGGACTTAAATCAGGAAAAATTAGAGCTTTAGCTTCTGACGTTTTAGAACGTGAAGAAGGACGTTTCTACGAAGATATTTCAGCTGTTGCTAACGATATTAAAGCAACGGACCCTGACTGAGATGAATTAATTCAAATGCCAAATGTTTTAATTACATCACACCAAGCATTTTTAACCGATTTAGCCTTAACCCAAATTGCAAAAGCTACTTTAGATAATGCTGATAATGCACAAAAAGGAATTTTCGATAACGCTCTAAGAATACTAGAGAACGGAAAGGTACAAAACGGTTAGTTTTATGACACAAAAAAGCTCAAAATCGTCAGATTTTTGAATTTTCTTTAAGAGCTTTTTCTCTTTCTATAAATTAACTCAAGAAAGAAGAAAAAACGCAGAAAAACCAAAAGATATTAGAACATGATTAATTCATGGTGTATCTGAATTTATTGGTACAATTTTTATCGCATTAAGTCTTGCTGGACTTAGCTTATATATTGGAAAAGAAAGTTCTAAAAACTTCACTCCAATTATTATTGAAGATTACTTATTACATCCAATTTTAGTTGGATTTTATGCTGGATTTGTGGTTGTTGCCTTATGTTTATTTATTTTCTTACGTTGAAGCTGTGATTTAAACCCTGCAGTTTCATTTATGAGATATTTAAATGGTACAAATAATGGTTACTATACAACTTACAAAATCTTAATTCAAGCCTTAGGTGGTGTGGTAGCAGGTGCAATTATATTTGCAGTTGGATCTGTAACTGCTCCTGAATTAAACGGAGTTAAAATTTTACCTAACGCACCAATTGATGCTATTTCTGCAGCGAAGAAAGCATTTCCTTTAACAACAACTCCAACAATAGCATCTGGAACAGCATGAATATTCTTTGTCGAATTAGTAATGACTTCAATCTTATTGTTCCCAATTTTCTCACCTAACATTAATAACAAATACCGTGATTTATTCATTATGTTCGTTATTTCAATGTCGGTGTGAATGGGTCTTTTAGGTGGATCTGCAGCAATTAACCCAGCACGTGGTTTATCACAACAACTTCCAGCTTTATTTGTTGGACCTACAAGCGAATCAATTAAAGCTCACGTAAATTTAGCTAAATTTGCTACTTTAGTAAACACTGGTAATGGTGATATTGTTCAAGCAAGCACAACACTATACTATAGCATTATTGCTGGTACTGTAATTATGATTATTGCTGACTTTTTAGCCCCTGTATTTTACTTATTTGTACAAGGAATTACACAGTCACTAATCAACCCTTTAATTGTGAAAATTATCGCATACAAAAACTTTAAATCACAATTTATGACTAAACCTGCTGATTTAGAAAAAGATAAGTAAATTTAAGTTCAATATAAAAATATATTAAAGCCAATAAAACGCTTTAATATATTTTTTTAACGCTTAAAATGCTAAAAAGTTTATAATTAGCATACAAAAGAGGCAAAATGGATAAATTAGAAATTAGTGATACATTAAATAATGTTTTAGTGCTACTACTTACAATCGTTTATACCTTAATTATAGGCGCTATAGTAGTGGTGTTATTTTATTATTGCTATTTTAGTAATAAACAAAGAACTAAGCGTAAAAATAACACACTAGGCTTTCAATTTGAACAAAAAATTAACGAACAACTAGGTTCATATGCTAAAGTCTATAACGCTGAATATTTAGGACAAAATAAATATAAATCTAGCTTTAGTGGTATCACTGAAATTGATGGAATACTAGTATTTAACAAATTTATGGTTGTTGTGGAGGTTAAGTACTATATTGGCCAATTAGTTGGTAATTTATATGACTCAAAAATTCGACTAATTGATACAAAAAACAAAGAAAGAAAAGTACTAAACCCAGTATTTCAAAATAAATCACACATTCAAAAAATTAGAAATTTAACAAGATTTGATGGACCAATTTACAACCTAGTAATTTGCCCTAAAGGAGCTAGTTATAACTTAGCACCTGAAGATAATGGTGTAATGCTAGTTACTGAAGATTATTTAGAAAGACAAATTGAAAAATTTAGCGTTCTAAATCGTAATCAAAATTACAAAGTAGCAGCTGATTTAATTGAAAAACTTAAAATACACAAAGTACTTAAAATGTTTATAGTTCCAACTAAAGAAGCTAAAAAACTAACCAAAAAGTTGAAAAATAAGGAAAAAAATGAATCAACAAGCAATTATAAACGTGTCTAAAAAACTAAATATTTCAGTTGATCAAACTGAAACTGTCTTAAATATGCTAGCAAACGGTGATACAGTGCCGTTTATTGCTCGTTATCGTAAAATGGTTACTGGTGGACTGGATGAAGAACAAATTTACACAATTGAATCATTATATAAATACAATAGCGAACTAAACGACCGTAAAGAAGCTATCTTAAAAATACTAGCTGAAAAAGAACTTTTAACTGATGAATTAAAAGCTAAAATTTTAGCTACCGAAGTAAAAAGCGAACTAGAAGCACTTTATGAACCGTTTAAGGTTGGAAAAGTAACAAAAGCTACTCAAGCTATTAAGTTAGGTTTAGAACCTTTAGCTAAACGTATTTTTACAAATAAAGATCCAAAATTTAATCCACTTGTAGAAGCGAAAAAATATTTAACAGATGAAGTTAAAACAGTTGAATTTGCTATTGAGCAATCAAATTACATTATTGCTCAATGAATTTCACAAGACTTTAATATCAGAAGTGCAATCAAAGAACAAATCTTAAATTATGGTTCTATTATCACAAAAGTAAAAAAAGATGCTCCAGATCCAGATCAAAAATTCAAAAATTACTACGATTATCGTTCACCGATTAAATTTATTAAAAATCATAATATTTTAGCAATTAACCGTGCTGTAAACTTAAAAGTTGTTCAATTAAGCTTTGATTACAAAGAACAATATTTGGAAACTATTATTTTAAAAGTAATTGATAAAACGAGAAACAATAAAAATAATGTTATAGATGCTTTGCATGATTCATTAAAACGTTTAATTTTACCAAGTGTTGAACGTGAAATTTTTAATGATTTATTCGAAAAAGCTGAAAAATCAGCAATAGAAATTTTTTCTAATAATGTTGAAAAATTACTTCTAGCACCAGCTATCAAAAACGTTAATATACTTTCAATTGACCCTGCTTTTGCTAATGGGTGTAAGTTAGCTGCGTTAAACGAAAATGGTGATGTTTTAGGCATTGCAAAAATTTTCCCAAATGCACCACATAAAAAAGTAGATGAAGCTAAAAAAATCACTTTAGCTATGCTTCAAAAATACAAAATCAACATTATTGTAATTGGAAACGGTACTGCTAGCCGTGAAACAGAATACTTTATTGCGAACCTAATTAAAGAAAACAAATTAGATGTCAAATATGCAATTGTTTCAGAAGTTGGAGCTAGTGTGTATTCTGCTTCTAAAGTTGCAATCGCTGAATTTCCTGATTTAGATGTTCAAGAAAGAAGTGCAATAAATATTGGTCGTAAATTTTTAGACCCACTAAATGAGTTAGTTAAAATCGATCCAAAATCAATCGGTGTAGGACAATATCAACATGATTTAAATCAAAAGCAATTGACCCAATACCTTGATTTTAAGGTAGAAAAAGTTGTGAACTTAGTCGGTGTTGATATTAACACAGCAACTAAAGAGATTTTAACTCACATTGCTGGTCTAACACCTAAATTAGCAGAAAACTTAATAGAGCACAGACAACAAAATGGTAGTTTTGCCAACAGAAACGAAATTAAAAAAGTTAAAGGAATTGGGCCTAAATCATTTGAACAATGTATTGGATTCCTTAGAATTTTCAACTCAAACGAATTTTTAGATCGCACATTTATTCACCCAGAATCATATCCATTAGCTAAAGAAATTATTAAGAAATTTAATTTAGTACCAACTAATGAAGGAATTGATGTTTCAAGCATTAATGTTGAAGAAGTTGCTAAATTATTTAATTCGAATAATTATGATGTAGAACTAATTTTAACAGCTCTTAACAAACCTTTAAAAAGGATCGAAAATGATAAACAAGGGTTTATCCTAAAAGATTCAATTTTAAACATGGAAGACTTAAAATTAGGAACAAAAGTTTCTGGTACAGTTGAAAATATTACAGACTTTGGTATTTTTGTATATATTGGAATTAAGCAATCATTATTTATTCATACTTCAGATTTAAAATTGAAAAATGAACAAAACTTATACGAAATGTTTTATCCAGGTATGATTATTAATGCTGAAATTAGTAATCTTGATTTAGAAAGACAAAGAATTAGTGGTATTATCGCTGAATAAGTTTTAAAATACGCATTCATTTAATTAAAAATGAATGCTTTTTTATTGGAGAAAAATTGACATTTTGCCCCAATATTTTGCTTTAAAAATAATAAATATTCAAATATTAATATAAAATTTAATATATGAATAAGTCATCTTTTTTAAATAGCTTTATTGTCATTAAATTCAAAGAATTTAAACTAGCTTCAAGATGAACAATCAGAAAAATGGCGTTTGTTGCTATTTTAATCGCAATGTCAGTTGCTTTTACAGTAGTTTCAGCTCAAATTATGCCATTGATTACACTTTCATCTTATAAAATTAGTTTTATTGGTCTTCCGGTAAAAATTTCAGGTTTTATATTTGGACCTTTAATTGGAATTTTTGTTGGTATAGTTAGCGATATTCTTTCACTGCTTTTTATACCACCTGCCGGCTATAATATCCTTTACACAGTTGCAACTTCGATGAATGGTTTAGTAGCTGGAGTTTTTGGGTTTTATTTCGTCCAATTCATGAATAAAGCTTTTTCAAAAGAATACAGAATACAAGTTATTGCATCCAAAATTACTCGTTTAGGAATGGAATTCCGTGCAGCATTAGCTTCTAATGAGAAAAGACAAGTAGATATTATTGGTTTAAAAATTCAAAAATTATATATTCGTAAAAAATATGTAACAAACGATAACTCAAATCGTTTATTGTCAAATATTTACTTAATTAATGCTGTTATTTTCCTTACTTTAGTTGTAACAATTATGGGTATTATCCAGTTACAAATTCCAGATGTTTATATTTCAAAATCAATTATCCCAAACAAAGCAATCATGCTTGGATTAATGACTTCTGGTATTATGATTATGACAATTTTTGTCATCGTAGCACGCTTTTTTATGTCATTTAGTCGCTACAGTATTTTAGTTCCAATTATTGTTTTTTCTGCATATTTAGAACTAATTAATATTCCACTTTTATCATTTGCGGATTTACATGCACTAGGTCAAGGTGAAACAAGCTCATTTTACTTCTGATTTAGTCAACATATTTTAACTTCACCTATTAAAATTTGATTTAACACTTTTGTTATTTATTACTCATACATTATTATTTCTAAATTAATTAATAAAAATGCGAATTTATCTTACTAATGGTTAAGGAGGAATATGTCAAGAAAATTTAACTACTTTACAATTGGCAATATTTTCGGTCCTGTTGAAAATAATGAACGTATCGAATACTTAAATCTTCCTCGTATCAACGTAAACAAAGGCGAAATAACCGCCTTTTTCATTAGTGAAAAAAATACAGTTTTAACCTTAGAAAACTTAATTGAATTTTTAAGAAATAAAAAAAATAATGTATCTCTTGGGCTTTTTGAGCGTGGTAATTATTACAATGAAAAAAAACTAGTTGTTAATCAAAAAGAAATCAAAGACATAATCACATTTATTGATACTAGAAAACTTTCAAGTGATTTAGAGATAATTACTCCTTTTGTTGATATGTGAAATAGTGGTGTTAATTGTTCGTTAGAACCTGAAATTAATGAAGAAGTAAACACACTACTTAATGAATTTGATTTGCCTTACAAAAACGCGGTTTTTGGTCCACTTCGTGAATTTATTGATAATTTTGCACCTATTATTGAAGAACTAAAACGTTCAACTAACATACTTTTGAGTAGAAAATTTACTAAACAAGCTAATGAATTAGATTTTATTACTGAAGCTTACAAAAAACTGAAAATAGTTAGAGATACAGTTTTTGGGCATTTATTTAAAACCATTGTTACTTTAAGAGAAGTGCACCAAAACTCATATTCAACTTATAAAAAAAGTAATGCAACTAGTCAAAAACAGTTAATTAATGACAGTGAAATTAGCTTAAAGTATATGCGTGATATCAACAAGCATTCAATGACAAAAGTTATTAGTGAGTTAAAATCTAGAGACTATAAATTAGAAATGGATTTTTATCATGAATACATTGAATACATCATGGATTCGGCTGCTAAACAATATGATTTTATTCTTAAAATTATTGATGGTTCTATTGGAAATAACTACTTAAAAGTTAATGCCGTAAGGGATAACAAACATAAATATTATGATATTTTGTTAGAAATTTACGTTTATAAAAAAGTACGTCAAATTATTAAATATTGCAAGAAAACCCTTAAATATTTAAATGAAAATGAAATTTGATCCCTATATCACCAAATTCACTCACAAAGTAAATTAATTATTACTGACGAAAGTTCAATTAAAGATAAAACTCATCGCCAAATTAAAAAAATAATTAAAAATAAAGTTAATATTGAATTCACACATAATTTTTCTAACTTTGTAATTATTGATAAAAATCGTTCAAATGATATCAAACAAAGAATTCAAAAATTAAAACAAGATGTTAAAAACATCAATAACATCAAATTTATGCAAGTAGCTAGTTTTAATAATTTATTAAAACAACATCAATTAGAGCAATTAATTGATTCTTATCGTGCTGAGCGTGAATGAAATACAACTTCACAAAAAAGACTTTTTGGCGCTATTGCTGATGTTAAAACTAAATACATAACTAATTTTAAAAATAAAGAAAAAACTCTTTATAGTATTATCGGAAAATTTTCAGCATATATTGACGAAATTAATAAGAAAGCTTCACAAGCTATAAAAATTAACGAAACCTTTGAAAAATTCAGTGAATTAGTTTTATTTTTTAACAAAGTTAAGTGATTATTTGAGTTGTTTACTGATTTGACTGAATTTACTAACTCAAAATTATTAGTTAATAAAAAAGCAATTGATAAATATATAAATTTGATTAAATTTGCTGGTATTTATCAAAATTTATCTATACCTTATGCACAATTTATTACACCTTACAAAGAACAAAGTTTGATTGAAATTATTCGTTTGAAACTAGCTAAGTACATTTTCTTAAATAAACAAATATTTATGATTCAAGACAATGACATCGATAGCGATTCTGAAGTTAGAAATAATGTTGTTAGAGTCGTAAAAAGAATTATTGATAAGTATCAACTTACCTTTATGTACATTACAAACAATTTGTATCACATTGAAAAACATTTTGATTATGTACACTTTTTTGACAACAACACCTTAATAGAAGGTGGAAAAGTTGATAAGTTGTTTGCTAATCCTATTAATCCTTGAGTTAAAAGGTTAATAAAAAATAGAAGTTTAACTTACTTTGAACCTGCCAAAGATCCTTTATATATTCATGATAATATTATTTATTTAGATGACGATGAGCGTTATATTTATGCTACGTATGAAAATTATTTAAGATGAACTAATCAATTAACTAGACATCACCATGCTGAAAATAGCCATGAAAAGCATGCATCAAATACAGTTGAAATTGATTTTGTTGATAGTAATGATCAATTGGAATTTGATTTAACCGACTATCAAGAATTTGATAGTGATAAAATTTTAGATCTTCAATCAGATAAAAAGTTATTTAATGAACTAAAAACTAACCCACAAGAACCTTTAAATAAAGATGAAATTAACGAAAATGCCTTTTAGTATGATACAATTAAATATAGGACAGAGGTACTTATATTTAATTGTTAAACATAGGTTGAGAAATACTCTTATTAGCTGATCAGGGTAATGCCTGCGTAGCGAGTCTTTCTTTTTTTCGCTCCCTTCCTGTCCTAGGAAGGTTTTTTTATATGAAGAAATTATTATTTAAGTCAATTATGAGTTCGGTTTTATTTTTACCAGCTTTAGCTGTAAGTTGTGTTAAAACTGAACAAAAAAACAGTGAAGTCAAGTTATTAAAAATTAATTTACTAGGAAAATTTTCTCCTCAATATGAAGAAAATTTTAAAACTGAGTTACAAAAACAATTACAAAAAAGAGGTTTAGATAACCAAATAGAACTAAAAGCTAGCAGTGATAGTAGCTATGAGTTTCTATCACAGCAATTATTAAAAAATGAAATTTCATTAGCTTTTATGTCTGCTACATCAATTTACCAAAACATCGATGAATTCAAGCAAAAATGTTTTGAACCATATATTCAAACATTAACTAATGCTTTTAAAGGTGATTTAGTTAATGATTTTTATGAGCAACCAAATGGTTTAAAACTACAAGAAATTGCTTCAAATGAGTTTAAGGTTTATTCAAGAATACCAAGAGCGCAGTGAAATAATAAAGAAAATGGTATGAATTGAAATGGTACAGTTTATGTAGATGGTTATCAAAATTTAGGTCATGATTTAGTTGATTTCCAGCGTGGAATAATTGTTTTAGTAGCAACACCAGAACAAATTAGTGAAATCAAACAAGCTTGAAACAATAAAGATTGAAAATCTTTTTCTAAATTCCAAATCGGAATTGGAAAACCTAGTTCAGGAAGCAAATATCAACTTCCGAATTTATTATTTAAAAAGCATTTTAATAAAGCAGGAAATAATTTTGTTTCATTAAAAAATACCGAATTAGTTGAAAAAAATGCTATGCCTTCAAGTTTGAATAAAATGAATAAAGATACTAATATTCATATTTTCTTTGAAAATGAAGGATATTACTTATATAAACAAGTTCAAAACCCAGATGTATTCAGTCCAGATCCAGCTTCAAGACCAAATCAAGTTGTTGATTTTTTAACTGTTACAGACCCAATCCCTTATAATGTTGGAGTTTTCAACAATAATCTTTCAAAAGCTCAAAAAGAAGCAATAGCTGAAACATTTAAGGTATTAAAAGAAAATAACCAAAACACATGAGGTGATGAAAATGGGTTTAACGGCTTTAAAACCATCAAAAACACTGATGAATTTTGAAATAACTTAACAAAGGTTTATGAAGATAAATAATGATTGAATTTAAAAATGTAAGTTTAAGATACCCAGATAAAGCAGAAAACATTTTAAACAATGTATCACTTACAATACAAAAAGGCTATATCTATGGGTTAATTGGTAAAAATGGTTCTGGTAAAAGTACTTTAATCAAATCTATTTTTGATAAAGAACTGATTCAAAATGGTTCTATCTATTTTGATGACAAAGATTTAAAAAATTTATCTAAACAAGAAACAAAAAAATTCAAAAATTTAATTAGTTACATTCCAACTCAATCATTATTTTTAGATGATTATGATTTTTATACTAATGTATTGTTAGATTTTGATCAATTTAATAATTGGTTTTATAAACTATTTCGCATTTTGACTAAAAAGCAAAAAGAAGATTTATGAAGTATTTTAGTCAACTTAAACATTGAAAAATATGCGTTTATACCACTAAAAAATCTATCTTCAGGTCAAAAACAGAAACTTAATATAGCATACTCACTATTTAAAAATAAACTAATAACATTAGCAGATGAGCCTACTAGTAATTTAGATATTGAAAACTCTAAGCAAGTTTTTGATTTACTAAATAAAAATAAAAAAAATTACAGTATTATCGCAATTCACGATATCACTTTAGCATTACAAGAGTGTGATTTTTTAATTTGTATAAACAAAAATCAAGTCGAAAAAGTGTTAGTCACTAGTGAAATTGAGCAAAAAGATTTACTAAAGTATTTTTATGACTAATTTTATCAACAATAGTAGAGCTAAATTAGGTAAATTTTACTCTTGTATTTTTATTGCTGTAGTTATATTTTTTATTTTTCTCTATAATTTAGGTTTTTTTGATTTTACTAATCCAAATTTTGATAGAACTATTAGGATTTTAAGAGATATTTTTAGTTTCCAAAGCACTGATCCAGATTTACCTGGTCTTAATTTGTGACTAATAAATTTAAAATACTTGTGGATAACTATAGAAATAACTTTATCTGCTAGTTTTTTTGGTGTGATAATCGCTTTTTTTACATCTATTTTAAGTGTCCCTAAACTGTATAAATACAAACTAATTCCATGAATTAATAGGGTTATTTGTATTTTATTAAGATCTTTACCAACGATTATTTTAATTTTTACCTTTAGCAACTTAATAATTGATAAAAAAGTAGCTGCATTTATTATTTTTAGCTGGTTTACTTGATTGTGAATGAACAGGTATTTTGTCGAAATTATTGAATCTACAGACTTTTTAGCTTTTGTATTAGCTAAAAAATCATCTAATAAACCAATCAAATCCTTTATTAAATACATTCTTATCTTTAATAAAAATAAATACTTAATGAACCTATTTTTAGCGATCGAATCAAATATAAGATGAAACACAATCTTAGGTTCAATTGGTATAGTTGGTATAGGATTTTTCTTTAATAGTTACTATAATAAATATCAATTTTTAGGTATAACTATTTTTTATATAATGGTTTTAATTTTAAGTTTAGAACTTTTGATGTTCAGCTTTAATAAGTGAGTTTTTAAGAATAATAGTTTTTACTTTAAAAACTTAAATATCGACTTAAAAGTAAGTTATAACTACAAAAAATGGTTATTAATTTTAACTTTTATTTTCTTTGTTATCTTTACGTTTTCCACAATTATAAGTTTAGTTATAAACATTTCAAAAAACGGTTTTATAAATACAACTTATTATCAAAATTCTTTATCAAAAATGTTTAATTTTGATTTTAGTGATATTTACCAGTGAAAAATATATTTAACTTTAACTCAACAAACTTATGTTGCATTATTTTTAGGATTACTTTTAAGCCTTATTTATGCATATTTTATGCCTGAAAAACTAAATAAAGTTGTAGTTAGTATAGGATTTAAAATCTTCTTAAGTTTTATTAAATCTATGCCAGTTATAATTTTCTTTTTTATATTTAATCCACTAGTTAATACACATACTGCATTGATTTTTATACTGACTATATCATCGTTTAGGTCGCTAATCAAACAAATAAATGAAGCAATTAATTCTCTAGATCAAACACAACTCAACTTTTTTAGGAATATAGGTAAATCCAAAAGACAAATTTATTTATATTATGTTTTACCAATTATTAGAAAATATTTATACTCATTTACATTATTTGAAGTTGAAAAAACATATAGAAATTCCATCACTTATAGTGTATTTATAGGTGCAGGGATTTATCCGATTATTGAAAATTATCAAAGATTAGACCAGTATCAAAAAATTCTGCCACTAGTTTTACCGGTTATTATTTTCTTTGTTTTTTTAGAGATTTTGTATTTATTTTTTAAAAATCACAATCTAAACAAAATTAAAACTTTCATATTTAAATTAAAAACAAAACAAAGTGTAAATTAGCACTTTGTTTTTTTTGTTTTAAAATAATTTTCTTTCAGTTAAAAAATTATTTTTTACCCAAAATGACTATATATTCAGCAAATTTGTTTTTATTAAATATTAATTTAAGCCGTACTTATACCATAAAAAATAAAATTTGCACATTAATAAATTAATTATGAGTTTTTATGGTAAAATATAAGCACTAATTTAAATAGCAGCTAGCCTGCACATAATCATCAACGATTTAGAGTGTTTATTTTCATAAATTGTGATGAAAATAGATGAAAGGAAAAATATGCAAGAAGCAAAATACAAAGTTCGTAAGTTTGGTCCTATCACAGAAAGAAGAGACTATTCAGTAACAAAACAAAGTCTTCCTCTTTTTGACATTTTAGAAGTTGGAAAAGAAAGTTTCAAATTATTTATCGAAGAGCGTGTTAAAAAATGCCTAAAAGAAATTTATCCAATTACTTCTTCTAAAGGGGATGTTTCTTTACAACTTTCTGACCCAAATAACTTCATTAAATGAGAGTTTCCATTTAAGGGAGATGAAGAAGGTAAGGAAATTAAAAAATGTAAAGCTAAAGGAACAAACTTTAGTGCAAAACTACATGTTCAATTAAAAAGTGAGGTAACAAGCTCTGGTATCGTAGAACCTTCAAGCGTTTTACTAGGTGAAATCCCATACATGACATCAGGTGGTAGTTTTATCATCAACGGATCTGAAAAAGTTATTGTTTCTCAGTTAATTCGTTCACCAGGTGCTTACTTTGGACTTAATGTTCGTAACAAACAATCAAGTGACCTTTTCAACAAACTTGAAATTTTACCAAGAATTGGTTCTTGAATTGAAGTATCACACAAAGTTACATCATCAACATTAGACACTGTAAAAATTAAAATCGACAAAAGTAAAAATATTAACCTTGCAACTTTCCTTGGTTCATTTGGTTTAACAAAATCAGCTATCCACAAACTATTTGGAGATAGTGATTTATTAAATGAAACTTTATCTAGGGATAAAATTTTAAGTGCTTACGACGAAAAAGAAAACGAAGAAAGAGCTAAAAAAGAAAATGCAAACCTTCCTGAAGGTGCAGAAAAAAGATTTGCTCACCTTGAATTAATGAATGCTTGTCAATCTGAATTATTCTCGAGCTTAAGAAAAGGTGATCGTTCATCAACTCAAGCTATTCGTTCTCTTATTCCAGGTATGCTTTTTGATAAAAAGCGTTACAGTTTATCTGAAACTGGTCGTTATATGCTTAACTTGAAGCTTTCAGTTTTAGACCGTATTGTTAACACATATTTAGCAGAAGATGTAAAAGTAGCTAATGGAAAAATTTATCCAAAAGGTACTCACATTGATCATAAAATTGCTAAAGAAATTCACGATGCGATGCTTTCAGGTGATATTCACTCAAAAACTATCCCAAGCATTGATCCAAAATTAGTTTACTTTGACTTAAATGTTAAAAACAATGAGAAAAACCTTGAAAAACGTGTAAAATATGTTGCTATTAAGGTTTACCCTTCAAAAACTTGAATGTTAGAAAAAGCTGATAAGCCAGTTAAAGTTATCGGAACTGACCCAAAAGCTACAGAACAACATTTAATTCTTCCTGACATCATTGCCGCAATTAACTATTACTTCAACTTACTAGATGGTATTGGGCAAGATGATGATCCGGATTCATTAACAAACAAACGTATTGTGTCAGTTGGTGAATTATTAGAAGGTCAATTAACTATTGCGTTAGCTAAATTAGAAAAAACAACTCGTGAAAGAATGGGTGCTAAAGAAGCTACAAAAGTAACACCAAAAAATGTTACAAACAACAAGTTAATTACAAACCAAATGAAGACATTTTTCAACTCTTCAAAATTTTCACAATTCATGGATCAAATCAACCCACTTGCTGAAGTTTCAAACAAACGTCGTGTTACATCTTTAGGACCTGGTGGTCTTAACCGTGATACTGCACAGTTTGAAGTTCGTGACGTTCACTCAACTCACTACGGAAGAATTTGTCCAATTGAAACTCCAGAGGGACAAAACATCGGACTTATCCTAAACTTCGCTACTTTTGCTAAAGTTGATGATTTAGGATTCTTAAAAACTCCATACTTTAAAGTTAATAATGGTGTTGTTGATTACAATGATGTTCGTTATTTAACAGCTAGTGAAGAAATTGGTTACTCATTTGCTCAATCATCAGTTGAAGTTAACGAAGAAAACCGTATTGTTTCACCTGTTTTAACAATTAGACGTAATTACAACTATACAATCGGAACACCTAACGACATTGATTTTATCGAGGTTTCTTCAAAACAAATTGTTTCTGTGGCTGCTGCTGCTATTCCTTTCTTAGAAAACGATGATGCTAACCGTGCACTTATGGGTTCAAACATGCAACGTCAAGCGGTTCCTTTAATTCAATCAGAAGCACCACTTGTTGCTACTGGTATAGAAGCTGATATTGCTAAATTCTCTTCATATAACTTAACTGCTAAAAATGAAGGAACAGTTGTATTTGTTGATGGAACAAAAATTAAAATCGAAAAACCTAACGGTAAAATTGACCAATATTCATTAAGAAACTTTGAACGTTCAAACCAAGGTACACTAATTCAACAAAGACCAATTGTTAGAGCCGGTGACTATGTTAAAGAAGGTGATTTACTAGTTGATGGTACTTCATTTAAAGATGGTGAAATGGCACTTGGTAAAAACGTTCTAGTTGGTTTTACTACTTACAAAGGATATAACTTTGAGGATGCTGTTATTATTAACGAGCGTCTAGTTAAAGATGATGTCTTTACATCAATTCACATCGAAGAACACTCAATCCAATTTAGAAATTCACGTGCAGGAAATGATGAATTAACTGCTGATATACCACATTTATCAAGAGCTGCAGGAAGACATTTAGATGAAAACGGTATTGTTAGAGTAGGTTCAG
Source organism: Mycoplasma corogypsi (assembly GCF_045276875.1). Lineage (NCBI taxonomy): Bacteria > Bacillati > Mycoplasmatota > Mollicutes > Mycoplasmatales > Mycoplasmataceae > Mycoplasma > Mycoplasma corogypsi. The sequence continues at coordinate 108,208 of NZ_CP174163.1, forward strand.
AGGTTTCTCCTGGTGATGTTTTAGTTGGTAGAACTTCTCCAAAAGGTGAAGAAAATCCAACACAAGAAGAAAAACTTTTAGCTGCTATTTTAGGTCAAAGACCTTTAAATGTAAAAGATACTTCACTAAAAGTTAAAAACGGACATGGTGGAACAATTATTCACACTGAAATTTTATCTAGAGACCAAGGTGATGTTTTAGAAGAAGGTGTAGATAAAATTGTTAAAGTTTCTGTTGCACAAAAACGAAAAATAAAAGTTGGTGACAAAATGGCTGGTCGTCACGGAAACAAAGGGGTTATCTCTATTGTCTTACCAGAAGAAGATATGCCATATTTAGAAGATGGAACACCATTAGATATTATGTTAAACCCACAAGGTGTGCCTTCACGTATGAACATCGGACAAGTTTTAGAGCTACACTTAGGTATGGCTGCTAAAAAATTAGGTGTTAAGTTTGTTACTCCTTCATTTGATGGGGTTAAGAAAAATGACATCGAAGATGCTTTAGTTGAAGCCGGATTAGATAAAACTGGAAAACAAGTTATTATCGATCCAATTACTGGTAGAAAATTCGATAAACCAATTTCAGTTGGTGTGATGTATATGCTAAAACTTAACCATATGGTTGATGACAAAATGCATGCACGTAGCATTGGACCATACTCACTTATTACTCAACAACCTCTTGGAGGTAAATCTCAAAACGGTGGACAAAGATTCGGAGAGATGGAAACTTGAGCTATCGAATCTTATGGTGCTGCAAACGTTTTACAAGAGATTTTAACTTACAAATCAGATGACATTGCTGGACGTAATGAACTATATACTGCTTTAGTATTAGATAAAAAATTACCAACAGCTGGACTACCTGAATCATTTAACGTTTTAAGTTATGAATTAAAAGGTTTAGGTATGAAATTAGACATTGAAACTGAAAAATTCGATGAAGATGGTTCAATGATGCAACATTTAGAAGGAGAAGACCACAATGAATAAAAAAAATGAGCAAATTTCACTAGAAAACATTCAAAGAGTTTCTCTTTCTCTAGTTTCATCAGAAGACATCTTAGAATGATCACACGGTGAAGTTACTAAACCAGAAACCATTAACTATAAAACTTACAAACCCGAAAAAGGTGGATTATTTGACGAATTAATTTTTGGTCCTATGACTGATTACAAATGTCCACTTTGTGGTACAAAATACAAAAAAACAGATGAAGGTTCTATTTGTACAAGAACACCTTCATGTGAAAAATATCAGCCAGAAATTCTACCTAAAATCACTCGTAGAAGTAGAATGGGACATATTAAATTACATAACCCAGTTGTTCACTTTTGATTCTTCAAAATTGACCACTCTATTATTTCTAAATTATTAGGTTTAAGAGGACTAGATAATAATAAAGCAGTTGTTAAAGCTGATTTAGAAAAATTAATTTACTACAAATCTCACATCGTTTTAGAAAATGGTTCTTTAAAATCACTAAAGAAAAACACAATTATTGACATTAACGATGCTGCTAACATTTATTTAGAAGCATTAGAAGAAATGTTACAAAAAGCTGAACCAGGTTCAGAAGCTTATGAAGACATTGAAATGTCAATTCAAGAACTAAAAGATGAAGCTTCTTCACAATTAGGAAAAGACTTTGGTATTGACTTTTACAAATACAATGAAATTATTGAAATGTATGAACCAGGAGCTAAAATTTCAACTGGTTCACAAGCTATCAAATACTTACTTGAAAACATTGACCTAAAACAAGAAGCTAAAGAAATTCAAGCTGAAATTGATGCATTAAATAATGTTCTAAAAAATTCAGAAAACAAAGACGGAAAAATTCAAGAACGTCAAAGACTTTACAAACGTCTAACAATTATTAACTCATTTATTAAATCAGGTCAAAAACCAACAAGTATGTTAATTCATAACTTGCCAGTTATTCCTGCTGATTTACGTCCATTAGTTCAATTAGATGGTGGTCGTCATTCAACTAGTGATGTTAACGAACTATACCGTCGTATCATTATTAGAAACAACAGACTTGAAAAATGAATTGAACAAGATGCTCCGATGTTAATCACACAAAACGAGTATCGTATGATTCAAGAAGCTGTCGATTCATTAATTGATAATGCTCGTAAAAAACCTACACCAGTTACATCAAAAGATGCACACCCACTTAAATCTATTTCTGACGCTTTAACTGGTAAAAAAGGACGTTTCCGTCAAAACTTACTTGGAAAACGTGTTGATTACTCTGGACGTAGTGTTATTGTCGTAGGTCCAAACTTAAGAATGCACGAAGTTGGTATCCCTCGTGGAATGGCGGCTAAATTATTCGAACCATGAATTATTAGACTGTTAATTAAAGAAGATCCAACTGTTACATCAGTAAAATCAGCTAAAAAGTTAATTGATGCGCTAGATCCAAGAATCTGACCATATGTTGAAAGAGCAATTGATGGTAGACCAGTTCTATTAAACCGTGCTCCTACATTGCACCGTTTATCAATTCAAGCTTTCCAACCTGTTTTAATTCGTGGTAAAGCTATTAAACTACACCCACTTGTAACTGCAGCGTTTAACGCTGACTTCGACGGTGACCAGATGGCTGTACACGTTCCTATTTCTGAAGCTGCTGTTAGAGAAGCTAAAGAATTAATGCTTTCATCAAGAAATATTCTTGGACCTAAAGATGGAGAACCTATTGCTAACCCATCACAGGATATGATTTTAGGTATTTACTACTTAACAATTGAAAAAAGTGGTGAAGAAGCTAAAGGTGAAGGTTCATACTTTGGATCAATAGATGATATGAAACTAGCTTACGAACGTGGATTAGTTTCATTACACTCAAGAGTTGTTATTCCAATTAAATCATTAGGTAAAAATAGTGTTACTAGAAAGGCTCAACCTGATGATGCATACTTAGTTTCAACAGTTGGTAAATTTATCTTAAACTCTGAATTACCAAGTGATTTTGAATTTATTTTTGGTAAATATGTTGAAAGAACAGTTAAATTCGATTCAAACGGAAACGAAAAAGTAGTTGAAAAAGAAGTAATTCATACTTCAGAAAAACATTTATCTCACTACACACTTAAATACGGTGATGATTTTGTTGAAAAAATCAAACAAATGAATGTTAATGTAGCTTTAAACAAAAAAGACGTATCATGACTAGTTCGTCAAATTTACGACAAATTTGTTGCTGTTATAACAATGCAAGATATTGCAGAAGTTATTAGTCAAACTACACAAATTAACTACAGAGATTCACTTGATCAATGTAAGAAAATGTTAGACTACAACCACGAAAAAATTTCACTTGAACATGCTGAATTAATCAACAATTTAATTATTAAAACATTCGATTCTATTCAATACGATAACGCTAATGCTAAACTAGAAACATCAAAAATTCAATGGACAATTGACGAATACACACGTGCATTAGAAACTATTTGATTTGAATACACTAACTATGTTGCTTCTATTCTAGATACAATCAAAGATTTAGGATTTAAATATTCAACTGTTTCAGGTACAACAATCTCAATTACTGACATTACTACTTTAGATACAACTAAAGAAAAAATTAGTGATGGTGATAAATATATTGAACAATTATCTGAATACTTTGAATTAGGTTACCTAACTGATGATGAACGTTACAATCTAGTAATTAACAAGTGAACAGAAATTAAATCAGAAATTGAAAAAGACCTTAAAGAAGTTACTAAATCAGATTTAAATAACCCATTATTTATGATGTTCACATCTGGTGCTCGTGGTAATGCATCTAACTTTACTCAGTTAGCTGGTATGCGTGGATTGATGCAAAACAACGCCAAAGTTCTTAAAGCCGATGCTGAAAACGACCGTGTGGTTCGTTCAACTGTTGAAATTCCAGTTAAATCATCATTCCTTGACGGACTTAGTGCATATGAGTTCTATTCATCTACTCACGGTGCTCGTAAAGGTCTAACTGACTCTGCGTTAAACACAGCTAAATCAGGGTACTTAACACGTAGATTAGTCGATGTAGCTCAAGGTATTGTTGTTAGAGAAGATGACTGTGGAAGTGACTATGGATTCTTAGTTAAAGATATTAAAGATACTAAAACAGATACAGTTATCGAAAGCTTACGTGATAGAATTGAAGGAAGATTTACAAACAAACCAGTTTATAATCCAAAAGATAATAGTATTTTAGTGCCTAAAAACACTTTAATTACAGCTAGTTTAGCTGACGAAATTATCAATAAACATGGTATTACAGAAGTTGACATTCGTTCAGTGCTTTCTTGTCATACTAAAAATGGTGTATGTAAACGTTGTTATGGTAAAGATTTAGCAACTAACAGAATCGTAAACATTGGTGAAGCTGTTGGGGTTATTGCTGCTCAATCAATTGGAGAACCTGGTACACAGCTAACTATGCGTACCTTCCATACCGGAGGGGTTGCTGGGGTTTCAGATATTACAGGTGGTTTTGGTAGACTTATTGAGTTAATCGATGCTTATGACTTCCCTTGAGGTCGTCCTGCTGTTATTTCAGACAGATATGGAGTTGTAAAAAGAATTTACAAAGCTAAAGATAAAGCTGGTAATGAAACTGATACAACTGTAGTTGAAATTCAATACAAAAACACAAATGGTTCATACGATATTATTTCTAAAAACGGTAAATCATCACAAAAATGCCGTGTAAAAGAAGGTGATAGAGTTAAACCAGGACAAAAAATCTTTGAAGGACCAATTATTCTTAATGAATTACTTCAATGTGCTGATGCTCGTGCAGTTCAAAACTACTTACTAAAAGAAATTCAAAGACTATATCGTTTACAAGGTATCTCAATTTCAGATAAATACATTGAAATCATCATTAGACAAATGCTTTCAAAAATTATGATTCTAGACCCAGGAGATTCTAACTTCTTTAGAGGTGGTTTAGTCGATACATTTGTATATCAAAGAGAAAATGGTAGATTAATTGCAGAAGGTAAAAAACCTGCATTTGGTGAAGTTAAAATTCGTGGAGCTAAACAAACACCACTTCTTAGTGATTCATTCTTAGCTGCTGCTTCATATCAAGAAACTGCTAAAATTTTAGTTAACTCTGCAATTGCAAATCGTTCAGATAATCTTGAAGGACTAAAAGAAAATATCATTTTAGGACTTAAAATTCCTGCAGGAACAAACTGTAATTACGAAAGAAAAGGTAAATACGATTTACCAAACCCACAAACTTACTTTGATAAAAACTTTTCATTAGTTGACACACCTTCAAAATACTTTGATATGGGCGATAATTACAATGAAATTCAAGAAATGATTGAACGTAGTCAAGAAACCGCTGATGATTACTTTGATAACTTCACAGCCGATGATATTGATATTAGTGATAGTTGAGACTAATTTTCAAATTAATAATTACAAAAATAAAAATGCAAGTTTGGCTTGCATTTTTTTATTAAAGTTTTTGACCTAAAACACTGAATTTACGACTATTTTAATTTTTTTACACTAAAAATTCATGTGTTTAGATTATTTTAAATGTGCGAATTTTGCACAAACATCATATTTATTATTACTATTATTGTTCGTTAAATAGCTACTGTTATATAATTTAATATATAAACAAAAGCGATCTTTTTATATGTAATATAAAAAGTTATATTGCTATGGAGGTATCCATGAAAAAGAAAAATAAATATTTAATTATAAGTGGACTAACATCAATTTCAACTAGTGCTTTACTTTTAAGCGCTTCATGTATGACACCTGAAAAAGAAGACGATAAGAAAAACGATTCAGTGGCAAATGTTTCTAGTGAAATTAGTGCAGAAGTTCAATTACCAAATAACGAAGAAACTAAAAAAGAAGTGGTTGTAAATACAAATAGTGAAGTTAACACAACTAATTCTGACAATTATGCTTCATCAAATAGTTCAGAAACTCCAGTTGTTCCTGAAACAAACGTTGACGAAACTAGAGTTAATGAAACAAGAGGTGAAACTGAAACTTCTGAAGCAACAACTAGTGTTGATAATTCAAGTAATGACACTTTTGAAACAAATACTGACACATCAGTAGCTGAAGTTAACACTAACGAAACTGCATCTAATACTTCTTCAGCTGCAGAAGAACCTAAAGGGACTGTTGTTCATGTCTCTGGTTCAACTGTTACTTATTGAAGACCTCCTACAGAAGAAAAAATGAACGCTTTAGGTGGAAATCGTTCTTCTTCAAACAACAATAATTCTGGATCAAGAAGAAATAATCGTCCACAGTATGAGTCAAGAAATACTGATAATTTAATAAACGTTGTTGCAAGTTTAACTGATATTAAAAATCAATCAGTAAATAAGGGAACCAATGACACTGTAGAAGGCAGAAACCCTGAATTTACTAGATATATTAATGCAAGAAATCAAATTAGACAAAGTATTTATAATAAAAAAGATGGCAAATTTGATTTTAAAGATTCATTTTACTTACCAGGTTCTAAACAAGATAGTAATGGTTTTTGTTGAAACTTCGCAACTGTAAAAGTTTATGAAACTTCATTACAACTATCACTAGGTGAACACATTGACTTATCAGAATTAGTTACCGCTACAACTAGATTATTTAGTGAAGGTGGTGATTTTGTCAACTATTCTGCACCTAATGAGGATCCAAATCAATATGCAGAATTAGGTTTTTCACTTGAAAGTGACTTTCCATTTGATACTTCATATTACACTCATACACAGCAAGCTATCGCATTAAGAGCAATGTTGAGTGCCAAAGGTACATCAAAAAGCTATGATGTAGTAACACCGAAATGATTTAAGGAAACTAACTTCTGGCGTGAAAATACAGATGTGGAAATGATGAAATATTGAATTAAACAAAACGGTGCTATCTATAGTGGTTTATCACAATTTACTAGAACTATAGATGATGTTTCTTATTACCCTGCAGGTTGATCTATCCCACATGCTGTTGCGTTTATAGGTTGAGACGATAATTGAGTAAGTAAAAATGGTTTACACAAAGGTGTATTTATCGTGCACGATTCAGCTATTTATACAAATGATTCAACTTGTTATATGCCATATGATTTATTTTATTTTTCAGGACCAGGTAAAACTTTTGAAAACCTAAGGTTTGAAAATACCTCATTCAACTTAGGAAACAACGGTTTTGTTGGAGTTGAATTAGATTACAACAAAGTTAGTGTTTTTGTGTCAAATAGAAATAATTTTAACGCTGAAACATATAATGTTTTCAATATGGGCGATGATATTAATATCGATTATCAATTTACTCAAAGTAAATATCGCAATTTAAAAGTAAACATTTATTATGATAATAAACTTGTTAATAATTTATTCAATATTCAAAAAGAAGCAGGTGTTTACGAAAAAACAAATGTACATGCAAAAAATGCTAGTTAACTAAATACTGGAACTTATAAGGTTACTTTAACATATCATAACAATGAGACAGGCAAAGAAGAAACAATAATTAAATCAATCCACATTAAAGACCCAATTGGTTTCTACGAATTCAAAGTTCAGTCAGCATTCGAATATGGTAACAATGAAAATAGAAGATATCATTTAATGCCATTTGGTTATACATCATTCGGTAAAAACTCGCGTGAGTTAACCCCAGTAATTGTGGATAGAAATGGAGCAATTGATTTAATTTCAATTGAACTTTCAAAAACTTATTCTAATCCAGATGTTGTTTGAAGATTCAATGGTCAAGAACCAAAAAGATTAGGTAATGATGATTTTGACCAAGTTAAAGTATTTAATTTCCCTGAAAAATTAAAACCAGGTCTAAATGAATTTAAATTAGTTGGTACATATAAGGGAAGAAGTAAAGAGTGAGTATTAAAAGTTTATAACAACAACAAAACAACATCTAAATATCAAGACCATGATTATATATTAACAAAGGTATATACAAATGTTTATGAATCTAATAAAGAGTCTACATTAGTTAACATTGTTTGAGATCGTAAACAAAGTAAAAGAATTTATTTTGATTTAGAAAATAGATTCGGTAAGAAAATCAAAAATGTTAAGTATCTGATTACTCAAGGTCCTGATTGACCTGTAAGACGTACATTCTTTACATTAGATAAAATTAATAAAAATAATCATTGAAATGAATTAAGTTATGATGCAGATAAAAAAAGATTGATATGTAGAAGAAGGAAGAATGGATACGCCTACTGATACAAATGGATCATATAAAGCGCCATATGGTATTTATACATGACTTTGAAATGGTACAAATAAAACCCAATTCCTTAATATCGAATTCGAAGATGAAACTCATTAATTCTTAAAATCATCTTCTATAAATTTCTAAAATAATTATATTGTGCAGTTGAGCCGAATTTAAATAATTTGGTGTCTAACTGCACTTTTTTTTTATTAAACTTTAAACCTAAAGATAATGTTATTTTTGTTCACATGTCTAAACAATAAATTAAATGAATTAAGCTGAATAAAAATATTCATCTATATGTCTTAGGGACTATAGCATGTGTAATTTCGCTCTCAAAATATTTTTATGTGAAGTACATTTGTGCTCTTTAATATGCAATAATTGAGTTATAATCCCACAATAAAGCAGTATTTAGTTAGCTAAACTAAATTATTTTTGTTATTGGTTTATAATTTTAATATGAATTTAGAAACAATATTTAAATTGCAAAAAGAGCTAGATGATCAAATCACTATAAAACGTCAAAAAAACTTCCCAGAGATTAAAAATTCTGAAATCATTAGACAAAAATTAATTGCTTTAATGGTAGAAGTAGCAGAATTTATTAACGAAGTTCAAAGTTTTAAATACTGAAAAGTCAACAAAAAAGTAAATAGTGATTATGTTAAAGAAGAATTCGCTGACATTCTTCACTTTATTGTAACATTTGCCAATGAATTTGAATTAAACCCAACTATTGAACCAAAAATTGTTCATCAAGACATTAATGAACAATTTATTAGTTTATTTATAAGCGTTTCAAAAATGATGCAAACACTTAATAAATCAACAATTTTAGAGGCTTTCGAATTAGCTTTAGGTTCATTTATTAAGTTGGGATATACTTATGGAGATTTAGTAAATTCATATGTAGCTAAAAATAAAACCAATCACGAACGTATTAAAGAAAATTATTAATTATGTAGTAAAAAACCTCGCACTAACTTCAGCGAGGTTTTTATTTAATGATTTGACAATTAGTGTACATAAATAAGAATTACAAACAAATATATTTATTCTTTTATGCTGATTAAATCAGTATAAAAGAATTTGTAAATCAGGTAAATGACACAATAACGCAATTAAATGCACTAAAAAATAATGAATTATTTAAATAATTATACTTATTCATATATAATATTATTAATTGCCCTAGTGGTGGAATGGTAGACACAAGGGACTTAAAATCCCTCGGTAGCAATACCGTGCTGGTTCAAGTCCTGTCTGGGGCACCAATATTTATTACTAAAAATACTATATATTCATTATTTTAGAATTTTTTCTAAAATAAACTTTGAAAATATTATTTATATTGTTATAATATTCTTGCACTTAAAATGCGAGTGTAGTTTAATGGCAGAACTTCAGCCTTCCAAGCTGACTATGAGGGTTCGATTCCCTTCACTCGCTCCAATTCAATGATTAATAAATCATACTATTATTAACGACAATTAACCCCTAGAACACATAAGTGTAAACCTAACTAGTCTGCTTTATAGTTAGGTTTTTTTATTTATTTTTAAATTGTTTTTTATTCAAACTCATAAAATACATTGTTATTGGTTAATAAACTATATAAAAAAGCTGACTACTGTCAGCTATTATTTTAATCTTCAACAAACATATATCCATCACCTTTTTTGATATTAATAATTGAAATAAATAAGTCATTATTAATATTTTTAGTTAATTGAAATAGGTAGGCTGCATCTAAATAATAAGTATTTGTTGTGATCATAAATTTTTGTTTCTTTGAATATCCACCAATGACTTGATGAATAGAAAAAGTAAATTGCCGGTCAGATTTACTGTTTATTAAATCAATGAGTTCAAATGGTGTATCACAAAAGATTTGTGTTTGCACCATTTTATATTTTGGAAATGATAAGTTAACTACACCAGCATGAACTAAAAGCATCACAAAACCAGCAATAAAGTTTGGACTAATAAATAAATTTAATTCAAAAGCTTTAGCTGATAAATCGCTAGCGCTAGCAGCGTTATTTAAAATGGATAAACTAGCTGGAATATATGTTCCAATAATATTGGCTAAAGTTAAAGCGATAATATTTAAGATAAAGAATATAGAAGCAATGTCACGTTGTTTAATTTTAGCTATATACATACCTAAAATATCAAATCCACCAGTACTTCCAGCTAAAATGATAATAAATGAAGCAGCTAGTCCTTGTAAAAATCCTCATCCTATTGAATATAAAAAGACAGCAATGTGTTTAGTTGAATCACCTAGGTAATCTCATAAAATTATTTTCACTTGTTCAGAACTAAAAAACACTGGTGAATTAGCATTTAAATTAGCAAATAAATAGACTTTACTAATACCAGGAATAAATCCAAAACCAATACCAAACAAAGTAAAGCAAAATAAATAATAACAAGTATAAAAAGTAAATTCTTTACTAATCTTTTTATAAGATAAAACTAGTAGAGGAATATTTAAGACAAAATATATTCCTCAAAAGCAAATGTTAAAAGCTACATATCCAGCAGTAGATGAGCCGATTAAATAGTAAGCTAAATTTCCAATTCCTTGCCCAAACGCTTCTAGACCCAGAGCGTATAATCCAGTATTTTGGAGTAAAAATACTCCAAATAATCCCATTACCAATCCAACAAGAGTTATAACTAACAACTTGCCTTGTATAGTTTTGATTTTATACAGAAAACTAAACGCTAAAACAGTTGATTTAATTCTCTTTCTTGTATATTTTGTTGTTTGTTTCATACCGTTTTATTATATAATTTTTTTATTACAAAAATTAAGCTAAAACCTTGATAGGAGAACTATGTATATACCAAAATTAAGTGTACGTCAAACACAAAGTGCAATTCAAGATTTAAAAAACTTATTTCAAGCTAATTTACGTAAAAATTTAAATTTAACATGTGCTACAGCTCCGCTTTTTGTTTCTAAAGCATCAGGATTAAACGATGGTTTATGTGGAGAAGCACCGGTTTGATTTTTACCTCTAAATTCAGATGAAAGACTTGAAGTAGTGCATTCATTAGCTAAATGAAAACGTGATGCATTGCAAAAATATCATTTTGCTCCATATGAAGGTTTATACACTGATATGAATGCAATTAGAAGAGAAGAAACTTTAGATGCAACTCATTCATATTATGTAGATCAATGAGATTGAGAAAAAGTGATTTTAGATAAAGATCGCCACTTAAGATTTTTATTTGATTCAGCTCAAAGAATTTATAAATCAATAGTTGATACTCAAAAACAATTACACGAATTATATCCAAGTTTAACTACTAAATTACCTGAAGAACTTCACTTTATCAAATCACAAGATTTAGAAGATAGATATCCTAATTTATCAATTGACGAACGTGAATATTTAGCAGCAAAAGAATACGGAGCAATTTTTATTTATGAAATTGGTTATCCATTAAAATCAGGTATTGCGCATTCTAAACGTGCTTTTGACTATGATGATTGAAAACTAAATGGTGATTTAATTGTTTATTCAGAAGCTAATGATCGTGCTATTGAACTATCTTCAATGGGAATTAGAGTTGATGCTACTTCAATTGTTGAACAAAGCGGACTAACAAAAGATGAAGTAGAAAAATTATCTCCATACCATAAACAAATCGTAAATAACGAACTACCACTTACAATTGGTGGTGGAATTGGACAAAGTAGAGTAAGTATGGTACTTTTAGAAAAACAACACATTGGTGAAGTACAAGCTAGCTACTGACCAGAAGAATATAGAGAAGAACTTCGTAAAGAAGGAATTGAACTGTTATAGTACACGATCAGAAAAATAAATGTTTTTGCAACATTTATTTTTTATCTCTGAAAAATTTAGTATATAATAAATTAACAGCAAAATGTGTTTTTTCGATCGCTTTATTTTGCAAAATAATTTATTTTCGTCTAAATTTTTCTGTGGTATAATAATAAAGCAATTTAACAAACCAACCAATTAACAAATTAACGTAGGAGGATAACATGAGACAAACTACTATAGTAAATAAGCATAATGTAGAAAAAAAATGATATGTTATTGACGCTGAAGGACAAGTGTTAGGACGTTTAGCAGCATTTGTTGCTTCAACACTTAGAGGGAAAACAAAAGTAAACTTTACACCACACACAGATATGGGTGATAACGTTATTATTATTAACGCTGAAAAAGTTATTTTAACAGCTAATAAAGAAGAAGATAAAGTTTACTACTCATACTCAGGTTACCCAGGTGGTTTAAAAAGCATTACTGCAGCTAAATTAAGAGCTAAAAAACCTACAGCTTTAATCGAAAAAGCGGTTTCAGGAATGTTACCCCACACAAAATTAGGTGACAAACAACGTCGTAACTTATTTGTTTATGCAGGTCCAGAACACAAGCACGAAGCACAAAATCCAGAAAGACTAGAGGTTAGATAATTATGACTAAAGCTATTGAATACCGTGGTTTAGGAAGAAGAAAATCTTCTGTAGCACGTGTTAAATTAACACCTGGTAAAGGTAAATTCGTTATCAACAAACGTGAAGCTCGTGACTATTTAACATCTGACATTTATTTAAAAGACGCTAACCAACCATTTGTTTTAACTGAAACATTAGGAAAATTTGATGTATCAGTACGTGTACAAGGTGGTGGATTAAGTGGTCAAGCTGGAGCAATCAGATTAGGAATTGCTAGAGCATTATTAGAGGCTAGTGCTGACTACCGTGCAGCATTAAAAGCAGCTGGAATGTTAACTAGAGATGCAAGAGCTAAAGAACGTAAAAAACCTGGTCTACGTGCAGCACGTCGTGCAAGACAATTCTCAAAACGTTAATTTATTTTATATATTTTCTTGTCTATTATAAATTTTGTAATATAATAGACATACATGCGAGCGTAGCTCAGCTGGTTAGAGCACACGACTGATAATCGTGAGGTCGATGGTTCAAGTCCATTCGTTCGCACCATTTACTAAATTTATAGTACCTATACAATAGAATTAAAATTGGTAATTATTCAATTACCAATTTTTTATTTTCTTTTATATTTGAACAATAACTATATAATAATAATGTTAGTATGCATAGAGATGAGCAAGAAATTAAAAATTATTTAACAAATCTCAAAAAATTGGTGTATACTATTAGAGTATTTTAATGTTTAATATCTTTTTGAATAAGTCAGATAGAGTATTACAGCGCTCTTTGAATGACATTATGTTTATTTTTACTAAAGTTTTTAATCTTAGTAAAAATCAATCACTAAGTTTAAAAGTTTATGCTACCAAAGACCTCAAGCATAAAATTGATAATACTTATTATATATTTCACGACAATAATAATTTTATTTATGCAATATTAGTTTTTGTTGACATTGGAAATAGTCAATTAGAACTTAAAAAGTTTTTTGAAATTACCGATATTCATAAAATTAAACTAATTTTTAACGAAAATAATTTAAAAGCATGAAATTTGAAATGATTACCAATTGATGGCATTAAAAATATCGAGCCACCAATTTATTTTTTAGCGCAATTAAATAATTTAGCTCATTTAAAAGAAGTCGTTAAAAAATACATTAATGCTTTTCAATATAATTACTTAATTCGTTTTAGAACCTTAAGAAATACTTTTGTTTCGTTTAATGCCAATGAAGTTAGATCTCATTGATATGCTAGAGATATTAAATTCCCAATCAAAAAATTAACTAATTGTACATTTGCAAATGTTTACAGATTACACTTACATTTACAAAAATTTTATAAAAGTAATGATAAGTTGCTAATGTCTGATCTTTATACAAACCTAGGCACAATACCTAGACGTGTTTTAAGAGAATTTTACTTATTTTATGAAAACCTTGGACTAATAAAGGATAGAAGAATTGTTTTTCTTAACTTTAAAACACAAAGTATGGCTTATAAAGAATTATTCAAAATGATATATGATGAATTTGAATTCTTTATTAAGATGTTAAGCCCATTTGTTTTAATTAAATTAGATCCAAAACTAAATACTATTCAATTTATAGTTAATTTACCAACTATCAATGATACGATAAGAAACATAATTGAATCTAAAGACTTTCAGTGATATATGAAAGTTTTTGATAGAGATTTAGGATTAATTAAAGTTATGTATAGAACTAAAAAGATTTACTTAAACTTTAATCCATTTAATTATTCAATAGAAGTTTTAGAAAAAATTATTAACGGTCATGTATCAGCTAAAAGATTAAAAGCTAAGACGAAATAACAACAATAATATCCATATAATGTGGATATTTTTTATTCGATCTAAATTTTTAAAATAATTTAAAAAAAGTTTTTGTTTTATTTTGTTTATTGTTATAATAATTAAGCAACTAAACAGAAGCCTTAATTATTAGCAATTATTAATAATTTGTTATTAATAAAAAAAGTTAAAAAATTATTTTTGTAAAAATTTTTTTAATATATAATAATTAAGCAAACAAAAATTGCGAACTATAAAGTTCTTTGAAAACTAGATATATACAATACATGACAGTCAATTTTTTCGAGAGTTTGATCCTGGCTCAGGATGAACGCTGGCTGTGTGCCTAATACATGCATGTCGAGCGAAGTCTTCGGACTTAGCGGCGAATGGGTGAGTAACACGTACTTAACATGCCTTTCAGATTGGGATAACGCTGAGAAATTAGCGCTAATACCGGATACTTATATTTATCGCATGATAGATATATAAAAGGGGGGTTTCCCTCACTGGAAGATTGGGGTGCGTAACATTAGCTAGTTGGTAAGGTAATGGCTTACCAAGGCGATGATGTTTAGCGGGGTTGAGAGACTAATTCGCCACACTGGGACTGAGATACGGCCCAGACTCCTACGGGAGGCAGCAGTAGGGAATTTTCCACAATGGGCGAAAGCCTGATGGAGCGACACAGCGTGCAGGAGGAAGGCCTTCGGGTTATAAACTGCTGTTATAAGGGAAGAAAAAGTAGGTTAGGAAATGAACTTACCTTGACGGTACCTTGTCAGAAAGCAACGGCTAACTATGTGCCAGCAGCCGCGGTAATACATAGGTTGCAAGCGTTATCCGGAATTATTGGGCGTAAAGCGTCTGTAGGTTGTGTGTTAAGTCTGGCGTCAAAACTTGGGGCTCAACCCCAAATCGCGTTGGATACTGGCATACTAGAATTGTGTAGAGGTTAGCGGAATTCCTAGTGAAGCGGTGAAATGCGTAGATATTAGGAAGAACACCAACTTGGCGAAGGCAGCTAACTGGGCACATATTGACACTGAGAGACGAAAGCGTGGGGAGCAAACAGGATTAGATACCCTGGTAGTCCACGCTGTAAACGATGATGATTAGCTAATGGAATCCATTGGCGCAGCTAACGCATTAAATCATCCGCCTGAGTAGTATGCTCGCAAGAGTGAAACTTAAAGGAATTGACGGGGATCCGCACAAGCGGTGGAGCATGTGGTTTAATTTGAAGATACGCGTAGAACCTTACCCACTCTTGACATCTTCCGCAAAGCTATAGAGATATAGTGGAGGTCAACGGAATGACAGATGGTGCATGGTTGTCGTCAGCTCGTGTCGTGAGATGTTCGGTTAAGTCCTGCAACGAGCGCAACCCTTTTCCTTAGTTAGATGATCTAGGGATACTGCCGGAGTAATCCGGAGGAAGGTGGGGACGACGTCAAATCATCATGCCTCTTACGAGTGGGGCAACACACGTGCTACAATGGACGGTACAAAGAGACGCAATACGGCGACGTGGAGCAAATCTCAAAAAACCGTTCTCAGTTCGGATTGTAGTCTGCAACTCGACTACATGAAGTCGGAATCGCTAGTAATCGTAGATCAGCTACGCTACGGTGAATACGTTCTCGGGTCTTGTACACACCGCCCGTCACACCATGGGAGCTGGTAATGCCCGAAGTCGGTTTTGTTAACTACGGAGACAACTGCCTAAGGCAGGACTGGTGACTGGGGTGAAGTCGTAACAAGGTATCCCTACGAGAACGTGGGGATGGATTACCTCCTTTCTACAGAGTACAATAATCGTTCTTACGATGATACAACCTTAACAAGACTATTTCATATTTAATTATTTAAGCGTCATGTACAAAGTTAATAGTCCTTTGATATATCTAGTTTTGAGAGAACTTTCTCTCTTAATGTTCTTTGAAAACTGAATAGTAAAGATATTACAACGACATCAAATTGTAAATAAATTAATAAAATGGTTAATTTGTTTTGATATTGATACCGAGTAATTATTATGTAAAAATAATAATTTATTGAAATGTCTTTGAATATACATCAACAATAGGTCATATTGTTACACTTTTAAATAAGTAAGAGTTTGTGGTGGATGCCTTGGGTCTGGAAGTCGATGAAGGACGCGATTACCTGCGATAAGCCTCGTGGAGCTGGATATGAGCTACGAAACGGGGATTTCCGAATGGGGGAACCTAACTAGAGTAATTTCTAGTTGCTATATTCTGAATACATAGGAATATTTGCGAGACACGTTGTGAACTGAAACATCTTAGTAGCAACAGGAAGAGAAAATAAATAATGATTCCATTAGTAGCGGCGAGCGAAATTGGAAGAGCCCAAACCACGATTTAGTGGGGTTGTAGGACTATCTACACGAAGTTACAAAATTATGATATAGCAGAATAAGTTGGGAAACTTAAGCATAGAAGGTGATACTCCTGTATGCGAAATGTCATAATCTTCTGATAGTATCCTGAGTAGGGCGAGGCACGTGAAACCTTGTCTGAATCTGCCGGGACCATCCGGTAAGGCTAAATACTAACCAGACACCGATAGCGAACTAGTACCGTGAGGGAAAGGTGAAAAGAACCCTGAAAAGGGAGTGAAATAGATTCTGAAACCACTTACTTACAAGTAGTCAGAGCGCGTTAATGCGTGATGGCGTACATCTTGCAGTATGGACCGGCGAGTTATGTTAACATGCGAGGTTAAGTAGAAAAAAGCGGAGCCGTAGAGAAATCGAGTCTGAATAGGGCGTCTAGTATGTTGACATAGAACCGAAACCATGTGATCTATCCATGAGCAGGCTGAAGCTTGGTTAACCCCAAGTGGAGGGCCGAACCGTAGTACGCTGAAAAGTGCCCGGATGACTTGTGGATAGCGGAGAAATTCCAATCGAACTTGGAGATAGCTGTTTCTCTCCGAAATAGCTTTAGGGCTAGCGTCTGATGTTAAACTTTGGTGGTAGAGCACTGAATATGGAATGGCCGCGCCTAGCGGTACTGACTATAATCAAACTCCGAATACCATTGTGTATTATCAGGCAGTCGGAACCGGGGTGCTAACGTCCCGGCTCGCGAGGGCAACAACCCAGATCATCAGCTAAGGTCCCAAAATTGTGTTAAGTCAGAAAGGTTGTGTGATTTCATAAACAACTAGGAGGTTGGCTTAGAAGCAGCCATCCTTTAAAGAGTGCGTAATAGCTCACTAGTCAAGAGATCATGCGCCAATAATTTAACGGGAGTAAAACACAATACCGAAGCTATGGGTATGAAAATACGTTAGGAGAGCGTTCTAAGTGCGGCGAAGTCAGACCGTGAGGACTGGTGGAGCGCTTAGAAGTGAGAATGCCGGTATGAGTAACGATTCGTGGTGAGAATCCACGACGCCTATTGGGAAAGGTTTCCTGGGCAAGGTTCGTCCACCCAGGGTTAGTCAGGACCTAAGGAGAGGCCGAAAGGCGTATCCGATGGACAACAGGTTAATATTCCTGTACTAGCGTAAATAAGTGATGGAGTGACGGAGAAGGAGAGCACTACCTATTATTGGATTTAGGGGTAAGTGCAAAGTGGTGAGTATAGTTAAATGCGTACTCTAATACTACAATGTACGATGCATAGCACTTTTGTGCGAATTGTGTGGCTTCATGCTTCCTAGAAAAGCTTCTAAGCGTTATAAAATTTATGCTACCTGTACCGAGAACGGACACACGTTCCCAAGATGAGTATTCTAAGGCGAGCGAGAAAACCAACGTTAAGGAACTCTGCAAAATTACCCTGTAAGTTCGCGAGAAAGGGTGCCATCCCTAAAAAGATGGCCACAGTAATTGTGAGGGGCAACTGTTTATCAAAAACACAGCTCTCTGCTAAACCGTAAGGTGATGTATAGGGGGTGAAGCCTGCCCAGTGTCCGAAGGTTAAGCGGATGCGTTAGCTTTATGCGAAGCGTTGAAGTGAAGCCCGGATGAACGGCGGCCGTAACTATAACGGTCCTAAGGTAGCGAAATTCCTTGTCGGCTAAATACTGACCTGCACGAAAGGCGCAATGATCTCTCAACTGTCTCAACGTTGGACTCGGTGAAATTATGGTCCAGTGAAAACGCTAGGTACCCGCATCAAGACGAAAAGACCCCATGGAGCTTTACTACAACTTCGTATTGGAACTTGGCCTAACATGTGTAGGATAGGTGGGAGACATTGATTTTGAGGCGCTAGCCTCAGAGGAGTCGCCGTTGAAATACCACCCTTGGTATGTTGAGTTTCTAACCTGCTACCGTTATCCGGTAGGGGACAGTGTGTGGTGGGTAGTTTGACTGGGGCGGTCGCCTCCTAAAAGGTAACGGAGGCGTTCAAAGGTACACTCAATACGGTCAGAAACCGTATGCAGAGCGCAAAGGTAGAAGTGTGCTTGACTGCGAGACCTACAAGTCGAGCAGGTGCGAAAGCAGGACTTAGTCAATCCGGCTATACGTTATGGAACGGTAGTCGCTCAACGGATAAAAGTTACCCTGGGGATAACAGGCTTATCTTGCCCAGAGATGACATCGACGGCAAGGTTTGGCACCTCGATGTCGGCTCATCGCATCCTGGAGCTGGAGTCGGTTCCAAGGGTTTGGCTGTTCGCCAATTAAAGCGGTACGCGAGCTGGGTTCAGAACGTCGTGAGACAGTTCGGTCCCTATCTGATGTGGGCGTTGGAATATTGATGAGAGCTGCTCTTAGTACGAGAGGACCGGAGTGGACGTACCGCTGGTGTTCCAGTTGTTTCGCCAGAAGCACAGTTGGGTAGCTAAGTACGGAAAGGATAACCGCTGAAAGCATCTAAGTGGGAAGCCTCCTCAGAGATGAGTATTCCCTTGAAATTCCTTGTAGACGACGAGGTTGATAGGATGGAAGTGTACGTGTGGTAACACATTTAGCTGACCATTACTAATAAATTGATAGGTTTAAAAGTTGAAATGTATATTCAGACATTTTAATGAATTATTATTTACTATTCAGTTTTGAAAGAACATTGCCCAAGAGGGCTTTTTTTATACTTTTTTTAAATATTTTTTATTAATCTAATTCATTTATCATGCAATAAATTATCCTAAATAAAGCTTATACATTAGTTAATTTAAATAGTTAAAGACACTAAAATACTTAAGTATGAATTGCTCAAGTTTATACCAAAAAATTTTTAAAATAAAACATAATTTTTTGATTAATATATGCATTTTATCAGCTAATTAATATATAATTAATTAGAATATTCAGAGAGGTAAATTTGCATAATAAAAATCAAATCAGTTTCACACAGAAATTTCTACATTTTAGAAGCAAATGAAAACATTTTTGACAAACAAAAGGTTTGTTTAAAAAGTTTGTTTACACTTGTGTTTTATTAATCATTTTTGTGATTGGAACTACAATTACATTACCGTTTGTAAGAACGCTTCAAAGTAATTTTGCTAATAACCAATTTCTAAATACATTAAATTTAGTTGGTGGTGGTGGACTAAGACAGTTTTCTATTTTTTCACTAGGAATTAGTCCATTTATTAACGCATCGTTAATTATGATGATCTTACAGACTAAAATTTTTAAACCAATTTATAAATTAAGTCAATCAGGCCCTGCTGGTAGAAGAAAAATTAATATTATCACTCGTTTTGTTACATTAATTATTGCTGTACCTCAAGCGATTTTTTTCACCAAAGGTCTTTCTTCTGGGGTTAACTTCTTTATTCAAATTGACCCAGGTAATAGTGGAATATCACATAACACATTGACCTTTTTTGTATTGCCATTATTTTTAATTATGGGTACTCTTTTTGCAATTTTTATTTCTGAACAAATTACTAATCATGGAATTGGTAATGGTACAAGCTTACTTATTTTTACAGGAATTGCGTCAAGATTGCCGTTCCAGTTTAAAGATGCGTATTTATTTGTTCAAGGATCAGATAAATTAGTATCAACTGTCAACTTCTTTATTTATGTTATTAGTTTTATATTAGTACTTATTGTTGTAGCAATTGTATATGCTGCTGAAAGACATGTGCCAATTCAACAAGTTGGAGTTGGAAGAGCTAAAAAGATTAAAGATATCGGTAAATTACCAATTAAATTAAATCCAGGTGGAATTATGCCAATCATTTTCGCAATGATGGTGCTTTCACTTCCAACAATGGTAACTAACTTATTACCAAAACCTACTTTCGGTACATTATGAGTGCAAAGAAACTTACAGTTTACTCAACCTTTAGGATTTAGTTTACTAGTTGTTATCACTTTTGTTTTTGCCCTAATTATGGGTATTCAACAATCTAAAATTGATAAGGTTGCTGAAGACTTTATTAAAAACTCAACCTTTGTGCCTGGGGTTCGTCCTGGTGAAGAAACGCAAGATTACTTAATTTCTATTGTTTTAAGATTAAGTTTCTTTTCATCATTTTATTTAGTATTACTAGGTGGAATGCAATTTATTGAAATTATGCTTGGAGTACAACAATCAATAGCCTTTGGTGGTACTTCACTTATGATTTTAGTATCGGTATCACTTGAAACATTTGGACAAATTCAAGCTCGTTCAAAATCAGCTCGTTTAGCTAAACAAAAAAGAGCCGCTAGCTACAATCTTGAAAATTACGATCAAGATACAACTAAAAACGAAGGATTATTATGATAAACAAAAACATTATTTTTATGGGTATGCCAGGATCTGGAAAAGGTACTGTCGCAAATATCCTTAAAAATGAAATTAATGTAATTCACTTATCAACAGGTGATATTTTCAGAAACGAAATTAAAAATCAAACACCACTAGGAACAAAAGTACAACAAATTGTACAAAGTGGTGGATATGTACCAGATGAAATTACAAACGCAATTGTTAAACAAGCAATTGATAAATTAAATGCATCTAACCAACAATTTATTTTAGATGGTTATCCACGTACTATTGAACAAGCTAAATTTTTATCAAATGAATACGGAAATAACTTTTATGTTATTAAACTGAACGTATCTACAGATGCAGTTCTAGAACGTCTTAGTGGTCGTAGAACTTGTCCTAAATGTGCAACCGGTTATCATGTTAGCTTCAAACAACCTAAAGTTGCAGAACATTGTGATTTAGATGGTGAAAAACTTATTATTCGTGCAGATGATCAACCAGAAAAAGTATTGCATCGTTTACAAGTTTATAATGAACAAACTACTCCATTATTTAACTACTATAATGAATTAGGTTTACTGTTTGAAATTGATGCTTCTGTATCACCTCAAGAAGTAGCTAACCAAGTATTAAATATTATTAAGTAAAATAAGCCTTTTGGTTTATTTTTTTGTTTTGCCCTATGCTGTAGGCTTAAAAAACTTGCCCATACTATAATTTAAAAAATTTATTTTGGTAAAATTAAATTACAAATATGTAAACGCATAATTTTACTCATTTTTTATATAAAAATGAGTTATATGATAGAAGGTAGTAATTTTATGAGTTATGTAAAAACTAAAGATCAAATACAAAAAATTACTAGAAGCTGTCAAATCTTGGCAGAAGTTAAACAAATTGTTTATGACTTTGTAAGACCAGGGGTTTCTTTAAAAGAAATCGATCAATTAGCTTTTAAAGAAATAACATCTCGTGGTGCAAAACCTGCCTTTTTAGGTCTATATGGTTTTCCCGCAACGGCTTGTATATCCGTAAATGAAGAATTGATCCACGGTATTCCAAGTGATTACATCATAAAAGACGGAGACATTGTCAAAGTTGATTTAGGATGTATTTATCAAGGATACAATTCCGATAGTGCTTTCACCAAAGGAGTTGGTAATATAACAATTACTGACCATAAAATAATTAGTGTAGCTAAAAATGCATTTATGGCTGGTTTGAATGCAATTAAAAAAGGTGCACGCATTGGTGATATTTCATACGCAATCGGAAAATATATTCAGAAGAGCAATTTATATACACCATCAGAATTTTGTGGACATGGTATTGGAGCTAAATTACACGAAGATCCAAATGTACCAAATAGTGGTAAAAAAGGTACTGGTCCTCTTTTACAAGACGGAATGGTTATTTGTATTGAACCTATGATTACTCAATGTCCCAAAATTAAAGTACAAGCTGATGGTTGAACTGTCGTATCTGCTGATGGTTCAAACACTGCCCACTATGAACACACTGTATTAATAAAAGACGGTAAAGGTATCGTACTTACGAAAGGAATTTAATTGGCTAAAGACGCTATCAAAATCTTAGGTGTTGTTAAAGTAGTTCACTCAACAGATCAATACACTGTTGAACTAGAAAACGGCACAGTAATTAAAGCACACATTTCTGGAAAAATGAGAGTTAATAAAATTCGTATTTTACCAGGAGACAAAATTGATGTAGAACTTAGTCCTTATGATTTAACACAAGGACGTATAGTCTATAGACACAAATAACAAAGGAGAAACTATGAAAGTTAGAGCAAGTGTTAAAAAAATGTGTAAAGACTGCAAAATCATTAAGCGTAAAGGAATTATCCGTGTAATTTGTGCGTTACCAAAACACAAACAAAGACAAGGATAATTAGGAAAGGAAATTAAATGGCACGTATTTTAAACGTAGAAATTCCAAACGATAAACGTGTAGTTATTTCATTAACTTACATTTTCGGTATTGGTAAAACAACAGCACAACAAATCTTAAAAGAAGCTAAAATTAGCGAAGATGTTCGTGTTAAAGACTTAAGCGAAGATGAATTACAAAGAATTCGTGAAGCAGCTGCAAAATATACAACTGAAGGTGATCTAAAAAGAGAAGTTACTTTAAACATCAAACGTTTAATGGAAATTAAATGTTACCGTGGAATTAGACACCGTAAAGGATTACCTGTACGTGGACAATCAACTCAGAAAAATGCTCGTACACGTAAAGGTCCTAGAAAAACAGTTGCTGGAAAGAAAGGTAAATAATAATGGCTCGTAAAACAAAGAAAAAAAACATTACTAGCGGTGTTGCTCACATTCATTCATCAAACCAAAACACAATTGTTACTTTCGCAGACGAAAACGGAAATGTTATTGCTTGATCATCAGCTGGAGCTATTGGGTACAAAGGTACTAAAAAGAAAACTCCATATGCTGCTGGTTTAGCTGCACAAGCTGCTGCTGAAGCTGCTAAAGAACACGGAATTAAATCAGTTAAAGTTGAATTAAAAGGGCTAGGATCTGGTAAAGATGCTGCTAGAAAACAAATCGAAGTTTCTGGAATTACAGTTACAGAAATTAAAGATGTTACACCTACACCACACAATGGTACAAGACCACCAAAACGTATCTTAAAACGTGAACGTATGAAAAAATAATTCAGTTATTCGTAACTCAAGAAAGAGGTAAAACATGGAAAAAATGAAAAAATTAGATTACATCGAAAAACCTAGTTTTAGATCAGCTAGCGACAATGAAAACAACGTTAGCTTCGCTCTTGAAAATCTAGAAAGAGGTTTTGGTGATACACTAGGTGTAGCACTTAGACGTACATTAATTTCAAGTATTAGTTCATTAGCACCATTTGCAGTTAAAATCGATGGTGTTCACCATGAGTTCCAACCTATCAAAAATGTAGTTGAAGACGTACCAAGTTTAATCTTAAATATTAGAAAAGTTCGTTTTACCTACAATCCTAGTGCAGTATCAGATAATGATATCATCAAAGTAACTTTAATGGATCACGGACAAAAAGGTGTAATTACTTCAGGTATGTTAGAAGTTTCAAACCACCCAAGTGTTCAAGTTGTTGATACAAACATTCATCTAGCTGAAATTAACGAAGAAAAAGCTCTTAAACTAGAAATCTTCTTACGTCCAGGAAGAGGATATGTAACATTTGAAGAAAACAAACAATACTTAGCTAAAAGATTATCAGAACTAGATTCAGATATTGATAAAGGTGAATTTATTGCAGTAGATTCAGACTTTTCACCAGTTAAGAGAGTTACATACAACGTTAAAGAACTAAACTCATCATCAAACAAACACGAAGAATCATTGCAATTTAATTTAGAAACTGATGGAAGTATTAGCGCTAAAGATGCAGTTTCAGAAGCATGTACAATTTTAGTTGCAATGTTCTCACAATTAGGTGATGTAGATACAATGAGAAGTGATGAAATTTTTGAAAAACAACAAGAAGTTGAAGAAGTTAAAGAAGAAGATGATGTAGATATTTCACAATTAGGTCTATCAGTTCGTTCATACAATGCCCTAAAAAGAATTAGAAAAACAAAACTAAGTGACCTAAAATCAATGACTAGAGAAGAACTTGAAAATACTAAGAACTTAGGTAAAAAATCAGTTGCTGAAATCGATGAGAAACTTAGAGAATACGGATACGAATTAAGTGAAAGGGATAAATAAATATGGCAAATCCAACACAATT
This sequence comes from Mycoplasma corogypsi, assembly GCF_045276875.1. Lineage (NCBI taxonomy): Bacteria > Bacillati > Mycoplasmatota > Mollicutes > Mycoplasmatales > Mycoplasmataceae > Mycoplasma > Mycoplasma corogypsi. Next base: position 133,174 of record NZ_CP174163.1, read on the forward strand.
ATTTAAAAGAGATACTAAATGAAGAAATGGTGTAATGCGTAACTTAGTTAGTGAATTATTAGCTAACGGAAGAATTACTACAACTTTAACTAGAGCAAAAGAAATCAGAAGACACGCTGAAAGAATGGTAACAAAAGCTAAAAACCCTACATTAGCAAACAGAAGATCAGTAGCTGCTTACTTACGTCCAATCAAAGTGACAACAGATAAAAATTCACAAGATGTTTTATCATATTTATTTGCAGAAATCGCACCTAAGTACAAAGACAGACAAGGTGGATACACAAGAATTATTAAATTACCTAAACGTTTAGGTGATAACACAAGAATGGCTATTATTGAATTAGTTTAATCCTTACAACGCTTTAATTATTCCAAAATATTCCAATAAGCCCTAATTATAGGCAAAAACTCGCTTTACGCGAGTTTTTTATTTTAGTTATTTACTCTTAAGATACTAATTGGAATGTAGTCAAATAAACTACTTAATTTGTGATCAAAATTATATGAATCTGTTTGTCCTAAAATTACTTTATAAATTGATAAATCACTTTCATTAAAGTGTTCACCAGCTTCGCTTCGATCTTCATCAATATCTAAAATATGTGTTTGATTAAATACTGGTTCTACTATTAATTTAGTAGCATTAAACTCTTTTTTAACTTTGATTTCAATAGGCACTCTATATGTACCTTTATATCTGATAAACCCATCAAATCTTTCTAAATATTCATCAAAGTTATGAGCTATTGTATCAAATTCCATATCAATATATGTACGGTAGCCACCAGTGGTGTGGTTTTCAATTAGTTTAACTGTCTTTTTAGTTGTTCAATCAAACAACTCAATATTTTGTAAATTTCTATCTAATTCTAATTCGTAGCTAGCTTTAAGAAAATCACGACTAGTTATATGCTCACCTGCTTTATTTTTAACTATTAAACTTAAACTATTGTTAAATCTACTTAATTTATCTTTATCACCTTTTGTTGTGATTTTTTCACTAAAATTCTTCAGTATTTCAATACGTTTTTTATATTGTTCTAAATTTAACTTAATTAAGTCTAAATTGACTTTATCAATTATTTGCTTATTGATGCTATTGTATAAATCAACTGTTTCAACATAAAACTTATTAAAGTTTAAATCATAAGTAGTAATGCTATTATAGCTATCTAATTGCGCTTTGGTGTTTTTAATTTCATTGTATAGTGCTTTGTATTCGTGTTCACGAGTTAACTGTTTTCTGATTAAGCTTTGATATGACAAGTAATTATCGCTTAATTGTGCTTCAATATTAGTTAATACCTCATCGCTAATTGGGTTTTCGTTGATTTCATCAATTAGGGTGCTAATTAGCATAATAAAATTGTTATTATTGTTAATTACTATATTTAAGTTGTCTTTATCCGCCATATATTCAAGCGATAAGTTTAAATGTTCTTGTAATTTTTTAAGCTGCTCTGCTAAAAATCTTAGCCGATTAATAATAATTGTTTTGTACTCATCACTTAAACTTTGTAATTTATGATTTTGTAGTCTAATTTTATTTATTTCGATATTTAAATCCCTTACCATGTCCATTTTGGCAGTAACTTCAGCTTCTAATTGCTTTATTTTAGCTGCATGTTCTTCGTTTTTAACTTCTAAATTACTGGTTTTTACGAACAATCCGTTTATAATTCGATCTTTTAAGGACTTAACATTATTTTCAACATGTACTATATTTAAGATTTGTTTTTGTATTTCGGTTAGTGGTATTTTCTGTCCAAAGGTTCGATTAGCTATAATTTGCTTTAATTCATTATTGTAAGTATTTAATTTAGCTGCTAATGTATCAATTTCGTTTTTAGTTTGACTAATATCAGTTAATAATATTTCTTTAATGTGCTGATCTAATTTAGTAATTGTTTCACCAGTAGCTAAGCTATTTACATCATCATTATACTCATTTAGTTTATTTAAATTAAGTTCAGTTGTACGCTGTAAAACATCAAAATAAACACTATTAACTAAATCTAATTCTTCTACTTTAGCTGTACTTCTTGATAAATCTTCTTTGATTAAATTGATGTACTCAAGTAGTAAATTGTTCACTTGGTCATTAACTGTATTAATTTCTAAACTAGTACTTGTTACTACATTAAATAGTTGCAATGGTTGAATGTTATCATTTGCTAATGTGTTTTTAGCTTTTTCAATCACGCTTATGATATTAAGTGAAATATTACTCATATTTTGCTTAATATTTTCGTTTGCTATAACATTATTATTTAGTAGCTCATTTAGTTCAGTATTTAACCTTTCTAAATATGACACTTGTACTTTTAATTCGGTTTTTAGGCCTGTTAAAATATCTTGATAACCAACTGTATTCACTATTTCATCAAATCTTTCACCTTCAGTTAGTCTAGTTTCTATTGCTTTATATAAATTTTTGTGCGTAAATTCCGATATTTTGGGATTATCGCTCAGTTTGAAGATGAAATTTATCCGCTTTAGTTGCGTTTCTAATAATGCTACTTTGGTTTGATTTTTACTATGTTCTTCAGATATTTGCTGATTTTCTAATTTAAGTTTTTTGTTGTTTTGCTGCACAATATCTAATTTTTGTTTAGTAGATAAGTAAGCTGAGCTTAAAACTGCTATTCCTATGGCGCTAAGAGGCACTGCGGACCATAGGAAATATTTTAATTTCGGACTATTTCATTTTAATTTCCATTTTCGCATACTTTATTCCTTTCACCTAATTATTAAGTTTAAAACTAATACTAGTCTGTTTTTAGACTAAAAAAATACAAAAATAAAATTGGTTTTGTAAAACTTATGATTATATAGCCTTAAAAAACTTTAAAGTCCGATTAAAAAAGCACCTAGTTTCCTAGGTGCGCACAATAAGCCGCGTTCTGTACCATATGGTTGCCAGTAATTTATCTAATGCTTTCGCACTCATAAATTCAGTTCGATTCCTAAATTTATGTTCCTCTACCAAAATTTGAGTTTCTAGCTCATGGAGTTTACCGCGTTTCACAATTCTCGTCTCTGTGGCACTTGTCGTCTAGGCTAAGACTTATTAGGTCTTACATGATCACTACCACCATCACAGGTGGTGCTAGCGCGGACTTTCCTCTACTTTTTCAAGCAGCTACTGGCTAGTGCTTTTATATAATAGCATATTTAAAATAAAAAATCACTCCTAAAAGTGATTTTTTGACCATACTATGCTAAAATAATTTGTTTTAGTTTTTGGTATAGTTTTACATTTTCTTCATAAATAATTCCAGTGAAAGATAAAACTAATGGAATAATTCAGTATCCGTGGTTAATTGTTTCTAATTTTGTTGCACTATAATCAAACATATTAAATAGTGAACTTAAACCAGGGATAAATGCGACAGCTAAAATTAAGATAAGTGATGAAGCACTAGCTAAATAAACTAATTTGTATTTTTTAAATGAACATAATGCAATGTTATTTTTACTCATTAAATTTAATAAGTTAACACTTGAAGCAATACCAAGTGTTAAGAAACAAGCTGAAGAAGTAAGTTTGATAAATTCTTCTTTTGTTACATTATTACTTTTAGCTAAGAAACCTACAACTAAATATGAGGCTAAAGCGGCAAAACCGATAATACTACTTTGAATAATTAATCTAGTACCCATACCACCAGCAAACACGCTTTCGTGTTTATTGATTGGTTTAAATGACATAACATCAACATCACTAGGTGTCATACCTAAAGCAATCGCAGGTAATCCGTGTGTTAATAAGTTAATTCATAATAATTGTGAAGCTGATAACACAATAAATTCATTTGAATCTTGAATTTGTGATTGGAATAAGAATCTAAACACAAATAGTCCAATAAACATAACTATAATTTCACTGATACTTGAAACTAGTAAGTTTAAGATAACAGTTTTAATACGTGAGTAAGTGTATCTACCACTTTTTACTCCAGTAACAATAGTTGAGAAGTTGTCATCAGTTAAAATAACATCAGCAGCTTGTTTTGAAACATCAGTTCCAGTAATACCCATAGCACAACCTAAATCGGCAGCTTTTAGAGCAGGAGCGTCATTTACCCCATCTCCGGTCATAGCAACAACTTCATGGTGTGATTGTCAAGCTTTAACAATTCTTAATTTATCTTCTGGATTTACACGTGCATAAACTGAAATGTTTTTAACTTGTTGTTTTAATTCTTCATCTGATAATTTAGCAAGTTCAGCACCAGTAATAGCAATATCTTGATCTGGGTTGAAAATTTCTAAATCTTTAGCAATTGCTTTAGCAGTTGTTAAGTGGTCTCCGGTAATCATAACTGTTTTAATACCAGCTTTTTTAGCTTCAGCAATACTATGTTTTGCTTCTTCTCTAGGTGGGTCAAACATAGCAACTAAACCTAGGAAGAATAGTCCTTTTTCATCTTCGTGTGAAATTTTTGTAGTTTCAGGATTAACTTTTTTGAATCCTAAAGCAATCACACGATATGCATTATTTGAATATTCTTCATTTAATCTAGCATATTCATCATTCATATTTTTAGATCTACTAAAGATAACATCTGGTGCACCTTTGGTAATAATTACTTTATCACCTTCTCTAGTTTGAACTAAAATTGACATCATTTTTCTATCACTATCAAATGGTAGTGAGTCAATTAACATGTTTTTTGAATAAAACTGTTCTTGAGTAATGTTGTGTTGCATAGCATAACGCATAATTGCAATTTCAGTTGGATCACCAACTTCGTGATATTGGCCATCTTCACCTAATTGAATTTTTGCATCACAACAAGCAACAAATCCTTGTAAAACTTTTGAGTTTTCTAATGAATCTGACTTACGACTTTCGAAAAAGTCAGTAACTTGCATTTTGTTTTGAGTTAGTGTACCTGTTTTATCAGAACAAATAACACTAGTTGAACCGAATGTTTCAACCGAATTAAATGCCTTAATAATAACATTTTCTTTGGTCATTCTTGAAACACCGATTGCTAAAAGAACTGTGGTAAAAGTAATAAGTCCTTCAGGTATGGCAGCAACTGCTAGTGAGATACCAATAATAAGTGAGTTTGAATACACTTGTGGGTTTGTTCAGTTACCTGCAATAGTTGCTGATAAAACAATTTGAACTGCTAATGTTACAAATAATAAAACTACACCAGCAATTCCGAAAATTTTACTTAATTTATTTAATTTAATTTGTAATGGTGTTAATCTAACTTCTTGATCTTGAATTAATTTACTTAATGCACCAATTTCGGTATTTAAACCTGTTTTGGTTACAACAGCAAACGCTCTACCGTTTACTACTTGAGATCCTGAATATAAATAATTTAAACGATCTCCTAATGCTAATTGTTCAACATTTTCAATTTCATTACTATTTTTGTCTACCGGTAATGATTCACCTGTTAAAAAGGCTTCTACAACTCTTAATGAGTTTGATTGTAAAATCTTTGCATCAGCAGGAACTATATCTCCAGATTCTACAACAATTAAATCACCAGGAACGATTAAGTGACTTGGAATGTGTTTAATAATTCCATCACGCATAACTTTTGCACTTAATTCGTTATTCTTTTCTAAAGCTTTTACAGCTTGATCACTTTTAATTTCTTGATAAGCACCCAATGCACTATTTAGAGCTACAACTATTAAAATAATAAATGGCTCTACGAAACTAATAATAGTTTCAGCACCACGCTCATCTGGATGTTTGCTTACAAACTGTCAAATAGCTACACCAAAGCTAATTGCAGCAGCGATTAGAAGCAAAATAATCATAAAATCTTTAAATTGAGAAATAAAGACTTTAAAAACGTTTAGTTTTTTATGATTTTTAATCACATTTTCACCGTGTTGTTTTAGCAATTCAGTTGCTTCTAATTGTGATAAACCAGTTTTTAAAAACTCGTTTTTATCCATATATATAACTGTCCTTTCTATATATTTTAATTAATGTAATTATATATTATTTTTGAGTGTATATTTTTTATTATATATAATATTGATATGAAAAAATTTAAGTTACTAACTGGTGCATTTTTAAGTGCTCCAGCACTTGTTTTAGTAGCATGTAACGACACAAAAGATACTACAAGTGAACAAAAAAATAATAATAATAATTTATCTTATATTGAGCTAAATGTTCAAAGTGAAGAGCAACTAGATAATATGATTGTTGCTGGTATTAAATCTAGACTAGCTTCACAAGCGATTTTAGCTCCAATTTTAGGCGAGATAAACAGTTATATTGACCAAAGTTTAAATATCAAAATACCAACTGAATTAGCAGATAAAAAAGAAACTAATTTACTGGTATATACAGTGAAAAAGTTAATTATTAATCAATTTAATGAGTCACTACAATTATTATTAAACTGATCAGCTAACCCAAGTGCTTTAACTGATGATTTATATAATCGTATTTCTGAAAAAGTTCCTGCTAAAAGTTTAGAAATTAACCAAGTTAAAGAAAAAATCAAGGAATTAGTAGCAGTAGATCGTGCTCAAAGAGACAATAATGCTATTTTAAATAACATTTTTAAACTTTGAAAAATCAATATGGATGCTGAATTTGCAAATTTACAAATAGCTACATATTTTAGTGATGCAAGTCATTTAGTTACTTTAGTTAATAGCACATTAAAGTTATTAGCTAATCCACAGACTGCTTTTTTAAACATACCAATTTCAGTCGCATTAGTTGACTACATTAATTGATTCATTAAAGAGTATAAAGTTAATATTACTTTTGAAGCAAATGACAATAATGACGCAAAAATCAGAGCTTTCGTTAATGCTATCAGTGCAAATAAACCTACAATTACATTAGCCCAAGGATATGAAATTTTTACTAAGTTTATTAAAGACATACAAATTCCAAATAATATATTAGTTTATTCAACTTTATTTTTAGGACCTATTTTAGAAAACAAATTTGTTATTGAAAATAACAAAAACCTTGATAAAATCAATACTTTCAAACAATTGATTGTAGATTTTAGAGCTAATAATGGTAGAGATTACACAGATATATTAAAAGCATATTATCCAACTTTAGATTTAGTTTCAGCTGATGTAAAAGCAAAATGAGCAACATTTAACATTAACAAATTTAAAGAAGCTCAATATAAAGCTATTTCTTACCAAACTAATGATTATATCAGCCAAAACGGTTCATTTTTAAGTGAATTTGCATCAGTGTTAAAAGAATTTACTGATGGTGTTTATGACAAAAGTTTCAAAGTGATGAATGATGAAATCAAAGACAATAAAAATAGTGTTTGAGACTTAAACTTAATATCAAAAGTTTCTAGATACATAGAATTTACTGATTTTATTGAAAAATGATCAAGTGATTTTAGTGATAAAATGAGCTCACTCGAAAATGGTCAACAACATACCTTAAACACAGTTTTAATGCTATATACTAACTTTTTACAAAGGATTTTCAACCAACAATTTATCCAAATTATTGTCACACTAGTTGGTGGAAATGCTGAAATTGATGCAGTTTCTCAAAAATTATTCGAGTACTATACAAAACTACAATGACTAGCTTTTGGAAATCAAGTAAATTCAGTTTATATACCAGACGGAACTGAAAATGATCAGTACAAAAAAGTTAAATCACAACTTGCAGCAACAATTACAGAAAAAGGTTTTGCATTATTCGGTCAACAACAAAATGCAACATTGGTTGACCAACTATACCGTCAGTTTACTGAACTATTAAATAATATTAGTGCACAAATGCCACAAGTCATTGACTTGAAAAAACTAATTAGTGGGTTAACAAGTGAAATTTCTAACCAAGAATTATCTAAATGATATTCAACATTTAAAACTAAACAGAATGATCAGAAATTTAATGATTTAAGTACTGGAAAATTAGATGCTACTGAGGATTCAATAGGTGATTTAATTGATGAAAGTACTAATTTCTCACTTCCAGCATCAATTAAAGGCGAAAAACAACCTGAAGTATTTACATATTTTGAAGCTAGTTCAACCAAAAATGCTGAATTTTATAATAAATATGTTAAAGATAATTCAAAATTAAATTCTGCAAGCAGCTTTTTACTTGTTCATTTAGATAAAAAATATTACAATTCTTCATTAACTGAATTTACAGTACCTTTAGGTGAAAACCAAACCTTAAATGATATTAATTTCAGTAATTTTGATTATAAATTTTACAATTATCAAGTTGAAGATTTAACTCTAAATACTTCTACATTAAATTCTAAAGATTGAACTTTAACATTGGAAAAATCTGCACCAAAAATCACTAAATTATTATTAAATACTCAATTTATCAATTTAGATAATTTAAATAGTGATTACTATGATTTTCCTAAACCACTGATTATTCCAGTAAATTCAGCATTAAAAGCTGTTTTAGATAAAGTAAAAAATTATGTTGATAAAATTTCTAAATATTCTAGACTAGGTGCAATTTCAAATACCGATAAAAGCAAATTAGACGAATATGGTAAAAAACTTTTAGTTGAAGATATTTACCAAATTTGAAAATTAAATAAAACACCAGCAAGTTCAGCATTAAAATCTGGATATAATGCTGCATCTAGTCCATCAGCTACAACTCAACAAATAAATGATTTTGTATCCAAATTAAATGCTGTAAAAACTGAATTAAAAACATTTTTACAAGGTAAAAAAGTTAATACTACTGAAGGTTCAACTACTACAGTATCAGACGATTTAGTTCAGCTTTACAACAAATACATTACTTTAACTTCAATTTCAAGCCTTAATATAAGCAACTTAAAAACAGCTTATGAAGCTTATAATTCGAATAAAACAGACCAAAATAGCATCAACAATTTTGTTTCTGCGATGAATAGTTTTACAGATTCATTAATCGCAATTGTTGATAGTAATGAAACTGTAGTTGCATCAAATTCTAAGTATTTACTACTAAAAAGAGGATTTGAAATGGATTCAATATTTGAAAGTTATAAAACAGAATTAAATTCACTGAATTCAAATTCAGATGTAAGTAGTGAAAAGAAAACAGCAATTACTGCATTAATTACCAAATTAACAGACGCACATACAGCATATTTATCAAACAAATTTGATATTTCTAAAGCAAATACTTTTATAGATGTAATGTTAGAAGCAAAATCATTAATTATTGAGCTATTAGGTTTATTAAAAGATCAATCATTAAACTTAACTATTAATATTCAATAGTAAAAAAATGTCGAGTATTACTCGGCATTTTTCATTTTAAAGTTTCAATATATAGGCTTAAAAGAAATTATTGTCCTAATTTAGTTTAAAAATAGTTTTATAAATTGGCAAATTTTAATTATCTAATGTATGGCAGATATTAAAAAGAAAATTTTTGCTGGTCTTTTAGTAGGAACTGTTTTAATTTCTGGTTTGATCTACTACATTCACTATAAAATTAATAATCAAAAACCATTAACTTATTCACAAACACAAGTAATTAAAGAGTATAGGTATTTGTTAAAAGGGGCTATTTTGCACCCTGGTGAAACCAAAAGTTTTAAACCACTAACATACGGAGAATTATTTAAGATAGCAGGCATATTAAATGAGACAAATTTAGGTGATTTTAATCTTAAAAAACTAGCTCCCACGAATGTTGAAATCTATGTTCCATTTAATTTCCAAAAATTAAGATGGCACGAAATAACTGATGTACAAATTTTAGTTTCGCTCGGCTTTAGTGCTAAAGAAGCGACTTTTGTGTATGAGTTAACTAAAAGATTTGCAGGAGAACCAACATGAGATGAAATAATCAAACAACAAGGAATTACCAATACTTTAGTCAAAAAATTACAAAAAGTTTTAGTCCTCAGATAGAGTTAGTTAACATTTTTCTTTTTACCTCATTGTTTGGTTTTGCTTATTTTAGTCAACAATATTTTATGTTCATACCAATGGGTTTAGTTTTTGCCTTTAATGCCTATATTTTCAGGTTTAAAGAGAAAAAATTATATATTTTATCGCTACTTACCATGATTTTAATGATTGGTTTACATTACTTATGAAACTTAAGTGGACTATGAACTGATAAGACTATTAAAGGACGCTTTAAAGTAATGATAATTGGAGAAAAATCTACTGTTGTTAGAGACATATTTTTTAGACAATTTACAATTAGAAACAATAATATAAAATTTCCAACCCATGTTTATCAGGATGTCTATATTGATGGTGTTTTAGAACCTGTAGATAGGTCGATTGATTCATTTGTTATAAGAAATATTTTCTATGGATTTAAGAAGGTAAAAGTTACTAACACTTGACAATGAGATGTTAGATACTTTTTCTTTAAATATTATGAGCAAGATATTTTTTATCGAGAAGTTATTACGCCGTTAGTTTTTGGAAACAGAAGCAGCGAATCGAATGTTTTCTTTAGACAACTTAGAGCGCTGGGAATTATTCACTTATTTGTTATTAGTGGTTTTCATTACAACATTTTATTTGCAGCTATTTGTTATGTAACTAGCAAGATTGATAAACGCAAAATTTTAGCGTTTATCATTTTAGCTATCTACTTTTTTCTTTTGTATTAATAGTGCGTCAATTTTCAAAGCTTTCTTTTTGATTATTTACACAAAATATTGGATGAAAAGTGATAAATATAAGCCACTTTATGTTACATTTAAAGTTCACCAAGCGATTTTATGTATAGGTTTTTTAGCAATGATCAAAGATCCTTTAACCACTTTAAATTATGGGTATTGGATTACATATCTTTTAAGTTTTGCACTACTGGAATGAAACAATACAACTAAATTTACAATTAGTAAAACAAGGTGGAAAAAATTAGTTATTTGAGTTCATATTTGAATGGTTTCAATGTCAATAGTTTTAACTCAAGCTAAACCTTTTTCAGCTATATCTCTATTTTTTAACTTAGTTTTTAGTTTTGTGATTGAGTTTTATTTAATGATTTTCACCTTTGCTTATCCTATTGGATTTATCGTAAAACCAGCTGCATATACATTGCAGAAATTAATTAATTATTCACAAGAAATTAACATTAGATTGATAGTAGATTTTGAGCCAATCGCACCATTTTTACTGTTTCTAATTTATACCTTTATTTGCTATCCGTATTTTGATTTTAAGAAGCATAAATTTATAGATTACTATCAAATTAATCAAAATATGAGGGTTATTCAAAGACTTTAATAATTGTTATTTTTGTAAAAAATATCAAATAAATTTATTAAGTTGAACTCATTTAAGATGTGTCTTTGACACATTACAAATTCATAATATGTTATAATTTTACTATTAACAAAATAATAAATATTTAGTAAAAAAAAGGAACAATATGGATAAAAAATATGAAGCACTAGCTGCTAAATTAGAAAAATATATGTCTATTGAAGCAATTAGTAGATTTGAAGAACCAGTTGTTGATGAATTGAAAGCTAGCATCAAAGGTTTTGAAGTTTCTAGAGACAAATTAGGATCTGTAATTTTTTATAAAAAATCTAAAGTTGAAAACGCGCCTAAAGTTATGATCGCAGCCCACATGGACGAGGTTGGATTCATGGTTCGTGAATTTAATGATAATGGAAACATTTTACTAACTACAGTAGGTGGTGTTTGACCATCTGTGGTTGTTGGAACTAGAGCTGTAGTAGTTTCAGGAAAAAACCAACAAAGATTTAATGGTGTGTTTGGACATACATCAATTCACATTATGGATAGAGATAAAATGTCTAAAGCTTTAACATCAGAAGAATTATTTGTAGATTTAGGTTTTAAAAATAAAAAAGAAATCGAAGAAGCTGGTATTGCAATTGGTGATAAAGTATTTATGACAGGTGAACCAATTAGATTTGCTAATAATATTATTGGTGGAAAAGCTATGGATAACCGTGCTGGAGTTACATCATTAAACTTTATCGCAAATGCACTTAGTGAAGTTGAATTAGGATGTGATGTATATTTAGTTGGAACTGTCCAAGAAGAAGTAGGATGTAGAGGAGCTAGAACTTCAGTTGGTTTAATTAATCCAGATGTAGCTTTTGCTTTAGATACAGGTGCAGCTCATGACACAACTGGATGTAAAGCTGGTACACCAGTTTTAGGAAAAGGTGCAGCTGTTTTAGTTCAAGATGGTGGAACAATGCCTGACCCTAAATTAGTTGAAATTTTAATGCAAATTTCTAAAGATAAAGAAATTCCAGCATATAAATATGTAGCAGGTGGTGGTGGTACTGATGCTGCTGCTTTACAATTTGCCCCAGGTGGAGCTAGTGTTTCTACTATTTCTTTACCTCAAAGATACTTACATAGCCCAATTGGTCTTTGTTCATTAGTTGATATTCAAGCTGCTATTGATTTATTAGTAAACTTCTGTAAATCATTTGATGCTAAAATGTTAGATAAAATTTCATATAAATAATTTATGTCAGCATAACATATCGGTTATGCTGATTTTTTAATACTGTTAGTCTAATAAACTATTAAATTAAGCACTTTTATCACTTTAATAAATTAAAAGTAATATAATTTAAATACTTAATATTTAATGAGAAGAAAGGTAAATATGAACAGAACAAAATTAGACGAAATGTTTGAAAAAACAGGTGTAGAAGTTTTAATTTCAGAAGCACCACAAACTAGAATTTGATATGCTGGTGTTGAAACTAGTGATGGATTTATTGCTATTGAAAAAGATAAAGCAACATTATTTGTTGATGGAAGATACATCGAATACTGCAAAAATCATGCTAAAAATGTTGAAGTTGTTTTAATTAAAGGTGATTCAATGAGCAAGTGATTTGAACAAAGAGCGTTTAAAAAGATTGCTTTAGAAAAAAATTACTTAACAAAACAAGTTGAAACTAGAATTTTAGATATGGTTCAACCTGAATCAGTTGAATGAGTTGATGCAGCATACTTAAGAATTGTAAAATCAGAAGATGAGATTGCAAAATTACAAAAAGTTATTGATATTTCATTAAAATCATATGATGATTTTATGAAACAAGTAAAACCAGGTATGACCGAAAAAGAAGGTGCAGCATTATTAAACTACATTATGAAAACAAATGGTGCTGATAAAGAAGGTTTTGATGAAATCATTGCTACAGCAAGTGCTAGTGCTGAACCACACCACCACCCAACAGATAAAAAACTTGAAGAAGGTGAATTATTAAAAGTTGATTTTGGTGCTAGATACAATGGGTTTACAGCTGATATTACAAGAACAACAATTTTAGGTGGCAAAGAAAAAGTTAAAAACCCTAAAGCACTTGAAATTTTAGAAATTGTTGAAGAAGCTGCTCGTAGAGGTAGAGCAGCTGTAAGACCTGGAATTTTAGCTTCAGAAGTTGATAAAGTATGTAGAGATTACATCAAAGAAAAAGGATATGCTGATTATTTTGTACACTCTACTGGACATGGTTTAGGTATCGATGTACATGAATGACCATCTGTTTCTCAATATTCTAAATTTGTTTTAGAACCTGGAATGGTTTTAACTGTTGAACCTGGAATTTACATTGAAGGTCTAGGTGGAGCTAGAATCGAAGATGATGTATTAGTTACTGAAACTGGACATATAGTACTTTCAAGAAAACACGAAAATGCTTAATGACAATAAAATAGTTCCTTATTATGAGGAATATTTGCAAGTAGATAAAACACACAAAATTTATCTAGCTTGCTATGGAAATAAAAAATGTACACCTGTGATTTATGCTCACGGTGGACCTGGTGGACAAAGTAGCGATAAAATTGCTACTTTATTTGATTTAGAATATTATAATGTAATTTTATTTGATCAAAGAGGTTGTGGTAAAAGTGTACCTTATTGTTCAATCGAAAACAATAACACTTTTGAAACTATTTCTGATATGGAAAAAATCCGTAAGCACCTAAATATCAATAAATGAATCGTAAGTGGTGGTAGCTGAGGAACAACTATTTCACTGGTTTATGCAATTAACTATCCGCAACAAACTTTAAGTTTAATTTTGCGTGGAATCTTTTTAGCGCGTCAAGAAGATGTAGATTATTTATATCATAAAGGAACAAGTGATTACTATCCTGATTTACATGAAATATTTACTAATAAAGTTTCAAATATCCCAGGTAATAATATTTTAGAAAAATATTTAAATGTCTTTTTAGATCCTCAAGTTTCACAAGAAACTAAAAATGAATATGCAAGTGTTTTTGCAAGATGAGAAAGCGAAATTTGCACTATTGATAAGGTTGATTTTAAACCAGATGCACAAAGTGATTTTCAAATCGCTTTATTTGAGTCATACTACTTTGTTAATAAATCATTTTTACCTTCAGATAACTACATTTTAGATAATATCGACAAAATTAAAGATATACCAACTTATATAATTCATGGTCGTCAAGATATTGATACTAGACCTATTGGTGCTTATTTGTTAGCTAAAAAGTTAAATAATTGTGATTTAAATTTTGTAGATAAAGCTGGACATACAATTTTAGAAGCTAATTTATATGACGCTTTTAAGCAAGCGACCGAGAAAATCAAAAATAATATGCTATAATAATAAAGCCATTGGAACAATAACCCACTAACCTGGTCAGGTCTTAACCGAAGCAGCCACATGAGGAAGTGTTGTGTTCAGTGGTTTTTTTATTTTAAAAAAACCACAATAATTTAAAACAAAAAACATCCTTTAGGGATGTTTTTTATATATGGGGCGATTGACGAGATTCGAACTCGCGCATCGAGGGACCACAACCCACTGTGTTAACCACTTCACCACAATCGCCATATGTGTATTAATAGTATATTACAAAATTGCTAAAACAGAAATAAAATTTTTAAAAAAAGAGTATAAAAAAATGGCGATCACGACAGGATTCGAACCTGTGACAACCAGCTTAGAAGGCTGATGCTCTATCCTACTGAGCTACGCGACCTCATTCGTATAAATATTATACACATCTTTTTTATTTTCCAATAAAAAAGATTAAAAATTTAATACTTATGACCTTCGGTTCGCTGCTACTTTCCTTAATAAAAAATAACGCTATATAGCGTTATAAGTTAAATATGTCAATAACTAAACTAGTGATTAAACTTTCATCTTTAATTTCACTATAAATTAATTGATTATAGGCATTACGAATTAATTTTAAGATTTGAACAACTTTTTCTGGTCCATAAATTTTAATCACCCCTAAAGCTGTTTTGTATGGATATTCCTTAATTGATAAAATTGAACAAATATCTTGAATTAATAAATTGCATTGAGTTAATTTGTAAACATTATTTGCCATTGTAAATACATATGAAAAATTAGATAATATAGCAGTGGTACTTAAACCTTCTTTTAATGCTTGTAAAACTAACTTATAAGTTAATTCAAAATCTTTCTTTTTAATAGCATTGATAATACCAAATTTATCATTAACATTGTATCCGTCTGAAATATTATCAATATCAACTTTGGTAATATTTTTGTTAGTTAACATCATTTTATCAATTTCATTGATAATAATGGTTAAATCGTCAGGTAAGTTTTGAACTAAATAATTAGCATCTATATAAGAAATATGTCCATCTTTTTTTGAGACATATTTCATGATTTGATTTGGTAAATCTTTTGAAGCTATTTTACTACAGTTGATAATTTCAAAATTAGCTTCACTTAACACTTTAACTATGTGATGTGTTGGATTTAATAAGCTATTTACAACAACTACATATTGATTAGCTTTATTTTGTTTCATAGCATCTATTCAAGCTTTAATAACTTGTTTTTCTTTTGCACTATAAGTTTTTTGAGTAAAAAACTTAGGCATATTAAAAATATATAGTTTTGGAGCTTCAAATAAACTTACATTATTGATTGTATTGATAATATCATTAAATGAATATTCATCACTAAAAGTTACTATTAAATTATCATCAAACTTAGACTTAAGTTGATCGAGATTTTGATTTATAAAATAATTTTCATCACCTATTAGTAAATACATATTCCAATTATATACCAACTTATTTAGATGTTTTCGAAATAGCTTGCTAAAAACACAAACTATTAAATAGTAAAACCACATCAAGTTTGATTGATGTGGTTTTGAATTGATACTTTAATTTACTTACTGATAGTATTATAACCTATTTTTTAGTAAATCAATAACTTGTTGTTCACTTTCTAGTTCTAAAGCTTCTTGTGCTAAAGCTTGCATTTCTTTGTATGAAAGTTTATTAACTAGTTCTCTAGAAGCTAAAATGCTTGAAGCTGACATTGAGAATTCATCTAAACCTAAACCTAATAATAACGGAAGTGCTCTACTATCACCAGCCATTTCTCCACACATACCAGCTCATTTACCGTGTTTGTGAGCACCATCAATAACCATTTTAACTAGTCTTAAAATTGATGGGTTTAGTGGTTGATATAAGTATGAAATGTTTTCATTCATTCTATCAGCTGCCATTGAATATTGAATTAAGTCATTTGTACCAATAGAAACAAAGTCTGCGTATTTACAGAATTGGTCTGATAAAACACCAGCAGATGGAGTTTCCATCATTAAACCAACTTCAATATCTGATTTTTTAGCTACATTAGGATGTTTTGCTACTACTTGTTCATAAGCTTTATCAAATAAAGATTTTGCTTGTAAAAATTCAGGAACATTAGTAATCATAGGGAACATAATAGCGACTTTACCAAATTCACTAGCACGAACTAAAGCTCTCAATTGAGTTAAGAAAATTTCTTCATTTTGTAAACAGAATCTAACTGCTCTATAACCTAAAAATGGGTTCATTTCTTCAGGGAACTTAAAGTATTTAAGTGTTTTATCACCACCAATATCTAGTGTTCTAATAACAACTCTTTTACCATTCATTCCTTTAACAACAGCTTTATAAGCTTCAAATTGTTCATCTTCAGTTGGTCAGTTATCGTTATCCATGTATAAAAATTCTGATCTAAATAAACCAATTGCTTCACCATCGTTTTCTAATACAGAATCTAAATCTTTAGGTGTACCAATGTTAGCTGCTAATTCAACATGGTGTTTATCAGTTGTTTCTGATTTTTTACCTTTTAGTTTGTTTAATTTAGCTAAATATTCTTGGTATTCTTTTTCAGCTTTTTCGTATTGCTCGATTTCTTCTTTTGTAGGTTTAACTACAACTTCACCGGTTGAACCGTTTAGTGCGATTAATTCACCATTATGAGCGTGTTGCATAATGTTATTTGTCCCAACAACTGAAGGAATTCCTAAACTTCTAGCCATAATTGCTGTATGAGAAGTAGGTCCTCCAATATTTGTTACAAATCCTTGCACATATTTTTTGTTTAATTGCACTGTTTGACTAGGTGATAAATCTTCAGCTACGATAATAACTTCTTCTGAAATAGTTGTTAAATCAACTTCTCCCATTCCTTTGATTGCGTATAGCATTTTCTTTAATAAGTCTTTTAAATCTGCTGTTCTTTCTCTAAAGTATGGATCATCAATTGCTTCAAAAGTAGCAATAAATGTTTCGTATGCTCCTTTTGTTGCAAATTCAGCACTTACTTTATCATTTGTAATCGCGTTTTTGATTTGTTCATCCATCATTGGATCTTGAACCATCGCAATATGAGCTTCAAAAATAGCAGCATGTTCTTCTGAATCTGCTAAACTCTTAGTTTTTTCAATACGTGCGATAACTTTTTGCACTGCGTTTTGGTACGCTTGAATTTCAGCTTCTACATTTTTAGCTTCTTTGGTAATTACTAATTCTTTTTCTTCAATTTTAAAAACTTTAGCAATAGCAACACCTTTTGAAGCACCGATACCTTTTATAATCATGTATCTCCTCCATAATTTGGGTCTAGTAATCTTGTGTGTTAATAATATTATAAATTATAATGCTTTTTATATTTAAAATTTATAAATCTTATGGCTAAAAAATAAAGTGTGGAAATAATACCATATTTCTCTTTTAAATTTAAGAAAAAACAATTTTTGACAGTATTATTCCACTTTTTTTGTATTTTCTTACACTAAAAAAAACACATCGAATTCGATGTGTTAAGAAGTTACGATGTGATTGAGCTGTTAAACTGCATATAATTACCAAAAGTATAGTAAAACCAGTTTTTAATGTTATTTATGTTTTTCTTCAGCTTCAAAATTTTCCATCACACTGTTTCATTCTTGAATGTTATTAATCATTGTTTGATATAAGCCTTCTTTGTGTTTTAGTTTGTTAACTAAACTTATAAAAACACAATCAGCAAACATTAAACTAGAAATTTTAGCCCCAATCGGAGTTAAAATTCATTTTTGGTTTGTAAATGATACTTTAAAAATCTTTTTAGCCTTTGGTAAGCATTCTTTAGCTCTATCTACAGAAGCTGTAATAGCGTAAATATTTAAGTTATTTTTACGTCTTAAAACTCTTGAAACAGCTTTAATTTCAGTCGTATTAAATGAGTTAGAAATAATTGTAATGTTTACATTATTGTGATTAAACACAAATTCATTGGTTAGCATATCATAAACAGTATTAATTCATTTAGCATTAAAACCAACCTTATTTAACGCTTCTGCTAAATACCTAGCAACTCAACCTGATTCACCTACACCGTAGAAAATATGGTTATTTTTAAAATCATTAATAACTGTTTTTATATAATCATCTAAATCTCTAATTTGAGCTTTAATGTTTTTCATTGTTTCGTCAATTGAATAACGATAGTGTGTATAAACATCATCGGTAATTCTGTCAGTGTTTAGACTAACATTTTCAGCTTTAGATTCATGTAGTTCTTTCAATCCATAAGCTTGACGAATATTTCTTTCAGTCACATAAACTCTAAAATCGTTATAGTTATTAAATCCCAAAGCTTTAACAAAACGAGAAATAGTAGGTTGAGAAATGTTAATTTTTTGTGAAATTGAAACTACAGATCCTTGAGAAACTTCATTAGGATTAGTTTCAATAAAGTCTCAAATTGCCAAAAAGTTATCATTAGATAAAATTTTTCTAGTGATTTTGCTTTTTTCGATGATTTTATAGTTTTTCATACAAACCTCATTCAAGATTTATTATATAAATTATTTTACTATAAACCTTGATTTTTAGGGCTAAATAATTCAAATCTTTGACTATTTTGCTTATCTAAAAGTAAATAAAATGTATTATTTAAATAGTAAAAAAAGCGAGGAAAAATGAATATAAAACATACACCAAAAACCGATTTTTATAAGTTTGTAAATCAAGAATGATTAGATACTCATGAAATTCCTGCTGACAAATCATCATACAACGCTTTTGTTGAATTACATGATAATTTAGAAAACTTATTCAAATCATTATTAAGACAATGAACTCAAGATGAAAGTTCAATTCCAAACTACCCACATATTAAAGACTATGTAAACTTTTACAAAATGGTGCTAAACACTCAAATTAGAGACCGTTTAGGTTGAGCACCAGTTAAATCAGACTTAGATAAAATTTTAGATTTAAAAGACTTTAAATCATTTAACCGTGATTTTAAGAGATTTTTTAAATATTCTTCTTTACCTTTAAGTTTTGATGTTAGCCCAAGTTTTGTTGATAGTAATTTAAACATTTTATGAATTCATGAAATGCCAACTATCTTACCAAATACTACAATGTACCAAAATAAAGAAGAGGCAACTAAACACCTAGAAGCTTGAAGAGAAATGATGTTAAGATTACTTAAATCATATGGTATTACACCTAAAAGAGCTGAAACTATGGTGCAAAAAGCTTTAGATTTTGATAACTTACTTAAAGATTATGTTTTAAGTGCAGTTGAAAAAGCTAACTACCCTGCTTTATATAACCCTATTTTAACTGTAGATTTAGATAAAAAATCATCAGAATTTAAAATTGCTCAAATGTGTAAAAACATTGTAGGAGAAGAAGTTGCTGAAGTTGCTATTTCTAACCCTAGATACTTTGATAATTTAGATGTAATATTCAATGATTCAACATTTGAAGGATTTAAATACTTAATGTTTTTAAGAAACATTTGATCAGTTGCTTCATATTTAACTGAAGAAACTAGAGAAATTGTTTTTGAATTTAACAAAGTTGCTTACGGAGTTAAAGAAAACAGATCATTATTAGACTTTGCATATGATTTAAGTTCAAATGTGTTTGATGTCTTAATTGGTCAGTTTTATGCTCACACATACTTTGGAAAAGAAGCTAAAAAAGATGTTGAAAGTATGATTGCAAATATGATTGCAGTTTATGAAAGAAGACTGGCAGATAATAGCTGATTAACTAAAGAAACTAAAGCAAAAGCAATTAGCAAACTAAACAAAATTAAAGTTTTAGTTGGTTATCCAGATGCTTATGAACCTTATTACGATTTATATGATGTAAAAACTTATGAGCAAGGTGGAAACTTATATTCTAACTTATTAGAATTTAAAAAAGCTAAAGTTAAATATCAATTTAGTCAATGAAATAAAAAACCAGATAAAAGATTTTGAGAACTTTCACCTGTAACAGTTAATGCTTACTATCACCCTTCATTTAACCAAATCGTTTTCCCCGCAGCTATTTTAGCTGATCCATTCTATAATAAAAATGCTTCAAAAAGTGCAAATTACGGTGCAATTGGTGTAGTTATTGCTCACGAAATTTCACATGCATTTGATAATAATGGTGCTGAATTTGATGAACACGGATCATTAAATAACTGATGAACCACAGTTGATAAATTAAACTTCCAAATTAAAACTGAAAAAGTAGTTGGTCTATTTGAAGGTGTTGAAACATTTGCTGGTCCTGTAAATGGAAGATTAACAGTATCAGAAAATATAGCTGACTTATCAAGTCTTTCATGCGCTTTAGAAGCTGCTGCTTTTGAAGAAAACTTTGATCCAGAAGAGTTTTTCGTTTCATATGCTCGAATTTGAAGATCAAAAAGTCAACTTGAAAATGCTAAGAAGAGACTTCAAGGTGATCCACATGCACCTGCGGAAACTAGAGTTAATGTACAACTTAAAAATTTAGACTTATTTAATGAATTTTACGGATTAACAAAAGAAGATCCAATGTATTTAGAACCATCTGAACGTGTTAAAATTTGATAACAAAGATAAAAACAAGCTAGTTTTACCTAGCTTGTTTTTTGAATTTTTTGAATTTGCTTGCTAATAAATTCAGCAAATTCGGTTAAATCACTTACTAATTTTTGATCAAATCTATTAACTACTGGTGCATCAATATCTAATACACCAAAAACTTTGTTATTTACCATAATAGGTAAAACTATTTCAGATTTACTATTAGCATCGCACGCAATGTGGTCTTTAAATTGATGAACATCATCAACTACAACTACTTTTTGCTCTCTAGCTGCATATCCACACACCCCACGATCAAATGGGATTTTTGAACAAGCTATTTTACCTTGAAAAGTATGTAAATATAAAACATTATCTTCATTTAAGTAGTATCCAACTCAATTTAGATCATTAACAAATTCATTAATATAAGCAGTTGAATTAGCTAATAAAGCATTAATATGAGTTTCGTTTCCTAATAGTGCTTCATACTCTTTTTTATTAATGTTATTCATGCATAAAATTATACCAAAAGTTTTATTTTTTCGCTTTTTATTGCATAAAAACACTCTTTTTTACTTTAAATAAGCTTATAAAACTAATAAAAGAATATAATTGAATTGTTAAATATAAAAAGTAAAGGATTAAGCTATGAAACACATAAATTCAAGTTTATTTGAGCTTAAAAATCATAAGTTATTTTTAAGCCCTAAAGCAGTAGTTACTGACAATGACGGTAGATGAAAGATGTTTGATTTAAGTTGAGAAGCTACTGAAAATGCTAAATCATACACAATTACTATTGTTGATTATGAAGCTTCAAGGGTAATTGGACAACCATTTATTCACTTTGCAGCATGCAATATTAAAAACAATCAAATTAGCTTTGGTGAAAATTTAACTAATTCTGAATGAGTTCAAGGGGTTAATTCAACTGTTCCAGGTCAAAATAAAGATCAAAACGGTGTTATTATTCCATGTATGCCAAAGCAATATAGTGCAAATTCATTAGAGGAAGCAACAGGATACTTTCCACCTATGCCGCCTGATAAAAAACACTTATACACTATTAAAATCTATGCTTTAGATGTTGAAAAATTAGATCTAAAACAAGGATTCCATTTAGGTGAACTAAACAATGCAATGTTACATCATGTTTTAGATGTTAAACAATTAAACTTTTGATATGAACCGGAGGGAAAATAATGCATAAATTAGGTAATAATGCAAACATTTGATCATCAGCAATTGATCACAAAGGGTACTTACACGACCACCATGGAGGTCATGCTAATGTTAACCAAACACCGTTTCCTTCATATAGTTTTGATTTAGAATGAAAACCAATTGAAGATGCTAAATCATATGCAATTGTAGTTGAAGATTTTGATGCTGCTAAAGTTATTGGTTTCCCTTTTATTCACTGAGTTGTTGCAAATGTTAAAGGTACAAAACTTGAAACAAATGCTTCATATTTATCACACCAAGAGTGAGAAAAATCAGGTCTAAAAACCTATTCAGATAGCATGTTATGACAAGGATATAATTCAAGTGTCCCAACAACTTTAATGTCATTTAACAAAGATGAAAATAGTGATTTAAAAGGTGTATTACCAATGGGATTTACATCTCAAACTAACGAAAGTGCAGCTTTATATTTTGGTTCATATCCACCAGATCAAGATCACTTATACACCTTAGTAGTGTACGGATTAGATGTGGATGCTAGTGAATTAAGCTATCAATTGCATGGTGAAACTCACTCATTAAATCAACCATACTATGTCGGTGATTTAATGCAAGCTTTAGATAACCATGTAGTTGGAATGCATGTTTTAAATTACAAATACAGGCAAGTTAAATAAGTCTAATGACTTTTAAAGAAAAAATATCCCATATTCCTTACAGTACTGGTGGTATTACTATTGGTACTATCGGAATTGCAAATGCATTTATTTTAATGTTAAGAACTTTTCATGTCGATTTAGATAATTCATACAAAATTATTGTGCCAATTGTCGAAAGTATTGCGATTATAACAACACTTTATTACATTGTGTTATTGACCTTAAAATTTATTTATGGCTTTAATAAAATCAAACGAGATATTAGAAACCCTTATTTATCAGGGTTTTTAGGAGTCATTTTCCTTTCGTTTATTTCCATTTCAAATGCTTTTGCAATCATCTTTAATTCGTTAGTAACTAACAATCCAACTTTACTTTATAATTTACTGATTGTACCTAACATTATTAATGTGATAATGATTTTAGCACAGCTGGTGTTTTTAGGTATTTTCCTTTATTATGTTGTAAGAAAAAATATTATCGAACGTAATTTACAAATTTATGGCTCTTGGTTTATACCATTAGTTGGTTTTTCGGTCTGCGTTGCTTTTGTTAATTATTTAAATGACATTGTTCCAATTTTATTTTTCCAAATCATTTGAATTTTAGCTTTTACCCTTTATTGTATTTTTTTCCCAATCGGACTATATCGCTTTATGTTTCGTGGTCATAAAAATGCCCAACACATACCATCAATGGCTATTATTGCTTCACCAGCCTTTATGTTAGTTGGTGGTTTTGTTGCTGCTTTTAATCCAAATCGAGCTATAACTAGCGTATTAAATAACCAATCAGCTTATGAAGCTATCATTTTAATCTTATTTATGATAAGTTCGATTGGATTAGGATTTTTACTACTTGTATTTATTCGTTCAATTAAAAACTGATCTAATAATTTACGCTTTGCGAGTTTTACTTTCCCTATGGCTTTAACAGCAAGTGGTTTATTTATTTTTGCTAGTTCTTATTTTAGTTCAGAAGCTACCAAAGTTAGTTTTTATACTCTTGCCACGCTTGGCACTTTAATTTTTAGTATTGGCTTATCGATGGCAATTTTTATGAACATTCGAATCAGTTATTACATTTATAAATTACTTCGCTATGGTCAATATTCAGACTAAATATCCACAAAAATCTTGTGGATATTTTTTAATTTTAAAACCTCAAATTAAGGATATTTTTTCTACATTAGCAATAAAAAATGAAGAAAAATGCCAAAAAAGCGCACATAAATTGCACATTTACGCAACTTTTAAACACCTATCTTAAAAATTTAAACCACTATAAAAATAATTTTAATTAACCTAAAAACTTGAATATATAGATTTAAAAGTATCAAAAGTGAAACTTTTAGTTTAGTTAGCAAATTACAAAAGTCAAAATGTGGTAACAATATCGTAAATTGCCAAAATAAACTTGGCAAACAGATCAATATATTGCAATAGTAGTAAAATTAAATATATAAGAGATATAGGCAACTAATTTAGTTTAATTTCAATTAGTTTTATTGTTAAATATCACATTTATCTATATCCAAAAGACATAAAAGGAGGCGCAAATGATTAAAGCTAAAAAGAAAAAAATCGTTCGTGTTGGTATCTTATTAGGAAGCACAGCAGCCGCAACTTCTGCTATTGTTGTTCCTATTTTGATGAAAAGTTCTGATAACATCATGTCTCCTGTTAATTTAGCTAATAAGCAATCTGAATACTTCTTAAGCAACAAAGAAGCTTCAGGAAACTCAATTACCTCAACAACAGACACAATTACTGATGAATACATTACAACTACAGTTAACTGATATGTTGATGATGTTATTATCAAAACTGATGTTTTTAAAACTAGGGCTGGTGTGCCACTTAACTTTACTCCAGAAAAAATCGTTCCTGATGGATACGAATTAGATCCGGAACATTACAGTGATGTAAGCATAGTTAAACTTACTCCTGATGCAGTCAATAATATTTTCATTCGTAGAACTGTTCCAACTGTGCCTACAAAAATTAAGTTCTCATTCAATGGACAAGAGTTAACAAACGAAATTACTGTTACACTTGGTAAAAACAATGATGTGGACTTTAAGAAATACTTAAAACAATATGTTCCAAATCATGAAATTTACGAATTAAGCCCTGAACAAGATAGTTTTGTGGTTGGTGAAGTTAACATTATTAAACTTGTTAAAAAAGATGATGTTGCAACTACAAAACTTATCTTAAAAGAAGGTGAAGACGTTAAAGTTGATAAAACAATTATTACAAAGGTAACTGACAAAGTTAACCCATACGAATACTTACCACAAGGTTATACTTTTGATTTTGAAGCTAATGGAAGAAAAAGTGTTGAAGAACATTTATTATCTGGAAAAGAATACACATTCTTTATCCGTAAAAAAGAACAAGTATTCACAACTACTTTTATTTTCAAAACACAAAGTGGAACACCAATTGCCAAATACTCAGTAACTACAACAGGTGATGAGCAATTTGATTTAACTAAAATTAAAAAGGCAATTCCAAATGATTATGAATTAGTAGAAGAGATTGACCCTGCAACCATCAAAAAAGACAAAGATAATTATTACATTGTTCAACAAATTTTAGATTTAGTAACAACAAAATTTGTATTCGTTGATTCTACAAATAACAGAAAAGTTGTTAAAGAATTTGAAATTCAAAGAAAAGAAGGTAAACCTATTCTTGAATCTGAAGTTCAACAAGAATTACCTGCTGATTTTCGGATTACAAGTGGTATAAGTATTATTCTTGGGCAAACTAACACTATTGAAGTTGAGCCTCTTGTTAAAAAATGAATAACAAGAGTTATACTTGAAGATTCGGCAACTCAAGCAATTGTATTTGATAGAATTTTCTACTCTGAATCTATTGATTTAAAATCAGTAATTAATAGTGTTGATGGTGGAAATTATGAATATGTTGAAAATATTGAAACACTTCAGAAAAAACTGGAAATAAACAAAACTAATACACTTCAAGTTAGAAAAGTTCAAAAAACAACTTACCTATACCATGATAGAGAAGGTAGAGAAGTTAAAAGAGTTGATGTTACTAAAAATGAAAACGGTAAATTACCATCTGTAGATGAATTTATGCCAGATGGTTATGAAAAAGCGAACAAATACCAAGGTACATTTATTCAACCACTCACATTAAATAAAATTTTGGTTGTAAAAGTTGGAAAATCATACAAAACAAACATTAGATTCGTGTACAACGGTACTGTTTTAAAAATAACCCCAATTACAGCTAGAGAAGGTGATTCTAATTCAGACTTAGTTTGATATATTCCTGATGGTTATAAACTTAAAGATAGATCTGCTTTTAAAAAAATTGACATAAATTTACCAGATAATGATATTGAGTTAGACAAAATTCAAAAAGTATACGAAACTAGAGTTGAATATACACACAACGGTCAATATATTTCAAAAGCAAAAATTGCATCTAATGAGGATGAACCTGTAGACTTTGAATCAAAAGTTCCGCGTGGTTATCGTTTATTACCTGCTTGAAGAAATGCAAGAATTAACCCAGGTGGAAATTATAAAATTGGTATAGAACCTGACACCGAAGATAGAACAAAACCTAAAAATCCAAGATTACAAGATGCAACTTTAACTCATGATGATATTAGTAAGATTATTTCTATGGGTGGTTCAACTGTTAGTGCGTCTCGTATTGCCGCAAACCCAGGTAGTTCATTAGAGAGAAAAGTATTACCTGCAATTACAGGTGCCAAAGCTGAAGGGTACAGAACAAGATTTAGAAACATCGAAAAATTATATGGCAAAGGTGAAATTACTGCTGATGATTTAAAAGAGATTTATAAAGAAGTACAAAACCCTGATTGATTAAAAGCGTTTGCTGATGTACTTAATGGTAAATGAGATCCTACTGATAGATGAAAAGGTTATACAAAAGAGCAAAGACGTCAAATTTGAAAAGAACAAATTGAAGCATCTAGAAGAATATTAGAATCAGAATTAGCAGCTGGTAGAGTTCCTGTTTTTGACGCATCTAATGCTGATTTAAATGTTAACTTTGGTTATGAAAATGTTGAAGATAACCCAGTATTCGGTAGAAATGTCAAAAACAATAAAAGCCGTTTCTTATCTAATGATTCTATTTGAGATAGAAACCCAGAAATGGTTTTAAAAGGTGATTACCCTGGATGACAAAAATCGTCTGTTACTGACTCATACAGAAGCGAATACAACTTAAGTGATCCTCGTTACAAAGGTAGAACTGAATTTGATCCAGTAACTGGTAGAGTTGTTAGTAAGGATGATGGTATTACTATCTACAGATATACAGCTAATGCTGATAATAAAGTTAAAAAAGATGGTGAATTCTTTTTCGTTGATGTAGATTTATCATTACCACTAGCTGAACAAAAAATTAAAGATATTTTAAATAGTGGTTCTTTAAGAAGTAAACTTTCTGGAATTTATCTAAAAAATATCACTGTTAAAGAAACACCAGTTGATACAAACGGTATAGATTTAGGTGCAATTATTAAAAAATTCCCAGATAACCTTAAACAAGCAACGTTTTTATTCAGTACCGAAAAAATGTATGGTATTGGTGAATTAAGAAATAAATCACTAGATGAAGTAAGTTTAGTTACTACTGCGCCTAATATCAACGACAACATGGGAGATGTAAATCGTCCTGGTGCAAAAAGACCTCCATATGGATGAGGTATTGATCCAAGTATTTTCAAAAATGTAAAACATATTTCTTACGATTACAGTGTTATTGAAGCGTTTGATAGACCGTCAGGTCAAAGAACTGCTGCTGCAATTGTGTTTAACATTGTTCGTCCTGATGTTGGTGCTAAAAAAGCTGATATTCAAAAAGGTTTTGAAATTGTATATAAAACCAAAAAACACTTGAGAATTTTCAATGGTCAACACGGTGATGATGGTTGACCACCAAAAGTGGACTTTAGTAACTTAATTGATGTGCAAAGTCTTGAAGGTGTTGATTTAAATGGTAGAGCCATTAAAGCTATTAAGTTATATGCAGACTCACCAGTATACACATTAAATCTAAAAAATATTGAGAAACAACAATGATCAAGTCTTTTATATGATTGAGGACCTGATACAAAATCTAAAGTTATATTCTTAAATGATATTGTTAATAAAGTTTACTTAAAAGGTACTTCTGAAGATTTCAAAAAATCAGGATGAGTTAAAGAATTACAAGGGTTCTTCTATGGGCTTAAAAATGCTGGATATGTAGATGAAATCATTGTTGAAAACCAAAATGTTTATGACATCATTATGGGAACTCTTTCTGGAGAATTAGGCAGAATGCAACTTAGAATAAGAACTGATGATGATGCTATTTAGTAAGAAGAACTAAGTAAAATAAAAAAATACATAAGGAATGTCCAACACATACCATCAATAACTATCATTGCTTCACCAGCTTTATGTTAGTTGGTGGTTTTGTTGTTGCTTTAATTATTCATTCAATTAAAAACTGATCTAATAATTTACGTTTTGCGAGTTCTTATTTTGTTTCAGAAGCTATCAAAGTTGGTTTTGATACTCTTGCCACACTTAGCACTTTAATTTTTAGTATTGGCTTTTAAATGGTAATTTTTATGAATATTCGTATCAGTTATTACATTTATAAATTACTTCGTTATGGGTAATTTTCAGACTAAATATCCGCAAATTTTTGTGGATATTTTTTAATTTTAAAAAACCTAAAAATAAGGCTATTTTTTCTACACTAGCTGAAAAAAAAAAAAAAAAAACAAAGAAAAATGCCGAAAAAATGAGTAAAAATCTTAAATTCAAGCGACTTTTTAAGGCTTATCTTAAAATTTAAACCAGTATAAAAATAATTTTAATTAATCTAAAAGCTTGAATATATAGTCTCAAAAGTATTAGAAATAAAACTTTTAGTTTAGTTAGTCAATTACTAAAGTAAAAATGTGGTAACAATATCCTAAATTATCAAAATAAACTCGGCAAACAGAATAGATATATTCCAATAGTAGTAAAATTAAATATATATGAGATATAGGCAATAAATTTAGCTTAATTTCAACTAGTTTTATTGTTGAATATTACATTTATCTATATCCAAATACATTAAAGGAGGCACAAATGATCAAAGCTAAAAAGAAAAAAATCGTTCGTGTCGGTATCCTATTAGGAAGTACAGCGGCAGCAACTTCTGCTATTGTTGTTCCTATTTTGATGAAAAGTTCTGATAACATCATGTCTCCTGTTAATTTAGCTAATAAGCAATCTGAATACTTCTTAAGTAACAAAGAAGCTTCAGGAAACTCAATTACTTCAACAACAGATACAATTACTGATGAATACATCACGACTACGGTTAACTGATATGTTGATGATGTTATTATCAAAACTGATGTTTTTAAAACCAGAGCTGGTGTACCGCTTAACTTTACACCAGAAAAAATCGTTCCTGATGGATACGAATTAGACCCAGAACATTACAGCGATGTTAGCATAGTTAAAATTACTCCTGATGCAGTTAATAATATTTTCATTCGTAGAACTGTTCCAACTGTGCCTACAAAAATTAAGTTTTCATTCAATGGAAAAGAATTAACAAACGAAATTACAGTTACACTTGGGAAAAACAATGACGTGGACTTCAAAAAATACTTGAAAGAATATGTTCCAAATCATGAAATTTACGAATTAAGTCCTGAACAAGATAGTTTTGTGGTTGGTGAAGTCAACATTATTAAACTTGTTAAAAAAGACGATGTTGCGACTACAAAACTTATCTTAAAAGAAGGTGATGAAGTTAAAGTTGAAAAAACAGTTATTACAAAAGTAACTGAAAAAGTTAACCCATATGAATACTTACCACAAGGTTATACTTTTGATTTTGAAGCTAATGGAAGAAAAAATATCGAAGAACATTTATTATCTGGAAAAGACTATACATTCTTCATTCGTAAAAAAGAACAAATCTTCACCACTACTTTTATTTTCAAAACACAAAGTGGAACACCTATTGCTAAATATTCAGTAACAACAACTGGTGATGAGCCATTTGATTTACCTAAAATTAAAAAGGCGATTCCAAATGATTACGAATTAGTAGAAGAAATTGACCCTGCAACAATCAAAAAAGACAAAGAAAACTTTTACATTGTTCAACAAATTTTAGATT
Source organism: Mycoplasma corogypsi (assembly GCF_045276875.1). NCBI lineage: Bacteria > Bacillati > Mycoplasmatota > Mollicutes > Mycoplasmatales > Mycoplasmataceae > Mycoplasma > Mycoplasma corogypsi. Next base: position 163,310 of record NZ_CP174163.1, read on the forward strand.
TAGTAACAACAAAATTTGTTTTTGTTGATTCATCTAACAATAGAAAAGTTGTTAAAGAATTTGAAATTAAAAGAAAAGAAGGTCAACCGATTCCTGAATCAGAGGTTCAACAACAATTACCAACTGATTATCGTTTCACTAACGGAATTAATATTATCCCAGGGGAAACAAATACGATAGAAGTTGAACCACTTGTTAAAAAATGAATAACTAGAATTTTACTTCAAGACGAATCTACACACATCATAGTTTTTGATAGAGTTTTTTACTCTGAAACTATTGATTTACAATCAGTAATCAATAGCATTGATAGTGGGAATTATGAATTTGTTGAAACTATAGATGCACTTAAAAAGAAATTAAAAATAAACCAACCAAATACATTTGATGTTAGAAAAGTCCCTAAAACTACATATCTTTACCATGATAAAGAAGGTAGAGAGGTTGCTAGAATTGATGTTAAACCAAAAGATGATGGAACTCTCCCTTCAGTTGAAGAGTTAATGCCTGATGGTTATGAAAAAGCAAATAAATACCAAGGTACATTCATACAAAAATTAACCTTAAACAAAATTTTGGTTGTAAAAGTTGGAAAAGAATACAAAACAAACATTAGATTTATTTATAAGGGTACTGTCTTGAAAGAAACACCTATTACCGCTAGAGAAGGTGATAATAATTCTGATTTAATTTACTATGTACCAGATGGTTATAAACCTAAAAATAGAGCTGACTTAAGAAATATTGATTTATCAAAAGAAAATAATGATATTCAGCTAGATAAAATTCTAAAAGTTTATCAAACACGTGTCCAATACACATTAAATGGTCAATATGTCGGTGAAGCAACAATTACATCTAACGAAGATGAACCAGTTGATTTTGCTTCAAAAGTACCTCCTGGTTATCGTTTATTGCCTGCGTGACGTGGCGCTTTTATTAACCCTGGTGGAAACTATAAAATTGGTGTTGAAAGAGATACAGCTGATAAAGTAACTCCAAAAGCAGCAAGATTAGAAGATAAACAATTAAGCCATGATGATATTAGTAAATTAATTGGTGCTGGTGGTAGTTTAGAAAGCCCATCAAGAAGAGCTGAAAACCCTGGTAGTTCTTTAACCCCTACTAACCCTCCAGCTGTTACTGGGGAGAAAGCTCAAGAATATAGACAAAGATTTACAAATATTGAGAAACTATTTAAGAAAGATGGTGACATAACTTATGAAGATTTAAAAGATATTTATAAAGAAGTTAAAAATCCAGATTGACTTAGAGCTTTCACTGATGCCTTAAATGGAAAATGAGATCCTGATGATCGTTGAAAAATCTATACTAAAGAACAAAGACGTCAAATTTGAAGAGACCAAATTGAAGCTTCAAAAAGAATTCTAGAATCTGAGTTAGCCGCTGGTAGAGTTCCGGTTTTTGACGCTAGCGGTGTTAATTTAACTGTTAACTTTGATTATGTTAACCAATCTGACAACCCTGTTTTAAATAGAAATATTGAAAATAACAAAAGTCGTTTCTTGTCTAATGATTCAATTTATGACAGAAACCCTGAAATGGTTCTAAAAGGTGATTATCCAGGATGACAAAAATTATCTGTTACTGAAACTTATAGAACTCAATATGGTTTAAGTGATCCTCGTTACAAAGGTAGAACTGAATTTGATCCAGTAACCGGTAGAGTTATAAGCAAAGATGATGGTATTACAATTTACAAATATACTGCTAATGCCGATAATAAAGTTAAACAAGGTGAATTTTTCTTCCTTGATGTAGATTTATCACTATCATTGGCTGAAGAAAAAGTTAAGGATATTCTTTCACGTGGTCCTTTAAGAGATAAAATTTCAGGTATATACTTGAAAAATATTACTGTTAAAGAAACTCCAGTGGACACAAACGGAATTAATTTAGGTGAAATTATCAAAAAATTCCCAAGTAATATTAAACAGGCTACCTTCTTATTTAGTACAGAAAAAATGTATGGTATTGGTGAATTAAGAAATAAAACACTTGATGAAGTAAGTTTAGTAACCACTGCACCGAACTTAAATGACAACATGGGTGATGTAAATCGTCCAGGAGCAAAAAGACCTCCATACGGATGAGGTATCGATCCAAGTATTTTCAAAAATGTAAAACATATATCTTACGATTATAGTGTTATTGAGGCATTTGATAGACCATCTGGACAAAGAACTGCCGCTGCTATTGTGTTTAACATCATTCGTCCAGATGTTGGTGCGACAAAAGAAGATGTTAAAAAAGGTTTTGAAATTGCGTATAAAACTAAAAAGAACTTGAGATTCTTTAATGGTGAACATGGTGATGATGGATGACCACCAAAAGTTGATTTAAGTAATTTAATTGATATTCAAAGTTTAGAAGGTGTCAACTTAAATGGAAGAGCTATCAAAGCTATTAAACTTTATGCTGATACACCAATCTATACATTGAACTTAAAAAACATTGAAAAACAACAATGATCTAGTCTTTTATATGATTGAGGACCAGATACAAAATCAAAAATTATTTTCCTAAATGACATTGTCACAAAAGTTTACCTAAAAGGTACTTCAGCAGACTTTAGAAATCCTGGATGAGCTAAAGAACTACAAGGTTTCTTCTATGGTCTTAGAAATGTGGGCTATGTTGAAGAAATCATCGTTGAAAACCAAAATGTATATGACATCATTAATGGAAAACTTTCTGGTGAATTAGGATCAATGAAACTTAGAGTAAGAACAGATGAAGATACTATTTAGTAAGGAGAACTAAGTAAAATGAAAATAGAAAAAATACATAAAGGAAACCCCAAGCCAAATCTTAGTTATTTGCTAAACTTAATAGCTAAAATTATCCCATTTGCTTTAGGATTTGTCTTACTATTTGGTTTATCGTTAAATATTTCATTAACTCGTAATGGGGGATTTCTATCATACGGACAGTTATTAAATAACTCAACCACATTACTGCTAGCTAAAAACTTTGCAACATTGTTAAAAATCGTAACAATCAGTGTCACCTCGCTGTGTGCTAGTTATTTACTCATTTATAACTATCAAAAAAATATCACTAAGAGTAAAATTTATCTCTTGTGATACATCGCTTATTTAGTTTATATTAGTGGTTCATTAGTTTGATATTTACTATGACCATTAAACGACAGTAATGCATTATTACAAATTCAAATTTTAGCAGGAATGCCATTATTGTTATTATTAATCAATGTTTCATTTGAAATATATAACTACTACTTTTTATCAAAAACTAACCCTCGTGGAGTTTCATTTACTTACTTATTCTACTTTAGTAATATCGCTAAAATTGTTCTTTTAGCTGTATATGGAGCTTCAATTATCTTATTTAGTTTAGTTGACGAATTTCCTAAACTATTTACTACAGAAAATCTACCATTTTCTATAACTAATTCAAAAAATGTTATTTACTTAATCTTTGCAGTTGTTGCGTTAGTTGCCTTTTTAGGTTCACTAATTACTGTATATAATTACTTTAGTACTAAAAAAGACAACTTATTCTTTAGAACATTTGCTAAATTTGGTTTAAGTTTAATACCATCAGCAGTTGTATTCGCTACTTTACAATCAGTAATTTTAAGTTTCCAAGCAACACTATTATTTGGAACAAAAACACAAGATATTATCGCTTTTAGCATAATGTCTGCATTAGTAGTAATCTCAATCTCATTATTTAGTGCATTAGCATTTAATAAGAAAATGAAACACTTTAGATTAACATTTGTTGACTTTAGCTTCTTTTTCTTAGCTGCACTTCTTAGTTTAGTAGCTTATATTGTTGGATTAAACAATTCAGATGCATATCACAAGTTTATTGTTGTAATAATATATAGCTTTGGTATTTTAGCTTTAGGTATCATCAGATTTTGAAAATACAAATTATCAAGCTTATTATCGCTAGTAATTTACGGATCAATGTTTGTCTTTGTAACTTTAACAACTGTATTAGCTTACATTGATGTGCAATCAAACTTATTAGCTAACCAATTTATTTCATCAGTTTTAGTTGTTGTATCAATTACTGATTTACTACTAATTTGTTCAATTATTATTAACTTTACTTACTTTGTTTATGTTGTTGTTCAAATACTTATTAGTTCATTTATCGTATTAAAAGCAAATAGACAAGCACAAGCAAACAGAAAGGAACAACATGAAACAATTTAAATTTGGAAAGAAAAGAAAAACTGAAGAACAAGCTCCAAAACATGTGTACACTGATGCACAGAAAAAATATATGGCTGAAGTTTTTGCAAGCTATGAAAACGCTGCAAAAGCAGAAAAAGTTATCACTTATGAAGCTTTAATTAATCAACTTAAAATTGAAAATAATACTTCAGACGAATATCCAACTATTGCTTTAATTGAAGAAACATTAAGCAATTTACATACAACTAAATATGATGTGTTATTTGATAACTTTGTATTAACTTTCACTCGTGATGTTCGTTTTAGTTTAGTGGACTTAGTTCCTAAAATAGCTTTTGAACATAACAGTGGTGTTAAAACCGTTAATTTATCAGCTAAACAACAAACATCTGAAAATAGAATCTTAAGTTCATTTAATCATATTCTAAAAACTCTGTTAGAACAAAATTTCTATGTTTATATTAACAAATACATCATTGTAAATTTTGACCCAAGTTCACAATTAATGCAAGTGTACTTTGCACCTGAGGTATCTACAAATGCATTTGAAGAAAATTAAGCAAAAAACTACGAACTTAAGCAAGATTATTAAAATTATTGAATCACAGAAAAATATTACTTTAATTAACATCCTAAAACTTTCTAGACAAATTAGTGCCTTGTTTCAAAGAGCACATAATTCAAAAGAAATGATTCAATTCTTACTTTCTAAATATAATGTTAAAAACACTTTACTAGCTAGCGATAGCTTTAGTGGTGCAACACTTAAAACTATTTTCAAAAAACAAAAATCAATTACCCATAAAACTTTATGAGTTTATATTACTGAAGAAGAAAAATACGAAACTAACTCATATGCAAAACATGAAACTAACATTTTACATGAAGTACAACCTGGTGATTTCTTTATTAGCGTAGGTAAGAGAGCTAATTCTTTCTGTGAAGCACAAAACTTTCAAGTTTTAGAAAAATTCAGCGAAAACAACGTTGAGCAACTATCAGTTGCTTTACCTACTATTATTACCAACTTCTTAAATAACAACGGTTTTCATAATGTTAGATTCGTTATTAACTCTTCAAAATTAAAACAAGCTTATCTAGATGTTTTACCACTAAAAGAACTAAACTTTAATCTTGACGTGCGTGGTGAAAATTTAAAAGATTTAGTTGACTTACGTAAATTAAAAATTTATCCAAACATCGATGAATTTATCGCTTCAGAATTAAACTCATACTTAACATATATTTCACTTACATTACTGAGTGAATCAGCTTTAATTTATCAAAAGTATCAGCTAGTTGCTCAAAACCAAAAAATCAACGAATTAGAAGATAAACAAAAACACTTACGTTTACAACTATTAAGAACCAAACGTGAACACGAAGTTGAACAAATATCAATTTTAAGTAAGAAAAAAGACTTACTACATACAGCTAAGGAGCAACATGAGTAAAGCTATTAAATTACAATTAGTTGATCAGCTTCTAGTTAAAAAAGAATTATATATCGAACAACTTAGTATTAATGTTGGTTTAGAAAACACTTTTGTTCCTTTTGTTGAAAACGCTATCGGTAGTTTTAAGAAACTATTTGCTCGTGTTAAGTCAAAAGATAACAAAACCTTTTATTTAATCGTTGATACAGCACTACTTACTTATATTCAAGATCAAATTACAATCAAATATAACGGTAACTTAAATACTTATGTAATTGATTCATCTCCTAAAAATAACTTAAAACTAGTAGATGACAAACTTAAAGAGTACTATCAAGAAATTTCGTTAATTAAAGCTCAAACTAATTTATCATTAATGTTTAAAAACGATACTCGGATTGAGCTGTTAGAAGAAAAAATGTTTCAGCTGAAAGCTATTTCGAATTTTGCGCTAAAACAAGTGGAGGTCAAATGAAATTCAAACGAAAATGATTAGCATTATTATCATCGCCACTTCCATTAGCATCAATCGTAGCTTTAAATGTTAGTGCTGAAACTGATACTCCTAACCAACCTGCTACCCCACCAGCTGATGGTGAAGGTGAAGCAGAAGGAACTCCTCTTTCATCTGCAACCGATGAACAATTAACTGAGTTTCGTAATGAAATGAAAAAGTTCATTACAGCTAAGCTTGGTGAAATTATTGATAGCACAATTAAAAACCTTGAAGAAGAAGCTAATTCACTATCAAGAGCTGATGATGATAAACTAGATGTGCAGGATATTGCCAAAGCTTTATACTACCGTCAAGTTGTTGACTTTTTAAGAAAAAATAAAGAATACATTATTCGAAACCCTCAAAGATATGGTTTCTCATTAATCTATCCAAACATCTTATTAAACAACAAAGACTTTAAGACAGTTAATGTAGCTAATGGTGATAACGTTTTTGAAAATGTTACTGTACCAGCAAATACTAATAATGAAACTAACCCATATCGAGCTCATGATCCTGGTTTAAAAGTTGAAGCTTTAGAACCTCGTGAACCTGCTGAAGGTGAAGAGGCTCCTAAACCTCGTACTCTTGAATCTACTAAGCAAGATATTCAAAATTACATGGATAACTTCCAGGGTGAATTATCTACCATACTAGCTGAAAATGGTGTACCTACTGTTACTGGTGAAAATGCTAATTCAGCTTTAATTTATCCAAGTGCTAACGGAACCAGTACTATTCAGTTAAGAATACCTGCTCCATACGATAGTTGAGCTAAATACATTGAAGCTTTATTACGTAAAGAAACTACTAAGTTTGACTTAAATCAAAACTCAGTTAAACCAGAAGAAAAAACTAAACCTGAAATACCACCAATTAACCCTGATCAGCCTTCAACCGATCCACTTGAAGATGCTGCTACTATTAGAGAACAAGTTGCTAACTTGCGTCCAGAACTTAAGTGAGAATATACCAACGAGTATGTTAATAGAAACCAAGAATTTATTAGCTCAATTGGTTCAAATCTAACTCAAGAACAAAGTGATCAATACTTTTTCTTCAATAACCCAATTAACACTCGTTTTAAATACCAAGTTGTTTCACTTGAACTACCTGAAGGGGCTAATAAAGTTACAGCTAAAGTTAGATTGTATGATACTGTAGATAGTAAACAATCTCGTGAATATACAGCTGACTTATTAGTTAGAAGCAATATCAACCACACATTCGCTAATGAAATAGCAATCGAATCAATTCGTGAAACTTATAAAGAATTTTACGATGCTTTAGGTGTGGGTAGTGATATTAACTTAAGAAAATTAGCTAATAACGTGTTAAGTACCAGAGTTTATGATTTAATCTTTGCTGCTGTTAGATTACAAGCGCAGCCTGCATATAAAAATGCTTTAGATAACTTAATCGTAAATTCAGGTTTAGTAGCAAATAGCAACCCATCACCTTCTTCAATTAATAGATTCAAACAAACAATTAAAGAATTCTTTGTTAAGAACCTTTATGACATTAAATTAAAAGACAATGCATCTATTACTAAATACTACGCTGAATTACCACAAGCTTATTTAGATGTATATGTTAAATTTAACGATGGATTTAAGGATAGAAAAGCTAAAGGTGAATTAAACCTAGCTGCTAATATCCGTTTCTTAAATCAAGCACTACAACAAAAGATGTCTGAAAATACTGTTTGAGAAGCAAATAATGCTTTATATAACAACATTATTACACTGCAAGCAATTCCAAACGCAGCTGACTTAAGCTATTTAGATGTCTTTAACATTTCAAACCAATTAATTAGTATTATTCAAAAATCATTTGTCAATTTAGCTACTTTAATTAATTCAGAAACTATTAATACAAATGATGTCAATACTAAAGGTAAAGACTTTGTGGCTGCATACAATGCTTTATCTACCGAATCATTTAACGGCACAGCATATAAAACAAAAATACAAAAGATTTTAGCAATTACATCTGCTTCAATCTTCTTAGCTGCAGCTATGATCTTATCTATTGTGAGTGTCGCTCTTTACCGTACTAACGGTAAATATAGAAAAAACAAGAACAAATTTATGCTTGTTTCTGCAGCTTTAGTTATTATTCCAATTATTATTAGCATTATCTTCTTTGTAATTGGATTTGGAGGAAACCTATGATAGGAAAATATAGTGTACCAACCATTACAGGTATTTTTGACTATGTTGTTGAAGTATCTGGTACATATAATTATGCACAAAATCAAAACTTTAAATTAAAGAACAATGTTTCAGCAAGTGAACAATTATTAGTTATATCAGCTACTGAAGATAAAGCTTACTGTTTAGTTAAAGGTGATCCATCACGTTTTAAAGTTGGTGATGAATTAGTTCAAGTTGTTGACCAAGAATTAATTACTACTTACAAAGAATTCTTTGGAAAAATTATTGATATTAACGGTGGATTAATTTACCCACAAACTCTAGCAGTACCAAATAGTGCATTAATGCACAAATCTAAAGCCTTTAATACACCTAATGGACTTTTAGAATATGAACCATTAACCGCGAACAATTAAGTACTGGTTATATGTCACTGGACTTATTAATTCCAGTTGGTAAAGGTCAACGTGAGTTAATTATTGGTGATAGACAAACTGGTAAAACACATATTGCTTTAAATACTATCATTAACCAAAAAGGTAAAAATGTTAAATGTATTTATGTAGCAATCGGGCAACAACACTCACAAGTTTCAAGTGTTTATAAAACATTACTAGATAATGGAGCTATGGATTATACAATGATTATCGATGCTTCATCAAACAGTCCATATGACCAATACCTAGCTCCATATGTAGGTATGGCACACGCTGAAAATATTGCTAACCACTATGATGTTTTAATTATTTTTGATAGTTTAACTCAACATGCAAACATTTACCGTGAAATTGCTTTATTAACTAATAAACCAGTTGGTAAGGAAGCGTTCCCAGGGGATATGTTCTTTGCTCACTCTAGATTATTAGAAAGAAGTGGTAAATTTGTTGGACGTAAAAGTATTACAGCACTTCCAATCATTCAAACAGTTGAAAACGATATTACATCATTAATTGCTTCAAACGTTATTTCGATTACTGACGGTCAAATCGTAACTAACTCTGAATTGTTTGCTAGTGGAAAAATTCCAGCTGTCGATATTGATTTATCAGTTTCACGTATTGGTGGAAACGTTCAACAAAAACACATTGCTCGTGTTGCGAGAGAAATTGGAAAAATTTACAAAGCTTACAAGAGACAAACTAAACTGGCTTCATTAAAATATGACTTAAACGACGAAACAAGTACCTTAATTTCTAATGGTATGTTAGTTGAAAATATGTTCATTCAAAAAGGTATTTCAATTTACACCGAAAAAACATTATTCTTAGTTTCAAAACTAATTTCTTGAGGTGTGTTAAAAAATATTCAAAATGTGCAATGAGCTTTAAGTTTCTTCAACATTTTAGTTGATGTAGATCCAATTGCTAAAACTAACTATGAAAACTTAGTGTCAAACACTGCTCAAGATGAAGATACTATTAAAAACTACTTTGCTTTTGCATTATTAAACTATGCACAACACAGTGGAATCAAAGTTAATGTAGAAACTGAAGGAAACTTCGTACCACTTAGTGTAACACTACTTGCCAACATTGATGCATTAATGAATAAGGAGGCTAAATAATGAGTGCGAGAATTTCAAAGATTTGAACTGACGTTGTCGAAGTTAGATTTGAAAACGAAAGTCTTCCAAAAATTGATGCAATCTTAAAGGTTGAAAACAAAGCCTTATTACTAGTTAAGAAAATTGTTAATGATAAAGAACTATATGCAGTTATTATCGAATCATATGCTAATTTAGTAATTGGGGATGCTGTTCTAAATACTAACAACTCATTTATGGTTCCAGTTGGACAAAGTGCCAAAGGACACATTTTCAATGTTGCTTGTGTTTCATTAAATAAACCAAATGAAGCTTTATATAAAGTTGAAATGAATTCAACTATTATTCCTGATAAAGACTATACTTTTAAACCAGAAATTATGGAAACAGGAATTAAAGCCGTTGACTTCTTTATTCCAATTCTAAAAGGTTCTAAAATTGGTATCTTCGGAGGTGCTGGGGTTGGTAAAACAGTGCTAATGAAGGAAATTATCTTCAACTTAAGTAAAAACCAAAAAAGAACTTCATCTATTTTCGTTGGTGCTGGAGAACGTTCACGTGAAGGGGTTGAGCTATACAAAGAATTAACTGATTCTGACCTAATGAATAACTCAATCATGTACATTTCAAAAATGAACGAAAGTGCTGGAGCGAGAATGAGTGTTGTTCCAATTGGAATTACAGCTGCTGAGTACTTAAGAGACCAAGAAAAAGAAAATGTGCTTCTATTTATCGATAACATTTTCCGTTTCTTACAAGCTGGAACTGAAACATCAGCTTCTTTAGATAAAAAACCTTCAATTGGTGGATATCAATCTACACTTAACACCGAAATTTCATTAGTTGAAAACAGACTATTTTCAAACGAAAATGGTGCTATTACTTCATTTCAAACTGTTTTCCTACCAATGGATGACTTAACTGACCCTTCAGCTGTTGCTGTCTTTAGTCACCTTAATGGTTTCCTAGTTCTTTCACGTGAAGTTACAGCTAAAAACATCTACCCTGCGTTTGATGCGCTTGAATCTTCATCTGCTTCAGTTGATCCAAAAATAATCGGAAACAGACATTACAATGCTATTATGCAATGTAAAAAGACTCTTCAAAGATACAAAGAACTTGAAGATGTTATCTTAATTTTAGGTATTGACGAACTTGATGAAGAATCAAAAATCACAGTTAAAAAAGCTTTACAATTACAAAACTTCTTCTCACAATATTTCTTTACTACATCACACTTTACTCACGAAGATGGTGTATATGTAACACTAAACGAAACTATTGATTCAGTTGAAAGAATTTTAGCTGGTGAATTTATCGACTATAGTCCAAGAAAATTCTTATACATTAAAACCGTAGATGACTTACTTAAAAAATAAGTTTTAAGGAGGTTATTATGAAAAAATTCAAAAAAATACTTTTATCTTCATTATTACTAGCCGTTCCTATTGTCGCTTTAGTTAGCTGTGAAAATACTGAAACAAAGGATTCTGCATCTAACGAAGCTTCAATTTCAACTAATGGTTCAACCAATGCTCAAACTGGTACAGATGCAACCGGTACAAACCCTTCAGGCGGAAATACTGGTGGAAACACTGGTGGGGATACTAGCAGACCGGCTGCACCATTAAGTTTAATTAGTGATGGAAAAAACTTATTAAAAGATGAAGTGCCATATGAAATTGCTAATCCATATGGTCAAAAATTTGTTAAAAGATATTTAGGTCAAGAAAAAGATTATTTACCTGCTTTATCTAGACAATTGTTTACTCCTGAATCATTTGTTAGTGATTTAGTACCTTTTGATCAAGCTTCAATCGATAAGTTTAATGCAAGTGCTTCAACTGCGTTAACCCCATATTTTGCTAGCTCTATAATGAAAAACTTTTCACTTCCATCAAAAGATGGTAAGTTAGTTCTTAACCCTATTAAAGTTCAACTTAAAAACTACTCTGCATTAGACCACCCAACTTCAGAATCTGTAAGAAGAGATTTTGGTTTACCAAGATTAATTCCTAATCAACACTACAAAAATATTCTTCTACAAAGTTTTGCGATTCAAATTTACATCTTACAACAAGAAGCACTGAAATCTATTGGTGATAAAGGGATCGTGGATAAAATTGAATTAGGTACAGCTTGAATTTTAGATTATGCTCTAGATGGTAATGGTTATCCAACCAAGTGATATATAGCAACCAATTTACACGTTGCGACAGCTTTTAGAAAACCGTATGTCAAAGGAAGCAAAGATCCATATATACATGAATCAACAATTACTGATGATGTTAAAAGAAAACTAAAAGAATTGTATGATTACACTAGTCATTTAGAAAATGAATACAAAAGAGTTGAAGGTGAAATGAAAGCAGAAGAAACCAGAAACGGTCAAACCGCTGAATATCTTAAACTTAAAAAAGAACTTGAGCGTATAAATAATGATGAGCAATATGGTCACAAAAAACAAGAGTATAAAAATATATTAGATTCAATGCAAGGTTATACAAAAAATGTTACTTTTTACCATTTTAGTACAGATACAGGTATTAACAGCAAACTTGATGTAAATAGAGATGAAGTTAAAGTAAATAGATTTGTGTTTAAGCCAGAACAAATAAGAATCGTATATGCTGGTACAGATTTCACTAAACAAAGTCCAAGTGATTATGTTTACAATGATGAGTTTAAAAATTTACAAGAAATGGCTGATTTCGCTGTTTTAGAGCTTGATTTATCTCAACCTAATGAAGATAATACATATAAAGTTCACTATAGAACAGTTAACAAAACTGATGAAGAATCTACTTTCAATAATGCTCAAGATTTAGCTAGATCTTTAACATCTAATTATGCAAATGATGATAAATTAAAATCTAAACCTGCTAATTTTGATGTTTATCAGAAATACTTTGAATGATCAGAACAAAAAATTCCAGTTGGAGTTACTAACTCATTTGCTAATAGAAGAACAGTTGATAGACCGCTTATTGATTATAACTTTTTAGCTTTAGGTTTCCCTAACTCATACAATGATATTGAAGTTAGAGATTCTAAACCAACTGAAGGTGAAAAAGATGGATTAAAAGCAACTCAAAGTGTTTGAGTTAACAGACCATTTCTAAACTATGGTGCTAATTGAGATCAAGGATACAAATTATCAAATAACTTAGGTTTTGAAACATTCGTTGATAAACCTGGTGTTACAGATATGACTATTTCTACTCCAATTATTAATTCACAAGGTAATGCACCATTTAGCATTAACGGATTTAAAGAAGTTGATGCTCCATATCAAAATGATAAGTACATTAATTATGGATTAGGATACTATTTAGCTAGTTGACAACCTTTCCAAGGTGCTAGTGGAAGTAGTTTAAGAACTTTAGATAAAAAGATTATAGGTATTAACTTCTTAGCAGGTGATTCTCGTGGAGTTTCAAAAACTGCTGTTTCACAAGCTTTAAGAAGCAATGGTATTAATTACAATGGTCATTACGGAGCTTACAACTTAGCGCAATACGACTTAGTATATGGTGGTGGAGAAAACCAAAGAACATCATATAGAGAAAAATTACAACAAATTTACGGCGATAACTACAGAACATACCTATTTGAACAAGGTACTAACGTTATTCCTGACGAATACAAATTTAAACCATAATTATAACTAACAAGGAGGCTTTATGAAACTAAAGAAAATGATTATGGCTTCGTCTTCTTTGTTACTAGCATCTACTGGATTACTTGTTAGTTGCAACAAAAGTGTTGAAGTTAAAAAACCAAAAGACGAAGCACAAGCTCAAACAGACGCTAAAATTCAATCTTCAATTGATAAAACATTAACTAATACAATTGAAAATAGACAATCAATTGAAAACACATTAAAAAGTAGAACTAAAATTGAGCAAAACATTGGTGTTGCAGAGCTAGAATTAAATAGCAAAATGCAACAAAAACCAACTCTAAAAGCAGAATTAGATGCAGCTGAAGCAAAATATCAAGCTGCTGATAAAGCGTACCAAACGCAAGTGCTTGTTTATGAAAGTGCTAGCTCAAGTGAAAAAGAAGCTGCTAACAATAAATTAGTAGAATTGACTAATGAAAGAGATGTAGCTTACGCTGATTGAAATGAGAAAAAAACTAGCTACGAAGAATTAATTAAAGAAATTGATGGTTTAGAAATTAAAATTTCTAAATACAAAAGTGATATACACTCTACAAAAGGTAAAATCGCTAGACTTCAAAAAGATATTGCAAAAAATAATAAAGAAATTGAAGCAAATCGTAGTAAATTAGGTCAACCAGAACCTGCAAAACCAGCAGAAGAAGAAAATGCAGGTGACAATAACGAAATAGTCCGTGTGCCTGATTCAGGAAATCCTCCTACATTTGATATAAATAACTTCCCACCAAATAACCGTGGTGGAGCAAGTCCATTTGCTGAATTAAGTACTTATCCTTCATATGCTAGCGCTTACACAGAAATACCAGCAAAAGAGTTGTATAAAGAAATTTGAGACAGAACATTCTCATTAAAATATGGATTTAATGAGAATGACTATGACGAACATGGTCAACCTAAGGTCTTTAAGGTTAGAGAAGGAAGCCAAGGAACTGCATGGTTATTAGACTACCATAAAAATAAAAACAATAATAAAATTAAATTATTCCTTGCAACAAACCTTCACGTTCTAGGTAACTTTAGTAACGCTTTACCTACTGAATTACTTAAAAAATTCAACTATGATGATCCAAGTGGAAACAGTGTTTTTACACTTTCATTAGGTAAAACCCCTAATGAACCATCATATGAACCAATACCTAATAGAAGTATTATGGAAAATGTTTCAAAACGTGGTGGTTTTGCGACATTTATAAATATTTTTGATAAAGATAGTAATCCTAATAGTGAAAACTCTGCAAAACTAATATTCGCTGGTTTTGACTTCATGTCAAAAGAAGTTAGAGATGAATATAGAGAGCCAGGGTTAAAAAGATTTTCAGCTGAATTAGACAGATTAAGAGAACAATATAGTAAACCTGAATGACTTGGTGCTGAAGATGCTGTAAGAAGACTTGATGCCTTAGAAAAATACCAAAATAGTAAACCTGAAGCTGATAGAGCTATTCCTTTCTATGTGGACTTTGGTGTAATTGAAGTAGAAATTAACCTTGATACCGCTAATGAGACATTAAAAGGTTGAATAAATAAGGCTACTGCTGCAGTTGATAAATACTTGCTAAGAATGCAACAAAACAATCTACCTAACCACACATTTGGTTCAAAAAATCCACTTATGGACATTGACACTGTATCAAAAGCTAGAGGTGCTGGGGCTGATTCGCCACTGTTTGATACAGCGTTAGGTAATTCAAAATATGTATATGTAGCTGGTTATCCAGCCTATGATAAAAACACCTATTGAGTTCAAAATAACCCAACTAATCGTTATGACAATGAAGAAGTTTCATACCAAAGACTTGGTTTACCAAATGCTAAATTATTCAACAACTTAAAAGGTTTTGTTGAATCTAAAATTGAGACAGGAAACTACTCAATTTATACAAGTGTTTGAAGAAAACCAATGTTAGAGTGATATGGATTTTATTCAAATCTAAACTTTACAACTATTTATGGTGGATCATCAGGTTCAGTAGCTTATAACGAATTTGGTCAAATTTTAGGTATATACGCATTAACAAACAGTAGTGCAGTATTTGAAGATCTTATGGAAAGTGGTTCAGGTTATGCACCACTAGCTCAAAACTACAATATTTCAGCTGGAACTCACACAGTTTATGCATTCAATTTAATTGATGGTAGTGATAAATCTAAATACCCAGATCAAGCTAGATCATTTAGAGAAAACCTTGCTGAAATTTATCCAAATGGATTTGAAGATGGTACATTTAATACTGCTTTATTTGACAACTTCAAAACAACAAAAACAACAGCTAAATAATGAATAAAAGTTTAACATAGTCGCAATGACTATGTTTTTTATATCTAAAAAACAAAATCAATCAATTACAAACTAAAAAACTACTATATTAATACTATTCTAGAAACTAAATAAGGAGCATAATGCTATAATTTTAATATGTTAAAAATATATGTTTGTGGACCTACAGTTTATAATGATCCTCATATTGGAAATATGAGACCGATAGTCACTTTTGATTTGATACTAAAAGCTGCTAGATTCCTTGGAATTAGCTTTGAATTTGTGCATAATATCACTGATATTGATGACAAAATCATAAAAGCTGCTTTAGAAAACAATGTATCTGAAAAAGAAATTGCAACTAAATATAGTGAATCTTATTTAGAATTATTAAAAAACTTCAATATTGATACAGTTACAAAATTAGAATATGTAACCGAAAACATTGATACTATCAGTGAATTTATTTCTAAAATATTAGAAAATAATTCAGCTTACATAAAAGAAAATAATGTTTGATTTGATGTTGATAAAAATAAAAATCACTATGGTGATGTATCTAATCAAAAGCTAGATAATATGCTATTTGAAGATTTACAATATCAAAAAAACCATCCAGCTGATTTTGCTTTGTGAAAAAGTACAACTACAGGAATTAAATTTAATAGTCCTTTTGGTTTAGGTCGCCCTGGATGACATACTGAATGTGCAGCTTTAATTTTAAAAAACTTTGGTAACCAAGGAGTGGATATTCATGGAGGTGGAATGGATTTAACTTTTCCACACCATGAAAATGAAAACATTCAATTTTTAAGTGTAACAGGCAATCCAATCACTAAAAAGTGATTAAGAATTGGACAAATTAACCTAAATGGTGAAAAAATGTCTAAATCACTACAAAATGTGATTTTAGCTAAAGATTTTATCAATGAATATGGAGCTGATGTTTTAAAATTTATATTTTTATTAAGTAGTTTTACTGGAACAATTAATATTGATGAAGCTTTAATAGCAAATGTTAAAAAAATCTTACGTCGTATTAAAATTGTTTTCTTTACTGCTCACAAAAATCAACTTATAAACCAAGAAACTAACTTCAATAGTACTAAATTAGCATTAGATGCTTTATACAACTTAAATTTTGCTGAATTTAATAAAATAGTTAATAAATTATTAAAAGAAGCTAATTCAGGCGTAAATACCGAAGCTATACTAAATATAGTTCAGATTTTTACGATTTTACAATTTGAATGCAGTAAATTTGACTATTCTGAAGCAATTCAATTGTTCAATCACTGAAACGAATTAAAAGCTAAATCTGACTATAAAAACGCCGATATAGTGCGTGAACAGTTACAAAAACTAGAATTAGTCTAAAAAAGTTCTAAAATAATTCAAATCTAGGAAAAAAGAGGCCAAAATTATGAAAAAATTACTAATGTGTGGGAAAAATTCAGTAATAGAGGCAATTGATAATGGAGTGAAAATCAAAAAGCTTTATTTAGCAAAACAAGAACACTTGAAATTATTTAGTGGTTTAAAATGTCAGATAGAAGTTTTACCAACTCATTTATTAAACGCTTTAACAAACGAAAATCACCAAGGTTTTATTGCTGAAATTGAACCTCTTAGTATTTACGACATTGACTATTTAATAAAAGTCAAACCAGACAATATTTTAGTTTTAGATCATATACAAGATCCACATAATTTAGGTGCTATTATTCGTACAGCAAACGCAGCTGGAATTAAAGATATAATCTTACCTAAAGAAAAATGTGCAGAATTAAACTCAACAGTTTTAAAAATCTCTTCAGGTGGTTTTGTTGGTATGAGATTTTATAAAGTTAGTAGCTTAAGCGCAACAATTACCAAACTTAAAAAACACGATTATTGAGCATATGCAACCACTTTAGATAAAAATGCTCTACCTCATACAAAAGTAAGTTATAATAAACCTTCTATCTTGATCATGGGAAATGAAGGAGAAGGTGTATCAAAAAGTGTTTTATCAGTAACTGATCAAACAATTTATATAGAACAATTTGGTACAGTACAATCATTAAATGTATCAGTAGCAACTGGTATTATGCTTTTTGATTTAATCAACAAACAAAATGGTTAAATATCAATTTACTAATTTAAAAAAACAACAAGAAATTGAAAAATTCTTAAAATTAAAAGACTATACAAAAGCTAGTTTAAATACTATTATTCGTCACTTCGATTGTTATCATTATCAAGCGATCAATAACATTCTAAAATCAGTTAAGTTTAGAATAGGTTATTCAAATGTAGATCATACTGAATTAACTAATCAAATTTATGTAAGCTTTATTGAAATTTTTCAAATGTATGATTTAAATGATAAATTACAAGATTTTGATGTTTGAGTTTGAAAAACTCTAAAAAATAAAGTTCAAAATCACTTCAATAAATTTTTAACAGCTCAACAAAAGTTTGAAACTCGTGTATCTAATTTAGTTTTATCTAAAGAACAAATTTATAACATTAATAAAAACTTTGATGATACTGCTAAAAGTGGATCTTCAAGCACTAATAATGATTTAATTAAACAATCACTTCATAAATTGTATGTTAAAGAACTAGAATTTCTAATGGATAAGTTTAAACTATCAAACAAACAAGTAAAGTTATTCTATTCACCACAAAAACAAGCTAAACTTCTTAAATCTATTGCCAACAAGATTCAAAATTTAGCTTTCTTAAACAATAATATGTGGTAGAATATATTTAATATAGGGTCAGCCCTATTTTTTAATCAAACAAAGGACTACATATTAGTTTATTTAAAAACTTATATGTTAAAATTTAAGTATGGCTAACAACAAAGTTGCGATTGCATGTCAAGAATGCAAAAGAAAAAATTATTCAAAAAACAAAAGTTCTGGTAATCAAGCACGTATGGCAATGAAAAAATATTGCACTAACTGTAATGCTAGTACTTTGCATAAGGAGGAAGTATAATGTCAGATCGTGATGTTGATTTTGAAACTAACGAATTAACTTCTTACTTTGACAAAGAAGAAAGCGCTAACAAACAACTAAAACCTAAAAAACCAAAAAAATATGTTATTAGAAAGTTTGTTAAAGAAATAAAACGTGTAAGATGACCTAGTGCACAAACTAATTTAAGTAACTTTGCTCAAATTTTAGTTTTCACATTACTTTTTACTGGCTTTGTATTTGGTGTAACTTACGGATTTATTGAATTATTTAAATTAATTGGAGCACATTAGAGGTAACTATGATTGAAAGAAAAAAATGATACATGATTTCAACCGTTAGAGGGAAAGAAGAAAACGTTATTGAAGCGTTAAAAAACCGTATTCACGCTGAACAGGTTGAAGATGACTTTGATTTAGAAGCTACACCAGAAGGTCCATTTAGAATGTTTACTCGTCCAAGTTTAACTGCTAAAGAGTTAGAAAAAAAATTAGCTGGTGATGAATACAAAGTTAAACGTGTAAACTTATATTCAGGTTATATTTTTGCCAAAATGGAAATGAGTGACAAAGCATGATTTGTTATTCGTAACACTCAATATGTAACTGGTCTTATCGGTTCATCTGGGAAAGGGGCAAAACCAACTCCAGTTAGTGCACTAGAGATGAAAAAAATGTCTTTAGCTGAACAGCAAGCACAACACGATTTTGATTTAGAAAGAAACCTACAAGGCTACAAAGTTGATGACGTTGTTAGAATTACCTCAACTGCATTTAAAAATCAAATTGGAACAATAGCTAAAATTATTCTTGAAAAAAACGCTGCAATTGTGTTAATTGAAAACTTTGGTAAAAGAATTGAAACAGAAGTTTCTCTAGACGATATTGAATTAACTGAATAATGCCTCGGCATTATTTTTTTTAGTTTAAAATTTTTAGCAATATAAAAGGTTATTTGCTAAAAATATATTTTTATGTGCTATAATGTAATTATAATGAATCAGATAATAGAAAATCCAAAGTTAAATGCGAAATTAGAAATGATCTTAAAGTACACTGTTGTTTTATTCATTGAACGTGGTGAACCAATTAGTAGCCAACAAGTTTATTCAAGGTTTGAAAATGAACTAGATTGCAAACCAGCAACAATAAGAAGTTTAATGAATAAGCTCGAACAATATGGATACTTAAGTAAAACAAATTCAGCAACTAGTGGTAGAATTCCAACTACTTTAGGTCTTGATTACTATGCTAAATATTTTAGTTTATCTAGTGATGCACAAATAAAAAATAAACTAGAAGAAATATTTAGAAAAAAACACTATAGCATTGATGAAACAGTAGCTATTGCTGCTCAAACAATTAGTGAATTAACTAACTTTACTTTAGTTACAACTACTAGCGCAAGTGAGTTCTTGTTAAAAGGGATTGAATTTGTACCAATTAGTGAGACAAAAGCTACTATAGTAATAGTGCTTTCAAGTGGAGAAGTTTTTTCAAATGTAATTCAAGTTGATACTAAAGTATCAACGATGGAAGATGTTAGAATAGCTGTAAGAATTTTCAAAGAAAGATTAATAGATACTCCAATCAGTCAAATTAATCAACATTTAGAATTGTTACAAAACATTCTTTCTCAATCAGTGCACAACTATCAAGTAATCATAGAAAACTTTATCAATAATGTCTTTGGTCAAATTTACAAAAACAACTATACCAATACAGTTTATGGTAAAAACAACATTATTTTATCTAAAGACATTAATCGCTTACACCTAAATCGCATTTTAGAATTAATTGAAAATCATTCAATTTGAGAAAAAATCGAATCAGAATTAGAAACTGACGATAAAATCAGAATTTCAGTTGATGAATCTGGATCTTATATGTCAAAACGTATTTCATCTGAAAATAATAATATAACCGAAATTTCAGTAGTTGGCTCTAAATTAGCTAACTTTGATCAGATGAGAACTGTCTTAAACGTTATTGAAGCATACTTAACCAAAGAAAAAAGAAAAAAGTAAGGAGTAAATTTATGAAATTTGAAAAGAATCAAGTAATTAATGCTCACTTTAGTTTATTAGTTAGTGGAATCGAAATTCCTGAATATTCAGGTGTTAAAGAAATTCAATTAGGTAAAGAACAATATTTAGAAAACTTTGATCATTTTCTAATCAACCGTAAAATTAGCAAAGAACTTCAAATCAATGTTCCAATTGCTAAAAAATTCCACGATCCAAATATTGCAGGAAGAACAGTTTTAGTTCATATTTCAAACATTAAAGTTTCTGAAGGTCATGAAGCTGTTGAAAATGCTGAACCAAAACAAGAATCTAAAACACAAAAAATAAGTGAATTAGAATTAAAAAATCAAGAAATTAAAAAACTTGAAGAACAGTTAAATAACTTAAGATTACAATTAGCTGCTAAAGAACTTGAACTTATTAAACTACAATCTAGTTTTTTAACCAAAGCTAAAGAAATTCAAGAAAAAGCAGTTGAAGAATTAGCTAAGTCAAAACAAGAACTACAAGAAAAGGTTCAAAAAGAAAAAAATGAAATCAAAAGATATGCATTAGTTTCTTTCGTTGAAGAATTCATTAGACCATATTCATTACTTGTTTCAGCTGTTAAGTCAGGTGATAATATTGATAATCAACTAGTCCAAAACTACTGCCAAGGATTTAAATTAATATTAAATCAAATGGAATTAGCTTTAAATGATCACGAAATTACTTTTATCGAACCACAAATTGGTAGTGAATTTGATGCTCATACCCAAGAAGTTGTAAGTATCGAAGAAAACAAAGAGAAACCAGACAATACTATATTAAAAGTAACTTTACCAGGAATTAAGGTTGCAGATAGAGTTGTAAAACCAGCTGGTGTAGTAGTTTCAAAAAAATAATTTTAAAAAATTTAGCAAATATGCTTTGTGTTTGCTAAATCTGTGCTATACTTAAATTAGTTAAAAAACAAAATCACTCTATAAATACAAACATACACATATAAAAAACATATATATAAAATAAAATCAAAAATCCAATTAAACTCATACTTATATATTTATAGATATTCAAGGAGGATATTATGGCGAAAGAAATAGTATTAGGAATTGACTTAGGAACAACAAACTCAGTTGTTACTGTAATGGAAAACAAACAGCCATTAGTGTTAGAAAACCCTAACGGAAAAAGAACTACTCCTTCAGTAGTAGCATTTAAAAACGGTGAAATTATCGTTGGTGATGTTGCTAAAAGACAAGTTGAAACAAACCCAAACACAATTGTATCTATTAAAAGATTAATGGGGACAAATAAAACTGTTAAAGCAAATGGAAAAGAATGCAAACCAGAAGAAGTTTCAGCAATGATTCTTTCATATATGAAAGACTATGCAGAAGCTAAATTAGGACAAAAAGTTTCTAAAGCTGTTATTACAGTTCCTGCTTACTTTGATAACTCACAACGTGAAGCTACAAAAATTGCAGGTAAAATTGCTGGTCTAGATGTATTAAGAATTATTAACGAACCTACAGCAGCAGCTTTAGCTTTTGGTTTAGAAAAAACTGATAAATCAATGAAAGTTTTAGTTTACGACTTAGGTGGTGGGACATTTGACGTTTCAGTATTAGAATTAGAAGACGGAACATTTGAAGTATTATCAACTAGTGGTGATAACCATTTAGGTGGAGATGACTGAGATCACGAAATCGTAAAATGAATGATCAAACAAATCAAAGATAAATATGACTTTGATGCTAAAAATGACAAAATGGTAATGTCAAGACTTAAAGAAGTTGCTGAAAAAGCAAAAATTGACTTATCAGCACAAAGTGTTGCTCAAATTAATATTCCATTCTTAACAGTTACTGCAAGTGGTCCAATTAACGTTGAATTAGAATTAAAACGTAGTGAATTTGAAGCAATGACAAGTCACTTATTAGATAAAACAAGAAAACCTATTGAAGATGCTTTAAAAGAAGCTGGAATTACAGCAAACGACTTACACGAAGTATTATTAGTTGGTGGATCAACAAGAATGCCAGCTGTAGTAGATATGGTTAAAAGAACATTAAATAAAGAACCAAACCGTTCAATTAACCCAGATGAAGTTGTATCAATTGGTGCTGCTATTCAAGGTGCTGTTTTAGCTGGAGATATTGATGACATTCTATTATTAGACGTTACTCCATTAACACTAGGGATTGAAACAATGGGTGGTGTAGCAACTCCATTAATCCCAAGAAATACAACAATTCCAACAACAAAATCACAAATTTTCTCAACAGCTGCTGACAACCAATCAGAAGTTACAATTAGAGTAGTTCAAGGTGAAAGACCAATGGCTATTGATAACAAAACATTAGGACAATTCAACCTTTCTGGAATTGAACCAGCTCCAAGAGGTGTTCCTCAAATCGAAGTTAGTTTCTCAATCGATGTTAACGGTATCACAACTGTTTCAGCAAAAGATGTAAAAACAGGTAAAGAACAAAAAATTACAATCAGCAACTCAAGTAAATTAAGCGAAGAAGAAATCCAAAGAATGGTAAAAGAAGCTGAAATGAATAAAGAAGCTGATGCTAAACGTAAAGAAGAAGCAGAAACAATCGTTAGAGCAGAAACTTTAGTTGACCAAATCAACAAAGCTATCGCTGAACAAGGTGATAAAATTGATGCTAAAAGCAAAGAAGAAGCAGAAAAATTAGTAACTGAATTAAAAGATTTAATTGCTAAAAAAGACATTGAAACATTAAAAACAAAACTTGAACAAGTTGAAAATGTTATGAAAAACTTTGCTAATTACGCAGCTCAACAACAAGCTCAATCACAAGAAAGTTCATCATCAAATGCAAAAGAAGATGTAGCTGAAGTGGTAGAAGAATAAAACCAAAAAATGCAAAATTAATACTTAGTTTATATTTCCTATATTTCATAAAATCATTTTAGTTGGGATATTAAATGTCCCAACTTTTATTAATTTTTATTACTAGTTTTTAATAAGTTTATAATTATTAGTACATATGAAATCTTCAAAATTTATAAAAATACTTTTAACTTTTTCAGGTATTTCAACAATACCACTATCAGTTTTATCTTGTAATGAAGATAAAATTATAGCAAAAGAACACAAAAACACTGAAAATACTAGTAAAGAAGTTATCGTTGATAACAAAAATACTAATAAACCTAGTGAAAATAAAACAGAAACAAATAGTGAAGCTACAAATATTACTAATAATAACCAAAACACTGAATTTAACGAACTAAAAGAGAAATATTTAGCTTTAATACAAGAATTTAGTAGATATAGTGATGTTAGTGAACAACTAATTTCTCAATTAAATACATATAAAGCTTCATTTGATCAAATTAATCAATCAAAAGATTTCGAGAAACTAAAGTTATTAGTAATTAATTTAACTTCATTACTTGTAAAAGTTAAAGTTAACTTTGATTTTAGAATAGTAGCACCACAGCTTAATGAAAAATTAAAAGTATTGAATAAATTTAAACTTGATACTCGTAAGTTATCAAGTAAATATATCGATAAAATCAATCAGCAAATTAAAAATATTGAAGATTTATTAAATGATATAAACTCAACTAAGGAACAAGCACAAACAATAATTCATAATACAAGTAGCTTAATTGATCAAATAGAAGAGTTTATAAATTCTCAAGATAATACAGAATCACAAACGGATAGTCACACCAATAATGAACCAGAAGTAGAACCTAATACAAATCCATCAAATACAAACGAAAACATTGAAAATAATAGTAATTTAGGTACAAATACTAATCAAGATAAAGAAGAAACTGAAACAGAAAATGATACAACCAACAATACACCAGTAGAAACAAATCCTACAGTTGAACCAAATATAAATAATAACCATAATAATAGTGCTAACAACATATCTGTAGCACAGCTAAATACATATGCTAATAATGTTTATATCAGTTTCACAAACCAAAATGTCACATTCAATGAGTTAGAAAATCAAGATTTATTTAATCACTTAAATATAATTAATGTTCCTGAAAATACTACTCTTGTAGATAAAACATTCACTAAAGATAATTACTATTTCACAGTTTCATTTAAATTAGCTGATAAAAATAACACAAGTGTAAAAAGTGAATTAAGAACTATTAATCTTTATCCGAAATTGTCTGAAAGCGAAGTAAACAGTTATTACGCTAATAACACATCATTAAATAAATATGCTGAAACTGATATTCCAAAAGATTTATTATTAGCAAATAATAATGAATATTTACAAAAAATTCTAGCAAGATCATTTTCACTAAGATGAGCTTTTAAGGATGGAACTTGAACTGGTGGAACAGCATGATTATTAGACTATCACAAAATTAGTAATGATAAATATTCTTTATACTTAGCTACAAATTATCATGTTGCAGTTGATTTGTACAGTAAGAAAGATCAAGAAATTTATTATCAAGATAAACGAGTTGATTCAAATCCAATTTTAGATTTTAGTTTCTCTTTTGATGTAACTAAAAATTCAACTATAAATGCTAAAGCTAAAAGACATGGACATCGTAGTAATTATGCGTATAGAAGACTAAAACCAAATAATCTACCTGAACTGATATTTTTAGGTCAAAACTTTACAAAAAGCCAAATCAATAATGAAGGCAAAAACTACTATTCAGATTTTGCAGTAATAAAATGAGATGTAGATTTATCTAAACAATTAACCAAAGATGATATTAGTTATAATAAAGAAACTGATAGTAGAGTTATTGATCAACAATTAAAAAGTGAAAATGTAGAATGAGCTTTAATGGCTGATCATATCAGGGAAGCAATTGAAGAATTAGATAACTCATATTCTAGATTCGTAGGTCCTAATAAGCAATACTGAATGAATAATGGTAAATTACCTTATGCGAGTTTACCAATCACGAGTTTATCTATAGCTAGAGAAAAATATTTTGGTGATGACCGTGAAAATGCGATAAAAAATACTCCGTATAATGGTTTTCCAAATACTGTTAAAAACATTGATGAATTAAGTGGTTATGTTTCTAAATATTTATCAAACTATAAATACACATATTTAAATAACGTTTACTTTACTGGTTTTTCATTAATAGATGGAGCTTCACCAGTTGTTAAATCTAATGTTGAAAATAGCATAGTTAATGATCAAGGTTTTAGTAATGCAGTTTTTCATACTCCATTTTTACTTCCTGTTTATGGATATAATAACTTACCGATTGCAAATCACGGAACTACCTTTAATTTAAACAATAAATCTTATTACTATGGTGCAGCATTATGATCTAGAGCTGTATTAAATGGTAGGGGTGGAATGAGTGGTTCACTTGTTGTTGATCAACAAAATTTACCTATTGCAATTTATTGAGGAAATGAAGCCCCTACATCTATTAGGGATGATAGTGGTAAAAGTCACACAGTTTATACACACTTATTTGCTCCATTTAGTCAAGAAGTTCCTTATGTGGCTAATGGTTTATTAATTGATGCATATAACTTAATTGATGGAACAGATAAAACTAAATATCCAAATCAAATTCACTCATATCGAGAAAGATTAAAAGCACTTCACCCAAACGAAACTTATATTACAAAGTTATTTAAAGATGGTGTTTAAAACTAAAACACAATAACCGTTAAGTTATTGTGTTTTTTGTTAAATTAATTTAGCTGCTGCTTCATCTAAAATAAATGTTACATCTTTGTGTAGTTGTAAAAAGCTAGCAGGGCAATCTTCGCTTACAGGTTTTTTGATAGCGTCATAAATAGCTTGTGCTTTTGATTCACCATTAGCAATTAGAATAATTTTCTTAGCTTCTAAAATTGTACCAATTCCCATTGAAACAGCTGTTTTCGGAACATCTTTTTCAGAATCAAAATATATTTTATTTGATTCTATAGTGCTTTTAGTTAAACTAACTTCTCTTGTACGGTCTGTAACTTTTGAACCAGGCTCATTAAAAGCTATATGACCATTGGTTCCAATACCTAAAATCATAAAATCAATGCCACCTAGAGCTTTGATTTTTTCTTCATAACTTAAAGAGTTAGCAACTAAATCACCATTTCCGTTAGGAAAATTAATATTTTGTTTTTGAATATCAATATGATCAAATAAATTATGATGCATATAGTAGTGGTATGAACATTTATTAGTTTCTTGTACTCCTACATATTCATCTAGATTAAAACTAACTACATCTTTAAAACTTACTTTGTTTTCCTTATATAAAGCAATTAAATCTTGGTAAGTTTTAAGTGGTGTTCCACCTGTGGCAAAACAAATACGACTATCTTTTTTAGCTTCAATTTGTTTAGCAACCATTTTAGCTGCTACACTTGACATTTCGTCATAGTTTTTAGTAATTTTAATTTCCATTTTAAGCTCCTTAGTTCACAACTTGTCCATCAATGTAAACATTAACTATTTCATTATGCTGATTTAATTCAACTAAATCAGCAATGTAATTTTTACCTACATAACCTAAATTATTGATCTTAAGGTATTGGGCTGAATTATATGAGGTCATTTGAACAGCTTGACTTTCAGTATAACCAAGTTTCAATAAGTTTTTATAGGCATCAAAAATACAAATCCCACTTCCTGCGATTGTATTTGTGCCTTTAAGGTAGATTTCGATGCCTTTTTTTAGTAATTGGTATATCACCAGAAATGCTATCTCCATCAGCTGAATAAGCTGGTTTTATTGCATCAGAAATACAAATGATTTTATCTATTCCTTTATTTTTAATTGTAAAATCAATTGTTTGATTAACAATATGATGTAAATCAACAATTACTTCAGTATAGACTTTTTGATCCATTAAAGCAGCTTGCACTATTCCTGGTTTTCTTGAATCTACTCCAGACATAGCATTTCATAAATGACAAACTGAATAACAACCGTTATCAAAGAATTTTTTAGCTTCTTCATATAAAGCTGGTGAATGGCCGATTGAAGGAATAATGCCAAGTTCAAACATTTTATTTTGAATTTCAATTGAAGCCATATTTGGATCAAAAGAAATTTTTTTAAGTTGCTTTTGAGAAGCTAAAAATAGTTCTTCAACATTTTCTTTTGTTGCTTTGATTAAATATTCTGGTTTATGTGCACCTTTTTTCTCTAGCCCAATATAAGGACCTTCGATGTGAATACCTAAATTTTTCGAAGTAAAGTTCTTAGTTTGAGCTATATTTTTTAATGCGACTAATATAGTTTCTCACTTATTAGTCATTGCAGTAGGCATAAATGAAGTTGTACCGTGTTTAGCTAACTGATATGAAATTTTTTCAACAGCTAAACTACCTTCCATAACATCATAATCAGCGAACCCATGAATGTGAGTGTCAATAAAACCAGGAACTATTGTTCTTGAACCCATTCCTTCTTTATGGATTACTATATTTTTAATTAACTTACCTTCAATTTCAATATCAGCATTATTAATGGTTTGATCAAAGTTGACTATCTTAACATTTTTAATGATCATTAACTCATAGCCTTTCTCAAGTTGTTATGATTTTTTTCTAATATACTTTTAGCTTCGTTTGCATTAACTTTTTTAACTAGCATAATAATAGCAACTTTAATATTATCGTGAGCTTCTTTATAAGCTTTAGCAGCTACTTCAGTAGCACAGTTTACAATTCGAGCAATAATATCGATACTTCGAGCCACTAATTTTTCATTAATTGGTGTTAAATTGATCATTCATTCATCAAAAACTTTGCCCATTTTTATAGCAACTACTGTAGAAATGGTATTAGCAACCATTTTTTGAAGTGTTCCTCCAAGTAGTCTGGTAGACCCTTGAACTATTTCGTTTTGAACTACTAAGTCAACCACTAGATCACTTAACTCTTCACATCTACCACCTTGTTTATTAGTTACTAATGCAATTTTAGCCCCAACACTTTCGGCATGTTGCATAAAACCATAAACATATTTAGTATTTCCAGACGCACTAAGTCCCACCACTAAATCACCAGCTTTAACATCTAGGTTTTTTGCATCATTAACACCTAGCTCTGCATCATCTTCATAACCTTCAAGTGAAGCTAAAATTGCTTCACTTCCACCTGCCATACTATAAGTAAATCAATTAGCTTCGCCAAATGTAGGAAGTACATCTAAAGCATCTAATAGACCAATTCTTCCACTAGTACCAGCTCCTACATAGATAACACGAAAGCCATTTTTTACACTTTTATAAGCCAAATCACATAGTTTAGTAATTTTTGCTTGTTGACTATTATATATTTGATAAGCTTCCATATTTTGCTTATTAAATAGCTCAACTAACTCGTCTGTTTTAAGAATATCTAACTGTTTCATTGCGCCTCATTTGTGCTTTTTAAAAAGCACGCATCATTTAAATTTTATTCTTCTTAAAACTAAAAAATGAAAAAATGGCATCTTTTTTAGCCATTTTTTGCATAAATATATGACTGTGCCAAAAATATGGAAATATTTCCACATTTTTCACATGATGATGCAACAAAGAAGGGGTTTTTGAATAAATAGCAAAATAGGAATATGATATTTTTGAGTGCAGGGTCAAAAGCTTTGCAACATTGCACTCAAAAAACAAGGATACAAATAAAATGAAGCAACTTAAAGCAAAAGGATTAAGTGATCTTATTAAGAAGATGCATCCTACTCAAATTGCTTACATGTTACTATGAGCTTTTTTTATTCTGCTTTTGGTAATTTGAGTAATTATTACAGCCGTGTTAAACGGTAACAATAGTTCATTAAGTGACCAAGCTGTTGCAAACATTAATGCTACTGTGGCGTTAATCATGATTTTAGACATGTTTGCCGCCATTGTTTTAACAGTGGTTACTCACAACTACATTCTTAAAGGTAAAAAACTTTTTAGTAAGGGAGGTAAATAAGTATGCATTTATCTTCTACTAAAGGTAATTTTGGTAAAAAATTATTAGCTAAGTTGGGTAGAGTTGGTGGAGCTTTAATGTTCCCAATTGCTGTTTTACCAATCGCAGCTATCTTACTTCGTGTAGGGGCTGCTATTCCACCAAGTACTGAATTTTCTGCGTTAATCGGAAATATCATTATTAAAGCTGGTGCTGTAGTATTTGACTACTTACCAGTACTATTTGATATTGGTTTATCATTTGGGTTTACTAAAGAGCGGCGTGGTGAAGCGGCGTTTGCTGGATTTATTGCCATGATGCTACTTATGTCATTAATGGAACCATTAATTGATACAATGTATGGAAAAATTGACTTTGGAAACGGAGCCATCGGATTTAAAGGTGTCTTCGGATCTAAATTCAATGCTGTTGTATCAGGTAACTTCTTAAATGGTATTATTGTTGGAGCTATTGTAGCTTGAATTTACAATAGATTCAATAACACAGAACTTCCAAAGGTTTTAGGATTCTTCTCAGGAAGAAGACTAATTCCGGCATTAGCAATTATTGCTATTTTAACTTTCTCAATTTTCTGAGCAATTATTTTCCCATGAGTTGGGTACTTAATCTATATTCTTTCTAAATTAATTTCAGAAGCTACAGATCCAGGTCGTGAAAACAATGGTGCACTACTTGTAACTAGAGCTTCAATTATGGGTGTATACGGATTTATGAACCGTTTATTAATCCCATTTGGACTACACCACATTCCAAATAACTTATTCTGATTCCAATTAGGATCATTTGACAATCAAAGTGGTGATATTAACATTTTCTTAAATGGTATGGCGAAAGGAAACCCTGGAGGATTATTCCAAGCTGGTTTCTTCCCGATGATGATGTTCGGTTTACCAGCATTAGTTGGAGCATTCTGATTTACTGCTGAAAATAAAGAGCAAAGAACTAGAGTTATTTCACTTCTAGGTTCTGCTGCTGTAGTATCATTTTTAACAGGTATTACAGAACCAATCGAATTCTCATTCGTTTACGTTTCTCCTTTACTATATTTTGTACATGCTGTATTAACTGGTATATTTGCATTTATTACTGGTTTATTCGGAATTCAAATCGGATTTGGATTCTCTGCTGGTGCAATTGACTACCTACTAAGTATTCCTAAATCATTAGCAATTATTAAAGAATCAGGATTCTCAAGCGTAAGAGCTGCTTTTGCTAACCCAGGATGAATTATTCCTATTGGTCTATTGTGTGCTGTAGCATACTTTGGTTTAGGAACATTAATTATTAAAAAATTAGACCTTTCTACTCCTGGTAGAAAAGGTGGTGTAATCGTTGTTGATGAAAAACACGAAGAAACACCAGAAAACGAAACCGCCCATGGTGGTATGTCAGAAAAAGCGAAAAAAATCGTTAAAGCATACGGTGGTTGAGAAAATATCATCGAATATGTAAACTGTGCAACAAGACTTAGATACGTTGTAAAAGACGCAAGCAAAGTCGATGTTGATGCTCTTAAAAGAGCTGGTGTAATAGGTGTTGTACCTATGTCTGAAAATACAATTCACTCAATTATTGGAGTTGAAGCTGAAGCCTTAAATGGTGAAATTCAAAGCCATATTGGTGAACAATTATAAGACGATAAATGCAACATATAAAAATCTATTTAATATTTCTTATAAATACTTAATACAAAAAAAACTATATTTAACTAAAAATTTCATTTTCAATTAATACTTAATATATTCAAAACATTATTCTCGTCGTGAAACGACACTCCTTTTCCTAATTAAAAACACAGTGATCATGCTGTGTTTTTTCTTTAAAAAATGCAAAAAGCGCATTTTTTAGCAAAAAAATAGCAAAAAATTGCATTTTTAAATAAATTTTAAATTTTCGTATTATAATACTTATGTAAAACAAATAATTAATTTCGGAGGAAATATTATGGAAAAAGAAACAAAAGGTTGCGCAATGAGTGGAAGTTGCTCAGCAAAAGAATTAGTAAAACAATGTTTAGATGAATTAAAAACATGTTCTTGCCCAGTTAGAAAAGCAGAATTAAAATCAGAAATTGAAGCTTCTTTAGAAAAAGTATCATGTGCAAAATCAAAAGCAGCTTTAACAAAAGAATACAAAGCATTAGTAGAAGTATGTAAATGTGGTGCTACAGCTGGATGTGGTTGTGCTCCAGAATCATGCGCTTGCTAATTTAAACAAAAATATGTACTGGTTTTCAGTACATATTTTTTTACTTTTAAGTTAATCGCATTTATTAAATGCGTCCTTTAAAATTGAAAGTTCATTAAATAAGCTTTTAAAATTACTGTCAGTTTCAAAATCTAATATCACTTCACCTGAAATAATGGCTTTTTTAAAGTACTTAGCTCAAATTGAAGCTTTACCATCCGGTTTTAGTTGTTCAGAGAATAAGTCTTCAATTTCAACAAATTTCTTGTTTAAATCAGTAAGTGTTCGAGCAATAGCACAACGTTTGTAATTTTGGTTAATAAAATCTGCAAAATCACTACCATTTTTATCTCCATCAACCAAAAACACTGGCCGATGAGTTAATTTTTTAGCATTAGCTACTATCTCTTCTTTTTGCTTTAATATCCCTTGCACTGGAATAAAGACAAAGTCATTAATGTTATTTTTAATAGCATAAGCTGTTAAATAACAATAATCGGTAAATCCTTCAACAAAAATTACCATTTGGCTAGGACTAATCCGAATTACTTCGTAGTGTGGAATAGTTAAAGCATACGAAATACCCTTAATTCCATCATGGTTTTCATTACCTAGATAGAAATTATTATAAATAATGGTATTTTCTTTTCCTACTAATTTTTCAGCACTTTCTTCTGTTTCTAAATCACTTTTACCAACTACTACAATATCTTCTAAGTAATTGTAGTCAATTAGTTCACTTCTAACTGTAGTACAAATGATTGTCACTTTTTTATCGTGAGTAAAATCTCTTAAGAAAGCTTTTAAATTTCTTAAAACAATCGCATCAAGAGCACTACCAAATTCATCAATTAGTAAAATGTCACCTTTTTGAATTTCAGAGTTATTAATTAAACTAAAAAATAATCATAAACTAGTTTTAAAACCTTCTGATTGAGAATCATAAGGGACGATAACACCATTTTGTCAAATTCTAAATGAACATTTTTTCTCTTCAATGTTCAAATCAAAATTGTAAATTCGGTTATCTTCATTTTTACTATGATAAAAACGATTGAATTTGTTATTTAAATCAAGCGCTTTAAATCTCTTATGTACATCTGATCTAAATTCATGAGAAGCGTTTTCGTGATTTACATTTTTGTCAATCCGATAAGCTGTTTCTCAATCAGAAACACTTACACCGCAAAGATCAAAAATACGCATCACCATGTTGTTTTGGTTTGTTTCTTGTGTTTTATCAAGTTCGATAATAAAATCACTAGTCTTATAAGACTTGAATTTTAAAACGAATACATTAGGTTTACACAAGTTATTTAATTGTGAATCAGATTTAAACGAACTATCTACAGCCTCAATAGATAAAATTTTATTCTTAAGTACTGTGCTTCTAGCTTTTTTAAATTTAGGACTCATAATGGCATTTAGCTGAATTTTATTAGTTTCAGCAAAATTTTTAATTTCATTAAATTTATTAGTTATAAAACTTAACATATTGTACAAAAATGCTTTGTTGATATGCTCGATAACGTGCTTATCTTTAATAGCTTTATTTAATTGTTCAATGATATTATTTGTGTTTTTAACTAATGTAGGTGTTTGAGTATTGTTATTTCCGTAATGAAATTGAATCATATTAGACAACTGAAATGAATAGTTAATTAGCTTTAAATAATCTTTTGATATTTCTACTAAATACTCTAAAAAACCAGTATATTCGTTGTTTACAATTGTATTGAAAACTTTTGGTTTTTGTACTTTAGGCAATTGTGCTAATTCAGTTTCTTTTGTTTCTACATTTACAAAATCATTAAAGTCTAATACTTTTAACTCTTTAGTAGTGTTTTTAAGCTGTCTTGTTATTTCATAATAACAATACTCACCATTATTTTTGTCATATAAATTGTAATACAAAGGATAATCAGGTATCATGACTCTATTTGTACTGTAAATTAATTTAGCATCTAAAAATGCTTGTTTAATTATTTCTAGATCTTCTTTAATTTTCTTAAAAGAGCCATCCTTATCAGCCTTTAGTATTTGAATTAAATTATTAATTCTATTTACGTTATCTGATCCAGCAGTTAATAATTTGTACTTTTGGACCACTTTATAATCCCCATAAAGAACTACATGAAAGTTGAATCATTTAACTAATTGAAGCAACTTATCTTTATCTAATTTTTTATAAGTATAAGTAGTCTCAATTTTAATTGTGTCTTTTATAGGTTGAATTTTAGTATCCTCAAAGCTCGATTCATAGTAATATGGTAAGTCAGATACTGTAATACTTTCAACTTTTGTATCTTTATTATCAATAGAACCAGTTAAACCGAATTTTTGAATAAAACTATAGCTGATTTTTTTGTCACTTTTTCCGATTACAAATCCTAATTGTGAAGAAATATCATTTCTGTAGTTTTTAACTTTTGAATGAGGAAAATTATTAATTTTGAACTCTGATTTTCCAGTTGCAATTTTAATAGCTTCTAAAATATTACTTTTACCAGTATTGTTAGGCCCAATTACAGTAATAAAATCACCAGGGCTATCAACATCAGGATTGATGAGCATGGTAGTACCAGTGTTTTGGTCATTCTCATCACTATTTGCAATATTCATGAAGTTTTCAATTTTAAGGTATCTAGAAAATATATTTTTTTTTCATTTGTTCCTTAAAATTAGTTTGCAGATCCGTTATGAAGGCCTTAAAACATAACAGAACTACAATATAATTATATAATTAAGCTTTAAAATTTAGCTAAAATAGTCCAAAAAATCAATCTTTTTGATGCAAAAACATTAAATTAATTTCAAATGATTTTATTAATAATTATCAAACTAGTTGATACTGCATGAATTGAAAACTCAAACATATTTATTAACTAAAAACACTTGTACACCAGGTTTTTGAGTTAAATTTACATACTAGATAAAATTTCATATTTTTTATTTTGAAAAATCAGCCCTTAATATATAATTGTAAAGCAATAAAAACACGACTTATTGCCAAGTGGAAGATTTGTTTAACATAAATCGCTAGACCACAATATCGAAAGGATACATAACATGGCAAAAAAAGAAATCCAAAGAGTTGCTAAGTTAGAATTCATCGCAGGACAAGCTAAACCAGGTCCAGCACTTGCTGGGGTTGGTGTTAACATGCCTGAATTTACAAGAGCATTCAACGACGCAACTAGAGATAGAGGAAGTGAACCAGTTCCTGTTCAAATTACAGTTTACAAAGATAAATCATTCGAATTCAAATTATTTACAGCACCAGCTTCATACAAAATTAAACAAGCTGCTAAACTAAAAAGTGGTTCAGCAAACGCTAAAACAACTATTATTGGTACAATTTCAAAAGAACAATTAAGAGAAATCGCTGAATACAAACTACCTGACTTAAACACAGATGATATCGATGCTGCTATGGCTACAGTTGCTGGAACAGCTAAACAAATGGGTGTTTTAGTTGAAGGGTATGACGATATTTTCAAAGCTAAAGCTGCTGCTAAAGCTGCAGCTAAAGAAGCTAGATCAGCTGCTGCTAAAGAAGCTACACTTGCTGCTGACTTACAAAACCTAGCTGATACAAAAGGTAAAGGTATTGAAGTTACAACAATCGCTGATGAATTAAGAGCT
The DNA here is from genome assembly GCF_045276875.1 of Mycoplasma corogypsi. Lineage (NCBI taxonomy): Bacteria > Bacillati > Mycoplasmatota > Mollicutes > Mycoplasmatales > Mycoplasmataceae > Mycoplasma > Mycoplasma corogypsi. The sequence goes on from NZ_CP174163.1 coordinate 198,816, forward strand.
GCTAAAGAAGAGCAAGAAGGAGACAAATAGTTATGGCAAAAAAAGTTTCTAAAAACTTAAAAGCTGCAAGAGCTTCTTTTGATAGAACAATTGCTTACGAATTAGAAGAAGCAATTGAACTTGCTAAAAAAACTTCTTATGCAAAATTCGATGCTTCAATCGACCTAGCTTTCAATTTAAATCTTGATGTTCGTAAAGCTGATCAACAATTACGTGGATCAATCTTATTACCAAATGGTACAGGTAAATCAATTAGAGTTTTAGTTGCTACAAATAATACAGAATCAGCTAAATTAGCTAAAGAAGCTGGAGCAGACATCGTTGTTGATGGACCTGCTTTAGAGCAAAAAATTAAAGAAGATGATTTTAACTTTGACGTTATGGTAGCTGACCCAGCTATGATGCCTTTATTAGGTAAATACGGTAAAAAACTAGGACCTAAAGGTTTAATGCCAAACCCTAAAACAGGTACAGTTACTCCAACACCATTTAAAGCTGTTGAAGAACTTAAAAAAGGGAAAGCAAACTACCGTACAGACAAAGCTGGTATTGTTCACTCATTAATTGGAAAAGCAAGCATGTCAACTGCCGCTTTAGTTGAAAATGCTAAAACACTTATTAGTTTAATTAGAAAAATTAAACCTGCTGCTGTTAAAGGTACATATATGTTAAACCTAACAGTTTCAGCCTCAATGGGACCAAGTGTTAAAATTAAATTAGAAAAATAATACTAATAAGTCACTCAAGTTTTTGAGCGACTTATTTTTATACAAAAAGCAAAATATAAAATAAGTCGGCTAAATTTATTTAAAATATTTTATAATTAGATACTAAAAAGATCACAAACTAAGGAGTCAAAATGAAAATAGGAAATTCAAAAGTTGCTATTGATGCGATTGAAAAATACGATTCAATTATTGTTTTCCACCACATTCGTCCTGACGGCGATTGTTTAGGTAGCCAAGCTGGATTAGTTGAATTAATTAAAACAAACTATCCAAACAAAAAAGTTTATGCAGTAGGTGATAATGCCAATGTATTTAACTTTATGAATTATGAGTTTACTAAAATTGAAGATATTGATTTTAATAACTCATTAGCAGTTGTTGTTGATGCTTCAAGTGGAGATAGAATTGAGTGCGCTGAATTACTATATGATAAGAAAACTACAGCAAGATTAAGAATTGATCACCACCCAAATAGTGCTGATATTGATTACGAATACAACTACATTGATGAGCATTATGTAGCTGCTGCGGAAATGATTGCTCAAATTGCTTATGATGCAAACTGAACAATTACTAAAAAAGCTGCTGCACATATTTATTTAGGGATTAATACTGATAGTGGTAGATTTTTATACCCAAATACTTCAGCAAGAACACACAAATTAGTTGCTTATTTAATGGAAAGTGCTGATTTTCACCCTGCTGGTATTTTAAGAGAGTTTTCAAAAAGAACATTTAAAGAAATTAAATTTGTTGGTGAAATTTTAAGTGGATTTAAAAAAGAAGGAAGAGTTTTATACTACGAAATTTCAGCTGAAACATTACAAAAACACCAAATGAATTCATTAGAAGCTGCTATTTTTGTTAATGAATTAGCTAATATTGAAGATAACTCTTGTTGAGCGTTATTTGTGCAATTAGAAGATGGAAAAGTTCGTGGTAGATTACGTTCAAATGGTCCAATTGTTTCGAATGTAGCTAGAAAATACAATGGTGGTGGACACGACAATGCTGCTGGAATCACTATTGATTCATGAGATTTAGTACCACAAGTAGTTGCAGACTTAAACGAATGCATTAGAGAGTGAGAAAAATAATGCAAATAGGTTCAATCGAACTAGCTACAGAAACATTGTTAAAACACGATAGTATTGTTATTTTCCACCACATTCGTCCTGATGGCGATTGTTTAGGTTCTCAATTTGGATTAAAAGAATTATTAGAAACTAATTTCCCAAATAAAAAAGTTTTTGCAATTGGAGATACTAAAGATTCATTTCCTTTTCTAAATTTACAAATGGATCAAGTTCCTAGCGATGAAATTTTAGCTAATTCATTAGCAGTTGTGGTTGATGCTAACTTTAAAGAAAGAATTGAAAACAGCTTTGTTTTAGATAAAAACTTATTTAAACAAGTTTTAAGAATTGACCACCATCCAAATGATGATGATTTAGGTGAACAAACCATTAGATGAGTTGATAGTTCATATTGTGCAGCTGATGAAATGATTACTGAAATTGCAGTTAAAAACAACTGATCTATTACTAAAAGAGCAGCAAACTTATTATATTTAGGTATCAACACAGATAGTGGTAGATTCTTATTTAATAGCACTAGTGCTAGAACTTTTAATTTAGTCGCAAAACTATATGAAGCTGGATTAGAAACTGATTTTATACATACTAATTTAGCTAAAGTTTCATTAGATGACTTAAAATATTCTGCATGATTAATGAGCACTTTAAAAACTCGTGATGGTGTTGCATACATTCAAAATAATCTGGAAGATACATTAAAATTAGGCAAAACACCTCAATCATCAGTCAGAGTTAATAGTATTGCAAACATTGATGGATTTCCTATTTGAGTTCAATTTACTGAAGAAGAAGATCATAGAATTAGAGTGGAATTCAGATCAAATGGTCCAATTGTTAGAAATGTCGCACTTAAATACAATGGTGGTGGACATGAAAGAGCTTCAGGAGCTATTATTGATTCATTTGATTTAGTTGAAAATGTGATTGATGATTGTGCACTAGAAGTGCAAAGATGAATGTCTGAACAAGCTAGCAAATAATTATTTTTAAGTTGACAGAGATGTCAACTTTTTTAGTTTTAAAAACCAAAAGTATAGTGAAACCATATGTTTAGGAACATATGGTGGTGTTTAGCTATCATAAATTATTATCTAGTACATCAAAGATTTATTTAAATTTAGTAAAATCAAACAATTTATTTACAAATAACCAGAAAGTTTTTAGACGTATCATACATAGTACAGGTTAAGTTTGTTATAATTAGTTAATGATAAAAACAAAAACTAAAAAATTATTATTATGAGCAAGCTCATCTTTAACTGCAGCGGCTGTGTTACCGCTAGCTATTAGTTGTAAAACAGAGGAAGAAAATACTAAAAGTCCAAGTACCTTAAATGAAGGTAAAACTACAGCTGAAGGTGATACAAAAGAATCAGCAGACGACTTAGCTACTAAAAACTTAAAAGCTGTATTAACTAGTGAAACATTATGAAATAATTCAGTGAAATTACTGGCTGAAAAACTAGTAAATGTGTCAAAAAATAATACAGATGAATTAGATATGTATGCGAATAATTTTGCTGCATATTCAGGTGATATTAAAAGAATTGCTTCAGTACTTTCTGCACCTGGTAAAATCGAAGAATTAAGATCAATCTTTCTATCAATGGTAAATGAAAATAGTTCATTAATTGATAAATTCACCAAAGAAGTTGGTCCTGAAATTACAAAAGCTATTACTGATTTATTAAACTTATTACCTAGCTACACTAAAATAGTTTTAGCTTCAAATAATATAAAATTCAATGATCCAGAATGATTAAGAGAAAATATTAAACTAAATGCATATGATACTGCAAATGCAGAAACAAAAACTAAAGTAGATAGCACCGTAAAACTTTTAATTACTTCATTAGAAAAATTCCAAGCAGAATTATCATCAATACCTGGTTTACCACTACCTCTTGCAAATGTAGAAGCCTTAAAAGATTCAGAACAACAAAATGCTATAAAAAATGGTTTAGTATCAATAAGTAATGTAATTATGACTCATGATCCAAATGTTTCACTTATTGATTTTGCACACAATTTATTTGAAATAATTAGTAATCTACCTTCAAATGCATTACTAAAAATATTAGGAGCAGTTAAACCTATAACTGTAGATGACACATTTGGTGGATCAGCGGAAAAAAGAGCTAAATTTTTAGAAAAAATATCTAATTTTTTAGGTTCTAACACTGCGCAAGCGTAATAAAATTTATTATTTCTTATTAACTGATGTAGAGAATAAAATATAATATTACTACTATATAATCAATGGAGGTTATATGAAATTAAAACATTTAAGTTTAAATGTTGATCACGCTTTAAAAAACGGATTAGCTGATGTTAAAAATTACCAAGAACATGTTTCTAAAATTCATCATGATGTTGTAACAAAACAAGTTGCAGAACATGAATGATTAGGGTGATACAACTTACCTGAAACTTACGATAGAGACGAGCTTTCAAGAATGGAAGCTAAAGCTGAAGAGTGAGAAAAATTAGGTGTTGAGGTTGTTGTAGTTATTGGTATTGGTGGATCATATTTAGGTGCTAAAACTGGATATGATTTCATTTATGGACCATATTCAATTAACACGCCTCGTATGGAATTAGTTTTTGCTGGAAATGACATTTCTGCTGAAACTTTAGTTTCAAAATTAGAGTATGTTAAAGGTAAAAAGTTTGCTATTAATGTAATTTCAAAATCAGGCACTACATTAGAGCCAAGCATTGCTTTTAGAGAATTTAGAAAACTTTTAGAAAGCACAGTAAGTGAAGAATTAGCTTCAAAACTAGTTGCTGCAACTACAGATAAATCAAAAGGTGTGTTATATGAATTATCAGTAGCTAAAGGTTATGAAAGATTTATCGTTCCAGATGATATTGGTGGTCGTTTTTCTGTTTTAACAGCTGTTGGACTATTTCCATTTATTTGTGCAGGTATTGACGCATATAAAGTATTAGAAGGAGCTGCAGTTACAAACAGAGAATTATCATCAGATAAGCTTGAAGAAAACCCAGCATATTTATACGCTGCTACAAGAAATTACTTACACCAAGTAAAAGGTTTAAAAGCTGAAATGCTAGTATCATATGAACCAAAAATGCAATATTTTGCTGAATGATGAAAACAACTTTTTGCTGAAAGTGAAGGTAAAGACGGAAAAGGTATTTGACCAATGAGTTCAATTTTCTCAACAGACTTACACTCATTAGGGCAAATGATTCAAGATGGAAATAAAATTCTATTTGAAACTGTTTTAACTTTAGAAAACCCGGCTCAAAACATCATTTTCAAAGCAGATAAAAGTGATTTAGATAAACTTTCATATTTAGATGGAAAAGACTTACATATGGTTAATAACACAGCTTTTGCTGCTACTACAAAAGCTCACGTTGAAGTAGGTCAAGTTCCAAACATCTTAATGACATTTGATCGTTTTGGTGAATTAACTTTAGGTTCACTATTTATGTTCTTTGAAAGAGCTTTAACTATGAGTGCTTACTTACTTGGAGTTAATCCATTTAACCAACCAGGTGTTGAAGTTTACAAAAAGAACATGTTCTCAATGTTAGGTAAAAAATAGTTAAATTAAAATCCACTTATTAAGAGTGGATTTTATTTTTGCTTATTCATTATTTAGTTTGGCATATTTACCTAAAATGGTATTAATACGCTCTTTAGTAGGGTCTACAATTAAGTAAGTACCAGCAACACACGCATCAGCACCAGCTTGAAAGCATTGTGGACCATATACTTCATTAATTCCACCATCAACTTGAATTAAATAGAATAATTTATGTTGAGTTCTTAATTTTCTTAATTCTTTAATTTTATCTAGTGCGATAGGCATAAATTTTTGACCACCAAGCCCAGGTTCTACTGACATAACTAACACTAAATCAATAAAAGGTAAAAACTTAACAATTGCACTAACTGGAGTATTAGGTTTAATTGCTAAACCAATTTTTAAGATTCTGTCTCTATTAACAACGGTTAAATACTGATAAAAAGCATCTAAATCATCTTCGATAGCTTCATAATGAAATGTGAAGATATCAAAATAATCAATCACTTTTTCAATGTACTCATATGGATTTTTAATCATTAAGTGTGCATCTTTAAAATGAGGTTTACTTTCTTTATCAATAACAGCTATTTCTTCTGGTTCTATAGTGGTATTAGGTACAAATTGACCATCCATAATATCATAGTGAATTCATTTAATACCAGCTTGAACTAACTTGTTAACCATTTCTAAACGGTCTTCTTTTTTAACATTTAGTATACTTGGTGTTACATATTTTGATGTAGACATTTAGTACCTCTTTTCTGGAACTTCTAATAGCAATTTTAAGTAGTTTTGATACCTTAATTCTGGTATTAAATCTGTTCCGATATGCTGTTTAATTGCACAATCATTAATCGATTCATTTTGATGCAAGCATGAACGATATTTGCAACTAGGAGCTAGTTTTTTAAAACTAAAATAACTTTGTGCTAATTCTAATTCATCTAAATCTAGTATTAAAGATGAAAAACCTGGTGTATCAATTAAATAACCATCATTAAAAGGAACAATCATAACTACTCTAGTTGTGTGTTTTCCTCTTCCTAATGCTTTCGAAATATTTTGTGTTTCAAAACTGTATTTTCCTAAATTATTTAAAGTAGTGGTTTTACCTACACCACTTTGTCCCATAAATACTGAGTATTTGTTTTTAAATAAAGCTTTTAACTCATTTAAATTATCTGGAACACTATTATCAATTAAAAATACTTTATAACCCATTTTTTGGTAGTATATTTTTCATTTTATGGCTTCAGCTTGATCTAAATCAATCTTGGTAAAACAAAAAATGGGTTCAATGTTTTTAGCTTCGATAATTGCTAAATATTTATCAACTAAAAAAGGTTGAAACTCAGGATCTTTAATTGACATAAAAACTAGCATTTGATCAACATTTGCTACTTTAGGTCTAATGAATTCGTTTTTACGCTCTAAAATTTGAACTATTTTAGTTCCATCAATTTTGACTTTATCACCAACTAAAGGGGTGATGTTTTCGTATCTTAATCTACCTGCGGCTGGGATGTTAATTTCTGTTCCATCTTCGCTTACACAAGTATAAGAACCGGCAACTATTTTGTATATTGTATAAATTTTCATATTATCAAGGTTTGATTAGTAAAACAATAATTAAAGCAAAAATGATAATTACAACTAATCCCATTACAATGTAAAGTCATTTGTTGCTATTGACAAATTCTGGCAGACTTTGTTTTGGTTTTAAAGTTTTAGTTGAAATAGGTGCATCAAATCAGCGATTTGAATCTAAACATACATTTAGGTCATCAATTATTTCTCTTACTGTTTGATATCTTTGTTGAGGATTTTTAGCTGTACATTTAATAATAATATTAGCTAGTGCACTAGACATTTTACGAAACTTTCTAGGATCTGGAAATGTTTCATTTGAGTGCATAAATAAAGTGGCTTTAGCATCTTTACCTTCAAACGGATAGCGACCAACACACATTTCAAAAAGTACTATACCAATAGCATAAATGTCAACTAAATGTGTGATAACTCCACCTTTTTGGATGGTTTCAGGAGCTGTATAATATGGGCTACAAATGACTGCATTAGTTTTAGTATAACGTTGTGAGTCATCTGAGAGTGAAATACCAAAGTCAATTAAGTAAATTTTACTAGAGTCACTAACTATGATATTTGAACTTTTAATATCTCTATGAATGATATTAAGGTTATGAATTTCTTCAACCACACTAGCTAATTGTTTAGCGTAAAAAACCAATTGCTTGGTGTTTAAGTATCCGTGGGTTCTGATGTGGTCTTCAAGTGTAATCCCTTTAATATATTCCATCACATAGTATCTTTCGTCTTCATTTGCATAATATTCGAAAACTTTTGGTACGTATTGTGATTTTATTTGTTTTAATAAGTTTACTTCACTATCAAAACGTCTTTTATTACTGTCATTTCCGTTTGAAATGTAGTATTTTAAGGCATAAGAAATATTGGGATTAGCTTTGAGTCTAACTTCATAAACCATACCCATTCCACCACCACCAATTTGACGAATAACATTATATTTCTGTCAAATTCGTGAATTTTCTTTAATTACAGTATTAATTTTTGCACTAGTTGACATGGTTACCTTCTAAAGTTAATACTACAGCACTCATATTATCATTTGAAGAACCGAATGTGGCTTGTTTGACTATTTCACTAACAATTTTTTTAGGATCTTTGTATTTTAATAAAATGTTTTGCAACACAGTTTGGTCAACAAATTCATGCACACCATCTGAAGTTAGCAAAATTTTTACAGAATTTTTATAGCTATTGTTACTAAATTCATAAATTTCAACTTTTGTATTACCTGAGACACAAATTGAACTAGTTAAAGCTCTACCATTAGGCATTCTGTGAGCTTCTAATTCATCCATACCATTATCGATTAAGTAATTAGCATAGCTATGATCTTTAGTTACTAACACTAATAAATTTTGAACTGTCTGCACATAAGCACGACTATCACCACAATTGAAGACAAAAATTGTTTTTAATGATGGCACAACTAAAACACCAACAACTGTTGTACCCATATCTCTTTTTATCGAATCTGCATTAGCAGCATTTTTTAAGTTTAGTTTTGCTTTTTCAATCGTTTCACCAATTCAACGTTTAGTATTGATACTGCTACTTGGTTTATAACGATTGATAAATTCGAGTGAAAAGGTTGTAATAACTTCAGAAGCGGCATAGTCTCCAAAACTATACCCACCCATTCCATCACATAGCAAAGCTAAAACCATATCATCTTTTTGAACTACATTAACTCGATCATCATTTTTAGGTCTAACAGTTCCAGTCTCTGAAACGGTAGCGAATTTAATCATTTATTTCCTTTAAAATAATGTCTCGAATTTCATTTGCAGCTTGTTCAGGAGTGTGGTTTACCACTTTGTATTTGAAAATCTTAGATTCAGCGATTTCTAATTCAGCTTTTTTCAAACGCTTTCTTAAAGTGTCAGCACTCTCTGATCCACGGTTAATGATACGTTTTCTTAATTCTTCAATTGAAGGAGGAAGAATGAAAATTGTAATTAAATTGTATTTATCAGTGTAGCTTGGTTCATTGAATTTTTTAATAACTTTTTGAGCTCCATTAGTTTCGATTTCTAACATTGGAACTTTGTTTTTGTTATTAATTCTTTCTAATTCCGAAAACAATGTTCCATAGTAGTTTCCTAAATGGTATGAAAATTCAATAAACTTCCTCTTTTTCATCTTGTCTCTAAATTCGTCAATATCGATAAAGTAATAATGAATTCCATCAAGTTCACCTTCACGTCTATTTCTAGTTGTAGCTGAACATGATAGTGATAAATTTAGATCCTCAAATTCAAAAAGAAGACGTTCAATTGTACCTTTACCCACTCCAGAAGGGCCTGAAAAAATAACAATTGGTTGCTTTTTGTTAGTGTTTGTCTTCATAGTTAAAGTTATTATAGCATTTTTTACTTTTTTACATATTAAATCTATGATTTAAGCTCAAAAAAATGCATCTTTTTGTTTATTAAAAATCTGTATTTTTGTAAAATATTAATACTAACGAATTGGAGAATAATGTTTTACAAATTCCATAAAAAAACTGGTGATTTTGCCAACCAAAGAGTACGAAAATTAGGTAGAAAATTAGCTACTAAAAAAGTCGGACATACTGGTATTTTAGATCCTTTAGCTAGTGGATTAATGATTGTGGCTACAGATTCAGATACTAAATTACTTTCATACATTTCAGATAAAACTAAAACATATATTGCTAGTTGCAAATTTGGTTTTTATTCTGATTCGTATGACATTTGTACTGAAACTAAAGTGGTTAAGGGCAATAAAATTACCAAAGAAGTTTTAATCAAAGCTATTGAACATGTAAAAACATTAACAGAACAAATTCCGCCAATATATAGTGCTAAAAGTATTAATGGTACTCGAGCTTATGAATGTGCTCGAAATAACATTGAAGTAGAGCTAAAACCACAGAAAATTCAGATATTTAGTCTTGAATTACTTGAATTTAATGAAGTAAAACAAGAAGCTAAATTTTTGATGGATGTTTCAGAAGGTACATATGTTAGAAGTGTATTAATGGATATTGCAAAGTTTTGCAATAATAGCTGTGTAATGTCTGAATTAGTTCGAACTAAATGTGGCAAGATTAAGCTAGATAATCTTGAGGCTGACGGTTTTGAAACACTTGATATTAATGAATTATTTGATGTACCGCTTATTGAAATTGATGAAAGTTTTTATAAAGCACTAAAAAATGGAAATTCATTTAGATATCAAATAAATGATGGAACTTATTTTATATTTGACCCAACTCAAAACCATATCGTAGCTATTGGTTTTGTTAAAGATAACATTTTTCAACCTAAAAAAGTTCTAATAGAGAGGTTATAATGAAACAATTGCAAGATATTATAAAAGTTGCTGCATTCGATGTAGATGGCACAATTTTACCTAATGGTACAACTAGATTTTCAGAAAAAACTAGATCAATGTTTAAATTACTAAAAGATAAAGGTATCACCACAGTAATTTCAACAGCTAGAGAATTTGCAACTATTGGTGATTTTTTAGAGCAATTAGATCCAGTTGATTATTTTATTGGAGCAAATGGAGCTTTTATTTGAGACAATAAAGCTAAACAATTCATTTTCAAAGCTTCATTAATTAAAGAAGAAGTAGTTGATTTATATGATCGTTATGCTGATAAAATTGATGGTTTTTCAGTTACAGATTTTGATACAGTGTATAAATCACCTAAATTAAATGTTGATACATGATTTGCTAAACCATTTGAACATAATTACAAAGATTTTGATGACGCTTATTTAAGTAGAACTGATTTATATGTAGTAACAATTACAAGTCAAAATACTCGTGAGTTATCAAATGAAGTCGAAGAATACATCAAGCAAAAAGGATACCAAATGGAAGTTTCAGCTCGTTGATCACATGGATTCTTCCTTGGTCCAGTTGGTATTACAAAAAGTCATACTTTAGAAATTTTGTGCAACAAACTAGGTTATTCTATGAATAACTTAATTGCCTTTGGTGATAGTTCAAATGACTATGAAATGATTAAAGACGCTTTTTATGGTGTAGCCATGGAAAGAGCTAACGATAAAATTAAACGAGTAGCAAAAGACATCGCTATGGACTGTGAATATGACGGATGTTATTGAAAATTAAAGGAATTAAAATTAATTTAATTTTATATAATATAAATTATGAAAACGACTAAAGATAATACGACTAAAGATAATATGACTAAAGAAAAACTAAAAGAAATAAATGATTTAATGGCTGAATTATATGATGTAATTGATGAAATAGATGATTTATTTGGTGAACAAGCTGCTAAAGAAAAAAAGAAAAAAAAGAAGTAGGTTTAGCAGTTTATAGTCTTCTTGATTTTATTGCTGAAGAAAATGATAATTTTTTAATCGGTTCTTTCGAATCTTTTCACATAGGTCACTATCAACTATATCGTGAACTTATGGCTCAAAAACAAGGTAGAAAATTTATAGTTGTTTTTAGCTTGAATTCATCAATGGATAAGTTTACTGACCATATTTTTACTGACGATAATGCTAGATATACTAAATTTGCTGAATTAGATATTGATGGCATTATTGAGTTAGATTTTATAAGTGTGGCTGGACTTGAAGCAAAAGAATTTTTAAATAAACTAACTCAAAACAAAAAAACTAAAATAATAGTAGGTGAAGACTTTAGATTTGGTAAAGGGGCTAACACAACTGCTAGCGAAATTACTTCGTTAAATCCAAACATCACTTGCATTATTAAATCTATTTATAAAGTGACTGGTTTAAAGCTTGGAACTAAAAGACTAAAAGAAACACTTGAATTTGGTCAAGTTAGTTTTGTCAATGATTTATTAGTTTGAAATTACACTTTTAGCTGCCAATTTCAATCACAAAACGAAATTATTACTCATCCAAAATTAGCAATAATGCACAAAGGTGTTTATGCTGTGTTTGTGCATGTTGATGGCTTTGCATATTATGCCTTAATGCACATTAACTTTGATGGAAAGCGCATTATTTACCTAATTGATGAAGAAAATAGTTTTATCAAAGAAAAAACAATTGGTTTAATTGAGGTAGTTAAAGAAGTTAGATTAATAGCTAATAAAAAATATGATTTAATTGCAGCAGAAGATGTATTAGAAGCAAAAACTATTTTTAAAGAGTACATTTAAGCTGAATTTATCGGTTTAAAAATAATATATGCAAATTTAACTTTAAAATTAAAAATGTTATACTATATAAAGTAATCCCAATTTAGTAAGGAACATAAATTTTATACTTGGTATTGACAAATGTAATGCTAGGTTTAAAACATAATAAAAGGAGTATATTATGGTTTCAAAAGAAAGAAAAGCTGAATTAGTTAAACAATTTGGTAAAGACGCAAAAGATACAGGTAATGCAGTGGTACAAATTGCTATCTTAACAGAAGATATCGAATCATTAAAACCACACTTTTTAGCTAACAAAAAAGACAACCACTCAAGAAGAGGTTTCTTAGCTAAAATTTCAAAACGTAAATCTTTATTAAAACACTTAAAAGAAAACGATTTTGAAGCATACAACAAATGTATTCAAGCATTAAACATTCGTAAATAATGTTTATTTGTCGTTAAAGTTGCGTTGGCAACTTTTTCTTTTTCCTTTTTTAGTATAGTTTTAGTATAAAAGTAGTTTATTTCTTAATAGTAAGTTAGGAGAAAAAAATGGAAAGCAAAAAACAAAATACAAAAAACTTAGAAATATCACCTGAAATTGATTTATATACAATTTCAGAAGATAATAAAAAAGTAATCCAAAATGCTATTAAAGAAATAGAAAAAAAATATGGTAAAGAATCAATTATGCTTTTAGGTCAAGTGCCTGATGTTAAGGTTGAAACTGTGCATAGTGGAAGCTATTCACTTGATCAAGCTTTAGGGATTGGCGGCATACCTAAAGGGAGAATTATCGAAATTTATGGGCCTGAAAGCTGTGGAAAAACCACCTTAAGCTTACATATTATTGCTGAAATGCAAAAACAAGGCGGTATAGCTGCTTTTATTGATGCTGAGCATTCAATTGACCCTAGCTACGCTTCTAATATAGGTGTTAATGTTGATAATTTAATTGTAAGTCAACCAGATTCAGGTGAACAAGCCTTAGAAATTGTAGATATACTAGCAAAATCAGGCAAAATCGATTTAATTGTAGTTGATTCAGTTGCTGCCTTAGTACCTGAAGCTGAATTAAACGGAGAAATGTCTGATCAACAAATTGGTCTTCAAGCTAGATTAATGTCGAAAGCTTTAAGGAAAATAACTGGTAACTTAAACAAAAATAAAACTACAATTATTTTCATTAACCAAATTAGAGAAAAAGTAGGTGTAATTTTTGGAAACCCTGAAACTACACCTGGTGGTAGAGCGCTTAAATTTTACTCATCAATTAGAATTGAAGTTCGTAAAGGTTCGCAAATTAATGAATCAAAAGATATTATCGGAAACGAAATTAAATTTAAGGTAGTAAAAAATAAATTAGCAGCTCCTTACAAAGCAGCTCAAAGTGAAATTTATTTTGCTAGAGGAATAGATAATTTAGGTGAATTAGTTGATATAGCGTGCGAAAAAGGAATCTTTGAGAAAAAAGGTGCATGATACGCTTATAACGGCGAAAATATTGCCCAAGGTAAAAAGCAGCTAAAGACTACATTGAAGCTCATAAAGATGTTAAACAAATTATTTTAAATAGCATAAAACCAGCTAATTAAAACTCTTAACTCCAATTTCTTATAAGTTGGAGTTTTTTGTATTAAAAAAAGCCAGAAGTGGCTTTTTTGGTCAAATAAATGATATGGAGCGAGTGAAGGGAATCGAACCCTCATAGTCAGCTTGGAAGGCTGAAGTTCTGCCATTAAACTACACTCGCATCTGTCGTGATAATAGTATAACATATATTTTTAATTTTTAACAAATTTTTTTATTTTTTTGTAATTTTTTTATCACGACATAAATTATATAAATAATACTAATTATGAATCGATGTTTGTTACATATTTAGCGTTTTTCTCAATAAATTCTTTTCTAGGAACAACATCATCACCCATTAAAGCCACAAATGTTTGATCTGCTTTTATAGCATCATGAATTTGAACTTGTAGCATTTTACGACGAGCTGGATCCATGGTTGTTTCTCACAACTGTTCTGGATTCATTTCTCCAAGTCCTTTGTATCTTTGGATAGTAATTTTTTGATTTGGATTTAGTTTAGCGATGATTTCATCTTTTTGAACATCATTGTAAGCGTATTCAATTGTTTTGTTTTGTTGAATTTTATATAAAGGAGGTTGAGCAATATATACAAAACCATACTCAATTAATGGTTTAAAGTATCTATAAAAGAAAGTTAATAACAATGTTCTAATGTGAGCACCATCAACATCGGCATCGGTCATAATAACAATTTTATGGTATCTAAGTTTATTGATATTAAAATCATCACCAAGACCAGTTCCTAGTGCAGTAATTAAAGATAAAATCTCTTCGTTTTCGATAACTTTGTGTTGTCTAGCTTTTTCAACATTAATAACTTTACCTCTCAGCGGTAAAATTGCTTGAGTAACTCTATCTCTACCCATTTTAGCACTACCACCAGCTGAATTACCCTCAACGATGTATAATTCGCTAATTTCTGCATTTTTAGATGAACAATCAGATAGTTTTCCAGGAAGTCCACCATTATCAAAAACACCTTTTCTTCTAGCATTATCTCTAGCTGCTGTAGAAGCTAATCTACTTTTACGAGCTAAAGTGGCAATTTCGATAATCTTTTTAGCTAAATCAGGTTGTTCATTAAGTAATCTTTCAAATACTTCTGAAAAGATTTTATTAACTGCTTGTCTTGCTTCTTTTGAGTTTAATTTAGATTTAGTTTGACCTTCAAATTGTGGGTTAGGTAATTTAACTAAAATAACTGCAGTTAATCCTTCAGTTAAATCTTCACGAGTGAATTTTTCAGCTTCAGCTTTAATAAAGTTTTTATTTAAAGCATAGTTATTAACTAAACGCATAATTGCATCATAAAAACCATAAACATGAGTTCCACCTTCATTAGTTTGAATGTTGTTGGCATATGAAAGAATATTGCTTCTGTATTGATCAAATGAATATTGGCAAGCTACTTCGACATTAACGAATAAATCTAAACCACTATCACTTTTACCTGCATCAAATCTACCTTCAGCATAAATGATTTCATCTGAAATTTGTTGGTTTTTTTCTACTAATTCTCTAACATAGTCTTTAACACCGTTTTCGTAGTAGAATTCAACAAATTCTCCATCTCTTTCATCATTTACACTAATGTGAAGATTTTTATTTAAGTGAGCAATTTGTTTAACGTGGTCAACAATGATATCTTTATCAAAGTCAATTTTATCCATAATAGTGTAGTCTGGGTGGAACATAATCTTTGTTCCAGTTTCTTCTAATGGACATTCAGCTATAACTGTAGTTGATTGAACTAATTTACCACCGTTAGCAAATTTTACATAGTGTAATTTTCCTTCACGTTTAACTCAAGCTTCAAAATTATCACTTAACGCATTAACAACACTAGCTCCAACTCCGTGTAACCCACCAGAAACACTATAAGCTTGGTTTTCAAACTTACCACCAGCGTTTAGTTCTTTTAAAACTACTTCTAGTGCACTAACATTAAATTTAGGGTGAATTTGAGTTGGTATTCCACGACCATCATCTTCAACGATAATGCTTCCGTCTTTTGTAATAGTAATAGCAATATTGTGTGCGTAGCCAGCTAAAAACTCATCAACAGAGTTATCGACAATCTCTCAAACTAAATGGTGTAAACCGGTTTTAGTGGTAGAACCGATATACATCCCTGGTCTTTTTCTTACGTGTTCTAAACCTGATAAATGTTTAATACTACCAGCGTCATAATTGTTCTTGTTTTGCTCCATGAACACTCCTTAATTTATATAATTAATTATATTAATTATATAACAATTTATTTGGTTTGTAAGCCACCTTTAGTATCTTTTGAAAATTTAAAATAAAAAAAGCAGCTCCCTATTTTCACCTTTTGGCTATCGTCGGCACTAAAGAGCTTAACTACTGAGTTCGGAATGGGATCAGGTGTACCTCTTTGCTATAACCACTTGATAATAGTATACACCAAAACTTTTTAAAGTCAAATAATTTTTTAACTTTTTAGTCTGATGCTACGAATAATTTTGCTTAACTTACAAATTAAGTATTCAGTAAATTGTTTTAGTTCTTCTAAATTCATACTTTCACCATACACTTTGGTTAAAAGTTCTAACACATTATCATATGTAATGTTTTGAAGTTCTAATAAGTTTAATAACTCTTCAGTTGTTAGTTTTAGAAAGTGTTGATATTTATCAATTAACATTGGTTCAAATGAATGTGATCTACATCTAGGGATATCGATTGTAATATCACCTATTTCAGTATGAATAATTTTTTTATTAGCTCCATTTTTATAAGCTAATTTATCACTGGTTTCATTTTGTCTTTGTTTATCCAAAAACATTTCAAATTCATATTCAATTAATAAATCAACAATTTTACAAAGTAAGAATTTAAGAACACGGTGTGGATTTTTTGAAGGATTAATGTTTAGTTTTGCAACAAAACTATTTACTAATTCGTCATCGTGAGGAAAAGATTTCATTTTACTCCAAGTTGATACAAAATTAATTTCATTGTTGCTGGCAACAACCATTTTTTATATTTCAACCTAATATAAAAAATGGTGCTCTGTATGAGAATCGAACTCACGATAGATGATTACGAGTCAACCGTTATACCACTTAACTAACAGAGCAATATTTATATATAAAAATATTATATAAGGTTTTTTAAAATGGGTTATTTTTCTGTATTTTGTGAAAATTTCCATAGTTTAGTAAAACTAAGTAATATTCTTTGGTAGCTTTACAAACTGATTGCTTTAATTAAATATAAACTAAAAATAAAAAATGAAGCTGTACTTCATTTTCAATTTAAATTTCAGACAATTAGTTTTCTTCAGATAAAAGTAAGTCTTCTAAGTATTTTTTTCTTAGAGGAATAATTTTTTTGCTTTCTAAAGCTTTCTTAATAGCTGCGTTGTGTTTTTCTGGAGATAATTTACGTTGATCAAAGTAAACGATTGTTTTATCTCAATCTTGGAAAATAGCTTCAGCAAAGAAACCAGCGATCATTTTTACAACATATGATTGTTTAGATTTAATGTCTGCAACTAATTGTAAATATTCTTCTTTGAAGTTTACTAACATATAGTTTCTCATTAATAATCTAATTGCATATCTTACTGTATACTCATGTCTTGAACGTAATCAAGTTTTCACTAATTCATAAATTTGTGGATCTTCTTTATCGAAAATATCAACACTTAATGAATCACAAACTCATCAGTTGTTAATCATTTTAACAAAGTGTTTTGTTTCTCTTAAAGCAACTCTAGGTTCTTTAATTAAAGCAATTAGTTCTCCGTGAAGCATGTATTGTTCGTAATATTGGTGTTCATCGTTAGCTAAAAAATCTAAACATTCATCTTGTTCTTTTTCTCATAATGTTTTAGCTAATTTTCTAATTGTAGGTGTTTCAACTCCAATAACTTCTTTTGGATCTAGTTGAGTTACTGTTCTTAAAATATGTTCTTTTTGTTTTTCATCAGCTAATCTTAATAAATCAGCTTCGAAGGTTCTTCTACCCATAAATTTCCTCACTTTTGATATATATAATTAAATTATAAAATATTTTTTTGCCGGAGAAAAAATACTTCAATATAGTTTAAACGATTATAACTGAAAATTTTAGTGTTATCACTAAATATTTTAAAATCATTTTGCCTAAAAAAGTATAACAATGATAATTTATAGCACTTAAATACCAAAAGAATTGAAAAATGAAAAAACTTAGTGTCAAACTAAGTTTTTTAAAATAAAAAAAGTTTGATACATAAATATCAAACATTAATTATTTGATGGTGGAGATGAGGGGAGTCGAACCCCTGTCCATCGTGTTAAATACAAACCAGTTTCTACAGTTTAGTCAATTTTCAGTTTTTAAGTTTAACCAAATCAGTAAAACTGACAAACTAAATTTAATCAAACTTGGAAAAATTTAATAATCTAGCTACCAACACTAAATTACGAGCTTTTACTTACGTACCTTAGCCTAAAAGCATCAGCTAAATACGTTACGCGCTATAATTAAGCGAATGCGTAAAATGATTGTGAATTCATAGCTAAGTTAGCGTATGAAACTTCTTTTTCTTCGTTTCCGTTTAGAAAAACCTAGAAGCAATTATAGTCTGCCACACTACTGCCGCCACTTTTACCCAACACATGTCGAAACCATTACATCCCCTAGTAAAAATTTTTAATGGTTTTTTGTAACCTTTTTTGTGTTTCTTCTTGAATTATTTTATCACGTTTATCGTGTTTTTTTAATCCACGAGCTAAAGCGATTTCAAGTTTTATTTTTGAGTTTTTGTTAAAGTACATCGCTAAAGGAATAATAGTTAATTTTAGTGATTCACTTTTGTGTTTAATCTTACGAATTTCACTTTTATGTAAAAGTAATTTACGATCACGAGTTTCATCACATTTAACTAACATATATTGCTTAAAGTTAGCGTTTTTTAGATAGATTTCATCTTTATAAATAGAACAGAAAGCTGCATTAATTTGAACTTGATTAGCACGAGCAGTTTTTACTTCTCATCCTAATAATTCCATACCAGCTTCAAATTTATCTATAATCTCATAATCATGATGTGCTCTTTTGTTTTTAGTGATAATTTTCATAAGTAATAATATTTTAATATTTTATTTTAATTTTATTATTATCTTTTAATGATTTCTCTAGTATCTAGATTGTAAATTGTGCTAGCTACGCCACTAACTTTACCAAAATCATAAATTTTAGATACTTCAGGAAACACTTCTTTAGCTTGAGAAATATTAATTGGTTCACAACCAGATTTATTTGCACTGGTCATATAAATTGGACCGTTATTAACTAAATATTCAAGTAATTTAGCTTGATTTGGCATTCGAAAACCTTGGTCATTAACAACTATACTGTTTGCACCTGGTCATACTTTTTTAGCTAGTTTATCAGCTTCTTCGTTTCACTGTTTAAAACTTTGAGCTTGTTTTAGAGAGCCAACCAAAATCATTATTTTTTTATTTTTAGGACGATTTTTTAACTCATAAATTAACTCTAAAGTTTGTTCATTAATAGGTCCACCGATGCCACAGACAGTGTCAGTTGTACAAATAATGATGTCTTTATATTTGTTATTCATAGTTCAATTATATAAAAAAACCATCATAAAGATGGCTATTTGACATTAAAGCGTTATAGCTCGATGTCGGCTCATTAAAAGTATTATATACAATTATTTTGTTAATTGATTTAAAAAGAATGAATTAAATTGTTCTTTTTCTTTGTTGTATGTTAAGTAGCCTGGTTGAACTAGTGTTGGTTGCTCTAAAACAGCTTCTTCTAGTTTTTCCACTTCGTGATATTCTTCTGTTGCAAATTCTTCTTTTGCTACTGAAGTAGCTACTGGTGCAGCATAAGCAGCAAGCGCAGCATCTTGGTATAGTTTGTGTGATACGTGTTGTGGACTTTCTTCTTCACAGCAACATTCTTCTCAATTGTGCTCTTCAGCAAGTCCATGCACTTCAACTTCTGGTTTACAGTCGTTTTTGCATTCACTATCAGCGTGTTCAGAACAATCACATAGTTCGTTAGTTGCTTCTTCACAAGCACAATCTTCTTGCACTGTATCTTCAACCACAACTTCTTCGCATCCACATAAATTCATGCAACATTCAGCAGTTGTAGCAGCGTGAATGAATTGTGCATTTTTATTAGCATCACAGCAATCTTCACATCTAGCTCCACCAACTGGCTCCATTACAGTTTCTTCCATTAATACTGGAGCAACTGGTGCAATTTTTGTTACGTTAACAGGAGCTGGTTGCTCTTCTAATTGTACTTGTTGATTTAATTCTTTTTTAGTTACAGGTTTTAATTCGTTTTCTTCATCATCAAACATAATTTGACCTGGTTCTTCATGTTCAAATTCATCATATACAACTGATTGTAATTTTGGTTTTGTTTCAATTACCTCAGCTGGAACAAACACTTCTTCATGTAGTTTGTAAGCTTTTTCTTTAGCTTGTTGGTCTTGTTCTTGTAATACTTCACAAACACATTCACCTAAACAACCACAAGTTAATAACTCACATTCACAACGGTCGTTGTGTGAATTGTCGTGTCCTTCAACTCTATTTGGTTGAGGTTGTAAAACTTCTTGAACTTGTTTTTCTTTAGCAACTGGTTGTGAATTTAATTCTTTAGTTTCTAATACTTCAACTACTTGATCTTTAGCATCAGCAACGATACGTTCGAATTCGTTTTTTCTTCTTGAGTGTTTGAATTTGTTATCTCTTCTACTCATTATTGCTCCTGGTTAAATTTCATTTACTAACTAATATTATATATTATATATTTAGTTCTAAATTTAGTTATTAAAATAACTTTTACACCTTATGATTTCACAGCGTTTGCAGTTTTTTCATATTCACTAGCAATTTTGTTAAATGAATAAGGATGATAGTTTTGTGGTTCTTGATCAGATTCAGATTCTTCTTCGCCATAACCCTCGGCTCAATATCAAGGGTTATTTTTTTGTTCTTCTAATCTTTGGTGATATGCTTCTAAAATAATGCTTTCAAAATCTGAATCTGTGTTTGATAACACAATATTTGAGTAATGACTCATGATATAGTTTTTAACTTCTTGGTATAAAGGATCATTTTTGGTTTCTTTATCAACAAGTGATTGGCGACCAATACGGTCTGAAAAAATAGCTAATAACACATCAAAAGCGATGTTATCAATCATTCTACGGAAGATTTTAGTTCCTTCTTCGGTATAGATTTGATATGGGTTTTTTTGTGAATATTGCACTAAGTTAACATTTTGACGCAATTTATCCATTTTGTTGATATGTTTTTTTCATCTACCATCTAGTTTTTTGATAATAATTGTTCTTTGTAACAATTCAACATCTTCTGGTCTAACTTTATCTAAAGCATTTTCTTTTCAATGGTTATAAATGTTTAAGATAATGTTTCCAATGTAATCAGGTAAGTCGTTTTTGTGAATTTTACTAATGTCTTTTAATTGGAAATTATATTCAAGTAAGTGACTAATGTTTTCATTTAAGAAATTAGTTAAAGAAGCATAATCATAAACATGGTTTTTTAGTGAATATTCTGGGTTATTAACTATAGATCTTGCTGCTGCTAAAAACATTCTTTTAACTATATAATCAATATTTTTAGATGCTAGAATATAATCTCTTTGAGCGTAAATTAAGTCTCTTTGTTGTCTAATAACATCATCGTAGTTTAAAACAGACTTACGAGATTCAAAGTTCATTCCTTCAATTTTCTTTTGTACGCTATTGGTTAACATTCTAAGTTGTCTATCAGTTACTTCTGTTCCAGCTTGATCTCCATAAGCTTCTTTAAAGGCTTCGTTATTTGAGAAACGTTTGAATAATTGGTCATCAAAACAAATATAAAACTTACTTGTACCAACATCTCCTTGACGACCACTTCTACCTCTTAACTGGTTATCAATTCTTCTTGATTCAGCTTTATCAGTACCTAAAACATATAATCCACCAAGTGCAATAGCTTCTGGTGAAGGTTTAATATCTGTTCCTCTACCTGCCATATTGGTTGCGATGGTAACAGCTTTAACTTGTCCAGCTTGTGAAATAATTTCAGCTTCACTAGCGTTTTGTTTAGCGTTAAGCACTTTATGAGGTATTCCAGCATTTAATAAGTGCTTGTGTAATGCATCTGAATCTTCGATTTGAGCAGTACCAATTAAAACTGGTTGTCCTTTTTCATATAGTTCTTTAACTTTTTCAGTTACAGCATTTCATTTATCTTCAGCGCTAACAAAAAACGCATCAGGTAAATCAACACGAGCAATTGGTTTATTAGTTGGAACAACATTTACACGCATATTGTAAATATCGATAAATTCTTGTTCTTCGGTTTTTCCAGTACCGGTCATACCGCAAAGCTTTTTAAACATCCTAAAGAAGTTTTGGTATGTAATAGTTGCTAAAGTTTGAGTTTCTCCTTCGATATCCACACCTTCTTTAGCTTGAATTGCTTGGTGGAGTCCTTCTGAGTAACTTCTTCCTTCCATTACCCTACCAGTAAAAGCGTCAACTAGCTCAATTTTTCCAGCTTTAACGATGTATTCTACATCACAAAACATTGTTTTATGAGCTCTTAAAGCATTTTGAATTAAGTGAATTCATTCACTGTTTTCGAAATTATAGAAAGTATCAACTTCAAAGTATTTTTTAGCTTTATCAATACCTGAATGTGTTAAAATAACACCTTTACTTTCTTCGTCAATTAAATAATCATTTGGACCTAGAGTTCTAACAAATCTGTCAGCACTAAAGTATCTAGAATTATCTTCAGCTTCTCCACCTGAAATAATTAGAGGTGTTTTAGCTTCATCAATTAAAATTGAATCTACCTCATCGATTAAACAAAAGTACAGACCTCTTTGAACTTTATCACTTAAGTTTTGAACTCCATTATCACGTAAGTAGTCAAATCCTAATTCTGAGTGAACTGAGTAAGTAATATCTGCTTGGTACGCTTTACGTTTATTTGTAGCATCCATTTGTGCTTTGTTAACACCAACTGTTAAACCTAAAAAGTTAAACACTTGCCCCATTTCTTCAGCATCACGTTCAGTTAAGTATTCGTTAACTGTTGAAACAATCGCACCTTTACCAGGTAAAGCGTTTAAATAAACTGGAGCAATTGAAGTAATAGTTTTACCTTCACCAGTTTTCATTTCAGCAACTGACCCTAAATCTAAAAGTACTCCACCCATCATTTGACAATCATATGGACGTTTTCCTAATACACGTTTTGTAGCTTCTCTAGCAACTGCAAAAACTTCATTTCTAATATCATCAGTTGTAAAACCTTGACTTAAAAGTTTTCTAAAATGAACTGTTTGAGCTTTAAGTTCTTCGTCTGTCATTTTTGCAACTTCACTTTCAAGTAAAGCTATTTCTTTAACCGCTTTTTCAGCTACACGCATTTCAGCGCTTTTAATATCAAAAGCTTTTTTAACTTTATTTCACTTACTCATATGACTCCTTTGTTCTATTTTATAAAAATAGAAGGTATAAAAATTATACATTTCATTTAGAAATTTGTTGCATTTTTTGGACTTTTTTATTCTTGAAAATTTGATAAAAATAATTTTTATATTTTATGAGTAATTTTTTTTACAATAATTTTCCAAATTATGTATTGAAACCAGTGTTTAAGTAAAAATATCAATATAAATTTGATTAATTTAGTTATTAAATCGAAAAACTAAATTAAAAAATAATTTTTTATTACACTAAATAATTCATTTAACTTTATTTTTATTAAAAATAAAATGTAAAAATATGATAAAATAACATACATGCTAAAACAAAACATGCAACAAATTGTAAATCACTTAAAAAACAGTGGTTTTGTATTCCAAGGTAGTGAAATTTATGGAGGACTTTCAAACACATGAGATTATGGTCCTCTTGGTTCATTGCTAAAAGATAACATTGAGAAGGAATGAAAAAAGGAGTTCATCCTTAAAGAACCAAACAACTTTTTAATTGACTCAAAAATTTTAATGAATCCACAAGTGTGAGTCACAAGTGGACACGTAGGAAATTTTAGTGATCCATTAATTGAAAACAAGGTTAACGGTAAGCGTTATCGTGCTGATAAATTAATTCAAGAAGTAGATCCAAACATCATTCCTGAAAAAATGACATTTGAACAAATGCGTGAATTTGTCGTAGAACACATTAAAGAATACGAAGGTGATAAAACTGATTGAACTGAAATCAAACAGTTTAATTTAATGTTTGAAACTCGCCAAGGTGTTACAGAAGATTCAAAATCAAAAGTTTATTTAAGACCAGAAACTGCTCAAGGTATTTTTGTTAATTTCAAAAATGTTCAAAGAACTACAAGAGCAAAACTTCCATTTGGTATTGGACAAGTTGGAAAAAGTTTTAGAAATGAAGTAACCCCTGGAAACTTCATTTTCAGAACTAGAGAATTTGAACAAATGGAATTAGAATTTTTCACTATGCCTCAAGAAGCAAGTAAGTGATTTGAATACTACATTCAAAAGGCTTATAAATTTGTTCAAAATTTAGGTATTAAACAAGAATCAATTCGTGTAAGAGCTCACGATGCTGAAGAATTATCACACTATTCAGCAGGAACTAGTGATATCGAATTCAATTTCCCATTTGGTTGAGGTGAACTTTTAGGAGTTGCCAACAGAACTAATTATGATCTAAAATCACATATGGATGCTACAGGTGAATCATTGGATTATTTAGACCCACAAACTAATCAAAAAGTTATTCCATACGTAATTGAACCAAGTATAGGGCTAGATCGTTTAATGTTAGCTGTTATTACTGATGCATATGACGAAGAAGAACTAGAAGGTGAAACTAGAGTTGTTTTACGTTTTGCGAAAAAGATTGCTCCATATCAAGTTGCTGTTTTACCACTTGTTAAAAAGTTATCTGAAAAAGCGCAAGAGATTTTTGATAAATTACTTGATCAAGGAATTTCAGTTACTTATGACGAAACTGGTTCAATTGGTAAAAGATATCGTCGTCAAGATGCAATTGGTACATATTCATGTGTTACAGTTGATTATGACACACTTGAAGATAACTGTGTAACTGTTAGAAATAGAGACACAATGGAACAAACTAGAGTTTCAATTGATGAATTATACAAATACATTTAGTTAAAAGTTTCTAATTAAATTGGGAGGTACTTTTGGCAAATAATTTAATCGCTGAAGAAATTATTCAAGAAATCAAACAAGCTTCAGACATAGTTGAAGTAGTGCGTGAATTTTTATCTTTAGAAAAAAAGGGTAATAATTACATTACCCTTTGTCCGTTTCACGCCGATAATACTCCCAGTTTTTCAATCAACTCACAAAAACAAATAGCTCACTGTTTTGCCTGTTCTAAAACAGTTAATGTTATTACATTTTTAATGGATTACAAAGGTTTAACCTTTGTTGAAGCACTCGAATTTCTTGCTCAAAAAGTAGGAATGAAAATTGATTTTAGTAATTACAAAAAAGCTCCAGTTGCTAAATATAAACCAGAGCAAGAAAAAATCATTCAAGCACTAAATGATATTAATGCTTTTTATAAATCTAAAGTTATCACTAATTTAGAAGTGAGAAATTATTTAGAAAAGCGTGGAATTTTCGATTTCGAAATACGTGAACGATTTAACATCGGTTTTGCACAAGCAAATGACACAAGAAACTTTTTAGAAAATCAACTTAAAATTGAACCAAAATTGATGTTAAAAACAGGTTTAATTAATAGCCAATACAATGAAATTTTTAGAAACCGTATTACTTTCGGTATAAAAAATGATTTAGGTGATATTGTAGGGTTTTCAGCTCGTACAATTGTAGCTGGAGACAGTCCCAAATACATAAATTCACCTGAAACCATAGTTTTTAATAAATCTAACATTCTTTACAACTTTAGCGATGCTCGTGAAGATATTCGCGTTAAAAAAGAAGTAATCATCGTTGAAGGTTTTATGGATGTAATTGCATGTTATAGAGCCGGAATCAAAAACGTTGTAGCTTTAATGGGTGTAGCTTTAACGGATGATCATATTCGAAAAATTCAAAGACAAAAAGTTGTTTTATTCTTAGATGCTGACCAAGCTGGAATAACTGCAATGTTTAAGTCGATCAAAATTTTAATTGCTAATAACTTTGAAATAGATATTATAAAAAACACTAATGGTAAAGATCCAGATGAAATATTAGCTTCAAAAGGTAAGGAAGAATTACTAAACATTGTTTCAAATTCAAGAATTTCACCATTTAATTTTGTGTTCGAATTTTTAGATAAAAAATATGATATTTCGAAAAATAATGATTTTAATAATATCAAGCGTGCTTGTGATGAAATTAAATTCATTTTTGAAAATGCTTCCTATGATTTAAAAAGTTTTATTGAAAATTATATTAAACAACACTGAAATTATGAATTTAAGTTTTTGGTTGCTAAAACTAATGCATATCAATCAAAAACACCTACAAATCAATATGTAAGTACAGAATTTAATGAACCATTTATTAATGATGATTTACATGAAATAAATTTTGAACTAGAAGATATCAATGCAGCGCCAGTTGCTCCACCTGTTCAAAATCAGTCAAATAATTATTACAAAAATTACCAAAAACAAACTCAAAAATACTATCCAAATAGTTCATACAATAATGTAAATAACCAGTATAATTCAAATAATTTAAGAAATACACCAAGTACATACCACCATTTGCATAACTCTTTTATGCATAAATATAAAATTAATGACATTATTTTTGAATGTCTATCTCGCTTATTTTACAATGAAATGTTCTATCGCAATTTTGTTAAAAATAAAGCAGCTTTAATTATTTTTCCAGAAGTAGATAAAAGATATTACCCATTATTTAAGAAAATTTGTGAATATTATAATGCTAAATTTTCAAATAGCCCTACAACTCCAACACTTTATGCTCAATTAAGTAGTGTCATTGAAAATTACATAACTTATGAAGTTCAACAAAAACTAGCTAATCAAAAGCAAATTATCACAGAAGAAAAAGTTAATGAGCATAAAAAAGAAATTATAAGTGATTTAATTGGTGAACCAGATTTAGAACTTCAAATTCCACTAGATACAATCAAGAAAAATTTACTTCTAAATTTAACCAAATACTATCAACCAAAAGACCCACAGTTTAGAGAATGTAAGTCAGCTATAGAATCGTTAGAATCTAAAATTGACGCATTTTAGAAGGAGAATCTATGAATAATTATGATTCAGTTATTGATTTTTTAAAGAAAGAATTAACTAAAAAGAAGAAAAATCATTTTTCACAATCTGAAATTTTAGATATTTTAGATAGAAAAGGATTAGAAGTTGAGCCTGAAGATATTGCTGACTTTTTATCTGTATTAATTAAAAACAAAATCTTACTTGATGAAGTTGATGAAGGTGATGATGATGATGCTTCACTAGAAGATTTTGAAAGTAATTTACAAAAAGATAAAGCAACTAAAAGTGCTAAAAAATCAAAAGAAAAATCAAAAACTACAGATGATTTTGACGATTTAGATTCAGATAACTTTGACGATGAAGAAATTGATTTAGATGATTTCGAAGATGATGAATATACTGAAGATGAAGTTGATGAAGAAGAGTACTTAAAAGCTGACGAAGAAGATAGCGAAGAAGACGAAGAGGAAGAAGAAACTGAAGCCATTTCAAATGATTTTGAAGGTGAATTTAGTGATTTTTACTCAAACGATGAAGATGATGAATATGATAATTCTTCATTTGATTCATTAAGCTTAAACTTCAATGCTGATATTGACTTATCACCTGAAGAAAAAGATAAAAAAAGCTTCTCAAACAAACTTACTGAAACAAACGACATTGTTAAATGATACATGCGTTGAATCGGTAAATACGGAGATATTCTAAACCCTAAAAAAGAAAAAGAATTAGCTGAATTAGTGGTTAAAGGTGGATTTAAAGGTAAAAGAGCTAGAGACCAATTAATTGTTAGAAACTTACGTTTAGTTATTAACAATGCTAAAAAATATAAAAACAGAGGTCTTAGTTTTATCGACTTAATTTCAGAAGGGAACCAAGGTATTTTAAAAGCTGTTCAAAAATTTGATCCTTCTAAAGAATTCAAATTTTCAACATATGCAACCTGATGAATTAAACAAGCTATTACACGCGCAGTAGCTGATCAAGCTAGAACAATTCGTGTTCCTGTTCATATGGTTGAAACAATTAATAAAGTTTCAAAAATTGAGCGTGAATTACAACAAGAATTAGGCAAAGAACCTACAGATGATGATATTGCAAACGAAATCAACAAGAGAGCAATCGAACACTTAAAAGCTAAATGTGAAGCTAGCGGTAAAAAATGTTCTGAATCAGACTATGCATTAAATCCAAAAGAAGAATTTACTACCGAAAGAGTTAGATACATTAGAAAAATCAACATTGATCCAATTTCATTGGATAAACAAGTAGGTAAAGAAAACGATTCTTCATTTAGTGACTTTGTGCAAGATGATAATATTATTTCTCCAATTGAACACGCAGCTCAAGAAGAATTAGAAAGTATTTTGGACGAAATGATTGAAGATTTAGATGATGAAGCAGATAAAGTTTTAATCAGAAAACGTTATGGTGTAGGAAGAGACGAAAACGGTAAAAGATACAGAAACTACTCATTAGAAGAATTAGCAATTGACCGTGGCGGTGTTTCAAAAGAACGTATTCGTCAAATTGAAAACAAAATTCTGAAAAAATTACGTAACAATAACAAATATAATAAATCACTAAAAGATTTACAAAAACACTAATTTTATAGTTATTTAAGCATCATTTTGATGCTTTTTTCATTTTCAGACAAAATAAAAACTATTTTGAACCTAGCGAAAATGATATAATTAATTTAATACAAAATTAGGAGATAAATGAAGTTAAAACAAATGATTAGTGAGCTGGAATTGCTTTATCCACTGGAAAATAAAGAGGTTTGAGACCTAACCGGCTACAGTGTAAAAAGTAATCAAGCTAAAAAATTTAGAGGTGCAATACTGGCAATTGATTTAACTCAAGAGGTAATTGATGAGGCAATTTTACACGATTGTAATTTAATTATTACCCATCATCCTTTTCTGTTTGATAGCGATAAAACAGTAGAATTCGAAAAAGCTCCATATAAACAAAAAATCATAAAACAACTTAAAGAAAACCAAATTACTGCATATTCAATGCACACAAATTACGATGCAGAATTATATGGTACTTCTTACCAAATCATCTATACTCTAGGCTTAAAAGATTATTTTGATACTAATTCACCTAAGTTTTCAGCAATTGTTAATTATGAGACAAACTTTAGAAAAATTACAGCTTTAATTGAAGAAAAAATGAAGCTAAAAGCCTTTAGAACTAATGTTTTAAAACATGATGAAGAACAACCAATTTCCAAAATTGCTTTCTTAAGTGGAAGTGGTTATACTGGTCAAATTAACGAATTAACTCACCAAAATGTTGATTTATTTATCACTAGTGATGTTAAGTGAAGTGAATGAGTTAATTATCACCAAATAGGTGCAAAAATCCTAGAGATTCCTCATTTAGATGAAGAAGTTTTTGCTGAACATTTATACAAACTTTTAACTGAAAAATTCCCAAATGAGCGTATTTACATTAAAAAATTAGCTCTGCCATATCGCAATGTTAAATAAGTTGAAAATGACACCAAAAAAATGGTGTCATTTTTAGTTGTTTTAAAAAGTTATTTTTTGAGCATTATTTTGACTAAAAATAATCTTTTTAAACCTTTATAAATTAATAATTTATAAAGATACTTAAAAGTCATTTTATGGAATTAATTCCATAAGGATTAAAAACTAAGAAATATTTTTTTGATAAATAATTTATAAAAACACTAAAAAAATATGCTTTTATAATACTTTTAACCCTACACAGTAGTCTTAAAAGTAAATCATTTATTTTATATAAAACTATATAATTATTTATATTAAAAATAAAAACTGAATAGGAGACTATTATGGCAATGAAAAATAAATTTAAAAAACTAACCGCATTAGGTGCTTTCTTAAGCTCTATGTCGTTAGTAGCAGCTTGTGCTGCGCCAGGTAGTTCAAAAGAAATTGAACGTGGTGATGCCGGTTTTACAAAACCAGAAGACATCAGCGGAAAAGCACCAACCCACAAGGAAGGTGAGTTTGAAATTAGAACTAAAGATTCTGCTGAAGCAACATCTAATTCAAATGCAACTGAAAACCTACACAGCATTAGAATTGAAAGAAGAGTTAACCGTAGAGTTTCAAGAAACTTAATTGGACAAACTCAAAAAGTCAAGTATATTGCTTTAGGTGATTCAATTACAGCTGGTTTTGATGGCTCACTACCCCAAGATTATCCAGGGGAATTTAAAAACAATCGTGTTACTGGTGCGTCTTACCCTGCCTTTTTAGCAAATACATTTGCTAAAATGAACAGGCTAGAAAGTTTTAATAACTATGCCGTATCAGGTTCAACAGCCATTGACTGATTACAACTTTTTGGTGTATCAGCTGAAAATGGTGATGCAAGAATTTTTAAGGGCAACGCATTAGGTAACATTGATAAAGCCAAGGTTTTAAGAGAACTAAGAGATGCTAACTTAGTTACATTATCAATCGGTTTTAATGACTTTTTATTCTTACTTATAAAAAGTATTGCAGAACAAGATTTAACTATTCCAATCAAAAACTTACTTTTAGATAAGCCGATTTTACAAAACACAATTACTTTTGTAAACTCAGTTCTTAATAGTGTTAATCAAGTTTTAAACAATAACTTGAATAAACTATTTCAAACTTTACGTGCTAAAGCACCAAATGCTAACATTAACGTTATTGCATATCCAGAACCTTTTTTAGCAGTTGGTAAAATTATTCAACAAAAAATTAGTCAAGTTATTGGACGTGAAGTTAATGTGGTTCAACTAGTAACTGACACTGTTAATAACATCATTAGACAAAATGCTCTAAAAAACAACTTAAACTTTGTTGAAACATTTAACAGACCATTTTGAGAAAGTGATGTTAATACATACAGCTCTGTATTTTTAGATATTCACCCAAGCACTAAAGCTTACAAAAAAATGGCAATGGACTTATACATGAAAATTGCAAGTCCTGCCAACGGTGGTGAAGGATTTGATCCATATCCAGAATTTACTAGTGAGTATTTAGATAAAGACTTTCAAAATGTTGAATACCAATTTGAAAGTACCGTTTCACCTACCACACTATTTGGTGATTCAACAGCTAATTACATTGCTAAAAATGAAGTCGATGAAGCTAGATTAGCTAGTTTAAAAAGCCCAGCTAACTTTGGTAAAAGACTCACTTCATTTTCATTAGTGTACAAACAAGTAACACTAGAAGTTTTACACTACTTAACAAACAATGAAATTTATCGTACTTTAGATCCTGAAATGAACTTTAACAAAATTCTATTTACTGAAGTAAATGGAACAGTTACTTTTAGACCTGAAGCCGATAGAATCGTTAAGAAACTAGTTAATAGTGATTTTGTGCAACAAATGTTTACCGATGCACAAAACGGAATTGCTGACTTAGTTAAAAGAAATGAATTAACTTTTGATAGTTTCGCTAGCTTAATGGGTAATATTTTCGCTAATGAGCAAACTGCTGTTAAGTTAATTAAATTCTTATCTAAAAACGAGTTCGTAAATCAACACCGTGAAACATTCAAAAGAGGACTAAAAAATGTGCTTTACAATGGAATGGTGCAATTTGGTCCAAAGATTTTAGACTTGTTTTTTGATAAACTAGTTCCAACCTTAAATAGCATTGGATTAAAATCAACTGAGCAACTTAACCAATTTAAAACATTATTTGTCAATGTTGCCAAAAGTGAAGAATTAAAAACTTTAATTAACAAATTAGTTGACACTTACTCAGATAATGCAGCTAATTTTGATGATGAAAATGTTAGAACATTTTCAGACTTGCTTATTGCTTTAATTTCAAGACCTTCAACTGCTAATGTTAGTGGAAATAACCTAAAAGCTGCAATTGATAAATACAACAATCAAATTAATGAGCTTTCAACAGCCATTAACAATTTAGTATTTAAAATGCTTGCAGATGGTAAAGACCTATTTGCAGGTGCTTTAGTTCAACTTTTTACAGATAACAAATTACTAACAAATGAATCACAAAAAAATGACTACAAACGTTTTGTGTCAGATTTATTAAACTTTACCATTACCAATGTTAAAGATTTAGGAATTGTTAAAGACGCAGTAAGCAATATGCTTTTAGGTATTGCAGGTCGTACACAAAACTCAGCTGCTGAACTTTTAGGTGGTTCATTAATTCAGGCTTCAATTCCTAAATTTGATTTATCAAACCAAAATAATTGAACTGGTATTTTCAAACTACTTACTAAATTTGCCGATTCTCCAGTATTTAGCAACCAAGCTAACAAAAATGTACTAAAACAATTACTTAAAAACATTTTATACAACCGTGTATTAACTTCATCAAACACACCACTTAACTTACAAAATGCAATTAATTTAGTACCAGTTGATATTAGACAAAGTCTAAGCAAGTTCCTATCAGCTGCTAATGTTGAAAAATTCTTAACAATTTTAATTAATGCAGATAACGCAGGTAATGGACGTAAAAATCTAGCCAACTTTATTGACGTTGTTGTAGATAACATTTTCAGTAATATCCAAAGATTTAAAAACTTAACTTCACCTGATCAATTAGTAGCTAGAGTTTGAAAAGTTTTAATTAGTGAAAATTCAATTAACCCAATTATAAATTTAGTTAAAAATGTAGCTAATAACTCTCAAATTTCATCACTACTAGTAAATTTAGTGCAACAAGTTTTACTAAATGGATATCAAATTCCAAATGCTAACTCTAGAGCATTCGCAACTACACTAGTAAATAAATTCCTAACAGCAATTAAAAGCAACAACTTTGCTTTATTAACAAAATTAAAAGAAAGATTATTAGCCTCAGTTTCAAATGCACAAGAAAATCAAGTAGCTAATAACTTAAGCCAACTTCCAAATCAGTTATTTAAAATCATTGTTGATACTTTAGGAAATAACTCTAACACAGCTAGTGTCTTTGTGGACTTTATTACAAGTGATACAATTAGACCTCATACTGCAATCCTAAAACAAATTGTAACTGCTACAATTAGCAAAATTTCAGGAGAAATTCAAACTACTCCTGGAGCTTTTGATAGTACTTTACAATCATTCCAACCAGTAATTCAAAACATAATTAGCGGTCTAGTTTCAAATTGAGTCGATCAAAATGCTGATTACGCTGATAAAAACGAAGTATTAAGTTTAGTTAATCAACAGTTAGCAAATCAAAACTTATATGTGCTATTAAAATTAGTTGCTGGTAGTGCAATTGATAACTTAAATAACAATCAGTTTATTACTGACTTAAAAGCTTTAGTTAAAGGTGATTCAACTAAAGCTTTACCAGTTGTTAAAGTTTTAATTAGCAACCCACAAACTAAACCTGTTCTAAAACAAGTATTTGCAAACTTATTTGATAGTATCGTAACCAACCGTAGACTGTCAAAAACTTTAACTAAATCATTAATTCAATTATCAAAAACTCAACTAGGAATCACTTTAGATCCAGATTTCACTACTAAAACAGTTAACATCGCACTGGACACATTAAGTGAAAATAAAGAAACCATTTTACAAATGGCTGATGGTTTAATTTCAGGTGTGCAAAACTTATCAAGTTTTACCACTTCAGCTTTATTAAAACCACTACTTAGTGTAGTTAATGTTAATGCTGTTTCAAATTTAAGTTCAAGTTTACTAGATAAATTATCAAAACAAGATACAGCTTACCTAAATGAATTTAGAAGATTTTTAGAAACATTATTACCAAGTGAGAAACTAAAAACTTTAGCTATCAAAGAAATTAATAATCAAGTTGCTCAAATAGCTAGTGAATCAAACTCTCCTTTATCAGCTGATCAAAAAGCTAAAATCAACAGCCTACTTGATAAGCTTTATAATTCCTTAATCAAAAATAATGCAGACAAAATAGCCAAAGTAGTTACTGATGCAATTGCTAACTATAAAACTCACAATAAGTTTGCTAACTTTACAAATGAATTATTAGCAAAATTACAAAGTGAAGTTTTAGGCAAAACAGTTGATAAATTTATCATTGACTTTTGAAAAACAATTTCAGATACTGAATGACCTAGTTATGCAGAACCGATTGGTATTTTAGCTAGTGCTTTAATTTCAAATAATGACTTAATGTCAGTGCTAATCAACGGACTATTACCAAGTGAATTAAGCCCATACAGCAGTGATTTAGTATTAGCTTACAAAGGTGTATTAGATTTAGCACCTAACTTAAAAGGTTCAATTAAAACAACTATCACAAATGCTCTAAAAGCAGTTGTACCAAGTAGATTAACTAAACTTGAAGATGTTTTAGTTAAATTTATCGCTCACATTGATTTATCATTAAAACCAACAATTATTAATGTTGTTAAAAATGGTGTTTCAAATAACTCAATTAAAACAGCAATTAGTAAAATTGCAGCTCATTACTTAGAAAAATACGTTCCAACTTTATCAAACAAAACACAATCACAAGCAATTGTAAGTGAAGCTTTACCTCATATTGTTTCAATTTTAGATATAGATGGAAACACACTTGAAGCTGTAGTTACTAAAGTATTTGACGTTTTAGGTCAAGCAAAACAAGCAACCACAGTTGCAGAAGTTAAAGCTAAATTTGTTAACTTACCAGCAGATATCTTTAATATTTATAAACAAAAATTAGGTGCATTTGTACAACCTAATGGTAATATTGGACCTCAGTGAGTTAAATTATTTAACAAAATCCAAGCTTCTCCATTATTAAAAGACCAATACAAACCATATGTAAGGTCAATCTTACACGCTTTAATTGATCAATTTAAAGAAGTAACTGGACAAAATGCTCAAATTTATACAAACCTGCTAAATTCACTAATTCCAAATAGTAACCAAACAGCTGCTTTAAATACTTACTTAAACTTCATAATCAAAGATGCTAACTCAACTGAAAATAACTATATTTTAGATAGAAACTTAGTTACTATCGTAAAAGATTTAGCTAGTGCTGTTTTAGATATCAAAATTACTTTACCAGCAAATATTAGTTTTAAAGACTTTGTCTTTAGAACATTACAAGCTGGTTTAGCAGGAAATGTCTTTAATGACAACTTTAATACAGCAGTTCATAACCTTGTAAGTAAAGCTTTAACTAACTTAAATGATTCATTATATGAGTCAATTCTAAATGTAACTAACATTAACCAAAAACTTGTAAGTTTAGGATTATTAGATAACACTCAAAGTGGTTTAACCAAAGAAACAGTAAAACAAATTTTAACCACTGTTAAATCAATTTTAGAATTAAACCCAACTAACCCATTAATTCTAAATATCCTTTCAAAAGTTAAAACTATTATCGCCGATCGAAATATAACTAACTTTGATGGTTTCTCAAGTAGATTATCAAGCGAGCTATTAAGCTTCTTAATTACTGATTTTTCAGTAGTAAAAGAAGTAATTAGCTCACAAGTTATTAGAGATACAACTCAAAGAAACATCATTAAGAAAATCGCTAAAAAAGCAGTTACTAAATACGTAACTTACGATTGATTTATTAGTCAATTAAGAGCAAATCAAGCAAATTTAGCTAGAAGCTTAAATTTAGATGCTACAAAAGTATCTCAAGCAATTAACGCAGTTATCGCAGATAGCCAAATTACTGACGCACTTAGAAAAGTTATTGAATTATTACCTCAAAACATTGAATCAATTATTGATTCATTAGGTAAATCAAGCTTAGAAAGTTTTAACTCATATGGTGATGTTTTAAAAGTAATCTTAAGCAACAATAGTTTTGAAACTAAACTTAAAGATCAACTATATAAAATAGTTGAAAGAACAGTAGCAAATACCAAAGTTAGAGAACTAGTAACTGGTCCAGTTTTAGCAGTTTTAAACGACCCTGAATTAGCTCCAATTTTCTCTGTAATTCAAAATAAACAAGCGTTTGTAAATTCATTCTTAGGAATTTATTCAGTAGTTGATAATCATGCTAAATTATCTAGAAAAGTAGTTGATGCAGTCTTTGCGCAACTAAAAATTAATGGTTTACAAATCCAAGCATCTGATGTTGTTTTCCAATTACTACAACAAATTTTTGACCAATACAAAACTCCTGAAGGTCAAAAACAACTTAACGCATTAATTAAAGCAGTTGTAAACGACAGTTCATTTGGAACATTAAGAACTGGCTTAAATAGTGTATTTAACAACTTATTTAGTAAAAGAAATACTGATGTTATTGCAGCAAGTATAGCATCATCAGTAATTAAAAATTTAGGCTACCAAAATTCAAGCCAAATCAATAAAAACGATGTTAAATTACTATTTAGTAGAATTTTAACTAATGACGACTTTTTAGCAGTTGCTAAAAGATTCACAACTAATGCTTTAAGCGATTCAACAATTAATAGGCTAAAAAGTTCTAGAGATATCCAACAAGTTTATACAATAGTTGCAGACGCAATTAACTTAGCACCTGTTAAAACTAATATCACTAATTTCTTAAGATATATGGTTAAAAATTCTGATACACAGCGTGTATTAGTTAAATTAATCAAAGCTGAAATCGCTAAGTTAAACATTGATTTAAGCAATAGAAGCTTGACCACAGACCAATTATTAACTGATTTATTAAATAACGGTTATGATCTACTTAATGAACTAGATGTGTTTAACGCAACAATTGATGCAGTTGATAAGGCTATTAAAGCACATAACTTTACTGGTATTCCTGTTGCAATTTCAAATGTTTTAACAACCAAAATAACAAATAATATTGGTGATTTTGCTAGAAAATTCTTAAATAAATTAACAGCTTCAAACAACAACATTCTTCAAAGACATAAATTTACAGTTGTTTATTTATCACAAGAAATTTTCGGTAAATTAGCACAAAATCATACACTTTCAAACATTGTTAAAGGTATGGCTTCTAAAGGTTCACTAGGAAATTCTGGTGTACTACAAGCTGTTCAATTTGCTAACTTTAAGGATGTATTAAGCGGCATTGTAGCTAATGAATCATTCATCAGCTTAGGTAAAGAATTAATCAAAGCTCTATTAGATGATTTAAGTTGAAAAGATCAATTACCTACACTTTTAAGTGGTGATTTAAACCAAATCTATGGATTATTGCATAAATTTGTAAAAAACAACCCGGCATTTAAGTCTAAATTTACTGGATTTTTACAAAATGTTATACCTACAATTCTTTCACATGAAAAATCAGTAGCAATTGCTAATGATGTAACTACATATTTAACCAAACAATATGGAATTACAATTAAAAACGCTCAAATTCAAGGACAAATTGTTCGTACCTTATTAATGAGCTTAAATACATTTATTAAGCAAGACGCAAATACAACTAATCCATTATTAACTACCTTATTACAAAATGTTGTTAATTTAGTTGGACAACAAGATACATATGTTAAATTCCAAAATAATCTAAATGGCGTATTAACTAGAGTTCTTGATACATCGAATGTATCAGTGTTGAAAAAAGGTTTACTATTTGCGAGTTTACTAAATGACCATAGTGAAGCAATTGTTGAATTAATCACTTCAACTTTAAGTTCTACAAACACTCAATTAGTTGATAACTTTGCTAAATACTTACAAACCAACTTCAAAACTGATTTAAATAACACAAAAACATTTATTAAAACGGTATTTAACAAACCTCAATTTAAACCATTTGTTAGACAACTTGTGGTTAAGAGTTTAAAACGTGCTAAAGAACTAACATCACATAATAGTTTTGAAGCAATTAACTCATTGTCACAATTAATTAATAAATTATTTGAATTTAACACTCAAGATAAAAATGATTTAATTCAATCAATTTCACAATTTATTGATGTTATTATTGACGATGATACAACAAGAGGATTTTTAGCTGATTTAGTTTTCAAACAGCTAGATTCATATCCTTCACTAAAACAAAAACTATTTAAAAATATTTCAAATCCAAGTGAAATCTTAAAAGTAGTCTTAAAAGTTGTAAAAATTACAAACAAAACACTTAAAGCAAATAATGGAGCTGGTTTATACTACTCAGTTTTAGATAAGTTATTTGAAACACTAAGAACCGCAAATCATACACAAGTAGCTAAACCACTTGTAGATACAATTTTAGGCACATTGGAAATCTTTACATCTAAAGAAAATGGCGAAACATACTCAATCAATGTTATTAAAGCTATCTTTAGTGACCACAGTATTATCTCAACAGCTAACCAAAATGGATTTATTCAGTTAATTGAAAATGCTTATGATTTAGTGGTTGAAGGTGACGCAGCGCTTAAGATTCCAACTGTTTCAGAGCTTATTTGATCAATGCTACCTGATACAACCAAAGAGTTTATTAGTACTAAGATAGTTGATCAATCTCTTATTAAAAAAGCTATTCAAAGTGCAGCAAGAAATAACACTGCAATTAAGAAAATAATTAAAGATACATTTAGCTATCTATTTAACAATCCTACACTTATAACAAATGCGCATGGTGTTATTGATATTCTTAAAAATTATGTAAATAGTAACGGAAACGAAGTTAAAAATACACTTAAAGAGATTGTTTTACAATCATTAAGAGATTCAGAAGTTAAAAAACTACTTGATAATGTAATTTTTGAAAAATTCATCAAAGGATTTGCTAAATTAAACAATCCAAATAGATACCAAAGATTAGTTCAAGAATTTACACATAATTTAGACAGAATCGTTAAAGATTGAGGTCTATTAGATTCAATAGTTGATACAATTGTTGAAACTATTAAAACAAGTACAAGCGTTGGTGAAGTAACTAAAGCAATTCAAAAACAAGTGCAAAATGCATTTGATATTACAAACTATTCAACGTTCAAAAAACTACTTAAAGATCAAATCTTCAGAAAATCACAAAATGTAACTGACTTAAAACAATTAGTTAGCGATTTAGTTGATAAATTCTTAAATACAGAATTAATTAATGGGCAAACAGGTGCTGATGGTGTATCAAGAATTGGAAAATTAGTTCGTGATTTAAAAATTCCAGAAGTATTATTAGGTTCAAATTCTGAAGCTGATGCTCGTGATATTACAAGCATGATGGAAGTTTTAGTAAACAGCAATGGACTTAAAACATTTATTAAGAAATTCTTTAATACAATTATTGATAATAAAGAACAATTCTATGCCGATTCTGTTGTCGTTTGACAACAAGCACTTAAAAAAGTGTTAGAAATAGATAAAAATCACCACAGATTCAGTATTAAAGATAGTTTCAAAGAGTGATTGAAAGAAGTGTTAACTCCATCAAATCCAAAATCAGGAATTTTCTATAAAACATTAGCTAGAGTTGTGATTTCAAAACTAAATAACAGTGGATTTAGATTTAACTGACAAGTTGACCAACGAAACTTTGAAGCTATGATGAAAGCTTTCTTTGAACACTTAACAACAACTAGATTCCAAGGTGATTGATCATTTAATACTATTATCGATAGACTGTTCTACAACTTAAGTACAACCAACTATCAAACAGGAATAGCAGCAGCACAATTCAATGATGATGTAATTAATGGTTTAATTTCAATCATTCTTCAAGATGGATATTCAAATAAAAACAACAGCATATCGCTACACCAAGTATTAAATAGAGTTGATTTATTAAATTCAATTAGACATAGTAAATATATGACACCTGAAATTTATGTATCATTTATTAATAGATTATTTGATGCTAGTGATTTTGATAGAAGAACAGGAATTTATGGCGTTTTAAGTCGTCAATTGGATATTTACAAAACAAATACACCTGCAACAACAAATAACAACGGATTTACACCAAGAAAATACAACTTTGCGTTTGATGAAAACTTAATTAGTTTACATGGTAAATTAACTGATTTTATCAAATCACTTTATACAATGATTTGAGAACACTCAATAGAACAAGCGCATGCGAGATATATTAGAGGTGTAAGAAATGGTTTTGATTTTGTAAATTACAAAAACAATGAGGGTTATAAAGCAGCGTTTAGATTAACTACTATTTTCCTTTGATTTACAAATAAAAATATGGGTAATTCATACTGATGATGAAACGGTATAGGACCAAGTGTTGAAGGGTACATTAATGGTAGTTCAAGAGATGCAGCGTATGATACATACTTTAGAAATGGTAGAACTAAAGCACTACTTGATGAAATGAAAAGAAAACCAAACTGAAACGGATTTAAATTAAGTGATGTATATAACAGTTTAGGTATTACAAAAGATGGATGATGATTTAATGATACATTCGTCCAAGGTGCTAGAAGTTACTATGGTGTGTATCAATGAAATTACAACCCTAATTCATTACAAGCAATTATTTGATTTAAAGATTACCCATATAGAGGTAATACAGGTATAAAAGGTTGAGAAGCCTTATGACAAGGTCTTCGTGATGGAAACTTAGAACGTTTCTTAAATAAAAGAAGATAGTATAAATTAAATCTTAAAATGTATTAACCACATCAATAGGTGTGGTTTTTCTATACTTTTAGAATGTTTAATGACTAGAAACAAATATAACCCACATACATTCGTATATGGGCATAAGGTTTATTGATTTTCTATTAGAATTGAGATTTTTCTAGTAGCACTAAACCAACTAATTAATTTCTTTAAAAAAAGTATGAATAACCTAGTTTTTCCATATTTTTCAGTTATTAACTTTTAAAAAAGTTATAATATAAGTAATTTAAAAATTAAGGACTAGGTGTAAATGAAACATATCTTAAAAGAAGTATTTAAGTCGATATTTAAAAACAAAGTTGTATTGTTTGCTTTAACAGTGCTTATTTTTTTAACTACCGGAATTTTTGCTTTGTTAAACGATACAAGTAGAGCAATGACCAATCAATACTATGCTTTTAGACTAAAATCAAACCAACATCACTACACATTAGATTTAAATCAAATTCCAATTAATGGTTCAGCTGCTAATGGTGGTTATAGTGTTAATGGTAAATTAAACGATTCAGTCGAGCCTATTAGATATGTTGAAGATAATTATAAGAAAGTTTACAACCTACTTAATTTAGAAAAGATTGCTGAAGACCCAAAAATTCAACAAAAAAAATATATTCCAATCAGTTTATTTGGCATTACTCGTCAACCTTATGCAAGTAGATACATTCATCTAGATGATTTTACTAGTATGTATAATCTGTATAATTCAGAACTACCAAATAATGCTCAAGATCATTTACAACTTCTATTTGACGAAACCCAAACTTCTAAAAGAATTAGATTTCTTAAAAAATACAATATCAAAACTTACACCAAAAATTCTTCTAATCAGTTTACATTAAATGTTAAAAATACTAATGTAAATCCTAGATCTAATTTTACATTCAGAAGACTTTTTCGTTTAAGTGATATAGCAAACATCAATCGTGATATTAGAAATACTAATGTCGTAATTTTTACTCAGTTCCAACCTTTATATTTGAATTTAGCAAATAACACTGCCACTTTCGATACATTAGAAATGATTGATTGAAGAAATTCAAATATTCCTTTTTATCAAGTTCCCACCAGTTTTGTCGCAAGAGCCTTAGGGTTATCAAAATACCAAATTTCCAACTCATCTGATGAAGCTTATAGTGCTTCATTAAGTTCTTTAAGGGGTAGAAATTTAACTTTAGCTAACTTTAGTAATTTAGTTATTAATCCAGATGATGAAGCTAGTCAAGTTAATAACTCAATTTTTAACATTCCTCTTAAATCTTTTGTTATTTCAAATTTAGTTCCAAGTGTTTCACAAGTTAGACCGCAAGAAACAATTTATGATTATTATACTTTTGAAGCTGGAAGTTATTTAACTGTACCAACTGATTGAGTTAAATACCGTGAAAACTACACTTTCTTTAGTCGTTATTTTTACGAAACTACTTACGACCCAAAAGATAAAGAATCTTGAAAAGGTGCATATCGTAAATATATTGAAAATCAAATCGCTAATTCAAATGGTAAAACACCAGAGGAACTAAAACCATTCAATTACTTTGTTAAACAAATCACTACTTTAGATTATAGTTTTGATCCATCTAATCCAAGACAAAAAATTATTAACACTAGTGGTATTAGTACTAGCAATTTATTTTTAGGACTAGATGAAGTTAATAACATTCAACTAAAGTATTTAACAGATACTAATCCAAATACAGAAATTAGTCGTTTTATTACAAATGAACCTGATTATGCTAAATTTAGTTTTGATGGTAAAAAAACTATTGCTCAAATCGCTACAAACAATGAGCAAAATACACTTGATTATCAAACATATTTAGATTTAACTAATTCACAAATAGCTAAAGATAAATACGATTACATCAAAGAAAGAACTAAATTAATTGTTGAATTAAATATTTTCAACTCATTTGTTGATGTAGTTGAAAGTAAAAATTTAGCTAATAGAATTAAAGTTAAAATCGATCAACTAAATACAGATTTAAAAAACAAACCTCGTGGTAGACATTTAGGTATTCGTGAAACTGCTACAGTTGATGGATATGTAGATGGAGAAAAAAATGTTTTCCATTTTGTTAATGTTGGGGATAATGACCGTAGAATTAATGGAATACCAAACAACTTAAACTTATTAGCAAACGAAAACAGAAACCCTCGTAGAAATTTACTTAATAAAAATGCAGATCAATTAGCTTCTGCATTTAGAACTAAACAATTACCTCCAAAATTAGCAGCAAAAATTTTATACGGAGAAGGAATTAATAAAAAGCCTGATGACGCATTAATTCAATCAGTAATTGATTATTTCCCTGTTCGTTT
This sequence comes from Mycoplasma corogypsi, assembly GCF_045276875.1. Taxonomy (NCBI): domain Bacteria; kingdom Bacillati; phylum Mycoplasmatota; class Mollicutes; order Mycoplasmatales; family Mycoplasmataceae; genus Mycoplasma; species Mycoplasma corogypsi. Next base: position 241,567 of record NZ_CP174163.1, read on the forward strand.
AATTGACTATCGTACCTTAAAATATAGAACATTAATCAACCAAAAAGTTGTTTATTTAGGTAACTACGATGAAGCTACGGCTTTAAAAAATGAAGCTCAATTTGCTGGATTAGGGATTGTCTTTTTATCTCCAGATACGGCTATTATAGTAAAACCAGTATATAACACAGATAAATCTCAAATTTTAAGGTGAGAAAATGTTGATTATACTAATTATCCAAATGGTTTTATTTTAACACCTGAATTAACTAGAAAATATGCTTTAGTTAACAATACACCAATAGATCATTATTTAACTTCACAACAATTAACCATTATGGCTAAAATTAATCCAAATGGTTGAGTTAGATACAACCCAAGTTTTCCAAGTACTGTTTTTATACCAGCTGGTTATCGTGCTCCGAAAGCTGATATTATTAATGAAGCTCGTTCATCTGGTACATTTAAGTTAGCTGTTGAATATATCGTACGTGGACTATTGCAATCTGACTTAATTAAAGAAGGTTTTATTGCAAAAGATACTTTATATAGTTATTCAAAAGTTTTAGAACAATCATTTACCCAAAATGATTTTGCCAACACAATATCTTCTGGATCAATTAACCTAGGAACTATTCCTAAAATTGTTATTGATACATTTTATTTCTGATCACATGATCCTAATGGTGATTATGCTTCTAAATGATTTAATGATATGTTTAATACTATCATTTACAAACTTAAATATGATAAAAGTGGTCGTTTAAGAACATTAGTTGAACAAAGAACATATTTAAAAGAACAATTAATTTCATTATTTAAACTAATTGAGTTTTTATTTGGTATCAAAATTGATGCAGATACTTTGTTTAAATATTTAGACTTTATAGCTCGTCCTGCTGATTTTATTGAGTCACTAAAAAACATCGTAGCAGGATTTAACATCAAAAAATTCACTGAGTTTTCTAATGATTTTAGTACAAATGTGCACGGAAAAACTTTTGATCAAACTGGTGAGTTTGAAATCAAAAAACTAGATTTTAACTTTGTTAACCGTGAAGAAGCGTTACTTGAATCTGTAACACTACATGAAAGCTTAATTCAAGAACAAAATATCGCTAAAGCATTAAAGTTAAACAACTTACTAACTTTAAATCCAGAAGTAAATAAAAATCCTAATTATTTATATAACTTACATTCAGCTTTAGCTAGTGGCAGAAAAGCTTATTTTACTTTTGATAAATTTACTAAAACACTTGATTTAGTATATGGAAACAACCAAGCATTACAAATTTTCTTACTTAACAAAAATGTAGATCCAAACATTTTTATAGCTAATGTAGATCCTCTTTTTAGTGAAAATAAACAAACTTATTTAGACAATCGTATTGGATTTAGAGTTAATAATGAAAATCCAAATCAGTTTTCAATTAACTTTAAAGTCGGTGCAGTTACACTAGCTAGTGAAAATGGTGTAATGATTAATGATGAGCCACAAAGTTTAACTTTTACAGTTAATAACAGACCAACTTTATACACTAAAAAGTTTTCATTACACGAAATGTTAAGTTGAGCTTTAAAAAGCATTGATTCTAATGTTATCAAATCACAGTTATATGCAATTATTGATAATATTGATTTTAACTCGATAGCTAAATTTGATGGTTCATTTAATCCGCTTGTTAACCTATTTGGTGGCTCAATTCCTGATCCATTAAAAGCATTTATTAAAACACTAAATGCCCAAAAAAATCCAAATTCTACCAACCAGTTTTATAACCTAAAAAACCTACTTAAATTCTTTGTTAAATCATATGATTTTAATCAATTTAGTAAGATTGTTGATTCAAAAATTAAATCAACTCCTTTAACAGTAGTTAATAGGGTGTTTTACAATGAAATTGGTGGTGAAACCAATGTAACGGAAAACTTAATTCTAAAATCACTTGAAACTCAAGATTTAATTTACGCAGCCTTAAAATCACTATTTGCAACACCAGGTAGTTCTGGTAGATTAAAAACTGAATTAGCAAAAGGGTTAAATTTATCTAACTTAGGAACTGATTTTGCTTACAATAGCAATATTAATATCATTATTCCAGCTGATGATCCTAACAAATTAGATTTAAATGACTTAATTAGTTTAGTTGGGCTAAATTTAGGTAGCTTGTTAAACAAAAATGCCAATCCAAATTCAGAAAATAGAGCTAATACTAGTGATATTTATAGTTTTAGTTTTGAAGGATTAGAAAATACGCTTGAGTTTATTGCTGATAAAACAGAAATAAATATTGAGCAAGTTCCAACTGATATCAAAAATGCTTTAAGCGCTTTCTTTGGTTGAAATGGAACAAAATATAATCCTGCAACCCAAAAATATATAAAAACCAGTGTTTACAATCAAGAAGACATTGTAAAAACATATAATACTTGATCTAAAATACTTAACTTATTTAAGTTAAATTCTCGTATGCCAAGTATTAATACCATTGAAAGTGTTAGTGATATATGGTTATACTTTAATAACTTTGGATTAATTGGAAAAGGTGATTCAAACTGATCAAATAATTCATTATTTAGTACTTTCAGTACTGTGGTTGATACTTTTATTCAACCTCAAATTAGAAATAACTTTAGTTTAATTAAAGATTCACTGTGAGCTTCTAAAATTTGAACAGAAATATTCTTTAATACTGATGCTGATTTAGCTACTAAAAAAGCGTTTGCACTGGATTTACTAGCACTTGCGAATAATTCGCAAATCATTAATATAGTTAATAACTTTAATTTATCAGCTAAATACGGAAATAACCTAGCAATTTATGATAGCAAAAATAATTTCCAAGTAACTAAAGGACTTGTTGAAACTGCTGCGATATCATCACAAATTTTTGCTACTAATTCAATTGGTGAGTTTAGAAATCCATCAGTTAGAAATTTAGCAAACAAATACCCAAGCTATAAACAGTTTTTAATTACTAATAAGTACTTAATTACACAAGCTTTTGCGTATAATGGGCAAGCACAACTATATATCTTGTTTAACAAAAACAATAATGTAGTCGAATATAATCTCCCATATCAAAATGTGTATGCTAGTTTAGTTTATTTACTAATTACTAGAGTTTTAGCTAATGATAAACTATATGAACTACAAAAAGTAGCTGGAAGTATTGAAGGTGAAAATGTTAGCCAAGAAAATGTTAGATATATTGACATTGTTAGATTACTAATTCAACAAAACTATAAAGTCTTCTCTTATGACCAAATTGGGATTCGTGATATTTACTTAAATTCAATTTTAAGAAATAAATTTCCAAACTTGATTTTATGAACTTTAACTAACTCTTCAGCTGATTCAGCTTCAGTATCTAAAAACGCAAACCTTGATTATTTAGTTAAATACAAACTTATTGATTTTGATGAAGTATTTGAAAATGAGCAAAATGCTTATGACTTTATTAACAATATTTTCTTCCAAAATCAAATTAATGTAAAAGTTTCAAACCCATCTTTTGAAAAAGATTACTATACTAAATTAGCAATTGACAATGACTATTTATTAAAACTAAAAGAGCTTTCTCAAGGTGAAGATCCGATAATTAAAAGTTTCTTTGATACTAATTTACTTGGTGTTTTATTTAGTGTAATGGATACCATTACAGGTATTATTTTAGATAACTCATTTATTAGATATACTCAAAGTTCTTCATATATAGCTAAAATCAACCAGGCTTACGCAGAAGCAAACCACAAACGTGTTTATAGTGGATTCATTCCAAATGAACCAGAGCAAATGCGTCAGTTAATTGAGCAGTTAGAAAAAGAAAATAAAGAAGAGTACTTATTAAATGTCAATGGTGCAAGGTTCTTAATTGTAGGAACTGACTTATCATTTGACTATTTCTATCCACTAATTGATGAAAATAATATTCAAGTAAACACTAACAAGCAAGCAATTGTATATGTTAACTCAAATGGATTTAGTCGTGTTCAAGAAATTAACCGTGGAATTCATGTTAAAAGATACCTAACTATCCAAAATCCAAATATTGAAGATGGACTGTACTTTAAAAACGAAGATAATTTAGATAGTAGACTAAATAAAATAGTACTAAATCAACTTGGTATAGCAACTAATGGTAAAACCCCACCTAAATTTATCTATAAATACACTGACTTTGATCAGTTAAATCCAGAACGTTCGTTAAGAATTACTTTTATCGAAAAACTAGTAGTTAGTGTTAATTTAACAGCAACAATTTTAATGGTATTTTTCTCAATTCTAGTTGCTGTTTCAATTGTGTTTATCATTAAAAGATATATTGCTAGTCAAAATAAAGTGCTTGGTATTTTAATGGCTCAAGGTTATACACCAATGCAAATCTCAAGTGCGCTTACTATCTTTGCTTTCTTTACCGTTGGTGTAGGTGGAACTTTAGGGGCTTTAATTGGTTATTTACTACATGGTGTTGCTTTAAATACCTTGTCAAGCTTTTGAACTATTCCTATTCAAACATTAAACTTTAATATTGGTTTTACCATTATGTATGTGGCAATTTGGCTAGTTTTTGTCTCATTAATTATTGTTTTATCAAGCTTAAATGCACTAAAGAAAAAAGCTATTGATTTAATGAGTGGTATAGTTGAGTTAAATATAGGTGAAATTCACAATAAATTACAAATTAAAGCTAAAAAATTAAATGTAAAAAGCAAGTTCTCTTTATCACTTGCCTTTAATGGTTTTTGAAAACTTCTATCATTTGCAATTAGCATCGTGTTAGCTGGTGTTACCACAATAGTGGGACTATCTACGTCTGGTGCATTTAAAGAGTCAATTAATAAAACTTACTCACAGCGTGATTATAACTTTAAGTATGATTTATTTACTCCAACAACTGAAGGAGGTGCAATTAACACAGCTATAGTTAATTTAGATAACAAGCAAATTAACGATTTAGAAAATACTTTATATGTCCCAATTGGTACAGTTAATGAAATTGATATGTATCAAAGTGGCTTCTTTAGACCTGGAATTTCAACTGCAATAAGCAAGGATAATAATGGTCGATTAGTTAACGGTAATCCAACCAAAAATGACGGTCACATCTTAACCCAATTTTCAGTTAATGTTCAAATTAGCTCTTATGACCCATGAACTGTAATTTACAATCAACTACCTGATAGCCATCGTTCAAGAGTGCTTCAAATTAGAAACAAAGTAGCTACAATACTACAAAATAGTCAACCTAACTTACGCTTTAATAACCCTAATTTAGATGAATTAGCTCGTAAAATCAACATCGATGAAACTAAAAAAGCATTAGCAGAAAATAACGGTCACGGATTTTTCTCTTATTCACCTAATGCTGAAAATGTTGCTTTAGGAAGCTTTAAATACATTCGTTATGATAAAGAACTTGATAAATTAGAGTCATTTAGAGTAACAAATGAACCAGAAATTAGAAAACTATATCGTGAGTTTTTAGTTAATGGTTATAAATATCTAGAAGCTAGAAACAACAATATCATTACTGGTAAGCGTAATGGTGAAATTATTAACGAATTATTTGTAGCAATTAACGCTTTAAAACTATTTAATGATAAAATAGATGAAACTTATTCATATGCTAAAGTCTTTTTAACTAATGGAGATAATCAAACAGAACAAAAAGATAAATTAGCTTTAGGTGCTAGTTCATCGGATGATTCAAATCCAGAATTATCACTAGCTCCAAGCAACTTAGTTACTTTATATGGATATCATGAAGATAGTAAGTTTGTTAAATTCATCAATCGAGATGGTAAAAACTGGCTAAAAGAAATTATTAGAGAGTATAAATTCAATAACACAAAATTTGTTAATGAATTTAAACAAGCTGTTAAAAATTACAACTCTAACAGCACTAGCGAAACTTTAAGTAAATACAAAATACCAGTTATTATAAACCACGTTTCCAGAGGTTTACACAAGCTAAAAATTGGTGATGAATTTGTTTCATATGTTGAAAACAATGTTAATCGTTTTAAATACAAATTAGATCAACAAGTAGGCTTAAAAGCCAAAAAACCACCAATATTTACTTTCAAAATCGTAGGTATTAATCCAACCTACATTAATGAGGAATTTATCATTCCACAAGTTGCTGCTAATATCATAACTGGTTTAGATACACTCGAATATAAAGCTCGTGATAAGCGACCATTTAATGGTGTTTTATCTAAATCATTTATCCCAGATCAAATTCTTTATTCAGCTGCTGTATATTCACCATCTGGCTACTCGCCAAACGCAATTAACTTTGATGTAGATTTACTAAATGATAGTGAACAAGCACAATTATTTAATGCCATCTTTGGATTTAAAGAACTAGGTCCAGAATATGCTGATGGAGCTTTAATTCACGATGGATATACCCCAATGCAAATTATTCATTATCTAACTGGTAATACTGCTACTGATTTAGATGATGCAATTAATAAATATAAAGCAGTAAACAAAAATAAATACGGAGATTACAACAGTAAATTTTTACAGTTGTATAATAAAAATATATATACTCCATTAGTTAGTGGTTTTGTCTCAAAAGATATTGAATTTGATTACATTCAAATTGTTTCAAAAACAATGCAACAAATTATTACCAGTTTTGCAATTATTAGCTTTGCAATCGCTATCTGTATCTTAATTATTGTTTCAACTATCTTAATTAATGAAAATGAGAAAAACATAGCTATTTTAGGTGTTTTAGGATACACAAACCGTGAAAAAATCCGAGTATTTTTCTCAATTTATGCACCATTTGCTCTTATTGCAGTTTTAATATCAGTTGGACTAGCTTTTGCCACCCTCGCTGGATTTAGTTATTTATTAATTACAATGGCGCAAATAGCGATACCGACTGCAATTACATTCACCCACATAATCGTCACAGTAGTAAGTGTTATTGCCATCTTTATCATTGCTTCATTTAATGCTTGAAGAAGTATAGATAAAGTTAAACCAATTGACTTATTGAAAGGAAAATAATGTTTAAGAAATTTTGAAAATTTAAATCTAAAGCTAAATCTTTAGAACAAAATAACGAACAACCAGTTGAAAATGATATTAACGAACTAGGTGAGCTAGAACAAAATTTAGAAGACCAACAAACACAAACACTCGAAGTGTTTGAAGATGAGAATTTAGAATTACAAAAATCAAATGAAGACCAAGAAGACCAAGAAAACCAAGAACAAATAGAAGAACCACAAGTAGAAGCAGTAGAAGAAACTACAGAGCCTGAAGAATTAGAGACACAATCTAACGAAGAATCTTCACAAGAGCAACCAGAAGAAGTACTAATACCTGAGAACGAAAACACTGAAAATAGTGTGGAAGAAAAAGAAAATCCAGCTGAATTAGTCGAAAACCAAAATGCTGAAGAAGATTTAATTTTGACAAAAAAAGGTGCTGGATTTAAGATTACTAAAAATAATATTTTCGAAGCCTTAAACGCTAATGGAGGAAGTAATAGAGCGATTGTTGATCGTTCTATGGCTCGTAAATTAAGAGCAGCATCAAACAAAAAGCGTAAAGCAGATGAATTTAAAAACTTAAAAAACACTGAAGGTGCTATCATAGAAGTTAAAGATGTTTCAAAATACTATCTATCAGGTAATGTGGTTACTCGTGTATTAAAAAATGTTTCATTAACAATTAATCGTGGTGAATTTGTTTTAATTTTTGGTAAATCTGGTGGTGGTAAATCTACTTTATTAAACTTAATTTCTGGACTAGATCGTCCAAGTAATGGTCATGTGGTTGTTTGTGATAAAAACTTACCTTATCTAAGTGATTTAAAATTAACATTATTTAGACGTGAAAATGTGTCATTTATCTTCCAAAACTATAACTTACTACAAAACTTAAATGGTTATGATAATGTTGAAACTGGTGCATATTTACAAAAAGATAAGTCTAAAAAACTAAACATTAATGACTTATTCACTGAATTTGATATGGAAGATGTAAAAAATAAATATCCATCTCAAATGTCAGGGGGACAACAACAACGTATTTCAATTTTAAGAGCACTAGCTAAAAACGCAGATATTATTTTCGCTGATGAGCCAACTGGAGCGCTTGATGAAAAAACATCTGAAATTGTTTTAAGTTATTTATATGATATTAATAAAAAATACGGTGTAACCATAGTTATGGTTACACATGACCCTACTATTAAAGACATAGCTGATAAAGTTGTATATGTTAAAGGCGGAAAAATCAGCAATATTGATTTAAATCCAAATCCAACTCATCCAAAAGATTTAGAACATGATGAGCAATAATTTACAAATACCAAATCTAAAAAGTTTGGTATTTTTTTGTTATGTAAAAAATAAGGATAACAGAGCTTCGAAATTCATTTAAAAGTTGAATTTTGAAGCTATTTTACTAATTATTTAGTGCTTTTAGGAATAACAGATATAATTAAACTACTAATGAAAAAATTTCGAAAACTACAGTTATTATCATTAACCTTAGCTACAACTTTACCATTAAGTTTAGCTATTTCATGTAATGATAACCCTTGAATTGAACATGCTCCACCTGAAGAGGATGCTAAACCTTACAACACTAATGTTATTGATAGGCTAAAAGAAGCAGATGTTAATTTCTTTCATGTAGGTCATGGTGTTCAGCTTTTTAATAATATTCTAGCTTTATCAATGATAGCTCCTACTGAAACGCATCTATATATTTGACCTAGACTACCAATTCAAGCTCAAGTAAATCAAGCAGCATACTTAGATTTTGTACATAATCACAAAAAACTTCCAGAAGGTGTTACAGATAGAAAAATGTATTTAGATAGTACTATTGAGGAAGTTCCTTATATTGATTTTGGTGCTAATTTAAGATATTACTATGATACTATTAATGATTATGCTCTAAAATACCCAGCTAAAAAGATTAATGTTTGATTTAATGCAGATCATATTAAAGATTATCCATCATTTATTAAACTAACCCAATTACCTAACGTGTATGTGATTGGAATTGAGGATGCTAATATCATTAGCGGTTTATTGCTTCACTCATGACATAAAAATAACGAAAGATATGTCAAAGACGGCAAGATAGTAGATTTATCATTTAAAGACTGAATTACTCGTGAAAACCAGTATTTAATGCCAGCATTAATACCGAATAAAAAGTATATTAATTATATTACTGTTGAAGCTGATGCAATACAATTAAGGGCTTTAGGTTATAAAAATACTTATCCATTTTTCCCAGGAAATGATAGTAAAACTATCAAAGATGTAGTTTTTGAAACAAGAGATATAAACAATAAAAGATTATTTAGTTATTGACCTTTAATTTCAGGAGTTGATTGAACTAAACAAAGAGATTTAGTTAAAAAAGTTAATGCAAGCAATAACAAAAAGAGCTTGATTTTAATAGGTACTGGTGAAACGGCAGATAGAAATGTATTAATATATTTACTATACAAACATGGAAAAGACTACAATATCTACTATAAAGGTCACCCTGGACACAATTACAATACTCAGTTTATTGAAGATAATATTGTAGCTGGTGCTACATTTAATGTCTTTGATCCAGAATTAAACCAAAATATCTTATTTAATATTCCTCAAGGTTATAATGTTGTTTCGTTAGAAACACAGATGCAATCTGAAGAATTGACGACTAATCACGCTACTGCTGAAAATGGTCTATTTTTTGATAAATTTGCTTTTATGGATATAACTAGTGGTGCTGTTGCTGGTATTGATAATAAAGTAAATACTCCTAATGATGTTGTATTAGTTTATAACCTTAATGATGGAGAAATTACTACTCCAAAATATAATGGTAAAAATTATTTCAATCAATCATTGAACAACATATATAGACAAATTATTAATAGAAACTTTAGTTTTAGTATTAATAGATCTAATTTAGATAACTTAAATATTTCGAGCATTTTAATTACTAAGAAAAATCAAGATCAAAATAACAATGTTAAATCTATTGAAATTAAAAATGCAAAATTAATAAGTCAAAGTCAAGATTCAGTTGTATTAGAATTAGACTTTATTTTACACGAAATTGAAACCTTAAATCAAAACAATCCAGTTGCTTTTGAGGGTAAACAAAACTTTACAGTTTCAATTATCTAAACTGACACAAGTCAGTTTTTATTTAAAGAAAAGCCTATATCTAATAGATATAGGCTGCATGTGAAATAACTACAAGTGTGAGCTTATTAAATTTTGTAATTATTAAAAGGAATTAGAGTTTTATACAAAGGAATAAAAATTAAAACTCTTAATAAATTAAATTGGGACATGGATATTTTGAATGAGGCTTTTAATTATGAATTTATGAGGATAAGGTTTTTGTTTTATTGTTAATGTCCGTCACCATTACTGTTAGGTGCTGGTGATGCTGGAGCTGTGCTTGGAGCGGTTGTGCTAGCGGCTCCATTTGAAGTATGTGATTCATCACTGGCTTCAGATTCACTTGATTTTTCAACATCAGGTTTAGCGACTGGTTATGCAGGTAAAACTATTGGACTAATTGGTGCTATAAATTTAGTTAATGGTATTCTGACTAAAAATATTCTTAATCATCCTTCAGATGTTTTTGCTTGTAAAGGTACATATACAGCGTTTGTATCACCTTCAATTTGTTGAACATAAAATTGTGATTTTACTTCGCTAAAGTTATTGAATTTTAAATTGTATCCTTCTTCTGGTTTAGCTTCTGTATTAGCATTACCTTTTTTTCTCTCAGGTGTATTTAAGATTGGATATGCTACAAAAATACCTGATTCACCAGATCTAGTAATATTATTTAGATTATATCTGTCATCGTATTTATAAATGTAGTTTCTTAATATACTTCTTAATTGAACATTTTGTTTAGGTGCATTTTCTGTTAGTAATCAGCTACTGAACTTATCATTAAATTCTTTCACTGGTATATTAGTTGTGCCATTAACAGTTTTCTTAGTGACATCTTCAACAACACCACCGATTTTACCAACTAATGAACTAGCATCTAACGGAATAGCTGGTCCATTATATTCAATAATATCATTTAGATATTCATTAGACTTCTTGATAACATCTTTAGTAACCGGTTTACCTGTTATACTTGTTAAATAAACTGATGTATATAAGTATGGTTTATTGCTATCACTAGAATTATTTAAAATACTTAAATCAATAGATAGTTTAGGTTTGTGTCCATCTTTTTCATTCAACAATTCAAATCCTGTTTTAGCTGAAACATTAAATGTTACAACAGGTGTAGAGTAAACTGTGTATGTAATTGTTGTCTTTTCTGGTTCAGTTGTTTTAGTAGTTTTCTTAAAGTAAACATGTTTATAAGTAAATTCTGGATTACTTAATTCAACGTTATTTATGTTTTCAGAACCTAATTGAATAACCAATTGGTTAGTTAGTTCTGTAAGGTTTTCTTTAACACTAAATCATTCTTGAAGTTTAGCAGTTGTTTTCTTATCATTTTCAACTACATTTTTTAATTTTGAAACTTCATCTTTTGTTATAGCACCATTTTTTAAGTCTGTTGCTTCTGATTCACCAAGTGATGTACTTAATTCACTAAAATCTTTAGCAATTCTAGGTAAAAAGTTATTTCAATGTAACACAACATTTCTAGGATTTTTGTAGTAGGCTTTTGAAGAATTATTGGTATCACCGTTTAATTTAGCAGTTTCAGCTTTTAGTGTTTCATAGTAGCTTTTTACTAAATTAGCTGTTGAATCTAAGTTAGCACCTTCTGTTGATAAAATATTTTCATTTAGTTTAATAAAGTTTTCTAATTTAAATTCAGCTGCTACTCTTTTGTTAGCGAATAATCTAGGGTTATTATTACCTTCAACGTTAACTTCTGAATAAACGTTTTCTTTGTCAAAATTATATGGTGATAATACAGATAGAACATTTCTTAAAGCTTTATCAAATTCAGCTTTGTTGGTTGAGTTATAGTAGTTTCTTGTATATTTAGTTTGTAAATCTAAAGCTGCAACAGTATCATTTTGTAATGATTTTAAGTTTTGTAATAAGTTATAAAGTTTTAACCCTTTATTAACATTTTGTTCTGTAGCTTGCTCTAATGTAGCAGGTATTTTAGCTAATTCAGTTTTTAAACCAACACCTAAAGTTGTATTTTCATTACCTAATTCTGTATTAATTTTTTCTAGTAATTGTGCATGACCAGCAATTTGTGCAGCAACATCACTAACTTTTTTAACTTGAGCGTCTAGTTTTGTAGCTGCTTGTTCTAATTCTTTAACAGTTGTAGTAGCTAATTTTAATTTATTTTCATTAAGTAATAATTTAGCTGCATCTAATGCATCGTTATATGATTTTTTAACACTATTAAATACAGTGTCAACTTTTTTACCTAATTTGTTAGCTTCTGCTAATGAAGTAACTAATAATACAGTTTTGGCTTCTAAACCTTCTGCTTTTGCAACAACTAAATTAACTGCTTCTTTATCTTTAGCAGATTTAATTTCATCTTTTAAGGTTGTAATAACCGCTGTAGATAAATTAGCTAAAGCATCAATTTTCTTATCAGCATCTGCTTTAGCTGTTTTTAATTCAGTAGCAGGATCAACTGCAGGAGTAACTGGTTTTTCAGGTTCAGGTTTAGCTGCTTCCCCACCTTCTTGAGGTTTTTCTGGTTCAGGGGTCGGGTCGACTGGTTCTACTGGTTTAGTTTCTTTACCTGTTTCATCTGTTGTTGGATTTGTTGGTTTCTCTTTTTCACCACTACCTTCACCACTTGGAGTAACCGGCTCAACTGGCTTAGGAGTAGGAGTACTACCTTTATCTCCATCTGTTTCAGGTTTAGATGGTTCAACAGGTGTAGTTTTATCATCGGTTGAAGGAGTTTCAGGTGTTGTTGTATCCGTTTTAACAGTTTCGTTACAACTTGCTGCTATAGTGGTAGGCAGCATTGCAACACCTGCACCAACTAATAAAACTAGTTTTAGTTTCTTAGTTTTCATATTTTTCCTTAATAAAATTTTCTATATATTAAATTACTCAATATATAACTAAAAATATATTGTTTAGTAAGTATTTGTTGTATCAATTCCAGTAATAACTAGCTAAAAATGGTTGTTTTTAACCTCTTACTGCACTTTTAAAATACAAAAAAAAAAAAAAAAGAAGAAAATGATAAAAAGAACTGCAAAATCAGCAGATTCGGTCAGATTTTACACTAAAAAATTACTTTTTAGTTTATTAACCACATTAAGTAACCTTATTTTTCGTAATTTAAAATGGGGGTGCGGTTGATTTTTATGCAACAGGAAATAGTTTAAAAATATTAGATCAGTCAGTTAAAACAAAAGCAATTTTTAAATAAAAGCCTATATCTAATTGATATAGGCTGTATGTGAAATAACTACAAGTGTGAGCTTATTAAATTTTGTAATTATTAAAAGGAATTAGAGTTTTATTCAAAGGAACAAAAATTAAAACTCTTAATAAATTAAATTAGGACATGGATATTTTGAATGAGGTTTTTAATTATGAATTTATGAGGATAAGGTTTGTTTTTATTGTGAACTTTAAGCACCATTTCTGTTAGTTCCAGATGTTGCTGGTGATGCTGATGATGATGGAGCTGCTGGAGCTGCGTCTGGTTTGTTTACATTTGCATCACCGTTTGTAGTATGTGATTCATCACTACCGATTTCAGATTCAATTGATTTTTCACCATCAGGTTTAGAAACCGGTTCTTCTTTTTAAACCATTGGACTAATTGGTGCTATAAATTTAGTTAATGGTATTCTGACTAAAAATATTCTTAATCATCCTGCAGATGTTTTTGCTTGTAAAGGTACATACACAGCATTTGTATCACCTTCGATTTGTTGAAGTTTAAATTCAGTTCTTATACCGGCAAACTGATTTAGTTTTAAATTGTATCCTTCTGCCGGTTTTGCTGTTTCTGGTTTATTTTTTTCACCTGGTGTGTTTAGAATTGGGTGTGCTAAGAAAATACCTGATTGTCCAGACTTATTAGTGTTATTTAGATCATATCTATCGTCATAAGTTTGAATGTAATTTCTTAATACACTTCTAAACTGTTTGTTGTTTATTGGACTATCTTGACCTTCTTTTATTAATCAGTCTCTGAACTTATTATTAAATTCTTCCTCTGATATATTAGTTGTGCCGTTTACAGTTTTATCAGATACTGTTATACCTGATTTTCCAAGTTTGTTATTTAGCACACTAGCATCTAATGGGATAGCTGGTCCGTTATATTCAATAATATCATTTAGATATTCATTAGATTTCTTAATAACATCTTCAGTAACAGGTTTACCTGTTATAGTTGAAAAATAAACTGATGTATATAAGTATGGTTTTTCATTATCACTTTCGCCTGTTTTATGTAATACACTTAAGTTAATAGATAATTTATCTTTATTTCCATCAGTTGTATTTAAAAGTCTAAAACCATTTTTAGCAGACACATTGAATGTAACAACTGGAGTTGAATATACTGTGTGGGTTTCTGGCTGATCATTTTTTTGTTTTTTATTAAAGTAAACATGTTTATAAGTGAATTTTGGACTACTTAATTCAACGTTATTTATGTTTTCAGAACCTAGTAGTGATGTTAATTTATTAACAAGGATTTCTAAATTAGTTTTTTCACTGAATCATTTTTTCAACTCTGCAGTAACTTTATCGTTATTTGTTTGAACTTCAGGAAGTTTTTTAGCTTGTTCATCTGTAACTACACCATTTTTAAGTTCTACTTCAGTGGCTTTTTCTTTTTTGATTACTGTACTTAAATCATCAGTATTTATTGTAATTTTCGGTAAGAAATTATTTCAGTGAAGTTCAACATTTCTTGGATTCTTATAGTAAGCTTTTGATGTTTTATTTGTTTCACCATTTAACTTACTTTCTTCATCTTTTAAGGCTTTATTTAGTTTAGTAACTAAATCATAAGTTGTATTTACATCTGCTTGATCAGTTACAACTTTATTGTTTTCTCCTAATTTAACATAGTTTTCTAATTTAGTGTCTTCATCAGTTCTTGCGTTTGCGAATAATCTAGGATTATTTGCCTCTAATGTAACAGAACTATAAACACCATCTTTGTCGAAATTATAGGCAGAAAAAATTGATAAGGCATTTCTTAAGGCTGTATCATATGCTGCTTTATTTTCGGAATTATAGTATTTTCTTTCATAAGCAGTTTGAACTTTTAAACCTTCAAGTGTTTTGTTTTGTAATTCGCTTAAGTTATCTAATAGACTATTTAATTTAATAGCATTATCAACATTTGCTTCAACTTTTTTATCAGTATATGTACCAGCTAATTTTACCAGTGCAGCTTTTAATGCAGAACCTAATGTTTTGTTTCCTTCACCTAATTTATCATTAACAGTTTTTAATAATGCTTCATGTGCTGTGATTTTTGCGTCTGCATTATTAACACTTTCTACTTCTTTATTAAGTTTAGCAAGTGTCTCAGTTAATTTTTGTTCTGTGGTTGATGACTCTTTTAATTTGTTGTCATCTGTTAAAAGAAGTTTAGCAGCATCAAGTGCAGATGTATAGGCAGTTTTTACATTTTCAAATACAGAATCTGCTTTTGTTTTTACGGCTTCAGCTGCTTTTATACCAGATACAAGTTCACCAACTTTAGTATTTAATGTATCACCCTTTTCAATAGTTGATTGAACTACTGCTTTATCTTTAGCAGATTTAATTTCTTCTTTTAAGGTTGTAATAACCGCTGTAGATAAATTAGCTAAAGCATCAATTTTCTTATCAGCATCTGCTTTAGCTGTTTTTAATTCAGTAGCAGGATCAACTGCAGGAGTAACTGGTTTTTCAGGTTCAGGTTTAGCTGCTTCCCCACCTTCTTGAGGTTTTTCTGGTTCAGGGGTCGGGTCGACTGGTTCTACTGGTTTAGTTTCTTTACCTGTTTCATCTGTTGTTGGATTTGTTGGTTTCTCTTTTCACCACTACCTTCACCACTTGGAGTAACCGGCTCAACTGGCTTAGGAGTAGGAGTACTACCTTTATCTCCATCTGTTTCAGGTTTAGATGGTTCAACAGGTGTAGTTTTATCATCGGTTGAAGGAGTTTCAGGTGTTGTTGTATCCGTTTTAACAGTTTCGTTACAACTTGCTGCTATAGTGGTAGGCAGCATTGCAACACCTGCACCAACTAATAAAACTAGTTTTAGTTTCTTAGTTTTCATATTTTTCCTTAATAAAATTTTCTATATATTAAATTACTCAATATATAACTAAAAATATATTGTTTAGTAAGTATTTGTTGTATCAATTCCAGTAATAACTAGCTAAAAATGGTTGTTTTTAACCTCTTACTGCACTTTTAAAATACAAAAAAAAAAAAAAAAGAAGAAAATGATAAAAAGAACTGCAAAATCAGCAGATCAGTGTAATTTAACGCTAAAAAAATTACATTAGCATTTAATAAATTAAATAAGTTTTAAAGAAAAACCCATATCAAAATTGATATAGGCTATATGTGAATAGATAAAAAAGCATTATTTAAGTAACATATTATTTTGGAAAATATAAATTAAGTTAATTAATTATTATTAAGTTGAACTGCCAGAAGTTGCGGTTGTACTTGTTTCAGTTGTTCCTGTAGAAGTTGATGGTGAAGTTGTAGAAGGATTTGATGGAGAAGAAGTTGAACTAGGAGCGGGACTCATAGATGTTCCATTTGCAGTTTCATCTGCGCTTGGTTTTGTGCCTGATTCTGAATGACTAGCATCTGACCTTGCATCATCTCCATTTGCAGCAGCAGAATTTTCGGTCATGACTGAATTTTCATTACCTGTATTTGTTGTTGAAGTAGAACCAGCACCACTATTTGCACTATCGCTTGTCACTGCGTTATTAACTTCTGGATTAGATTCGGTTGCTGTAGATGGAGCAGCGATTGGTGTGACTGGTGCTATAAATTTAGTTAATGGTATTCTGACTAAAAATATTCTTAATCATCTTGCAGACGTTTTTGCTTGTAAAGGTACATAAACAGCATTATTGTCTCCATCAATTTTTTGAAGATAGAAACTCTCTTTTAGTTTTGAAAATTCATTTAATTTTAAGTTATATCCATTTTTGGTATTTTCTTCTGTTGCCTCTTGACCATTGGTTGGTGGAGTGTTTAAAATCGGATAAGCAATAAATATTCCTGAATTACCTGATTGACTTGTATTTGTTAAGTCATATCTGTTGTCATAATTATGTACATAGTTTCTTAAAACACTTCTAAATTGAGCATTTGCAATTGGACTACTTTGATTGTCTTTTAACAGTCAATTTTTAAACTTATCATTAAAATCTGTATTGGTTATTGATGATGTTCCATTAACTGTTTTATTCAAAATAGTTGTATTGCTTTGTGATAATTCTGAAGCAAGCGCACTTGCATCTAACGGAATTGCTGGACCATAATAATTAACTATATTATTTAAATATTTTTTCGATGTTGTAATTACATCGCCACTAATTGGTTGACCAACCGTAGATGTATAATAAACTGAAGTATATAAATAAGGAGTTTCTGTATTTGTTTTTCTAATTGTACTTAAATTAATTGATAGTTTATTATTATTTCCTTCACTACTGCTTAAAGCTGTAAATCCTTCCTTGGCTGTTACATCAAATGTCACAACTGGTGTTGAGTAAACGGTACGAGTTTCAGCACCGTTATTATTCGTATTTTTCTTAAAATAAATATGTTTATATGTAATTACAGGTGATGATAAATTAACGTTATTAATATTTTCAGATCCAAGTAATTTTATTAATGCATCTGTAAGCATAACTCTATTATTATCGTTATTAAATCAAGTTTCAAGTTCAGCAGTTGATTTTTTATTGTTTTCAACAACACTTGGGAATTTATTGATTTGATCATCTGTTAAAGGACCATTTGATAATGAATTGCTTGCTTCATTTGTGTTTTCAATTGTAGTACTTAAATAATCTGTATTAATAACTAATTTAGGTAAGAAGTTATTTCAGTGAAGTTCTACATTTCTAGGATTTTTAAAGTAAGCTTTTGCTTCAGTGTTGTTGTCACCATTTAACTTACTTTCTTCATTTTTTAAATCCTTATTTAATTTTGTTACTAAATCATATGTTGATTGTAAGTTAGCGCCTTCAGTTAATACTTTATTGTTTTCTCCTAATTTAACATAGTTTTCTAATTTAGTGTCTTCAGCAGTTCTTGCGTTTGCGAATAATCTAGGATTATTTGCCTCTAATGTAACAGAGTTATAAACATCATTTTTATCGAAGTTATAAGCTGGAAAAATAGATAAAGCATTTCTTAAAGCTGTATCATATGCATCTTTATTTGAAGCATTGTAGTATTTTCTTGGATAATCTGTTTGAGTTTTTAGACCTTCAAGAACACTTGTTTGCAGTTCGCTTAATTTTTTTAGTAGTTCAGCTACTTTGATAGTGTTTTCGACATGATTTTGATCTTTATTATTAATGTATGAACTAACTAATTGCATTAGTACTTTTTTAAAGTTTTCACCTAATGTTTTATTTGATTCGCCTAAATCGTTTTTAACACTATTTAATTTATCATCATGTAGTTCCATTCTTTCATCAGCATTATTTACATTATCTATTTCAGCTTTTAGTGAGTTTAATACTGCTTCTATTTGATCTACTGTAGTACTACTTTCTTTTAACTTACCTTCTGTTAAAAGTGATTGAGCATTATTTAATGCACTAAGGTATGCTTTTTTCACACTTTCAAATACTCTGTTCGCGATTCTGGTTTCGTTCTCTACACCTAAAAGTGAAACTACTAAATCACCAGTTTTGGCATTTAAATTTGCCCCTTTATTAACTATATTTTGAATTGCTTCATTATTTTCCAATGAATTAACACCTGATTTTAGTGAAGCGATAACACCTGATGATAAATTTAGGTATGTATCAATTCTTGAATTTGCTTCGTTTTTAGCATTTTGTAATTCAGCTGCTTTATCAACTGGTTGTGGTGTTACACTAGTATTGTCGGAACTTGGTGCACTTTCTCCTCCACTAGCTGGTTGATTAGAAGGATTTACATTATTAGTTGTTTCTGAACTACCACTATTTGTTTCAGTGTTAGCACTATTAGCGCTTTCACTTGGTTGGCTGTTTGATTCACTATTGTTATTTTCTGTGTTCCCACCTGCTGTAGGTTGATCAGGTTGAGGATTTGGATTTGCTGGTTCAGCTTGTGAGCTTCCGTTATTTGTTTCTTCTGTTGAGTTATTAGCTGTTTCTTTTTCAGCGCTAGTTTCACTGCTTGGAGCAGTTGGAGTAGTTGGGGTAGTCGGTGAAACAGAAGAAGTACCATTATCTGTATTTGTATTTTTATCTTTATCTGTTGAAGTTTTAGGAATAGCTTCTTCATCAGCTGGACTTGTTGTATTTGTTGTGTTTGTATCAGTTTTATTTATTTTTTCATCAATAACTTCATTACAACTTACTGCGATTGTTGCTGGTAGAGTTGCAACAGCTGTACCAAATAATAAAACTAATTTTAGTTTTCTTGTTTTCATATTTTCCTTAATTGAACATTTAAAATACATTGTCAAATTTAATCAATGTATGAATTCAACAGATAAATTAAATTATCCAGATGAATAATCACAAGCTTAAAACCTTAATATTTTAAATTTGTGTCTATAATTATGATACACAAAAAGTTAAAAAATAGGTTAAATGATGGGACACCATGTGATATGCTCTTTAAATTTTACTCATACAAACTATATCTATTAAGTTCATATAATTATTAATTAATCACAAAATTTGTATCCTGTGTTTTTGAGTTTAAATAACATATAAAAACTAATACCACCATATATAAATTAAAAAAGCGCCAAATATAGGCGCTTATATTTTATTTTCTTTATGGTCTTCAACTACTTTTGTTAGTTTTCTTAATCAGTGATTAATACCACTTTTAGTTATAAAAATATTATGTTCAGTTTCTAAAATATGTACTAATTCTACAAGTGAAGATCATTTATTTTCTTGCTTTAGTCTAAAAAAAACTAATTGATTTTCATCAAAGTAATGCTCAAGGTTGTTTTGGTAAATATAATCAATATTTTCGATGTGTTTTAATGAACTTTTAGCAATGCGTTTTAGATTACTTATATCAATGTTGTTAATGCGATTAACAACATTTTCTTTATCACGGTTGATACGGATATCTTGAAGCTTGAATCATGATTTTTTAGCACCAATGGCTGATAAAAAATCAAATAATTTATCTAATTTTTTAACATATAAAATATGTTTATTATTTCGATGTAAATATTGGAAACCAAATTCATATTTGTTTAAAACTTCTAATATTTTATCAGCAAACTCTTTGTAATGTGAACTAATTTCTAAGTGATATGAAGTTGATTGTTTGGAGCTAATATTACCACTACCGCAAAAAACACCAGCAAAAAAGAAAGTTAAATAATCACCAAAATTTAACGCTAAACTTAAAGCTAAGTCTTTTTGATCGATTGTAAGTTTAGATATTCATTTAGCATTTTTATAATAAGGAATATGAACTTTACCAAGTTTATGGATTATTTTATCTAAGATATATTCATTTTTGATATTAAAGATATATTGATCTGTATCAATTGTTGCATTTGAATAAATTAAACCATTTATAAAAGCGATAATTTCTTTTTCGCTTGTAGCATTATTTATGATTTCTTTTTTTACTTCTCATGAAAATGAATTTTTATTTAGATGTTGCATAATTTCCTTTTATTCAAATGTTATTTTAACAATACGATTTAAACCTGCTATATCTTTAATGATTTCTAATTTATATTGGTTTTTAAGTTCATTTCAAAATTCTAAGTCTAGTGCATTTATTTCAAAAAATAACAGACCTTTTTGATTTTTAAAGTATTTCGGAGCTTGTTTTAGAATTTGTTTGTAAAAATATAATCCATTATCAGGTGCAAATAAAGCATGATGTGGTTCAAAGTCTAATACTGATTTATCTAATATTTCAGTGTTTTTGATATATGGAGGGTTTGAAACTATTATATCAAAGTGATTAGTTGGTAAATGTTCAAATAAATCACTTTGTATTATATTTACCTTTACATTATTTATTTTTTGATTGATTTGTGATTGTAAAATAGCTTCATGATCAATATCAGACATTGTAACAGTGCAATTAGGTTTGAATTTTTGTAACGCAATACCAATAAAACCGCTACCACAACATAAATCCAATATGTTTAATTGATCTTTATCATTAATATGTTCTTTAACTAAATAGATTAGCTCTTCAGTTTCATAACGTGGTATTAAAACTTTTTTAGATAAATCAATTTTAACATCAGCCATTTCAATGTAACCGATAATTTTTTGGATGGGTGTTCCTTTTTTTAATTGCTCTAATTCAAAAGAAGATACAGTTTGTTCTAAACCGTATCTTCGTTTTTCTAATAAAAGTTGCTCTAAAGTTGGCATTATAAACCAGATGCTTTAATTTTTTCGTTTTGTTCTTCGGTTAATAGAGCATCAATAATTGGATTTATTTTACCTTCCATAACTGGATATAAGCTAGTTGAAAATCCAATACGGTGGTCAGTAACTCTGTCTTGAGGGTAATTGTAGGTTCTAATTTTTTCGCTACGATCACCACTTCCTGCTAGTTTACGGTATGATGATTCTTCTTCTTGTTTTTTCTTAACTTCAATATCATAAAGTTTTGACTTAAGAATACGCATAGCAATTTCTCTGTTTTGGATTTGGCTTTTACCTTCTTGACAAGAAACTACAATACCAGTTGGGTTATGGGTAATTCTAACAGCTGAATCAGTTGTGTTAACTGATTGACCACCATTACCACTTGAACGGAATACATCAACTCTAATGTCTTCACTTTTAACTTCTATTTCAATATCATCATCAATTTCAGGCATAACTGTAACAGTTGCTGTAGATGTATGAACACGACCTTTGGTTTCGGTTTGAGGAACACGCTGCACACGGTGTACACCACTTTCAAATTTTAGTTTTGAATATGGTTTTTCACCTTTAACTGAAAATGTAATTAAACTAAATCCACCAGCTTCAGCTGCAGAAGAATCTAAAATAGTTGTTTTTAAATCATTTTGAGTACATCATTTTTGATACATTCTAAATAAATCACCTGCAAAAATGTTTGCTTCATCTCCACCTGCTGCACCACGAATTTCAACAATAACATCTCTAGCATCGTTTTCGTCTTTAGGTAAGATTAAGATTTTTAATTCAGCTGCTAATTTTTCCATCACCTCTTCAACTTGAGTGATTTCTTCTTTAGCCAACATTAACATTTCTTCATCTTTTTCGTTTACTAAAATGTCTTTGGCTGTTTTTAAGTTTGCTTCTGCTTCTAAATATTTGTTAAAAGCTTCTACAATATCAGAGATTAAGTTGATTTCTTTGTTGATTTTAGTGTATGTTTTGATATCTGAAACTATTTCAGGAAGCAGTAATTTTGCTTGCAGATCATCGTGTTTTTGTTTAATTTGTTGTAGTGAATTATACATTGTGTGTTCCATAGTTATCTTATTTTACCATATTTTAAAGTGATTATTTAGCCTTTTTAAGTTTGTACAGTGGCAATAAATAAAATAAAATGTGCAACAGAAGTTACACATTTAAATCGCTAGTTACTTTTTGTTTATTTCTGATATACATACGGCTTAAAATGTTCATAATAATACCAAAAATTATAAAGATAAAGTAAGTACTAATTGCAATTAGTGGGGTTAAATGATCAGTTTCGCTAGCTTTATCACCAAATATACCTGGTGTTAAGAAGACTATTAGTAAAAATACAATTGCTATCATATCAAAAACATAAATAATCTTTTCTCATAGCGGTATTTTGCTGATGATTTGTTTTTTCTCTAAAATAAATGCTACGGTAAAAGTTAATAAATCTTCAACAAACACAGCAATATTAGTTGCATAAATTGCAGTTTCAAAGAATCTATTAGCTCTTTCTTGGTCATTATTGTAAATAATGAGAGGAATACTTCATAAAATTATCATTGTAATAAGTGTCACACTTGTTGTAAATCAAATAGCGTGCTTGAATTCACCTTTTTTAGATCTCTGAGCTAAATAAGGGAACAAGTTTCCATCTTCAGCCATTGGTACAATTTTACGAGCTGTAGCAACACTTTGCGTAATTCTTGAAGTAATATCATTTGATAAAAATCCAATGATAAATAAGACAGTACCAAAAGCACCAAAGGCACTTTGGTAAATGATTTGTAAGCTGCTATTTTTAAATAGCTGAATATTAAATCCTAATACTAATGAATAAATAAGTAGATAAAAGCCTAAAATAAACATTAAAGCTGTTAATAAAACTTTTCTAAAGTTTTTCATTTTAACATCTTTAACCATGGCAGAAACATCTTCAATTCCACCAAATGCATAAATAAATAAAATTGTATTTGCAAATAATAACCTAGCACTAATGTTTTGACTTTGTGTTATATTTGCTTGATATTGATTGTTTGTAGATACGATGTAAACCAAAATTAATACACCTATTACCAGAATTAGTCATTTTAATATACCAAAAATCATAATTACAATTTTGTTTGTTTTTAGACCGATTGTAGATAAAAAGACAATTGCTAAAAAGAAAACTAATGAAGTAATTCTGATTGCTCACTCAATGGTTTTATAGTGACTGTTATTTTTTGAAACCAATATTAAAATTGGTATCAGCAATAAATAAAGGTGCAATTGACGATAATATGGGTGATTGTAAAAACTGGTTTCATCCGATAAAGAAACTTAACAAGCGATATTTATGGTGACTTATACGCTCTTTAATGTTGTTAAATTCTACTTTATCGTGAATTGTACCTGTTGTAATTTTATCGTCTAAATGTCTAGCAAATTGATAAGAACCACCATAGTGCTCTTTAAAGTTATTTGCTAGTCTTGAAAAAACTAATGATATACCAAAAACAACAATGGCAGCAAGCAGAATGATTAAATAACCATAAAATCCAAAATTAGCTACCGTTGCTAGTGTGGTAAGAAAACCAAGTCCAACTATAAAGTTGATGGTAAAAAATGTAAAAGACTTTTGACTAAAGTGTTTGGTATGCTTGCCCATTTTTATTTCTTAGTCTTTTGTTTTAATTGTTCTTTAGTTTTTTCTTCCTTTTTATCGTCCATAGAAAATGTTAATTTTTCTTTCGGTTCTTTATTATTGAAAATTACATCATAAATTTCATCGTACATTTTAACTGGAACGTACGTAATTTTAGATTTAATTTCTAAAGAAATATCATTTAGGTTTTGAATATTATCATGAGGAATAAAGACAGTTGAAATACCTTTTTGTACAGCTCCAAATGATTTTTCTTTTAATCCACCGATTTGAAGAACTTTTCCTCTTAAGGTAATTTCACCAGTCATTCCGTATTTACTTGAAACGACTTTTTTACTTAAAGCTGAAATAATAGCAGTTGTGAATGTTACCCCAGCACTTGGTCCATCTTTTGGAACAGCACCTTCTGGAACGTGAATGTGAATTGTATGAGTTTCAAAATCAAAATCCACAATTCCAAATTTTTCAGCATTAGATCTTACGTATGAAAGAGCAATATTAGCTGATTCAACCATAACTTCTTTTAATGAACCAGTTAGTTTAATTTCAGGTTTACCAACAAATGTATTTACCTCAATTTGTAATGAAGTTCCTCCATATGAAGTAAAGGCTAATCCGTTAACCACACCTGGAGCTTCAAATTCCTCAAATTGTTCATTTCTATATTTAATTGGTCCTAAAAAATCTAACACGATATCTTTGGTGATAACGAATTTTTTAAGTTCCTTATCTTCTAGTTTTTTAACAACTATTTTACGTGCAATTTTGTCTAAAATACGTTTTAAACCACGTACACCAGCTTCTTTAGTGTAGCCTTCGATGATAAATTCTAAAACTTCATCATCCATTTGTAAAAATTCAGGGTTTAAAGCACATTGTTGAAGTACTTTTTCCATTAAGTGTTCTCTAGAAATTTTGATTTTTTCAGTCAGTGTGTATGAAGAAAGCTCAATAATTTCAACACGGTCTAATAATGGTCCTGGAATATATTCGTAGTAGTTAGCAGTTGCAATGAAAATTACTTTAGATAAGTCATATTCAACTTCTAAATAGTGATCTTGGAATTTTGTGTTTTGCTCTGGGTCTAAAACTTCAAGCATTGCAGAAGCTGGGTCACCTTTCATATCTGATTTCATTTTATCGATTTCATCAAGTAAGATAACAGGGTTTGAAACACCAGCTTCTAGCATTGCTTTAATCAATTTACCAGGCATAGCACCAACATAAGTTCTTCTATGTCCTCTAATTTCGCTTTCGTCATGTACTCCACCTAGTGAGATTTTGACAAATTTACGGTTTAAAGAGTTTGCAATAGCTTTAGCTAATGATGTTTTACCAGTACCTGGTGGACCTACTAAAGTTAAAATAGGAACATTGTTAAAGGTTTGTTTTCCTTTTTCTTTTCCTTCTTTAAATAAGGTTAAGTCAATTTCGTGTTCTTTACCTAAAGGAATTTTAGAATCAGCTTCTTGTGGTTCATTCATTTTTTTGTTGATTATAACTGATAAATATTCAACCACACGTTCTTTAACTTCTTCTAATCCATAGTGGTGTTTTTCTAATTCTTTTCTTACATTAGAAATATCTAAATATTCTTTTTCGACCTTTCTTCATGGTAATTTTTTAAGATGGTCAATGTAAGTTTTAATAATACTTGATTCAGGACTAGCAGGAGGTAATTCTCTTGAGCGTTTTTGTTCTTTTTTGATTAATTCACGAACTTTAGTTGGATAAATTTGTCTTAATTTATCGTTTTTGATCATTTTTGAATAATCATCTTCATCAACATTTGAACCAATTGATTCTAATTCATCACTAATAGCTTTTTGTTTTTCTAATAAGTAGAATTCTCTTTGTTGTTTTGATAACTTATCATTCATTTTTTCTTGTAACTCTGTTTCAAGTTCAAGACGTTGTTGTAACGCTGCTATCATTTGTTGAATTAAAAAGCTAATTTTAAATTCTCTATAATTTTCGTTAAAACCTTTTTTATAAGCAAATAAATCACAGTCCACGAAGTTTAAGATTGTATAAAATAGCGCTTTTTCATAAGCTGAATTATCAATACTTTCAAATTCACCATTGTATTTACGAACTAGATTTTCAATATAGCTAAAGTTGATAGGTTTATCATTCAAAATAACTGAAGCTTTACCAAAAATTGTAGTTGTAAATGTTTTTGTAAATGCTTCTTTTTCTACTAATGATAAAGTTGATTTGAATTTGTCTGTAACTAATTTGTATTCACTTTGATCAATATCTGTTCTATCTAAATCACGAGGATTTACTAATAAGAATTTACATTCGAATAAAACAGAACCATTATCCATTGTTACATCACGGATCATTTCGATCTCAGCAACACCTAAAACTTTGTAGGTTAATACAAATAACCCTAAATCAGGATCTTCATAAAAGTCTAAAACTTTTGCATATCTACCAGTAGAACTAAATTTAGCAATTCCACGTTGAATCATATCAATAGTGTCAAGAGTATCTTCTTCCATTGTGTCACCATATTGATATTCTTCATCAGTTTTATCTTCTCTATTATCGTATGCTATTTTATCTTCAGAGCTAATTACAGCATAATTAATAACCAGACGATCTAGTTTTGTGTTACTTTCTTTGGCGTATTCTAACAATGTATATGCTTGATAACCATCAACTAATACTTGGTGAATACCATATTCTAATGATTGATACTTATCATTAACAATAATCATTGGTTTGACAATTTTTTGTTGTTTCTCTTTAACTTTTTTCTCGCTCATAAATCCTCCTTAATTAGGTTTATTTAACCACGATGTTTACGATTTTTCCAGGCACATAAATGACTTTTACGATAGTTTTTCCATCAATTCATTTAGTTGCTTGTTCTTTAGCTTGTAATATTATTTGTTCTTCTGTTGCATCTTTTTTAACTGTTAATTCAGCTCTAAATTTACCATTAACTGAAACAGGATATGAAACTGTATCTCTGATTAAAGCTTCTTCGACAATACTAAAGTCAGTTAGGTTTTTTAAGTTGAAGTATTTTTCTGATAATTCTCATGCGGTATGTGGCATAAATGGTTCTAAAATGTTTAATAAAACATAGAATAATTCAGTGATTAATTCTGGTTTCTCTACGCTATCATAAGCGTTCATAGTCTCCATAGCTCATGAAATTAATGTATTAAATGCAAAACCACTATCTTGTTTTTCGAAAGTTTCAATTTGTTTTTGCATTCCAAAGTATAACTTGTATCTAGCTAATTTTTCATCTTCACTTAGTGAATTATGATCAATAGTTGTTTTTACTAATTCACTATTAATTTCAGCACTTCTGTCAATTATTCTATTGATGAATTTATAACATCCATTAACACCTGAATCACTTCATTCTAACTCTTTTTCCGGTGGTGCTGCAAATAAAATAAATAATTTAGTTGTATCAGCTCCGAATTTAGCGATTAACTCACCAGGTTCAACAACATTTCCTTTTGATTTAGACATTTTAGATCCATCTTTTAATACCATTCCTTGTGTAATTAAGTTTTTAAATGGTTCTCTAAATGGAACTAGCGATAAATCAGCTAATGCTTTTGTGAAGAATCTAGCATAAAGTAGGTGTAAGATTGCGTGTTCAATTCCACCGATGTATTGGTCAACAACATTTCAGTAGCTTAAACTTTTTTGATCAAAAATTACATCTTCTCTTAAATGACTAGGTGTTGTATAACGTAAGAAATATCAAGATGATTCAAAGAATGTATCTAAAGTATCAGTCTCTCTTTTAGCTTCTTTGTGACATTTTGGACATTTAGTTTTTAATCATTCTTGATTGGTTTCTAATGGATTTCCTTGTCCTGTAAACTGAACATTAAATGGTAGCGTAATTGGTAAATGATCAAGATTTTCAGGAACAATTCCACAATCACTACAGTGAACTAGTGGAATTGGAGTTCCTCAATATCTTTGTCTTGAAATACCTCAATCACGTAGGTTATATTTAACTTCTTTGGTTAAACTCGCTTCTTTAACTAAAGGAGTTAATTGTTCTTCGTTGTAAGCTAATTGATTTGCATCCATAAAACTAATATGAGTTTTATTTAGCACACTTACAAATTGAGCATTTCTATTTGGATTATTTGAAGCAAAATCTGAAATAATAACTGGAACATCAGTTCCTGTTACTATATTATTTACTGTTATATTTAGATTTACACAAATTTTACGACTAAAATCTTTTGCAACAAATTGTTTATCAATGTCATTTAACAATTCTAATTCACTTTCACTGAAGTAATTAAGTTCTTTTAGTTCTTTAACAAGTGGGTGAGTATTCGAAATTGCTAGATATTTAGCATTTAAGATATTTTGGTAGTCTTTTTCTCCTACAAGAATTGATTGTGTTTTAAGGTTTGCTAAATTAGAATTGATTTTTAGTTCTAATGTATATTCTTCACTACGACCAATTCAATTGTTTTGCATTGTTAAAACTTGTTGTGGTCAATGACCTTCAAGTTCTTTTAAATCGTCTAATAATTCTTGAGCATAAGCAGTAATTTTTAAGTAGTATGTGTCAATTTCTTTTTGAATTACTTCTTCATCACAGCGTCAACATTTATTATTAATAACTTGTTCATTTGCTAAAACAGTATTATCTTTTTCACATCAGTTTAGTAAACTTTTTTTCTTATAAATTAAACCTTTTTCTCAAAGTTTAATAAATATAAATTGCTCTCATTTGGTGTATTGTTCATCAGTTGTGATTAATTGATAATCTCAAGCAAATGAAAGACCCATTTTTTTGATCTCTTCATTCATTAATTCAATATTTTTGTAAGTTCAAGTTTTAGGGTGAATTTGATTTTTTATTGCTGCATTTTCAGCTGGTAAACCAAAAGCATCTCAACCAAAAGGATGTAAAACATTGAATCCTCTACGTCTAAAATAACGAGCAATAGCGTCACCTATAGAATAATTACGAATGTGTCCCATATGGATTTTACCACTTGGATATGGGAACATACTTAATATGTATTTTTTAGGCAACTCGTAATTATTTAAAGGTTCAAAGTAATTTTCTTCCTCTCATTTTTGTTGTCATTTTTTATCTATAGATGAAAACTCGTATTGTGCCATATAAGCTCCTTATTATGTTTAGTAATGATTGTGATGATCAAATTTTAAAAAGTTAGTTAAAAAATTAGTTTTGATTTCAGTAACAATTAAGTTGAAAACGATAAATCCATTAATACTGTAATTAAGTAAGTTAAAAACAATATATAAAAGGTATGAACCACCATAGTAGTTATCGATACCGAAAGCAAAATAATTTTTAATATTTTTATAAACTTCAATAGTTTTAGCTAAAGAAAAAGTATTTGTAATTTTTAATAATTTGAAATAAATCAGGTTAGTAAAAAATGTATTGATAGTTGATAAAACTAGTGTTGCCACTATGGTTGTTAGTATCAAACTTATCATTGTTATTAAAATTTTATGATTTTGTGATTGTTCTTTATGGTATTTTTTAATGATTGCAAAATAAAATAGGTGAAAAAATAGGGCGTAAAAAGCAATAAATAAAATATGTGCAAGCAACACTATAAAACTACCTAAATATTCTATATCGATAGATGAATTAGGTAAAATTAGTGGCTCAAATAAAAATCGTGCAATAAGTATAATGATAGTGAATTTAGTGTTTACTAAAACAAAACATAAAAAGATAGGAGTAAGTGAAAGTGAAATATTTAAAAATGGAAACACTTTCATAAATTTGCTTAAGTAAGCAAAACAGATTGATAAAGCAAGTAAAAAACTAGAAAAAACAATTTGTTTGAGAAATTGTGAATTGTGATTATGGCTGCCTGTTCTAAATAACATTATTTAGTTCCGAAAATACGATCACCTGCATCACCTAAACCAGGGGTTATATAACCTTTTTCGTTTAGTTTTTTATCAAGTGAAGCTAAATAAATTTTAAAATCAGAACCAAATTCTTTTTCTACTCTTTCAACACCTTGTTTAACACCGACTAAACAAACTAGTTGAATGTTTGTAAAACCATCGTTTTGTAGTTCTCTAATTGCATCAGCTGCTGAATTACCAGTAGCTAACATTGGATCTACTACGATAATTAGTGAATCTTTTGGAACACTTGGCATTTTATAATAATAACTTTTTGGAGTTAAAGTTTTTTCATCACGGTACATTCCAATATGTCCAACTCTAGCTTGAGGAACTAGATTTAAAATACCTTCAGTCATACCTAAACCTGCCCTTAAGATTGGAACTAATACAATTTCTTTATCAAAATCAGCTCCAGTGTAAACTAAATCTAGTGGTGTGGTGACTTTCTTCTCTTTTGTTGAGTAATCTCTTAGAATTTCGTAAACCATAAGTGAAGCAATTTCATCTAAATTGCGTCTAAAAATTAGGTGATCAGATTTACGATCACGCATTTTGGTTAACTTAATTTCAATAAGTGGATGTTTAATAATTTTAAGCATCATACCCCCTATTTTTTAATTACTTATATTATAGTTTATTATATTTTTTATTTTTCCGATATCTTTACTTTTTTAGTGCTATTTTTGTCTTAAAATAGTGCTAAAAATGTCCAAAATTAGATTTTTAATTAGTGTATTTTAATTTTAATGCCTAACTAGTAGGTTAAATGGTCAATCTATTGTGATTTAAGGAGTAAAATTGGTGTCAACCAAAAACTAAAACAAAAGTACTCCAATAAAATTTATTGAAGTACTTAAGTAGTTAAAAGCTTTTTATACTTTTTAGTTTTGTATAAAAGGAAGTTCAGTGGAATGAAAATTAAAATTCATGAAATTATATACAATGAAATTTCTCATCCATTTACTGGGATATCAAATAGTAAATAGCTACCATTGGCTGGTGTGGTTTTTAAATATGAAAGTGGACTTAAAACTGTTCACCGAATTAGTTGTGTAGCTTGTGTCATCGGTAAAAATCTAGATATTTCTGCCAGTGCTTTTGGCATATAGTGTAAAGGAACGAAAGCGTCAATTACAAAACCAAAAATACTTGCTATTGATATTGAAACAATATTAAATAGTCATTTAGATTTAACATATGAGAAAACAAAATTAAATAAAATTGAGTTTAATACACAAGCTAAACAAACTGCTAATCAAATTAGTAAAACTGGATCAAAACTATAGTTAAAAGTTTTATTTGCTACTAAGAAAATAAAACTGATTAGCAAAATTATTGAACTTATAATAATGTTGACCACAACATTAAAAATCAAGTAACTAGCTCTAATTATTGATTTTTTCACTGGTGTAACAGTTAAATCAGTCAAAATCTTATCAGCATTATCATCAACTATAACCGATGAAAGAGTTACACTTGTTGTTAAAGCAGTTGTGCTTAAAAGACTAATTAATAAAAATGAATCTGTATAAGAATTTTGAGTGAATTTATATTCATTCTCAAAGAAGTCTATGATCTTTTTGGTGAAAAGTACATTAAGAGGTCTATCGTCAAAAGTTATGTTTGGATTTTTAAAACTTTCAACATCTAAAACTGGAAGTAGTGAAATTGAAGTTTTCTTCATAAAAAATAAACCTAAAAATGTATTTTGATTAGTGAAGTAATGACTTAAAAACTCTGTTGAAACAACAATTTTTTGGTACACTAAATAGTTATTAACTAGATTTGTGTTATTTTTAAATGCGTGATAAATACCAAAAATTAAAGGTACTAAGTTTTTAAACATAGCTTGATTAGTAGCTTCAATTTGCCCTAGTTCTTGTTCTAAAACCCTATATAAATCAGTGAATTTAGCATTTCTAGGTAATTGTGCAATAGCTTGTTTTAAAACTGGGAAATCATTTAGATAAGTCTGGGTTAGCTTACCGTTTTCCAAAACATCTTGCTTAATAATTTTATCTAAAACATAATTACTAGCATTTATTATGTCATTTGCATTTGTTAGCTTGACTAATGGAAAATCTTTGTCTTTGGCATAGTCAAGTACAGTATAAATAAAAACATTTTGCTGATAAACATCCTTGTTTTTATCTAAAACACTGGAAATATGCATAGAAAAGTTTTCAGCAGTCAATGCTTTATTAAAGGCATATGATAAAGCATCTCGATTTGAAACGTATCATAAATTAAACAACTGTCTTTTATACACTTCTCTAGCTACAAATAGATAAACGAATAAGACTAAAACCGGTAACAAAAGTGTAATAAAAACACGTTTACGATCTTTTCAAAAGATCTTAAAGTTTCTTTTTACTAACATTTTGAAACTAAACATTCTTAATTACCTCATTTATTTGTTCAGGATCCATAGAAGTTACATTAATAAAAACCTCTTCCATAGTTCCTTTGTGTAATTCAAAATCATTGGTTATTTTTGAAATCAATTCTACAAATTTTACTGCTTGGCTGTTGTTAGAAAAACTAAAAATATATCCCTTATCTAAGTAGTTAATTTCAGCGTCAAGTGATTTTGCTATTTGCTCAAGTTCTAGGTTTTGTTTACTATAAACTTTGACAGTTGTATTAGCGAATCACGATTTAAGCTGTGTTGGAGTTCCTTCAACAATCTTTTTACCTTTTTGTAAAATTGAAATGAACTCACATTTATTAGCTTCTTCCATGTAGTGAGTAGTTAATAAAATCGTTAAGTTTCTTTCACGCTGAATTTTGTTTAGAATCTGTCACACTAGTTTTCTAGAACTTGGATCTAAGCTGGTTGTTGGTTCATCTAAAAATAAAATTGAAGGTTTATGAATTAGTGATCTAGCAATATCGACTCTTCGTTTTTGTCCACCACTTAGGTTTTTGTATCTTTTATTTTTAATATCTTCTAGTTGAAATTCAACAATGATATCATCGACAACTTTTTTAATATTGTGCTTATTATATATATCTTTATAAAGAGAAGCTCGAAATAGTAAGTTATCATAAACTGATAAAATTGGATCTAAAGTTGAATTTTGAAAAACTATTCCAATGTTATTTCTAATAGATTCGATATTTTTATCAACGTCTAAATTATTAATTAAAATTTGTCCTTCATCTCGAGGGATTAAACCTAAAATAATGTTTAAGGCTGTAGTTTTACCAGCTCCGTTTAAACCTAAAAAACCATACAATTGGCCTTTTTTGACTTTTAGTGATAATTTATCTAAAACTTTTAGGTCGTTAAAACTTTTAGATAAATTATTTATCTCAATTGCATATTCAGTATCTAAAATATTGTTATTCTTCAATGAATTCCTCATCAAAAACACCAATAAATGGTAAATTTCTTAATTTTTCTTTATAGTCTAAACCGAAGCCTACTAAAAATTCGTCTGCGACTTGAAATCCATATTTATCAGCGTATAAGTCAACTCTACGATTATATGGTTTATCCATTAGTGTGATAATTCTTAAACTTTTTGGTTTTCTACTAATTAGTAGATTTTTTATTTTATTTAAGGTAATTCCACTATCGATAATATCTTCAACAATTAAAACATCTTTGTTTTCAATATCTTGAGCCATATCCATAATGATTTTTACACTACCACTTGTTGCGTGACTTCCTGCATAGCTACTAGCTGTAATAAAGTCAATTGAGTGATCTACTTCGATATCTTTAATTAATTGAGCTAAAAATGGCACTGACCCTTTTAATAAACCTACTAAAATCAAATCTTCACTATCTTTATAAGTGTTGTTTACTCACTCTGCACATTCTTTTATTTTTTGTTCGATAAATTCTTCTGTATATAGTACTTTTTTAACTTTTTTATGTGATGTCATAATTACCCTTTCATAAAGTTATCAATATGCATTTTTGCTTCGTGAAATACTTCTAGTTCACTTTTTCCGTTTGTGTCTATTATTTGGTATTTAACACCAAATTTTTCAGCTACTTTAATAAAAGTTTCTTTATAAATTGCTAGTAAGTTTTTAAAGTATTTTTTGTTTTTATCGAAGCTATCAATTTCAACTTGTCTACCACGATTAAATAGTCTTTCTTTGAAGTTTTCAAAACTAACATCAAGGAAAATTGCGTACTCTGGTAAATTATCTTTAGTAACCATACAGTTAAAAAATGAATCATAAGCTTTCTTGATTTTTTCTTCACAATGTTTTAAGTTTACAGTTGCAAAAACGTAATGTTCAGCCACAAAACGATCAAGGAAAATAATATCTTTATTTTGATCCATTTCACGCTTTTTAAATTTAGCTTTAATTTTTTCAACCAACCCTAAGTGATATTCTAAAACATACACTTGAAAAGTAGCATCAAAATTAGGTTTTCTTTCGTAAAGCCATTTTAGCATAGTTGTAAAAACTTCATCATCATCTGAAAATTCTTGTAATAACAATGAGTTCTTTTTATAATGATTTACAAGTTTTTTAGATAGTACACTTTTACCACTACCTATCATTCCTGAAATTCCGATTAGCATTTTACCTCTCTTATTAATTCTTATATTATAAATTTTTAAATTTATCATAGTTTAAAAAACTTGCTTTTAAACCAAAAATCCACAAATACTATGTTATTTGTGGACAGTTTTGAGACTAAGTTTCTTTAATTTGGCTTAATAGGTACAAAGCAGCAGTTTCAGCACGTAAAATTCTTTTACCTAGTGAAATAATTTTAGCATTGCGCTGAGTTGCTAATGCTACTTCTTCATCGCTAAATCCACCTTCAGGTCCAACTAGTAAAATACAAGATTTATTTTGTCAAGAAGTATCAATAGTATTAGTTTTTTCATGTGCTAAAACTAATGGTAATGTAGCATTTTTAACTAAATCATTAAAGTTAGTTAATGGTAAAAGGGTTGGAATGATGTTTCTAAATGATTGCTCAGCTGCATTTTTAATAATTTCATTAAAACGAGCTATTTTTTTGTCAAATTTACCATACTTAATTAATTCACCATTTGTAAATTGACTAACTACTGGAATGATTTTAGTAGCACCAAGTTCAGTAGCTTTTTGTAAAGCTCATTCAAATCGTTCAATTTTAATAACAGACAAAGCTAAAATAACCTCAAAATTAAACTCATGGTTTTCGTCTAATTTATCAATTATTAAGGCTTTTTCATTTTCTAAAATACACTTATAGAATTCTTTTTGATAAACGCAAATAAATGGTTTATCTGCAATTCTAATCACTTGTAAGTGTTTTAATGTTTCTTTGTTTAAGAGAAAATAATTATCTTGTTTTTGTTCAACAAAAAATCTATTCATTAGTTATCACTCATGATATCTTCGTATTCTTCAAGAGTTCCTCTGAATAAGAAGCTCTTAGTTGGTGATTTAAGTTCTAAAATCACATCGGCACATTGGTTAACAAAAGCTCTATTGTAAGTGGTAAAAATTGCTCCACCTTTATATTCTTTAACACCTTCAATCACTGAATCGATACTTTCAGCATCTAGGTGGTCTAGTGGTTGATCTAAAATAATAAAGTTAGATTCAAGAAGCATCATTCTTGAAAACATTAGTCTAGCTTTTTCACCCCCACTTGTTACAGCAACTTTCTTAAATACTGAATCGTTGCTAAAAAGCATTCTACCTAAAAACCCACGCATTCTAGCATCATCGTTTTCACGATTTTCTTTAACTTTATTTTCTAATGGTCATTTAGAAATTCACTCTAAAATAGTTTCATCAGTGTTAAAATATGAACTATTATCGTTAGGGAAGTAGCTGTAAGTAATTGTTTGACCTCATTCAACTGTTCCAGTTGTTGGTTTTCTTAAACCTACTAAACATTCAAGTAGTCTTGTTTTAGCGATGTCATCATCACCAACAATAACCATTTTTTCACCAGGTCTTAATGTAAATGAAATGTTTTCAAATAATGTTTCGCCTTTTTCGTTTTGGTAAGTTAAGTTTTCAACGGTTAAAATTTGTTTACCATGATCACGGTTCATGTCTCATCTAACATATGGATACTTACGATTTGATGGTTTAATTTCATCTAACTGGATTTTTTCTAATGATTTTTTACGTGAAGTAGCTTGTTTTGATTTAGAAGCATTAGCTGAGAAACGAGCGATAAACTCTTTAAGCTTTTCCATTTGTGCTTCTTTTTTCAAGTTAGATTGTTTCATCATTTCACGAGCTAATTCAGATGATTGTTTTCAGAATGAATAGTTTCCAGTGTAAATTTTAGCTTCATTGTAATCGATATCAACAATATGAGTACAAATTGAATCTAAAAAGTCACTATCATGGGAAACAACAATAACAACATTTTGGTAATCAATTAAAAAGTTTTCCAATCAACGAATACTTCTCAAGTCTAGGTGGTTAGTTGGCTCATCCATTATTAAAATATCTGGATTACCAAATAATGCTTTAGCTAACAATACTTTAATTTTTTGGTTAGCTGTTAATTCACGCATTGGTGCGTTTCATTTTTCTTTTGGAATATGTAAGTCGTTTAATAATTCTTGAGCGTCATTTTCAGCAGTTCAACCACCTAATTCACCGAATTTTTCTTCTAATTCAGCAGCTTTTTCGTAGTCCTCCATTGTAGCTTCAGGATTTGCGTAAATTGCATCTTTTTCAGCTTTAACTTTATATAGGTCTGTATTACCCATAATAACTACTTCAGTAACATCAAAATCATCATAAGCGTTGTGATCCTGACTTAAAACTGAAATACGTTTATTTTTTTCTCTTAAAATTTGACCTGAAGTAGCTTCGATTGTACCAGCTAGAATTTTTAAAAATGTAGATTTACCAGCTCCATTAGCCCCAATAATTCCATAAGTATTACCTTCAGTAAATTTCAAATTAACATTTTCAAAAAGTTTTTTATCACTAAAAACTTTGCTTAAATTTTGCACTTCTAACATCATTTCCTCCTTAAATTTATTATTTTAGTATGCTTTTGTTTCAATGGTAATAAGTTATTGAAATTATAATAAATTTTTGCTAAAATCTGCTATTATAATTAGTAATTTTTTGAGCTGAAATTACAAAATCTAAAGCAATTCAATAGACAAGTTTTTAAATCTTTTTATGAAAAAAACCATAAAATTATTATAATAATCAAAATAAAAATCACTTGGGGGTATTAATGTTTTGAAATAAACCAAAAGGCACACTAGAAGTTATTACTGGACCTATGTTTTCAGGTAAAAGTGCAGAGCTAATTAAAAGAATAACAACATGAAGAATTGCTAAAGTAAATGTTGTTGTTTTTAAACCAAGTTTTGATGTACGTTTTGCTAACGATAAAATTGTTTCTCGTACAGGGTCTAATTTAGAAGCACACGCTATTGATAATGGAAACGAAATTTGAGACTACATTGATAAAGATACAAAAGCTGTAGCTTTTGATGAAATTTCATTTATGGAAGAATCAGTTGTGACACAAATTGAACATTTATTAAGCAAAAACATTAAAGTAATAGTTTCTGGTTTAGATATGGATTACACAGGTAAGCCATTTGAAGTAGTAGCTAACTTATTAGCAATTGCTGATAAAGTTACAAAACTAAAAGCTGTCTGCATGAAATGTCGTGGACAAGCAAATATGTCTTATCGTAAAGTAAATTCAACCGAAAGACATCTATTAGGAGATGATACCTACGAAGCCAGATGCCGTGAATGTCATACCACAAGTAAGAAAAATTTACCAAAATGATAATCTTAACGGAGATTTAATATGAAATTGAAAAAATTAAGTTATTTAATTACTTTATCTGCTGGTTTTATTGCACCTGTTGCTTTAGTTTCATGTGGAGAAGTTAAATCAGCTTCTGAAAATCAAGTAAAAGCAGAAACATCTTCAGATAATACACAAACAAACAATAATTCAGGAAGTGCATCTGTCGATGTAAACACAAATACTAATACTAGTACAAATACAGGTTCAGGTACAGAAACAAATACAAACACTAATGTAAATGTTAATGTCGAAACAGGTGAAGCTGGAGCTTCAGAGGGGAACGCAGGTGCTTCAACTTCAGGAAATGCAGGAACAACTACCAATTCAACTTACCCAGTTTTATCAGAATTAGTAACTTATGCTAAAGGTTCAACAGATCACACTTTTAAACAATGATTGATATTACTTAGAAATCTATGAAATAATAAAAGATCAGAAACTGAACAAGCAGTTGATACAACTAAAGAAGCAAGAGCAATTGCAGGAAATCAAATGTATGATTTATTTACATCTGCTGCACAATTAAATGATTCAGATATGCCAGAAGATGGTGCTGTAACAGTTAGAGTTGGTCATGGAACAATTTTAAAATTCAATGAAGTAAAAGATACAGTAAATAATTTTTTAACAGCATTAGGTTTATAAAAAATTAAATCAGCACTTACTTAAGTGCTGATTTTTATATGCAAAACACTATGAACTTATTACTTTCTTATCTTTAATAAAGTAAATAAATATGCTCTTTTGATACGACTACTTGTGTATCTTTTGCTAGTGCAATTAGCAATAAATTCATCATAATTTTTAGCTAAATATACTTGTTTTTTAAATAAGTTTTCCATACCTTCGCTAATCATTTTAAATTGACTAATTTCACTTGCTGGTAGTGTTTTTACAATTTTAGAAAACTTATCATAAGTTAAACTAATATCTCTTTTTTTAGGTATTTTAGTTAGTTTCATTGGTGTATATTTTGAAACATCTAAACCTTCAGCTAGCATTTTTCGAATTTTAGTTGCACTCGCAAATCCACCATTTATATTTTCATCATGAAAACCAACTGTACGTTTAATCGCGATAGGAATAATATCTAAATTAAAATCAACAATAGTTTTAACATACTCTAAACCTAAAATATCATTTGGCATAGTAATTTCATAACCTACTAAATCTTTTAGTGCTAAACTAGTGGCTTTTGGAAAACTATTACCACCTTCTTTAAGATATTTTTTAACAAGTAAATTATATTTTCCAAGGTTATTTTTAATTGTAGTTGCAATTGTTACAAATACACTAGCATCGCCAGTTTCACTACCAAAAACTAGATATTTAATACCTTTAGCCGCTAATTTTAACACGGATTCACGAGCAAAAATGTGTGCAGCTTGAGCTGAAATTTCAATATTTAATGGAATAACTTTTTTTACTCCGAATTTTTTTGCAATTCTTTTTCTCTGATAAAAACTCGCGCAAGCTATCTCACCTCTTTGGGTGTATTTTTTACTCATTGCTATAGTAATTTCAGCGTTTTGGATGTTTTTGAAGACCCAATCTAATTGATATTTATGCCCATTATGAAAAGGGTTATATTCAACTACAATCCCAACTTTATTTACTTGTTTTTTCATGTTCTAATTATACACAAGCTAATTTTAAAAATCAAAACTGATTGGCTAAATTAAAAAATAAATTGTGGTATTATTTAATTAATAAATTAAATAAGGAGCACTATGGCTTGAGCAATTACAGTTTTTCTAATTATCGCTGGTTTTTTAACCATTATTGTTTCATTCCTAATGTCACCAGATTCTAATGGTTTTTCTGGTGCTTTAGTTGGTTCAAGCGACTTAGAACTATTCAAACAATCCAAAGAAAGGGGTTTTAAAAAGATTCTAAAATATTCAATGTATACATTTGGTTTTATGTTAATTATTGGATCACTTTTACTTAGAATTTTAGTCAAATAAATTTATGAGAAACAACAAAATTAACACTGAAGATATATACACATATATTCAAAAAGGAAATCCAAAGTCTTTTATCAATATTGCTAAACACTTTGATATTTCAATTCAAAATAACAAAGAATTAACAAATGTGCTTTCTAATTTACAAAAAGAGTACAAAATTTTCAAAAATAATAATGATGAATACTATGCACCGATTTTAGAACAAACAAGAGTTGGTGTTTTAAGTGTTTCAAACCGTTTAACATTTGGATTTGTTGATTTCGATTTAGAAATAAATGAAGAAAGGTCAAAAGACCGTGATCCAAATGAATGTGTTTTTGTTAAAAACTTTAATTTTAATGGTGCTATGCACGGTGATAAGGTTGAAGTAAACGTATATACAGACAAAAAAGAAGATGGAACTGAATTAAAAAATGGTGTTATTACAAAAGTTTTAGAACGTGGTAATAATCAAATTATTGGTTTTATCAAACAAAAAAACACATCAACATACTTTGTACCAACAGATGCTAGATATAAAGCGATGCAATATCGTATTGTATCTCAAAAAGCTTTACCTAAATTAAACGATTTAGTTTTATGTAATATTGTCAAAATTGAAGACAGAGTAGTTTTAATTGAAGTTGAAAAAATCATCACTAACGAAGCTGATCCAATGGTTTTTGTTAAATGTTATTTAGAAGAAATTAAAGCTCCTAGCAATTTCCCTTCAAGTTTAGATGAAGAAGTAAAAAATATTCCTCTGACCATTGAAAATGAGGATTGAACTGGTCGTAGAGACTTAAGAAATGAAATGATAGTAACTATCGATGGGGATGATACTAAAGACTTCGATGATGCTATTACTGTTAAAAAACTACCTAATGGAAATTATTTTTTAGGTGTTTATATTGCCGATGTTTCTTATTATGTACGTGAAAACACTGAAATAAACAAAGAAGCGTTAAAACGTGGAACAAGTATTTATTTAGTTGACCGTGTTATTCCGATGCTTCCTGTAGAACTATCTAATGGTATTTGTTCATTAAACCCTAATGAAGACCGTTTTGTTATGGCTTGTGAAATGGAAATTGATCCAAACGGTAATACTGTCAATGTTGATGTGTTTCAAGCAATCATTGAATCAAAATACCGTTTAACTTACCGTGAGGTTGATTTATTTTACAAAACTGGTTTAATTAAAGAAGATTCAGAGCCTAACCAACTAGAAAAAATGAAACACATGCTGCAAGAAGCTAAGGAGTTAAGTTTAATTTTACATGATCTCAAAATCAAACAAGGATATATTGATTTTGATATTAATGAACCAAAAATTAAACTTGATGAATTTGGTAGTGTTAAAGAAATTATTATCAAACAAAGAGGATTTAGTGAAGTTTTAATTGAGGACTTTATGGTTCGTGCTAATGAAACAGTAGCTAAATTCTTATATGATAATAAATTACCTGTTTTATATCGTGTTCACGAATTACCTGATGAAGATAAATTAGAATCACTAAAAAACGCATTAAGTGTAGTTGGCATTTCTATGGGTAGTTTAACTGCTAATAACATTTCACCTAAAAATTTCGCTGAATTAGTTGAAAGAGCTAAAGCTGAACGTGATGATGATTATGTTAAATTAATGTTTTTAAGAACAATGCAAAAAGCGATTTACTCACCAGATAACATCAAACACTTTGGTTTAGCTAGTGATTACTACTGTCATTTTACAAGTCCAATTAGACGTTATCCAGATTTAGTAATTCATAGAACAATTAGAAACTTTATTATCAACAAAGATTTAGATAAACTTGCAGATTTTACAGCTGAATTATCAGTATTTGGTGATTTAAACACTAAAAGTGAGCAAAAAGCAGTTCAAATTGAGCGTAATGTTAATGACTTAAAATTTGCTGAATACTTAAAAAATCAAATTGGTCAAACTTTTAGAGCCCAAATTTTAAGCATTATGGGATTTGGTTTCTTTGTTGAATTTGACTTTAAGGCAAGTGGTTTAGTTAGAAAAGCAACTTTAATTGATGGTGAATATGAAGCTAATGACAATTTAACTAAACTTGTTTCAAATCATAGAACCTTTACACTTGGTGATTTTGTTGATGTTGTAGTTGTTGATGTTGATTTAGTTCAAGGTAAGGTAGATTGTGTGCTTAAAGACTTATATGGTGAATACCAAGCACAATTAGAAAAAGCTAAAAATCAATCATTTAGAACAAATAAAAAACCATTTAATAGGAAATAATGCT
This sequence comes from Mycoplasma corogypsi, assembly GCF_045276875.1. Taxonomy (NCBI): domain Bacteria; kingdom Bacillati; phylum Mycoplasmatota; class Mollicutes; order Mycoplasmatales; family Mycoplasmataceae; genus Mycoplasma; species Mycoplasma corogypsi. The sequence goes on from NZ_CP174163.1 coordinate 283,656, forward strand.
AGAAAAAGAATTAGTAACCAAACTTTTTCCTGGTCGTAAGCTAGTTAAAAACTCTTTAGGTTTTGATTCAAATATATACATTTACCAAGATAAAAATATGTTCAATTACTCAGTTGATACAATATTACTTGGTAATTTTGTTTATTTAATCCAAAGAACCACTCGTGCTTTAGAAATCGGTTGCAATAACGGTGCTTTATCAATTTTTGTAGCTAGCAGGTACAATAAATTAAAAATAGATGCGATTGAAATTCAAAAAGATGCAGCTGAATTAGCCAAGTATAATGTTGAATTAAATAATTTTGAAAAACAAATTGATATTTATTGTGATGATTTTAATAATTATTGAAAATCATTTGTAAAATCGAACAAGAAAAAATACCATATCATTTTCTGTAATCCACCTTTTTACCCTTATGACAAAATGTTAGTAAGTAAAAAAGTAAGTCAAGAAAAACTAATTGCCACACACGAAATTCACTTAAATTTAGAGCAATTAATTGAAGGTAGCTCAAAAATCATTGAACAAAAAGGACTACTATCAATGGTTTTACCAGTTGAAAGATTAGTTGATTGTTTTACGCTGCTTAAAAAATATAAATTTGAGCCAAAACGTGTGCAATTTATCTTACCAAGAGTGGACGATAAACCTAAATTTGCTTTAATTGAAGCTAGATACCAAACTGGTTGAGGTGTACATTTTTTACCTAATTTATACTTGCATGACAATGATGATAAAGTAAATCACGAATATCTACCTGCAATCAAAGAACTTTATAAACCAATTAAATTAGAAACTGGAGACAAAAATGAAGAATAAGAAGTTTTATATTGCTACTCCGATTTATTACGCTAGTGGAAATTTACATATTGGACATGTTTACACCACAACTTTAGCTAGAGTAATTGCTAATTACAAAAAGCTTGATGGTTATGAAGTAAAGATGTTAACAGGTAGTGATGAGCATGGTCAAAAAATTGAACAAAAAGCAAAAGAAGCTAATTTAGATCCACAGGTTTTTGTAGATCAGTTAGTGCAAAAATACCTAGATTTATGAAAGTTATATGATATTAAATTTGATTATTATCAAAGAACTACAAATCAGTCTCATAAAACTGCTATTCAACACATTTTTAGTAAGTTTTTACAAGATGGTTACATTTATAAAGGAAAATATGAAGGTTTATATTCAGTTAGTGATGAAGAATTTTTAACTGAAACACAAGCTGTTTTTAAAGATGGTAAATACTATCATCCACAAAGTAATCATGAACTTATTTTAGTTTCAGAAGAAAGTTACTTTTTTAAAATGAATCAGTTTGCAGAGTGGCTAATCGATTACATTAATCAACATCCTAGTTTTTTAGCTCCGCAAAAATTAATTAATGAAATGATGAATAATTTCTTGCTTAAAGGATTAGAAGATTTATCAGTTACAAGAACTAATATTAATTGAGGAATTAAAACACTAGAAGATCCAAATCACACAGTTTATGTGTGATTAGATGCATTATGCAACTACATTAGTGCTCTAGGATATGACCCTAATAAAGCTGTTTTAGCAGATGATTTTAATGCTTTTTGAAATGACGAAAATGCTGAAGTTGTGCATTTAATTGGTAAAGAAATTGCTCGATTCCATATGATTTATTGACCAATTTTCTTAAAGGCTTTAGACTTAAGATTACCAACTCGAATTCAATCTCACGGATGAATTGTTACCCCTACTGGTAAGATGTCTAAATCTAAAGGAAATGTGGTAGATCCAGTGTTACTTTTAGAAAAATACCACCCAGAAATGGTTAAATACTACTTATCTAGCCAAATTATTTTAGGTGAAGATGGAGTTTATGACGAAGATCGCTTAATTGATTTAGTTAATGCTGATTTAATTAATAACTTTGGTAATTTAGTTTCTCGAACCTTAAAAATGAAATCTAACACATTTGAGACAACCGCTTATAAAGTTAGCGACTATGCTTTAGATCAAGAAATTGACCAAAAAATTATTCAATCAGTTGAAGCTTACAAATCTCACTTTGATCGTTTTGAAGTTGATAAAGCTTTAAAAATTGCTATTAATCTTTCTAGTGAACTAAATAAATACATTGATGAAACTCAACCTTGAACTTTAAAAGAAGATTTAGAACGTTTAGAATTAATTATCGCCAGATTATTAAACGGAATTTATGCTGTTGCTACTTATTTATCTGTAGTTTTAGAACAAAAGATGCAAGAAGTATTACAAGCGTTAAATATCGAGGCTTTTTCATTTAATTTAATAAGCAACTTTGGAAAATTTGATAATATTAAACAGGCGAACCAATTTATGTTATTTCAACGTATTAAGAAATAGCAAATCGGAGAAATATGATATTTGCAAAATCAACTACATATACAATTAATCCTGAAAAAATGAAACCTTTTTTAGATTACTTGTTTGTTCTTACTAAAAAAGTCCGTATGCTTGAGTTAAATTTATCTTTCGAATACGGAATAGCAGATGATGATAAAATTGTTTTGGTTGAAAGATGATCAAGTAAACAAAGTTATGATGATTTTGCTAAAATTGATGAATTTAAAAAAGAGTTAGACACTTTAGCTAAAATGTCTAAAACAGTAGTTGTAAACTTTGAATTAACTACAGTTAAATAACTACTTTTCAAACAATAATAATGTGTAAGTTTGTACTTGCACAATTTTTATTTTAAAAAACATATGCAATTATTAGCATATGTATATTTTTACTATATAATATATTACAGTAATGGAATATATTAGAAAGGAAATATGCGACAAATACTTAACTACAATAAGTTTTTATTATCTTTATTAATAAAAAAGAAAAATACTTACATTATGCCACTGTTTGTTTTATTAATTTGTATTATAGCTGCAACTGTCATTAGTTTTGTTAGGACTAATAACGATAGCTTAATTTATATTTATGCATTTGCTTTTTTACAAATTAGTACAACTATAGTTTTTAGTGGCTTAAAATCAATTAACATTTATCGTGAACTTGAAGAAGAAGGAATCGATATTTTGGTTTTTTCAAAACCAATTTCAAGAACTAAAATTTTACTTTCCAAACAAATTGCTTTTTTTGCAATTGGTGTGTTATGAAGTTTAGTTTTAACTATCACTAATGCAATTAGTTTTGCCATTTTACAAGTCAATAGTTTAATAGTTTTAAGTTTGATAAGTTTAGGAGTTATGCTTTTAACTTATGTAATTTTTGGCAACATTACTGCTTTATTTGCTTTAAAATTTAACCAAAAACTTGCTATTACATTACCACTAGTTTTAGCTGCTCCACTTATGATTGGTGGATCTGTAATCAATTCAAATACAACAAATACTGCAAGTAAATTTGCTAGTTATCTAAATCTACCGTATCAGTTTAACAAAAGCAAAACAGCTTCAAATACAAATGAGTTTTATTTTAAAAACAATAAAGATCAGTACTTTATTGTACCAAACGGATATGAAAATAAGGAATTTAGCGTTAAGCAAAAACAATTTTTAGATAAAGCTTATGATTTATCTAAAAATTCAGCTCAAAGCATACAAGTGTATTCTTGACTTAGTACGCCTTATCAATTTTTAGATGTATTTAACCTTGAAAACAAGGATGTTTTAGCAAGTTTAACAAATAAAACAGATACAAATTTGAACAATTATATATATTACAATGGTTTGGATTCAAAATTATATGACTATCAATTAGATAAAAATGCTCAAAATTTATTGTCTAATTTTGTTAAATTCAACAATCAAACTATTGTTCCAGGACTATTAAAAATTAATAGTGAGTATCCAGATTTAATCAATACAAAATTAATTTACGCTCGTGAAGGAGCTGATAAGTTTGATGTTAATTTCCCAGAAGATGAATTTGTGTACGCTTCACCAAATAATATTGTTGGTGAATTAAGTTGAAAATTTACTAAAGAATTATTAGAAAGTGCTGAATTTATGCGTGTTTCTGATCAATTTATTAATAAATTTATCGCTCAATACATCACTAACAAGCGTTTAGGTTTAGCTGAACTAAAACAAAACTTTTTATCTGAATTATCAAAAGACTTAAATGCTGATAAAACCAGTGTTTTAGCAAATATTAGCGACTTAAAAGTAACGGTTTTAGATCCTAATGCGATCAAAAATAAAATTATAAAAAGTGAAACAGAAAAGAAATTATATTTAACAGTTGCTTTAATGTATTATGTTTACTTTAGATACCAAGATTCAAGATTATTAGGTGCAATTTTATTTAATGAAACAAAAAAAGATCGTTCACCAAGTCAGTTAACAATCTTTTTAGATAACTTTAATTACAACATTGGTGGTTTTAGTTCATTTGCTGCTAAACAACAAGTTATTGATAACAAAGTAGCTATTAGATACGAATTACAAGCATCAGATAACTATTTATTCCAAACCACTGATAATATCTACGCTTTAGTTAGAGCTAACCAAATTGTCAATAAAAATGTTTATTGAATTATTTGATTAATATTAGCTAGCACACTAGCATCAACAACCACATTTTTATATAGAAGAAAGGATTATAAATAATGGAAAATATCTTACAAATTAGTAACTTAAACAAAGTTTATAATTCTTCAAAAACTGGTGTGTTTGATTTAAATTTCGAAATTAAAAAAGGTGAATTTCACGCTTTTATTGGTGAAAATGGCGCTGGTAAAACTACAACTATAAAATGTATTATTGGTTCATATAACAGTTTTAGTGGAAAAGTGTTAATTAATGGAATTGAAAATACTAATCCGAATTCTAAAAAACATTTAGGTTATGTACCTGAATATGTAAATTTTCCAAAAGAATTGACTACTTTTAGTTATCTAAAATCATTTGCTTTACTTAATGAGATACCAAAAAATGTTGCTGAAATAAAAATTAATCAATACCTTGAAAAATTCGGTATTTTAGATTTAAAAAATAAAAAACCAGCTAACTTTTCTTCTGGGCAAAAGAAAAAAGTTTTATTAATTCAATCATTACTTCATGACCCAGAAATTATTATTTTAGATGAACCAGCTGCAAATTTAGATCCTCGAGCTAGATATGAATTATTCAATTTACTAAATGAGCTAAAAAATGAAGGTAAAAGTATTTTTATTAGCTCGCATGTTTTATCAGAAATTGATAAATACACAGATTCATTAACTTTAATTGATAAAGGTAAAATCTTGTATTCAGGAACTAAATACGATCATTTAGAAAGTATTTTTTATGAAAAAGTGATTAACCAAAATTAGTTTAGTTTTTGCTAGCTCAATTGCCTTGGTTTCATTAGTTTCATGTCAAAATAAATCAACTGAAACAAAAACTACAAAAAAACCAGCAGAAAAAACAAAAAATGTGATGTTAGAAAAATTAGATCCAATCATTCAAAACTACACTAATAATGATCAGTTTTTATTAAATTCACTACTAAAACAGCAATTAGATGACACTTATACTAAATTTGATGAATTAAAATCAGCTTTAACATGAGCTCCCTTGTTTTATACAAATATTAGATCTAATAACAGCTCTTTAAGAACTTTAACAAGTAATGGTGTTAATATAGTTAATACTACTTTAAAACAAAATTGATTGTGATTACTTAACTATTTAAATCGTTTTGTATTTGTTTTTAACCCTTACGGTGAAGAGTATAACGATGATTTTGAAGAAGATGTTTTTAATAAAGTTAAAACGAAAATTGGTTCATTATTTCTAAAACTAGATACAAATAAATTAACTGAAATTTATAGTGTTTTAGTTGAACCTAAATGGTATCAAAATGATCCAATTACCAACTTACAAGCGCATTATTTAATTTTTCCAACTGGTTTTATGAAACTTTATAGTTATGAATTTGACAACAAAAAACAAATTTTTCTAGTTCCAGACTTTTTTATGTTTGATACAGACGAAAATACTGAAATTACTTGGTTAAAAGATAAACTAAATGCTTTAGAAACTAAAATTTGGGAACAAAGACAAAAAAATATTGAACAACTTCTAAAAGAAGATAAAGATGCGTTTGAACCTAAAGGTGAAGAGGTCATTAAACAAAATAACCAATTAAATCAATATTTTAAACCTTACGATCAAAACTCTTATGTTTTATATCAATTTAACGCTTTAAAAGAACTAAGTGAGCTACCAATTATTAAATTTACATTACGGAGTGTAGAAAATGACTAAAAGACTGAAATTACTAGCATCTATGTCGCTTTTTACACCTTTAAGTTTTGCTATAAGCTGTGCTCAACTAAACCAAGAAGCAAATTTATATCAGTACATAGATAAAGATCATAGTATTGATTTTCAAGATATTGATCCAGATAAAGCAACAACTAAAAGTATTATTAATAATATTTTAAGTCGAACATATAAAACAAATGTAGAACGTACTCAATTTGTAAATCAACAAACTGACCCAGTTTATATTGAAAAATTAGAAGCTGAAATTCAAGATTTATCTAATAAATTTGGAGCAGCTAAAAAAGAAAATCAAATTTTAGTTGATGTTAAAAATAAACTTTTTGAGTTATATAGCAAAAACTGGTATTACTTTTTAAATAATTACAATAAATATGTTGGTCTATTTGAAGAATTTATTGCAATTCCTGATGCTAAAGATGGTGTTCATAGTGAAAATTATAAGAAATTAATTGCTTCTAGTCGTGCTTATCAAACTGTTAAATTTAATAATAACAATATTCAAAATATCAGAATTGGTGAAGAATCAGCTGAACTTAGAGATACAACTGTTTTATACCTACAACTTAATAAAGTAGTACTAAAACTAGTAATTAGAGAAGCAAGTAGTCAAAATCCTCAGTTATTTATTTCGCCTGAAATTTGATATTTTGGAGCAAGTAAAGCTAAAACTGTTTCACTTAGTCTTGTTTCTTATATTTACCATAATGGTTTTATACATAAATACCAAGAAGGTTATGATGCATTAGAAAAAGATTTAGTGGTAAACCAAAGACATGGTTTACCAGCTTATGTTATGTTAGTTTTACCTAATCCAAATGACCAAAACACTGAAAATACAAATGTAGAAAATAACACTGATTTAGAAGGGGTATGAATTGATTAAATTTCTTAAAAAACTTTTAGCTTTAGGATTAATTGCTGCTCCTACATTATTATTTTCATTATCTCCAAGCATTAATAGTGTTAAAAATGACTCAAAAAATGATTTATCAGAGTTTTATCAACTTACAGAGCAAGAACAAATAGAAAATAAATGAAATAACTTTTTAAACACTAAACATATTAATAAAATTTTGAGCTTAGCTTTTAAAACTGAACAATCTAGAAATGAATATATAAAACAACAAAAAGCTATTGATTCTTCATACATAAAAGAATTAAAAAGTTGATTATACTTCGGAAATAACTTACAAAGTTCATTTGGTTCAGATGTGAGAAACTTTTTTGGTTCACCTCCATACCCACTTCAAACTGCTCGAAATGTAGTTTCTGATTTATTTGGTAAAAATTGATTATGATTTTTATTTAATTTAGACAAATTTGAATTTGTCAGTTATCCTCATGTTGAGCTATTTGATCGTAGTCGAGCTGAAACGGAAATCAAAAGTACTGAAAACAGCTTAACTTTAGGTGCATTTTATCAACCTAAATCAAATAAATTTATCGATTTTGCAGTTCACGTATATGAAGATTCAAAAGATGAAAATACTACAAATATATTTCTTTTAACTGAAGCTGGTTTTATTATTAAAGTTGTGATAACAGATGCTAAACGGGATACCGATCGAAAACCAGATAGCCCAAATGAAGTTAACGTCATTGGATACTTATTTTCGTATCCTAAATTAATTCAATCAAACAATAAGTTAAGAGACTTTAGCATCGTAAAATATGTTATTGATAATGTATCATTTGCTGGTTTAAGATCAAATAATGCAAATAGTGTTATATTTGCTGAACGCTATGGGGCTGATAATCTACGTTATACAGTTGTAGATATCAAAGAATAATTTAAACTTATAAATATGAAATTAAAATTAAAACTCGGACTTAATTTACTAACTTTTTCCTCCTTAATTTTTAGTTCTTGTACACAAGAACAAAAAACTGAAGTTAGTGATAATCAAACTAAAGATAGTTCTCAAAAACAATTATTTAGCAATCAAAATGCAACAATATTGAATGAATTATTAACTAATGTTTATCCAAATAAAGATGATTTAGATCGGTTTTTAGCAAACCAAACTAATTCAAGTAAAAATAAACAAATTCTTAAAGAATATGAATTTATAGTTAAAAATGACAAAGCTATTAATATAGATCCATCCAATGTTGTTCGTCTTGAGAGACTACTTAGTACTAACTGATATTTTTTCCTCAATAATTTCCACTTATTTAGTCCAGGGTTTTATAATTGGTTTAGTTTTCCAACTATTGATCAAATTAGACATTCTCCACAATATTTAGACTGAATTTTAATTTCGCATGAACATATACCTATTCCTATAATTACAAGCTATTTATCTAATAAAATAGTTGATCATGCTCGCTTTAGTGAACAGAATAATAATTTAGATTATTACTACTTTTTAACCGAAAATAACCATATTTTCAAGCTTATCGTATTAAAAAACGAAAATAACAGAGTTATTTTCGATCCATATATAAGATATTTTCCAAACTATAAAGGAAAAATTGATTTATCATTCATCCATAAAAATCTTGATTTAGTGATGTTAAATCCATCACAAGAAAAATACAACTATTTTGAACGGCAAATAATCCCAAATTATGGTTATATAGCACAATTATTGCTAACATTAACACCAGATGATCAAGAATAGTTTTGCAATCAACACAACTTACTTTATAAAAGATAAATTAAAACAGTGGAGCTAAGAACTTCACTGTTTTAACTTTTAAATCCAATTCTATCAATGATTGATTGCATAATTTGTTTCTGAGGATAAATGTCATTTTCAAAATAAGTTTGATATAACATCTTCGTTTCTTCATTTAAATTATCATCTTGTTGTATTGAATCTAATATTTTTTGATATTGACTTATTACGTTTTTTAAATTTTCAACTTGTTTACCATAGTTAATTTCTGAATAATATGAATTATAAAAACCAGAAATTAAAAAAGCTTTATATACATTTATGCTGAATAATTCATTAAAATCGTAAAATTTATTAACTAATTTATCTAATTCTTTTACTAATTGTACTTTGTTGGGAGATTTACTATTTTTTTCTAAAAATTCATTAGTTAGAGCATTAGTTTCATTTTTAGTTTTTAAATTTTGCTCAATAAAATCTTTTAACTGAATAAAACCACGAGCATCTGCTGTACTTGATGAATTTTCACCTGTATAACCATAGATAAATAAGTAATCACGTGCAGCTGCTACAACACTAGTAGCATATGTAGGATCTTTTAAAATATATTCTTTAGTAAGATTGATTGCTTTGATACGAGCTTCAATAAAAGCTCCAAAAGTTCTTAAGTCAGATTCACTTGCTCTTTTTAAATAATCATCTAATTCTTTTTTATTATCTAACACAACCTGCTGGTAATGTTTTGCTGCGTTATATAAATAAACTAAATTAGGATTTTTTTTACTTAACAATTCCAAATCATGAACTGTTTTTTTATAAGCTTCAATCTGACTATTTAGATTTTGGGTTGTAGAACAAGAAATAAACACAGTTGGAAGTACTATGTTTGCACTAAATAGTGTTAACAATCTTACTTTTTTACCTATAAGCATTAAATTATTATAACACAAATTGACCATTAAATAACCTTAATCTTGCCTTTATTTTTAGTTTTTAATGCTTTTTTATTTAAGGTGGCTAAAAAATTGTTTAAGTCTTAAAAATGTACTAAAAAACACTAATTTAGGGATTAAAATCGTGTGTGAATCCTCATAATGTATTATAATTAATTTAGAAATCAAAACTTTCAAGGTTTCTTTTATCAATTTACATTCAATTTATTACTTTTTTACATACTTTTTATAATTAAAATCATTGTTTTTAGCCAAAATAATGATTGTTATGCTATGAAAATTAGCATAAATGGAGAATCACACTATGAATTTCAAAATTAAGAAATATATTTTAGGAAGTGCAGCTTTACTAACATCAGCTGTTCCTTTAGTTGCTATTTCATGTAAAGATGAAGCAACTAATAGTAGTAGTTCAAGGGGTACTATTACTTCTGGAGCTGATGACTTAGAAGGTAGAGTTTCATCAACTACATTAGATGGTTACATTAACAGCATTACAGAAGCTGAACGTGTTGCAAATGCTGCAGATCGTACAAACCCAACTTCAGCTAAAAAACCATTTGATCAAATGGAAAAATCTACTCTTGTTCTTGGTGTCACATTTAGTGAAACAAACAATCAATATAAATCATTACAAAAATTAATTGAAGTTTACAACAAATTAGTTAAAGAAAAATCAAGCGATATTCCAGGTGTAGAAGCTGCTAAACCATTTGAAATTAAAAACATTGGTTCAGGTTACAATGGAGGTGCACAAGCTGTAGTTAGAAGTTTAGAAAATACAGATGCTAACTCATTTATTAACTTAACATTTAACTATGCTGCATTAGCTGCAAGTTTAGCTGAATACAATATGTTATTATCATTTAATGATGAAGACAAACAAGCTAACTATGATATTTCACATTTCTCTAACGCATTCGTTGCAGAAAACTACACAACTCAATATTTTGATGCACCTACAACAAACATTTTACCTGCATTTAAGTCTACAAACGTTTTAGCAGTTAATGGATCTGTTTTAGCTTATGTTCTAAAAACACTGGAAGATAACGGTGTTAAATTTGCAGCTGATACAGAAACAACAGATTTTGTTTCAAAAGTTAAAGCAGCTGGTGCTGGTGATGCTACCGGAGTTCAAAAAGAATGAGGAAACCCAGTTCCAAATATTGGTGAAGTTGTTAAAGGTTTTGAATTCAGTAAAAATGTATTTAAAACTTGAAAAGGTTTATTAGCGTTTTCTGAATTAATCCAAAAAATGTTCGTTAATTCAGTTGATTCAGCTAAAGCTGTTCAAGCATTTGGTGTTGATAGCCCAGTTGCTCTATTCGAATCAGCGTTATTCGCGTCACTTGGTGCTGATTATCAAAAAATGATTCAATCAGTTAATGTTTTAGAAGGAAACAAAATTCAAGTAAGTTACCGTCCAATTCATAACGAAAACTCTGAAGCATATGCAAAAGGAAGAATTATTTATGATGCTATCAGTAAGTCAGTAACCCAAAGAGTCCTTAAATTACAACCTCCAGGTGCGTTTAGTTCTGGTGATCAAATCCAACATAAATTTGCATATTCAATCGGTTCAACCGCTGGTTACTCACACAACTTTACAAGAAGTGAATCTATTTCATCATTTGAAGTTCCAAACAAACCATATATGAATTTTGATTTAAACAGATCATGATTCACATGAGGTGTAATTCCTAAAAAACTAAGTGGTCAAAAACCTGAAAATGTTCTTGCTTATGTTGATAATTTTAGCAACCCTATATTCAAGTCATCATACACAAATGATTTAAATAGATTTGAATATAAAGCACTTGATGAAGAAAGTGATAAGAAAATTGCAGCCGCATGACAACCAGAAAATAAAAATGAGTATATTATTAAGGTTCCTTATTCAACATTAGATGTTAACAAATCTTCATATACTGAACTTAAAGCATCAGCTAACTATATTGGAGCTATTACTAGTGATTCAGGTCAAAATTTTGTGTTAATTAAAGCAACTAAAACACAAGGAAAATCTAATGAAGAAATTCTAAATGCAGCATTAGAACCATTCGGATATCAATTAGTTAAACGTGATAGCACAGGTACTTTACAAGAAAGTGAATTATTCATTTTACCTTCTCCATCAAAATGAGAAGAATCAGACCCTAAAGATGTTATTTTCTCACAAGGTCCTTCAGTAATCGGTATCCACGCTAACGAAAAAGACGATAAAGCTACAAGAATGTTTGTTAAATGATTCATGACAGCTGATAAGACATATTCAGAATTAAACAACAAAAAACCTGTTATTTTCTTACAAGAAGCGATGTCATATGTAACTCCTGTTACTGGATTCGAAACTGCACCTAGTCCATTTAGAGAAAACAACCAATCATTAAAAACTGCGTTAGAACTATACAAAAAAGTAGCAACAGATCCTAACTGAGTAGCTTACAATGAACCAGGAACAACTCAAGCGAACCCATTCAGAGATCAAATCAATTCTTCATTTACATCATTACAAAACGCAGCAAACTCAGGTTCACAATATACATACCGTGACTTTATTGACAAAATTCAAGTTGGTAAAAACAGAGGATAATAAAAACAAATAAAATTTATTTGGTTTTGTATAATTTGTGTTTTAAAACACAAATTATATTTTATATATAGAGGAAAAAGTCGCACATGAAATTTAATAAAAAACTATTAACTAGCACAATGCTTTTTAGTTCTTCGATTTTAACTCCTATTGTATTTGCTTCATGTACTGACACAAATACTGATAAAAATACATCAACAACAGAATCTCTTAATCCACAAAATCCTAATTATTTAAAAGACGCAGTAAGTGGATACAAATTAAATATTAGAAAAACCAATTCAGGTGCATTCGCAAGGTTATCACTTGCAAACGATGGTCAATCAACAACATTATCAACTGAAAAAACTAAAGAATTTATTGCAAAGATTCAACCATCAATTGATAAATTACAAGCTAAAGCAAAAGTATTAGCAGATCAAGCTAAACAACTAACACCAAGTGATATGTATTTTACAGTTGCTGATCCGAGTGCTAATGATTCATTATCTGTTAAATTAAATGATAATGAATATATAGTTTTCACACCAAGTGAAAATCCTGTTTCTGTTTCACTAGATTTAGGTAAATACGGAGAAGCTGGTGTTACTAATTTAAACTTTGCAACAAAAAATACTGTTACAAATTCAATTCAATTTAATTACGATATTAAATCAGTAGTTAAAAATGGAGATAAATGAGATGAGTATAATATTGAACTTAGAGGTTTTGGTTCAAACTTACCATTTACATTTAAAAAGGACATCACATTTTCACCAGTTTTAGAAGGACAATTAAATCATTTTGTCCTCGATACTTCAGTGTTTAAGCCGGTTACAATAAATTGAGATAAATTAAGTTCAGCATGAGCAGATATTAAAATTACTAACACTTCTGATGGTGATACATTCCAATTTGAAGTAATGAATGCACCTGAAAAGTACAGAACTCACTTTGATACAGGTACTAATCAACCTAAAATCAGACTAGCTGGAATTGATACACCTGAAAAATTCATCGGAAACCAAGCTGCTCCATTTGAATATGCATTCGCTTTATTATCAACTGAATTTGGTAAAGCAGTATTTAAGAAATATCCAACAGCTAGAATTGCATTCGCTGATTCTAAAGATGCTTTTGGTAGATTTACAGCTGATATCTTTTTTGGAGATAATTACCAATACTCATATAACACTGAAATTGTAAGAGCTGGATATACCTATCCATACTCATTTAGTGATGACCCAGGTCTTATTCAAAAAGATTTAGAAGGTGATGATTCATACATTAAATTAGTTTATCCATCTATTGCACAAGCGTTTAACGAAGCAATTACAAATCGTAAAGGTTTCTTTAAATGAATAAATAATGTCCCACAAGGTGCAAAGGATATTTATAGAAAAAAACCAAACCAAAAATGATTAATCTTTTGAGATAAATCAAAAGTTTATGCCTTTGGTAAAAAATAAGCACCCTAGATATTTCATATAAATTACAAAAGGAAAGGGAATATATGAAGTTACTAAAAAAAGTTACTGATGCCATTAAATTATCAGCTGCAAAAGTAACAGAAGATGATTTAAATAAAATTACTAAGTATGTAAATGAATTTAAAGACATCGATGTTGATAAAGTTCCAGCTATTGAACTTAAAAACTTGAATATTGATTTTGGTGAAACTTTAGCTGTCGATAATGCAACATTTAAAATTCCTGATGGTAAATTAGTTACACTACTTGGACCATCTGGATCAGGTAAAACAACAACACTTAATGCGATTGCTGGTTTATTAACTGTAACATCTGGTAAAGTCCTATTTAAAGGAAAAGATGTAACAGATGCTACACCACAAAAAAGAAAGTTAGGGTTTGTTTTCCAAAACTATGCGTTATATCCACATATGAGTGTGTATGATAACATTGCATTCCCACTAAAAAACGATATAAACTGACAAACAAAAGTTTATATGGATCGTGAAGAAGCTAAAAACGATATTCGTTTAATTTATTTAAGAAAATTAGGTGCTTCAGAACAAGAAATTGAAAGTCTAAAAACTTCTTTTGAAAACTGATCAATTATTTCAAAAGAACTTAATCACAAAATTAATGAAGTGTATGCTAAATTAGTTGATAAATATGAAAAAGCTCATGCACACTTAAAAATTTCTAAAGTGCACGAAAATTCAGAATATTCATTATTAGCAAAACACTTAATGAAATTCATATCTCAAGCTAAACAAGATTCAAAAACTAAAATTTTAGAGATTAAAAACAGATATAAATCACAAATTGAAAATGGTTTAATTAGTCCTGATAAATTAGAAGATTGTCGTGCTTTACTAGAATTTGATAATTCACTACTTAAATTTGTTGATTTAAAAAACAATAAAGAAGAAATTGATAAAAGAATTACAAGCTTAAATAATGCTAACTCAAGATTGTTAGAAGTTGATTTTACTAACATTAAACTAAATGACAGAGTTAAAGTGGTAAAAGTTCAACAACAAATTATTAAAAACGTAGCAAGATACGAATATATTAAGAAAAATAATGATATTCGTGAAAAATACAAGACTTTATTAGCTGAAGCTGAAAAAGATTACATAGCTGCTAAAGCCGAATTTAAGCAAACCTTAAAAGAAAACAAAGATTATAACGAACTTTTAGCTGATGCAAAAAGATTACCATTTGTAGCTAAAAAACATTTCCAACAAGTTTTAAGTGAACTTTCAAACAAATATCAATTAGCTACTGTTAAAAACATTAAACAACTTAATTTAACAGACGAAGAAACTCAAGAATTAAATAGACTTTCAAAATTAAATATTTCACTAAGACAAGCAATTCATAATGAAGTTATGGAAGTTGCTAGACGTGTTGAAATTGTGCCAATTTTACAGAAAAAACCAACTCGTTTATCTGGTGGACAGCAACAACGTGTTTCTATTGCACGTGCAATCGTTAAAAAACCTGAAATCTTATTAATGGATGAACCATTATCAAACTTAGATGCTAAATTACGTATCTCAACTCGTCAATGAATTAGACAAATTCAACAATCTCTTGGAATTACTACTGTTTTCGTTACCCACGACCAAGAGGAAGCAATGAGTATTTCAGACATTGTTGTATGTATGTCAATGGCTAAAGTACAACAAATTGGTTCACCAATTGAACTATACAACAAGCCTAAAAACCAGTTTGTAGCTCGTTTTATTGGTATGCCTGAAATGGCACTATTAAGTTCAGAAATTAAACACGAAAACTTATTTGTTAAAGGTGTATTAGTTGGAAGAATTAAAATTGATGGTGTCTCACACAAAGAAATCAATGTCGGTGTGCGTTCAGAAGACTTTATTATTAGAAAAAATGCTGAAGAAGCAAGATTCCACGGTGTAGTGGAAGTGTTAGAAAACTTTGGTAAAGAAAGTAAATTAGTTGTTAATTTAGAAGGTGCCGGAAGAATTAATTTCCTATTAGACAATGATTACGATTACAAAGTAGGTGAAACAATTCATTTTGACTTACCACTTCGTAAATTACATATTTTCGATCAAGTAACAGAGGAAAGAATCGAGTATGAAGTTATCTAAAAATTCATTTTACTCATATTTAGCTGTTAAATTTCCTTGATTGCACAGTTTTGTAGCTAAAAAACAAGCTTCAAGAAAATCAACACTATCTCATTCAATTTTGGACAATAAAACTCCATTTTGAAAACCATTCTTATTATTACTACCAGGTATTATTCTGCTTACTACCTTTACAGTAGTACCTATGGTCTTTAACGTTGCTAACTCAATTAGAGACCAAAACGGTGCTTTAACAATCGAAAATTACCAATCAATTTTTACCGATCCTCGGTTTGCGCTTGGGGTTAGAAACTCATTTATTTACGGTATGTTTGTTTTACCTTTTGTTATGATGACTGCTTTAATTATTTCGTCAGTTATTGCCAAACTACACCGTAAATCAGCTAAAGGATTTTGACAAACTGTGTTTTTCATGCCTTATGTTACTAACGTTGTTGCTGTGTCTTTAACATTTGTGCAACTATTTAGTACTGGTGGATTAATTAACTCAGTATTAGGAACAAATATTAACTGATTAAGAAGTGGTGATCCAAATACTTTCTATGCATTAGTGGCTATGATTGTAAATGGTATTTGAAGCGGATTAGCCTTTAATATCTTAATCTTTACCACAGCTATGCTAGGGGTAGATAAAAACTTATACCGTTCAGCCTCAATTGATGGTTGTTCAGAAGTTAAACAATTTTTCAAAATCACTCTTCCTTCAATTAAAGGAACAATCAACTTCTTGATCACTTTAGGAATTATTGGTGGTCTTAAAGTGTTCCCACTAGCATTATTTGATAACAGACCAGATGATGCTTTTAACAATGGTGGTGCGTCACTTATGATGTACGTTTATTGATTAACAAAAGAAAATCCTAACGTTGCTCTTTCTGGAGCTGCATCTGTTTCATTATTCATCATTGGTGTAACCTTCTCTTCAATCGTTCGTGGTGGATTCTTCATGGTACAATTAACCTTAAATAACTTAGGAGAAAGAAATGTTTGAATTAAAGTTAAAAATACAAAGATGAATATTTAAATCTAAAATTAACAAAAATCAAGAACGTGTTTCTTCTCAAGTCCATGAAACCTCACCATCATCTGTTGTCGCCGCTGGTGCACTAAAATTACTATTATTATGCTTTTTTGGTGTAGTAATTATCTTCCCATTTGCATTTATGATTTTAATGGCTTTCATGAGTGATAACGAAATTGAAAGTATTAAAAACTCATTTAGATTACTACCTTCATTTGGTCCTGGATCTACTTACTATGTAAATAATGGAACTAATGGAGATTTACACGGTATTGTTTTTACAAATAACTGAAGCGAAATTGTAGCTAATACCTTCAAACGTGCAGCTTCAAGTGGTTATTGAAATGCCTTATTATTAACTGTACTTAATGTGCTTGTTTCAGTTGTATTTAAGATTTTTGTAACTTTCCTAATGGGATATGCCTTTTCACTTAGAAACTGACGTGGAAAAGGATTTGTATGATTTTTAGCACTAGCGTTACTTGTGCTCCCAGAAGTTGCTTTATTATCCGGTCAGTATTTTGTGGTGCTTAAAACGCAGCTAACTTCTACATATATTGGATTCTTATTAGCTGTTGCTTTCCCATTCACAGCAAGTATCTTTAACGCTACTATGTACAAAAATGCGTTCGAAATGATTCCAGGAAGAATTAAAGAAGTTTCACTAATCGATGGAGCTGGTGGAGCAAAATACTTATTTAAAATTGCTTTCCCTATGGTTATGCCTACAACTTTAACAATTGTAATTTTAACCTCACTAGCATCTTGAAATGCCTACTTATGACCTTCTATTATTTCAACAATTAATGGAACAAAAAACGAAGTTCTTTCAGTGTGATTATTTAATGCTGGACTAGATGTAAACGATTCTGAAGCTCGTAGATTAGAAAACGTGCGTATGGCTGCAAGTATTTTAGTTTTAGTGCCTATGTTTTGTGGTTTCTTATTCTTTAGAAAAAGAATTATGGCTGCAATTAGTAGACAAGGTTCAGCAATTAAAGGTTAGGGGCGAAAATGAAAAATTACAAAGTAAAAATTATTATTTGATTAATAATGGCTATTTTTGCCTTTGTTGGTATTATTGCTTTATCAATTAATATCGCTCATGTTAATGAGTTGTTGTTACTTAAAGAAAAAGTAACATTAGATACAGCAATTGTTGATACATGAACATTCTCAAAAGCATACATGATCGGAGGATTAGCATTCTGTTGTTTAATTTTTGTTATCGGTGGAGTTATTGGCTACGCTGGTATTAAATCTTGAAAATATACAGATATGTTTATTTAATTATGAAATTTAACCTAAATAAAAGAAAATTACTAATCTTAAGTTCATTTAGTGCTTTAACATTAGTTACATTAACTACTATTTCATGTTTAAAACAAAATGACCAAACAGTTAAATATGCCAAAATTTTCATTGAACAAAATGCTATTAAAACCAAACCTTTAATCACACTATCACAAAACAACCAAGACTTAAACATTCCTTCACTTGTTGAATTTGAAAAAACTTTACATGATACTAATATCCTAACTTTCAACCGTGATACTTATAACTTAAACATCAAAGACCCAATTACCGTAGATAACAAAGATTTAGTTATTACAGTTAATGATGTATACACCTACGACACACAAAATGGTATTTTCCAAATTATCTTAAATCCATCAATTGCTTCTCTTCCAAGCATTTTTCAACCACACTTTGATAACGCTAGAAACGAATTAGCTGAAGCTAATAAATTAATGAATAAGTATTACTACAATCAACCTAGTGTACTTGGACCTAATTCAAATAACGCTTTTTATAGTTTCTTTAATCAATATTCTTCAAAAGAACAATTTATAAAAGCTCATCTTAATAACCCATTTTTAACTGATAAATATGATGCATTTAAGTTCATTTTATCAAACAACTTTTTAGTAAAATCTAATAACATCTCAGCTCAAACAACTGAAGCTTTCAACACTAACAACGATCCAAATAAATTTACTTACTTTAACCAAGTGCGTGAATATTTAGAGTTTTACCAAAAACCTAAATACAGTATGGATGTTATTATCAGAGGTGCATTTAACCCTGAAAAAGATCCAGAAGCTGGTAATATTCGTGCCATTATGGCTAAATATTCTAAATTATCATTTTTAGATACACGTAATCCAAAGAAAATTGTTACATACGAAAAAGTTCTAAAAGTTATCAAGCATACATTATTAGATACACCTTTTTACCAACACTTTCTAGATTCATTAACTACTGAAAATAACCAAGTAGTTTCTAAATTTATCACTGAAGATAAAGCTAACTATTCATTTACTTTCTCATATGTAAATGCTTTACCATTTAATGGTATTCCTCGTAGACAGTATGACTTTATTACTGAAAATATCTTAAAAAATTACAACTTAAGTGAAGTTAATTTTGAAACCTTAAAACAAGATCCAACTAAATTGCTTAATGCTATTTACAAGTCATTTGACATTTTAGCTTACCGTGTCACTTACGATAGCAAAAACGGAATTGGTAGTGGTTTTGGTCCATTAAACTTATTATGAAACCAAAGTCCATTATTTGATTTAACTAACATTTCACCAGCCTTTGCAGTCTTTTGATCACCAATTGAACAAGAAATTACTAAAGAAGAATTCATTTCTGGTGATGCTTCAAATAAAATCACTTCTAACTTAGATGCATTTATGACAACTTTAAGAAACTTAGCGTTTGAAGCTTTAATTTTCAAAAATAAAAATCAAGGTGTAATTTCAAACCCGGTTCCTCTACAAGCTGCGATTGATAACGCTTTAGATTTAACAGTTGATGAACAAAAAGCTAGAGTAGGAATTAAAGGGCTACTGTGAGACGCTAGAGTTGAACTGAGAAAACAAATGACTTTAGCTGGAAGACAGTATTTTGACTATGTTATGCCAATTGAACAAGTTGAAGCTTTAACTTTAGAGTTTTCTCGTGATCCAAAAGCCTTTATTAATAAATGACCTGATTTATTATATGTATCAACTATCGCTAGTTTACAAAAACAATATTCAGATTTAGATAAAGATGTTTTCCAAACAATTCCAAATAATCTAAAAAGAACTGAAGATGATTTAAGAAAAGCCGTTGAGCAAAAAAATACTTCACAAGCTAGAGTTTTAAGAACTAGAATTAATAACTTAAAAACCGAACTACAAACTAAACAAAGAACTATCTCTAATGTGCAAGGAACACTTGAAAGATTTTACGAAATTAGATACCAAGCATTTGCAGCAGGTACTCAACTTAGAGAATCAATGTTTGGTGGGGCTGGTCAAAGTGGTGATAACCAAAAATTATCAGCTGAACAAATTAAACAAGCACAAGCACAATTAAACAGATTAAGAAACGATCGAAACTTTATCGCTGCAATCGGTAGAGAAGATGAATTAGGTGATAGTTCTAAATCAACTATCTTACAAATCATTACTGATGCGATCGCTAACACGACTACTTCAACCACAGCCTTAAATGAAATGTTTGCTAAATTACTATTTTCATTTGGTGCTCAAAAAGCTAGTTTCTTAAGAGTTACAAATACTAACTTACCAAACGAAAACAACTACTATGTCTTAACTTTTGAACAAAATGGTCAAAGAAAATATGTTGATTTAATTCCATTATTTGTGCAAGAAACACAAGAAAATGGTACAACTAAATACATACCAAAACAATCACATCAACCTCTACAAATTTGAGATACTTTACCTAGTCATTTACAACTTAAAAATAACTAGTATATTCCCAAAAACATAAATGGTGCTCTGCACCATTTTTTATTTGACTTTCAAAGTTTTTATATTATTTAAAAACTAAAAAAAGATATAATTAAAATAAATTTTAATTATATTGAAAAACTTGTAAATAAAGGAACATAGATGTCAAAAAAAGTAGTAGTTGGTATTTCTGGTGGAGTTGATTCTTCAGTTGCTGCATATTTATTAAAACAACAAGGTTATGATGTTGTTGGTTTATTTATGCGTAATTGAGACTCAATGGTCAATAACGATATATTAGGTAATACAGAGTTAGATAAAGGTTTTTGTCCTCAAGAACAAGATTATCAAGATGCTTTAGCAGTGGCTAAAAAACTAGATATTCCACTGCATCGAGTTGATTTTGTCAAAGAGTACTGAGATAATGTTTTTGAAAACTTTATTAGCGAATACCAAAAAGGAAGAACGCCTAATCCGGATATTTTATGTAACAAATACATTAAATTTAACGCTTTTGCTAACTACGCTTTTAATGCTTTAGGTGCTGATTATATTGCAATGGGACACTATGCTAATGTCATTGATGGACACTTATATCGAGCTAAAGATACAAACAAAGATCAAACTTACTTTTTAGCTCAACTAACACATAAGCAACTACAAAATGTCATTATGCCTTTAGCTAACTACACTAAAAGCAAAATTCGTGAAATAGCTGCACAAATTGGTTTAATTACAGCTAATAAAAAAGATTCAACTGGTATTTGTTTTATTGGTGAAAGAAACTTTACTCAGTTTTTACAAAACTACATTCCAGCTCAACCTGGAAATATAGTAGATAAAACAACTAATAAAGTAGTAGGAAAACATATTGGTTGTTTTTATTACACAATCGGCCAAAGAAAAGGCTTAAATTTAGGTGGAATGGACCAGGCTTATTATGTTTGTGGTCATAATGTTAAAGACAACATTTTGTATGTCGCACCTAATTCACGAATGGATTATTTAGAGTCAAACAACTTAATTGCAAGTAATTTAAACTTTAATAACACAGATTATGATAAAAATAATCTAACAGCTAAATTTAGATATAGACAAACTGATATTAAAGTAACTATTGAACTATTAGAAAATAATTGTGTCAGAGTTTTCTATCCAGAAAAAGCTCAAGCAGTAACTCCTGGACAGCAAGTAGTGTTTTATGATGGAGAAAAATGTCTGGGTGGAGCAATTATTGAACAAGTTTTTAATGATGATAAACAACTAGATTATATTTAGTAAATTGGAGCAATTTATGAATTCAAAAAAGATTAGACAAGATTGATTAGATTTTTTTGAAACTAAAGGTCACTTTATTGTACCTTCAAAAAGCCTAGTACCTCAAAACGATCCTTCTTTGCTATGAATTAACTCAGGAGTAGCAACCTTAAAAGACTACTTTTCAGGTAAAAAAATACCACCAGCTAGAAGATTAACTAACTCACAAAAAGCAATTAGAACTAACGATATCGAAAATGTAGGTATTACAGCTAGACACCATACATTTTTTGAAATGTTAGGAAACTTTTCAATTGGTGATTACTTTAAAAAAGAAGCCATTGAATTTGCTTGAGAGTACTTAACTACAGTTTTAAAATTAGATACTAATAGATTGTATTTTACTTACTACTATGAAGATTTAGAAACTAAAGAGTTATGAATGAGTCTTGGCGCTAGTGAAGATCACTTAATCCCAGGAACTAAAGACACTAACTTTTGAGAAGTAGGTTCAGGACCTTGTGGACCAAATACTGAAATTTTCTACGATCGTGGTGAAAAATATGACGCTCGTGGGATTGAACTTTTAAAAGAAGATTTAGAAAATGATCGTTATATTGAAATTTGAAACATCGTATTTTCAACTTACAATTCAAATGGTGAGGGTGAATATACTGAATTAAAACAAAAAAATATCGATACTGGTGCTGGTTTAGAACGGATTGTATCAATTATGCAAGATGCTCCAACTAACTTTGATACAGACTTATTTTTACCTATTATTAATGAAATTGAAAAATATACTAGTTATAAATATGAGATAAACAACTACTTTACTAAAGAAGCTACACAAGCTGAAATTAACACTCGTTTTAAAGTAATCGCTGACCATATGCGTACTGTGGTTAATGCTATTGCTGATGGTGCTAAACCATCAAATGTTGGTCGTGGATATATTTTAAGAAGACTAATTCGTAGAAGTGTTTATAAAGCAATGCAACTTGGAATACAAGAACAATTTTTATCAAAATTAGTTGCTGTCGTAAAAAGTTGTTTACCTTTTGAATACGAAATTGAGCCAATTCAAAAAATTATTTTAGATGAAGAAATTTCTTTTTCAAAAACTATTGAAAACGGAAAAGAAATTTTAGCTTCATATTTAGAAAAGGACACTAAAGTTTTCCCAGGTGATTTAGCATTTAAATTATTTGAAACTTATGGTTTTCCAATTGAATTAACTTCTGAAATTTTAGCTGCTAAAAATATTACAGTGGATTTAGACGCTTTTGAAGCTGCCAAAGAAAAACACGCTGAAGCTTCAAGAAATTCTAAAACTAGTGGAATGGATAAAGTAATCAACTCTTTAACTTTAATTAAACAAAAAGTTGATAAATTCATTGGATACGAACACACAAGCAATACAAGTGAAATTTTATACTTACTAGATACAGAAAAAGAAATTACAAGCGCTAATGGAATTTCTTATGTCATCTTAAAAGAAACTCCATTTTATGCAACTAGTGGTGGTCAAAAACACGACCGTGGTTATATGAAACAAAATTCAAATAACATTCAAATTTTAGATGTATTTAAAGATAAATTTGGTAACCACGTTCATAAAGTCGAAGGTAAAATTCAAAAAGACTTACCAGTTGAGTGTTTTGTTGATGAACAAATTAGATTAGGACTTGAAAGAAACCACTCTGGAACACACTTATTATTCTGTGCCTTAAGAAATGTTTTAGGTCCACAAATTAAACAAATTGGTAGTGATAACAATGAAGAACGTCTAACTTTTAACTTTCCAGCTGACACAAAACCTACTAATGAAGAAATTGATCAAATTGAAAACTTAGTTCGTTCATATATTAAATTAGATGCTACTCGTGCATATAAACAAATGACAACCGAAGAAGCAAAACAAATGGGCGCTATTATGACACTTGAAGAAGCAGAATACATGGATCCAAAAAGTGTTAGAATAGTTCATTTTGATGGAATTACAGCCGATTTATGCGGTGGAACTCACTTAAGTAATACTGCTAAATTAGAAAACTTTAAAATTGTTTCAGTTGATAAAAAAGCTGCAGGTGTATTTAGAATTAGAGCAATTAGCTCACATGAAATCGTAAATGAGTTTTTAGATGAAACAATTAATGGTTTATTAGTTGAGATTGAAAATGCGATTGTTAAAAACCAAAAATTAAATACTAACTATATTTTTGATTTAGAAATACCAGAGCAAAAAGAACAAGCTGTTAAATATTTAAGACAAGCTTTAGAAAACATTAAAGAAGATAATAAAAAATTAAACAAAGAACTTGAAACTAACTTTGAGTTTGATTATGAAAACATTGAAGTTTTAGACTTAAACGGAAACAAACTATACTTAAATGAAGCTTTAGATAACAAACATATTAAAACCGTAGCAACTACTTTAAGAGAGAAACACCCAAATATACTTGTTGTTTGTTTATCAAATGATGCTACTCCGATGTTAGTGGTAGCTTCTAAACAATATGACTCAAACTTAGTTGCTCAAACTTTATTTAAAACCTTTAATGGCCGTGGTGGTGGGAATAAAATTTTATCAATGGGTAAATTAGCTGCTAAACCACAAAACTTACTTGCAGTTTTAGGTGAAATTAAATGAGAAAATTAGGACTTGATTTAGGTACTAAAACTTGTGGTTTTGCAATCACTGATAGCAGTGAAATCATAGCTACTGGTTTAGAAAACTTTCGCTTTCCAGCTGAAAATGATTTTAATTCAGTTATTGAACAAATCAAACATTACTTAAACATTTATAAAAACGAAATTGATGGTTTTATTTTAGGTTATCCATTAAAAATTAGTGGTGATAAAAGTGAAAGAACCTTAATGGTAGAAGATTTTAAAACTCTATTAGAAACTAATTTTCCAAATATTCCAGTGATGTTAATTAACGAACAATATACAACTAAAATGGCTCATCAAACAATGATAGATGCTGGTTTAACTAGACAAAAAAGAAAACAATATAAAGATAAATTAGCAGCTCAACTAATTTTGAATGAGTATTTAGAATACCACAGACATAAGTGAGGTAAATAATGTTAAAAGGATGACAAATTGGTCTTGTAGCTAGTGCTATAGTATTTATGATTTTAGCCTTTGGTTTTTATATCGGAGTTCATATTTGGGCTAGATATTATCGTAGAAAAACAAAAGGTCAGTTAGATCGTGAAACTTTAATTAAAATGGATTCATTAAAGAACCAAACTGGTGAATTACCCATGAATTTATATAAATATTTTTGTTCCCAAGCTAATTTATTTGATATTGAAGGAATAATTAATACAGTCTTTAATAATGGATATAAAGGTGTTTTAGTAATTAATAACTCTGATTTATTCCCTCTTAGTGCAATTGCCCAAAAAATTAAATCAAATGTATTTTATAAAATGGTTGACTTTGATTACGATCTATTTCAAAATGCAAAAGAAAAATTCCCAGAGGAATTTAAAGATAATATTTTTGAGTACAGTAATCAAAAAGTTGATTTAGTTTATATAGCACACGCTGGTAGTTCAATTCTTGATGAATTTAATTTATCATTTGAACATTTAAGTGAAAATGGAATGATAATTGTTAGTTATCAGGACACTTTAAACGCTGATATGAAAAGTTTTGTTCAATATTTAATAGACAAAAGCATCAGACACGAAATAGACTTTTTTGGTACAAAGCTTATTTTTATTACTAAAAAACCATTATAGAATTAGATTTTTGGTTTTTTATCAAAACAATTAATAGAATATAGTAAAATAATAAAACATATTAAGGAGCATTTGTTATGGCTAAAAATAAACAAAAAATTGATAATGAATCATTAAATTATCTATCACAAGAAACCTTAGAAGCTTACAAAAAAGAATATAAACGTTTAATCGAAGAAGATCGTGTTGCTGTGCAAAACGCTCTTAAAGAAGCTCGTGCCCAAGGGGACTTATCTGAAAACGCTGAATATGATGCAGCTAGAGATAGACAATCTCAAGTTGAAGGTCGTATTAATGAACTAGAAAAAATCTTTGAATCTCACACCGTTATTGATGCAGCTACATTAGCAGAGAAAAAAGGTGAAGTTGGTATTGGTAGCCAAGTTGAATTTGAAGTTTTAGAAGTAGAAAACAAAGATTCAAGAGTTAAAGTTGGTGAAAGAAAAGTAGTTACAATTAAAGGTGCTCTTGATGCTGACCCATTTAATGACATTATTTCAAACAAAAGTCCACTTGCTGTTGCTATGTTAGGTAAAAAGGCTGGAGCTACTGTCGAAGTTAATGCTAAAACAAAACTAACAATTAAAATTACAAAAGTTGAATCAGCTAGATAAAATTAGCTTCACCACTTGGTGAAGTTTTTTAATAGACTTTTTGACTTATTTACTGATTTTACAGTATAAAAAAACTAACACCTAGTGTTAGCTTATATAACTATTTTGAAGTATTTATCGTAAATCTTCTAATTTTATTTTCTTGGAATAAATTCACAACGTTTTGAGCGATTTTATTTTTATAATCTTTGGTATAAAGTTTTGATTCAGCTGGGTCATAATAAATAGCAACCACAACTGCATATAAATAAGTTTGAAATTCTTGATTATCAAATTTATAAAATCTTTTATAAAGAGTTGGTTCATTATAAATAGGAAATGGTTCAAATACATCAGCTCAAGTTCCTCTTATAATTAATAACTCTTCTTCATCTTCCTCTTCTTCTTGAGCTTTTTTGTTTTTATCCGCGTCCTTTTTAGCTGGTTTTTCTACTACATTAGTTTCATAGCTAATTGGTAGTAAATTATTAAAATGACTTGGTGCACTAAATTCTAATTCAGTTATTTTAGTACTAAAGAATTTAATTTTCTTTCTTTTAGCTAAGATAAAACTAATATTAAAGCAAAACATCAAGAAACTAGTAGTTAAAAACAGTGAGTAAAACACAATATATTTAACATTAGCGCTAACACCTTCAGCTATAAAGTGATTAAAAGCAAAATATGCTAAAGTTGTGATTATCGATATACTAATAATGCTACATAACAGCCTAATTAATAAAAATTTCAGTAAATTAGTCTCTAAATTCTTAGCTGTTTTAAGCCCTAAAATAAAGTCTGGATGTACTTTATCTTTAGTATTTAAAAATAATTCACTACTATTTAGATACTTGCAAATAAAACCGTTCCCAACTGATCAACGAGCACCAAAACGCTTGTATAAAAAGCTTGGAACATTTTCTAAGGCAATCTTAAATCCGATCCCTAGAAGAATAAACATAAGACTCATAATATCTCCTGCTTTCTAGTTAAATAGATTGTTTATATTATATATTAATTTAGTGTAAGCAGGTTACCATATAAACTTTTAAATAAAGAAAATCAGAGCTTTTGCTCTGATGAATATTAATATTAAACTAATTCACCTAATGCTGATTGGTTGTTTTCTGTGTCTGTAACTGTTTTAATTAAAGTTTCAAATGCTTTATCTTCATCTTCACCATTAACTTTGAAAGTTACAACATCACCACTTTTAACACCAGCTGTCATAATGTTCATAATTGAAGCTAAGTTGATTTCTCTTGAACCACCTACAATCATGACACAATCAGACTTAAATTTTGATGTAACACTGATAATTTTTTGTGCTGGACGAGCGTGTAATCCAACTGGGTCAGTAATTTTGATTTGAGCTGTTTTCATGTGTCTCCTTATATATTTTTTTTGATTTTTTGAATTTAATAACTTTACTTAAAAGTGTCTAAGTATCTATACTAATAGTTGAAAATTATCTTTAAGAATTATACAATATATCTATTATATTTAAAGCTATTATTCCAGCTTTGTTCCATATTTACTTTTAAGTGCTTTAACGGTGTTTATTTGAGTTTCGATTTCGACAATTTTGAGCTTTAAAGCGTCAATTAACTGGTATAAACTGCTACTATCACTAATGTCTAAAATTGAGTTTAAGGCATCACTAAGTTTAACAAGTTTTGAAATATCGCTGTTGATTTTAGTTTTTTGTTCTTTTGAAGCTAAAACATCAGGGTTTTCGGTCAAACTGTTTTTTAATTTAGCAATTTTAATTTCTAATTTAATTCTTGTTTCACCGATGGTTTTGCTTAGGATTTTACATCTATTTAGAATTAAATTAATTTTATTTTGTACTGCAATTCTTTCAGCACTTAATTTTTGAATTTGAGTATTGTAATTTTCAAACTGTGGGATAAATTTATAAAGCTTGTTTTTATGCTCTAAAAAGTATAGAAAACGGTTAATTTGATTGAATAAAAATTGTTGAACATCTTCGATTAAAAAGCGTGGGTGAACTTCTTTGTATTAATCTAGACCTTCAAGTCTATGGTTAATATTTTCTTCGTTGGTTTTTAGGTATAAATAAGATAATGCTAGAGAATTCATTAGACTCAGTTTATCTTCTTGAATGGTTTTTAGGTATATATCATCTTCAAAATCTAATGATAATAAGTATTTAAATTCACTTGGAATATGAGGTTGAGAATTAGTAAGATCAATTAAAGAAACATGAAAGCGATCTGAATAGCTTTTAGCTGATATATTAAAGTACTTAAATAGCACACTTTTGGTTATAACACCATCTCAAGTATAAAATTCAAGATTTTCTAGGTTTTTAGGGTCTTCTATATCGATTTTAGCTACAGATAAAATCGCTTTAGCGAATTCTTTTTGTAGTTTTCTAACAAAGTTGATTTCAGTTAATTTAGAAAGGTTGATAACTGAAAAACTTTTACGAATTCGTTTTGTTTTGTAGTCCACTGCTATAACTGCAAACGAAACAGGAATTCATTTTAAATCAGTAGAAAAATCAATCAGTTTTATGTGCGGCTTAGAAATTGCACCAATTTGCACATAAATTCTGGTTTTTTTAACTTTTTTACTGTCTTTTTTGCTGCTGACCATCATACTATAATTTTATTATAGTATGGGGAGTTTTTTACACAGATAATAAAAAAACTGAAATTTTATTCCAGTTTTACCACTTAATTTACAATTTTTAAGCTTTGTAAGGTTTGTTCGATGTTTAATAATGCTTCATTTGAACTAACACCTTTACAAATGATTGTAAATATATCTTTATGTTTTAATCCTAAACTTGTGACATTTAAAAAAGATTTAATATCAGCATAACGAGAGTTATAAGCCATCACACATTCTGTGTTTTTATATTCTCTAACCACCTCTGTTAGTTGAGCACATTGATCGACATTAATTCCGTTTGGATGTGAAACTGTAAAACTCTTTCTTAATTCCATAAAACCCCTTCAAGTAGAAATTTCATAATAATTATACTAGTTTCTAGGCATTAGTCGTTTTAATTGAATAAGTTATTTATCAAAATACTATTTTTAGCTTTTATGCTAGTATTTAAAATACTTTATTAAGCTTAATGTTTTAAAATTAATTATTAAAATCAGCGCAATAGTTTAAAATTTAAACAACAAAATTATGGAGTTAAATGCTATTTAAAAAATACAAATTTTTATTTATCTTTTTACTTGTTAGTTCGCTTTTATACGCTGCTGCTTTAATTGGTTCATCGTATTTATTTCAAAACTTAATTACGATGTTAAAGCAAACTAATCAATCAAATGAGTTATTTATTAACTTAGGAATTTACCTAGGTGTATTTTTAGCACAATTAATTTTAGGTTTTAGTGTTTCGTTTTTGTTAAACTTTACTTATTTTAAGCTTGAAAGAAGATTGTCTTTTAGTTTATTTAAAGATGATATAACTAATAAGAATATTGTTAAAAGTTACAAAATTGATTCTCATACTAAAGTTTATGCTTTAACCAAAGCAATGGAAAGCAATGCGCTTTCAAATGGTGTGGCTTTTATGAGTTTCTTTAACTCCATTTTAGCAATTGCAGCTATTACAGCTTTTTTGGCAGTGGTAGCACCACTAACTTTACTTTATATAACTCCGTTAGCTATTTTTGCAATTGTTGTACCTTTATTTTTCAAACGTGCTAGCAATCGCTATGGAGATTCGCTTCAAACAACACAATTAAAACCATATCAGTATAATCGTGATGCTCTAAAAGCATTAAAAACTTACCGTTTAAATTCACCTGATAAATTACTGAAGTGATATGAACATAAGTTTCAAAGTTTTCAAGAAACTTATGTTAAAGATTTAGCTAAAAAACACATTCCAATTACTTTTAGTGGTGAATTAACTTACTACACAGTCTTTTTACTGATTATTTTATTTACAATGCTTGTTACAGCTAAATATGATGTTGGTGTGATTTCAATTGTGTTAATGAGTGCTAAAAACTTAGCAGATAAAGGTGTTACAGCTGCGAAAGAATTTTATGCCTTAAATAACTCAAGCAAAATTACTAAAAAAACTTATTTAGATTTAAATACGATAGTAGATGAAGAACAACCTAATACAAATTTATTAGACCAAAGGCTAGAATTTCCGCATAGTTTTAAGTCATATGACTTATTTATTCACGACTATAATATTTATAATTTAGCATTTAAAAACATCCGTTTAAGCATTAAAAAGGGACAGAAAATTTTAATTCAAGGAAATTCCGGTACTGGTAAAAGTTTACTGTTAAAAATGCTTTCTGGTTTAACTTATAATCACTTTCCTGAAATTGAAATTTATCGTAATGACCAACTGATCAATCACCAAGATTTAGAATATTACAACTTGTATAATGACTTTTATTACTTAACTAGTGATACTAAATTTATTGAAGAACCACTTTTATACAACATTAGTTTTGGTGATAAATTACAAGAAAAGCGCGCTAAGTTCCTATGTCATAGCTTTGGTTTAAAAATGTTGGATTTACAAAAAACTGTAAATCCAAATGCTTTAGAATTTTCACAAGGACAAATGCAGAGACTAGGAATTGTGCAAGCTTTATGTTCAAACAAAAAGTTTTTAATTTTTGATGAATCTTTTAGTAATATCGATGCTGAAAACACTTCACTAATTTTGCAATATTTATCTTTTTGTGATGACTTAACAATAATAATGGTCTCAAACACTGTAACTAAAGATGATATAAAATATTTTGATCACGTTTATGAATTAAAAAATGGAGGTTTGCATGAAAACGCATAAATTAGTTTTTCAAAATAAACCTCTGATTTTGTTAAATATCATTTTATGAACCATTCATTCATCTATTACAGTTTTAAGTGTTTGATTTACCATTAAGTTTTTTGAAGCTTTTGTCAATAAAACACCTGAAGAAGGTGCTTTACCAATTAAAATGATGATGTGAATTTACATTTACATTGCGGTAAACGTTTTTACCTTATTTATTGTACCAATTAGTGATTACTCGTTTGTAAAATTGTATCACTATGTCCATTATCTATTTAGAAAACAACTAATGGAACAATTTATTCATTTACATCCAAGTGAACTAACTAAAATTAATCAAGATGAGATTTTATCTAATCTCGAAATTGATGGAAATAAGATTACTGAAGGTTTAATGGCTTGAAAAAATGTAGTGTATGGTGTAACTACTATTTTAGGTGTTATTGCTGTCTTTGGTGCTGAAAATATCGTAGTTTTAGGTATGCTAGCTGTTGTTATTGTGATCAAAATTATCGCTAACTATATCTTAAGCTACTTAAGCGGAAAAGTACAAGTTAAAAAAACAGAGCTAGAGCAAAAAAGAACTTCAATTATTACTCAATTTATTAATGTAGTCCATTCATTTGTTTTTGCGAACAAAAAAGTTTATTTATATACCTTTTTCAAAGATAAAACAAATCCTATTTTTAAAAGACACTTTTTACTAAAAACTATGGACACTACGTTAGATACATCTGGAAAAATTGTTGATTTTTTCCTAATGGCTATCTTTTTTGGACTCGGAATTTACTTTTATGCAGTTCAAAAACTTTTATCTTTAGGTATTTTAATTACTGTAACTTTATACTTTAATGAAATTATTATTCAGTTTACTAACATCATTTCACTATTTAAAAGATTCAAAGAAGTGAAAATGATCACTAAAAAGTTATCTAACTTTTTTGATGGTAGAGAAAAATCAGAGCTTATTCCATTTGAAGAATTACAAAAGTTAGAAATTCAAAACTTAAACATTACTTTTGCTGAACATAAGATTTTTAATGATTTTAACTTGACAATTCACAAAAACCAAAAATGCTTAATAATGGGTGAAAGCGGAAGTGGTAAAAGTACTTTAACTAAATGTATTCTGAATCTAATTAAGTATGATGGAAATATCTATTGAAACGATACTCAATATACTTCAAAAAGCGATTTAAGCGTTAATATTGGTTATTGTGAGGTTAATTCACAACTTCTTCCATTTGATAATGTATTCCAAGTTATAGCTGGTAGTGAAACCTACGATGAAGCTAAAGTTTATCATCTTGCTGAAACTTTTAACTTGAATTTAAGCACTTTTAGCACACCGTTAAAACTAGAAACTTTATCAATTGGACAGCTACAAAAATTAAGACTAGCTAATATTTTCTATAATGAAAAATCACTCTATATTTTAGATGAGGTTATTTCAAACCTAGATCACGATAACCGTGGTGTAATCATTGAAAACATCCTAAATCTAAACAAAGCCATTATTATCATTTCACACCACTTTGATCCAAGAATGATTAAAAGATTTGATAATGTTGTTGATTTAGATGCGCTTAAACGAGATTCGATCCCAAGCTAACACATTCACTGAATGTGTTTTTTATTATAAAGAAAATAAAAATACAGCTATGAGCTGTATCATAAAGGTTTAATTATTTACCTAATGTAAGTAATTGTACAAAGCTTTCAACTTCTAATGAAGCTCCACCAACTAAGAAACCATCAATATCTTTTTGTGATGATAATTCTTCAATATTTTTAGGAGAAACACTTCCTCCGTATTGAACAACAAGTTCTTTTGAAGTAACTTCGTGAATGTAAGCACAAACATCTTGAGCAATTTCAGGAGTTGCAACTTTACCTGTTCCAATAGCTCAAATAGGTTCATAAGCAACCACGATTTTTGAAAGTGGTAAATCTTTAACTGATTCTTTAATTTGTTGTAAAACAACTTGTTTTGTAACACCTTGTTCGTATTGTTCTAAAGTTTCACCAACACAAATAACTGGTGTTAAACCGTGTTCTAATGCTAATTTAGCTTTTGCATAAACATCAGCATCTGATTCGTGGTAGTATGTTCTTCTTTCTGAATGTCCTAAAACAACATAGTGCACTGATAAGTCTTTTAACATTAAAGGACTTGTTTCACCTGTGTATGCACCTTTTTCGTGATCATTCATGTTTTGTGCTGCAACTTTTAATTCTTTAACTTGTGATTCTCTAAGTGCTGCTAGGTTTGTAAATGGTGCTGCAATCCCAAAATCTAAATTCCCATATAATTTTGCTTTATTTGCTTGATAAACCTTGTCAAATTCAGCTACGAAAGCTTTAGTTTCTGAAAAAGTTTTGTTCATTTTTCAGTTACCAATAATTACTAGTTTTTTCATAATACTCCTTATGTTTTAAGTATTTATATTTTAAAATATTTTTATAATTTTAATATTGATTTTTTAGCTTTTAACCAAAAATTATTATCTTAAGTTTTAAATAACTCTTAGCTTTTAATTAAGACTAAGCTTTTTAAAAGCTTGGTTTTAATATGGTTTTAGAATTATTAGTATTAAATTAGTTTGATTTTAGTCTCAAACTAGTTTTTAATTTAATAATTTAGTGATGTATAAAAATAAGGGAATGTTTTTAGAAAATATAATCAATCAAACAATATTTCATTATTGAGAAACTAAACAAGCTTTTATCGAGAAAAAACCTTTAGATGTTAAGTTTAATAAAGTTCAAGAAGTTAATAATAAAAAGGTCTTAAAAAATGCTCATTTTTATAAGAAAAGTACAGTTGATTATATTGGAATGTATCAAGGGAGATTTATCTGTTTTGAAGCTAAAACTTGTAATGAAGATAAGTTTTATGTAGCTAACTTAAAGGAACATCAATTTAACTATTTAAAAACGATAAAGCAATATGGAGGAATTGCGTTTTTGTTGATTTACTTTAATGTAATTAATAAATTTATCAAAATTGATATTGATGATTTTAGTAGGTTAATTGAGAATAAAAAGTACTTAAGTATTGAAGAAATAACAAAAAATTCAAGAGTCTTAGATCTTGAATTTCCTGGAATTATCAATTTACTTGATTAAGCTTTCATATCAACTTGTTCACGCATGTATTTTGATGGTTTGTATTTAATAACACGTTTTTGTGGAACTTCCATCACTTGTTTTGTGAATTTATTTGTGATTGTACGAGCTTTTTTCATTTGTGTTTGGAAAATACCTAATTTTGATAGTCTAACTGGTTCTTCTGAAATTAGTTGTTCTTTAATAATAAACACCATTCCGTCAAAAACTTTAGATACAATCTTTGCGTCTTCTTCAATGTAATCCGCAACTGTTGCAATGAATTCTTTTTTTGTCATAATGTAGTAATCTCCATTTTTTAGTTTTTTATTTCTATTTAAATCTTACAATAAAAGTCAAAATTGTAAAACTTTTATGCTATTTTTTTAGTGATAAAAAGAAATTGTGGAAAACTTTTGCACATTTTAATTGTGCCAAAAACTGTTAATTTTATGACTGGGCATAATAACAATTTTATTATAAATAATTAAAAAAATGGCTGCTAAAAGCCATAAATTTTATGAATAGAAACAATATCTCCAATGCTTAATCCAGCACATAAACACACTTTGTTAATTAAACCAAATAAAATTCATTCAACATTAGTTCTTTTGTTATTTTGTAATTTAGTTCTAATTTTAGCTAGTTTTTTATCTAATTTGATTTTACTAGCTTGATATCTTTTAGCAAAGTTATTTTTATCAAATCAGTCATCATTAATGTTTTTAACTAAAATAATTAAATAATTAACAATTAAATTATAAGTAATTGCGTGTAAGTTATAAAGCAGTATGCTTTTTAATTCATCGCTATATGTTGAATTTTGAATCAGTTTTCTAACCAAAATTAAACAATTTTTAGTATCAGGATATTTTCTATAAACATTGGCAATTTCTCTAACTTCTTGTTGAAATTGCACAAATAATTCATCATGTTCAAATTTTGATGAATCTAGATTATAGTATTCTTTGACTTTTTTAGCATATAAATCATCTAAAATAATTTCTTTAACTGGTTTGGTTTGTAATTGGTATTCTTGTTGCATATTATTTTAATAAACCTACAATTATTGTTCCGTAATCTTTAAAACCAAGTGAATAGTACATTTTTCCGGCTACAGGATTATCAAAAAATAGTGTAGGAGTAATGTTTTTATTTAATAAATCATCACATAACTTAATTACACAATCTTTTGAATAACCTTTTCTACGATAATCTTCAAGTGTAAATACACCACCAATTGTTGCTGCTTTTTGATTTTTAGCTATATATGAAGCGTGAGATACTACTTTGTTATCTTTATAAATTACATAACCACCATAATAACCATTATTTAATGATTTAAGTAAGTAATTTAGATCTAAAGCTTGTGCGCTAAAATTATTAAATTCTTTAATTTGTTTTCTTGATTCAATAATTGGAGCTAAATCTTTCTCAACAATTAAAGTAGCTTCTAAATTTGGGTATTGTGCTTTAATTTGATCAAATTCAGCTTTATCCAGTGTCATAATTGTTTCTCTATTTATTTCAACTGTTTTATTTAATTGAGATGCTAATTTTTCTAAAACAGGAATAAATTCAGGTTGACAAATAGCATTTTTAATTTGATATTCAGTCATAATATCTTTTAGTTGGTTTAAATCAAAATTATCTTTTTGATAAAACACAACTAAATTACCATAGAAACATAAGAAAATATTTTCAACTAAATCATTATCTTTTGAAACATATAAAGCTACATCTTTAGTTTCTAAATCATATCCTTCAATATCAGAAACTAAGAACATATATTTAACCATATCTTGCTTACTTAAAAATTCTAAAATTGATGCTTTATCGCTATTACTTAGTTTAATTAATTTTTTCATAATTTAATTATAACACTAAAATTTTTGTGTATAATAATAAAGCAACTTCAAAGAAATGGGACGGTACTCAAGAGGCTGAAGAGGCGGTCCTGCTAAGACTGTAGGGGAGGCAACTCCCGCGGAGGTTCAAATCCTCTCCGTTCCGCCATTTGTTGTAAAACACCATCTTAAATGCACTTATGTGCATTTTTTCTTTATAAAAAAAGCACCTATTGGTGCTTATTTTTCAATTTCTAAAATAAAATCACTAAGTCAATTAGTATCATTACTATCTAAATTAAATAGTGCTTTATCTTTGACAGTTGTAAAAGCATTACTTGTGCAACCTGAATAAGCTGCTTTCTGAAGCATATCTATATCATTATCACCATCACCAAAACAGATAGTTTTGGTTAAATCCAGCTTAAAATGTTTAACTAAATATTCTAAACCACTAGCTTTTGAAACTCCTTGTTTCATGATATCTAAATGACCAATATCACTAACTACACCATAAATTTGGGTAAAAGAATTAACTAAAGGTACAACTTTATCTCACATAGCTTCAGGGTTACTTCGTTTTACTACCAGAATTTTACAAATATCTAATTGATCAAGTAATTCATAAGCATTTCCTTCAATGTATTGCTGTACACTTAAGGTTTTAGTATAACCTTTTTTAGTGAAAAAATCAGTCTTTTGGGTGTTATAGCCTAAAATACAATTTTGGCTATACATGACAAAATCATAATCTCATTCAACAAGTTTGATGTAGATTTGTTTTATGATATTTTTATCAATTGCTTCAATATTAAGATATTTATGATTTTTAAAATCATAAATCATTGAACCATTAGCTAGTAGTGATGGAAAATCATTAGGGAGTTTTTCTAAAACCTTATTTGCTGTAAAAATAGGTCTTCCGGTAGCTATGATTATGTTTTTACCTAGGTTTTTTAGTTTATAAATAGTTTCTAGATTCTTTTCACCTATATTTCCAGCTGAGTTTAGTAGTGTGCCATCTAAATCAAAAACAAAGTTTTTAATATCGCTTAATTTAAGTGTAACTTTTTCAAATTCTATTGCGATAAAACCATACTTTTGAATTTCTTCTTGGGTGTAAAAAGTATTAATTAAAGCAAGATTTGGATTGTTTATACTAGTAAAACCACAGTTTTTAAAACCTTTAACTTGTAGTAATTCTTCAAGTGTTTTAAATTGAGAAACATTTAGAACTTTAATTAGTTGCTCAGATGGTTTGTTATTATTAACTAGCATTAAATATGAATTAGGTAAAATGCCGTGGTATTTATCCCTATTTAGCCTAATTTCTACTGTTTTTGTTCCATCTATGATCTTTTGATAAAATAAATCATCCACATAAAGTCTTTTGTTCATAACACCTCAATGAAATATTTATTAATTCTACTATATTTTCAATTTTAAAAAATTATTGTGATTTTTATATTCAATATTTAACTTGATAAGCATGATTTTTATTACATTAAATCAAAAAACTTTTAAAATTTTTATACAAGGTAATAATCATGAAAAAACTATCAAAAATTTTAGGCTCAATTTTAACCCTTTCAGTTCCATTAATCACTTTAACTAGTTGTACTGATTTAAATACTGATCAAAAAGATAAACAAGTTAATAAATCAGAACTAAATAACCAAAATACTGAAAAAACTAGTGCAAGTGGTTCAAATAACGCAACTGAATTAGCTAAAAACAACGAGGATGTAACTGGTAATGTTGCTTCTAGTGAAGCACTAAAAATGCTTGCAAAAACAAGATTAGATCTAGAAATCAGTAAAAAAGATGCTCGATTAGCTAAATATACTGATGGAAAATATCAAGCTGTAAAGACTAAATTAGAAAATGCTTTTAATAAAGCTTTAGAAGTTAAAAACAATCAAAATTCTCAACTAAATGAATTAGAAGAAGCTCAAAAAGAATTGCATGCAGCTTTAAAAACAGCTTTAGATGAAGCTGTTGAAATTGATATCCAGCCAACTGCATCTAATACTAATCTTGAGAAAATTATCGAATGATATAAGCAAAAGTCATATATTTTAGACCAATTTAGTGAAGATATCGAAGCATTTAAATCAATTAGAGCAAAAGTTGTTGCTGTTTTTGACGAAGTAAAAGAATTTTTAGCAAATTCAACTAATAAAACTAGTGCTGAAATTAAAGCTCTAGAAGATAAATTAAGCAGTGTAATTAATGAGGCTGATGATGCTAGATCTAAAGTAGCAGTTGAAGCGTTTTTATCAAGTTTTGAAAACAAAACTCTGAAATTATTATTTAAAGACAAAGAAGCACAAACTGTTTTTATGGAAGAAGCTACAACACCATATAATTCTAATTTTGGAACACAAATACATTCAGATAATGATAGTGGTGAGTTATATGTAGATACTTCATATGGTAGAGACTATGTTTTCACTGATTTAAACGCATCAAAATATGGTTTAGCAATAGTTTCTGGTGATAGAGTTACAACAAGATCAAATAAACCATTTAGACATATTGTTTTTGCTTATGATAAACAAACTAATACAGCAACAATTAACCTAAAACTTTTACCTGTTTCAATTTTTGACAATAACCCATTTTCTACACTAGCTTCAGATACAATTACAATCTCAATTAAATTACCAGGAGTTAAAACTAATAATGAAGCTGCAAGAGATGAAAATAGTAGTAGTTCAAATACAACAACAGATACTAATTCATCAAATAATTCAAATATTAGAACTGAAAATATAACTGTAAATAGTTATGAATATATTTATAATGCAAATGATAATTATTACAGTTCTCTTGAAGGTAAAAGCGGTCAAGAATTGCTTACGGCTATTAATAAATTATTAGCTTCAAAAAGTAGTGGTATTGGCTCATATAATGACTTGAAAAGTATTTACTCAAACACTAACGCTTTCAAAGATTTATACTACGAAAAAGATAATTCAATTTTAGATGTTTATAGTGAAAATCCTAACGGTGCTGACCCTTATGAATATCCAACTTATAAAGGTGGAAGCGGAAGGGAAGAAGGAACAGGAACAAATAGAGAACACCTAATTCCTCAATCTTGATTTGGTAAAGCTGCACCAATGGTTTCTGATGTAAACCATGTTTGACCTACTGATATAAAAGTTAATGCGATGAGGGGTAATTACCCTCATGATGTTGTAACTAGCGTTTCAACTACATCAAGAAATGGCTCAAAATTAGGTAGAAATTCAGCTAATCAAATGGTATTTGAACCAATTAATTCATTTAAGGGTGATATATCTAGAGCTTATTTCTACTTTGCTGCAGCTTATGGAAATAAAAATATAACTCAAACAGCCAATGCTAGAGAAGTATTTAGTCCAAATAACTTAAATCTAAATGAACACTATAAACAAGTTTATAGTAAGTGAAACAAAATTGATCCAGTTGATAAGTTTGATATTACGAGAAACAATGAAAGTGCTAGATCACAAGGCGGATTAAGAAATCCATTTATTGATTATCCTAATTTACTAGATTCAATTTATAAAAATATTCCATTTGTAAATCGTGGTGTTTTAATTGATGCTAGACAAAAATAGTAAAAAAAATTAGCAATTAAGGTTGCTAATTTTTAATTAAAGATTTCACTTAATAAATCGACATCTTCTTGAGTTACATCAGTTTGTTCTTTTAATGTTTCTAAAGAGTTTTTAATGTTTTCAATTTTGTTTTCAACTTTACTTTTAGCATCGGTAATGTTTAAAAATGATTGAATAGTGATTACAAAAGTAGTCATAACGTTAATTGTCGCAATACCAATAAATAAACCTAGTGTTTCAATTGGGTGTTGGTTAAAACGAATTGAACTTAAGTTTAAGACCATAATAGTTGAAGAAATAATTAAAATAATAACACTTAAAAAAATGAAAGTTGTCCGACTAATGATGAACTTTTTGTAAAAGATCATACGGTATTTACTAGCTTTTGATAAAACTCTTTTTTCTTCAAGAGCTTCAACAGATAAGTTTTTATTGTTTTTTTTCATCTTTAGGTAACCCTTCCATAAAATCTTGTTCACGATAAAAGTCGTATTCAGCTATTGTAATACTTCTTCGATATAGTCTAAATTCTTTGGCTACTTTACTTGGAGCATCTTTATAGACAAATAGATTGTTTTTAAATAAGATTTCTTCCATATTAATATGCTTTAGATATCTACATGCATTTTGGTATTTTTTAGAAACCACAAAGAATGATAGTAAACCTGAAATAAGACCAATTCCAGCACTAATTGAAGTAGTTAAAATTGGATAAAAACCAGGAGTGTCTAACACTGGATTTTTATAAGTATTAACTACACCTTTAGGAAAATAATTGTTAATACCAGCTAGAAAGTGAATTGATAAAATACCAACAGCAAAAGTAGTTGATAAAATAACTAAATTTAACACATAGTATAAAACTCCATAAATAGTTTTTTCTTTACGGTATTTACGTTTGAGCTTAATGTATTGTCTCATTGGTGTAAGCATTATTTTCCTCCTTTTTTCAGTTCTGAAGCTATGATTTTGGTAATCACTAATTTACGCTTGTGTTTTGAATTTTCTCAAAGCATATTTAAATACTTTTCAAATGTTTCACGGTCAAACTTATTAGCGTAATACTTAATTTCTAAGTGTTTTAAAGTGTTATAAATCTTATTATATTCATTTTGCCTTGTGTTTTGCTTGTAAATCGCAAGGGTAATGGTCAAAATAAACGAAAGTAAAATTAAAACTACTAAAGTTACTAATATATAGATCGAAAAGTCAAAACTTTTTCCTGAATGTTGTTGTTTATCTACTAATATAACTAAAGTATAAATTGCTAATGAAATGGTAGTTAAGTTCATCAACAAAATTAAAGTTGAAAAAATGATGTCGAGAATTTTATAAAGTTTTCATCTGAATTTTTCTTTATTTAAGAGTTTATTAAGATATTTTGTCACTTCTTTCATGCTTATATTTTATTATATTTTTAACCCTTTTTAGCAATGAATACAAAGCTAACACACAAGTTTTTTAGTTAAATATTTAACTTTTTAAAAATTAATGTTAAGAAAAGTAGCGCAAGAGAACACTAAAAAATAAAGGTTTAGCAAAGTGGAGCAATTTAGTTGAATAAAGAGCTACAATTAGCTATAAAAATTGCTTTGTAGTGCATTATTTAGCATAAAAAGTAATATAATTGAAATACTTAAAATTTAGATATTAAAGGAGTTCTATGAAAAAAACCGTTTTAATCGTTATCGATGGTTTAGGTTTAAGAAAAGAAACTCAAGGTAATGGGTTTGCTTTAGCTGATACACCAACATTTGATAATCTTTTTGCTAACTATCCAAATAGTTTAATTCAAGCTTCAGGAGAATTTGTTGGTTTACCTGAAGGACAAATGGGAAACTCAGAAGTAGGTCATTTAAATATTGGAGCTGGAACAGTTGTTTATACAGGTCTATCGCTAATTAAAAAAGCTTTAAGTGATGGAACATATCCGCATACTGAAGCATTTGTTAAAGCTTTTGAAGATGTAAAGAAAAATAATTCTACTTTACACTTAATGGGATTATTATCACCAGGTGGAGTTCACTCATTAGAAGACCACTTATTTGCGTTATTAGATGCTGCGCATAACTATGGGCTTAAAAATGTTTCTGTGCACGTATTTGGTGATGGTAGAGATGTTGCGCCTAAATCAATTAAAAGCTCAATGGAAAAATTACAAGCTATTTGTGATAAATATGGTTACACAATCGCTAGTGTTTCTGGTAGATTTTATGCGATGGATCGTGATAAAATGTTTGATAGAGTTATGAAAGCTTATGACGCTATCACAGGTCATTCAACTACTAGTTACCAAAATGCTGTTGATTATGCAGAGAGTCAATACGCAAGCGATATTACAGATGAGTTTTTTGTACCAGCTGTAAATGCTAAAGCGCCTCAAAGTGCATTCGCGAAAGATGGAGATTCAATTATTTTCTTTAACTTCCGTCCAGACCGTGCTAGACAGCTAACACACTTATTTATTGGATCAAGTTTATACGAAGAAAAACCAGCGCATCCGTTAAAAATCAATGTTTTTGTTTCAATGATGAAATATGAAGGATTACAAACAGTTGTAGCTTTTGATGAAATGTTAATTCCAATGCCAATTGGTAAAGTATTAGAATTAGCAGGTAAAAAGCAATTAAGAATTGCTGAAACACAAAAATACGCTCATGTTACATTCTTTATGGACGGTGGTGTTGATGTTGAATACAAAAACTCACACAGAATCATGGTTCCATCTCTAAAAGTTGAATCATACGCTGATGCCCCTCATATGTCAGCTGAAGGTATTACAGATGAGTTATTAGCTAATGCTTTAAACTATGATGTTACAATCATGAACTTCGCAAACCCAGATATGGTAGGACACACTGGAAATTTAAAATCGACTATTGAAGCTGTAAGCTTTTTAGATAAACAAATTAAAAGAATTGTTGATTGAGCCGAGCAAAATAATGTAACAGTATTTATTACAGCTGACCACGGAAATGCTGAAATTACAGAAGATGAAAACGGTAAACCAGCTACAAAACATACAAGTAGCCCAGTAATGCTAATTTGTACAGACAAATCAGTTAAATTAAAAGATGGTAAATTAGCTAATGTTGCTCCAACAGTTTTAGAATATGTAGGAATTGCAAAACCAAAAGAAATGGATGAAGAATCACTTTTAGTTAAGTAATACAATTTAACCAGTACTAATGTGCTGGTTTTTTTATATTTTTGTTGTAAACAAATAAATCATATAAAAAACATCATATGCGCACACATATGATGTATAGAAAATTAAACAATTACATTTTAGCAATTAAATCAACTACTAATTCTAATAATTGAATGTTGAATTCTCTGTTGTTTGGAGATAATTCTCAAGTGTTTCCTTCAATGTTTTGTATTTCTCTATTTGGTAATCCAAGAGCGTTAATATTAAGATTATGGTAATATTCTGAATTTTCAGCTAGTGATTGAATTAAATATTCAAATTCTGAACCACGTATATTTTTTGCTGTTTTATATTTATCCAATTTTTCATAAAGCACATCATCACTTGCAGATGAATTACTTGATCTACTTAATAAAGAAAGGTTTTCGAACTTAGTTCTTTCTCTATCAAAGTCTTCTTCATTATGAAATTTATTCTTTTTGCTTCTTCAATTTTCAAGTCTTTCTGCATCGCGATATTCTTGAACACTAAGCAAGTGCTCGATAGTAAAATTATTTTCTAACAAAATACTTTTTAAGTATTCATTAAATGGTTCTTTGGTGTTTGCTTTATCATTTAAAAGTGATTGCTGTAAAGCTAAAATAACTTTAATAGCACGTGATTCGTCTTTAATTTTTAAATTAGAGACATTCTTTTTATCATTATAAGTTAAATTAAATACTGAATCAATTGAGCTTGATATGTCTATAATAATATCGTCAATTGATTGTTTGTAATTGTTTGAAGAATTTAATGAAATACTGGTAATAAAATTATCAAGTCTTTTATTTGAATTTCTAAAGTAATTACCTATTATGATTAAGTTTAATCTTTTAGCTATTTCTTTTAGTTCTTGACTATCAATTTTATTAGTTCCAGCTGCATATAGCATCTGTTTATGATCAATGTAGTTGTGTCTTTTTCTGAATACTTCGATTAAAAACTTCAACATATCAGAAAAGCCTTCATATTGGAGCTAAATTCATGATGTATAAATTGGTGATTCTACTTCTAAATTTGAATCATAATTTGAGAATGTTTTATAAATGTGTTCGAAGTCAACTAAGTATTGTAAAAACTTATCAACAAATTCTTTTGCTTCTAATTGATCATTAAACACTTCGTTTTTGTAAAATGATAATCATTTACCAATACCTGTTTCGTTTAATAAAGTAATATTTTCATCTACTTGGTAATATGAAAACAAGAAAATAGCAATAATATTAACAACACCTTTATCATCACCTAGGTTGTATGCGTTGTATTTGTCTAAATCCTTATCTAAACCTTTATATTTAGCTAGAGCACTGATTTTTTCTTTAATAGTAAAAATACTATGAGTATTATTAGTGATTCTTAAAGATTGTGACAAGATTGAATAGAATATATCGCTTTGAGTT
This sequence comes from Mycoplasma corogypsi, assembly GCF_045276875.1. Lineage (NCBI taxonomy): Bacteria > Bacillati > Mycoplasmatota > Mollicutes > Mycoplasmatales > Mycoplasmataceae > Mycoplasma > Mycoplasma corogypsi. Next base: position 327,970 of record NZ_CP174163.1, read on the forward strand.
AGCTCAATTGATAAAGAGTTAATATTTAAGAAGTATTTTAACGAATCAGCAATATTAGAATATACTAGTGAAATACATTTTACTTTGTTAAAAATGTAATCATATAAACCGTCATATCAGTTAGTTGTATATTCTCCTCAAGCATTTTTAATTTGGGCTTTAATTTTATCAATTGTTTTACTAATATCTACTCTATACCCTTGAGTTCTGAAATTATTAGGAAGACCTAAACAACTTTTTATTTCTTCTGTTAAGTAATCTTCTTCTTGAATAACAAACTTATCACCCTGCATTAAAAATTTCTCGTGTTCATCAATTTTTTTCTGTGAACATCTTTTAACTAACACAGATAGTATTAAAACTAATGATGTAATTCTTTGTTGACCATCAATTACATCATGAACTTTTGCTGAACAAAAAGCAAGTGTTCCAATAAAATAATCAGAAGCAGGGTGTTTATCATATTGAGTAAAAATATCATTGATAAACTTATATAAGTTTCTACCTTCGTTTTTATGTCCTCATACATAATCTCTTTGATAATAAGGTACATTTATAACCTTATATTCATCAAAAATATCTTTTATACTTAAAAATTCGTACTTCATAATGTCGCTTTAGTTATTACTTTTTTTGATATTACAACTTTTACATAATAGTTGAGCGTTGTTTAGTTCTGTTCTTCCACCTTTACTTCAAGCTTTAATATGGTCAACTTCTAAATCTTCAAGTAAAAATTCGTGTTCACAAAGTTTACATTTGGCTACTTCTAGGGTTGCATCATTTTGGCTTATAAATTTTTCTTGATTAAATAATTTGGCTTTATCTTCTTTACTAAATAACCTTTTAGTATCTAGTTCTAGATTATTTTGATAAGCACTAATTAGTTCATAAATAAAAGTTTTTTTCTCTTTGTCAGTGAATTTAATCTTTTTGTTTTCGTCATGGAATTTTTTAATTGTTTCGTTAATGATTATCTTATGAGGTAATAAAATCAACTTTAAGTTATATCACTTATGTTCTTTGGTTAGTTCTAGTAATTGTTTGGTAAATAAAATCGCTTTCTTTTGTTTAATAAAAAAATCATTAATAAAGTTATAAATTTTATTTAACTCATCTGGAATAAAATGTGCTTGGCTTTCAATAATTTTGGCTAACTCGGTTGGTTCGTTTTTATTAAATAAGTATTTTAATATCTCATATTGATACTTACCTCTACTATTTACTTCCCCGTAAATCACTTTTAAAACCTTATTATCTTTAGCGTATTGGTTTAGTTCTTTTAAAAAAGTATTATTAACTAGTCCGTTGATAATCTCATAATTATTTAAAGGTACTCCTAATGCATTAATCCGATAAAAAGTTTCTCTTTTTAAGTTATCATCGCCTTCGACATTAATAATAGTTAACTCTGTATTTTCGAACTTTTCTTGTAAGTCTCTTCCTTCTTTGCTTTGACCTCAATAGTAATAAGTTTTATTTTGATAACTTATCTCGTTATTGCGAAACTTTCTAAAAGCTTCTATTCTTTGTTTTCCGTCTAATACTTCGTATTTATCTTCACTTACTTCGTCTTTATCGTCCCTTATTTTATATAGATAAATAGCTGGGAGTGGAATATCGTTAAGAACGCTATCGATTACTTTTTCTTGTTTTTCTTTGTTTCAAACAATATCTCTTTGCATTGAGATATCGCTTGTGATAATACCTTTTATGCATTTATCTACTAATTCTTTAATTGTCATTTTCCTCATCCTTTCTTACTTGAAGGTTTTTAATTAGTAATCTTTTGAAAACGGCGCGATTACCTATATAAGCTTGTTTTTTAGTGCTGCTTGGGTCTAGTCCTACTCGATACCCTTCAACCTCGGTTGTTCCACATATCTCAAATTGCTTTGGGTTATACTTATCTAAAAAGGTTATCGGTATTCCCATATAACCTTCATAGTCATATGGTATCTCTTTAACCTTATCGACATTAATAGCATAGTAATTATCGTATTTAGGGTATAAGTCTTTATCGTATCTGGCTGATAAAGGGTATTCTTCTTCTCGGGTAATTACATCAAGATTAGTAAATCAGCCCACATTACCGAATGTTTTGATATCACCACTAGGTTCTTTGAAATTTTTAACCCCAGTGTACCCTAATCATAATCTGTTTGCTTTAATATATTTGAATACTTCTTTGTAGGTAATAGCGTTTTTATTACCTACAATTAAGAATTTAAGATTACATTCCATTAATACTTCAACAAACTCCCTAAATAACGAAAATGGAGGGTTAGTTATTACGATACCGTCAGGGTGTTTATTAGCGAATTCTTTGATACTATCTTGGAACTTTGTTCCTTCATTAGTATCAATATCGTAGTATGTAAAATACAACTTGTTGTTTCAGTTGTTAGGGTTGTTTTTATCGTTTTAACTATGAAAAAACTGACTAAAAGCGAAGTTATCTTTAATACCACTTACATAGCCGTTATTAAAAAATTCTTCTTGTTGCTCTTTCGGTAGTTTATCAAAATCGTAATCACACGGACAAAGAATGGCTTTGTTTCGAAGTTGCTCTTCATAATTCATTAACTCACTAGCTACATCGTTATATTGAGTATAGAACTCGTCATTTTTAGCGTTTTTAGCTTTAGTTAAATTACTATTTTTCTTCATGATTATAAATTCTCCATAATTATTATTTTATTCAGGAACATTTTCCATGATAAAAAATTTAGGTTAATACGCTTTGACATACGAAATAAAATTCAAAAACAAACTATTTCTAGGGTTATTTTTGTCTCGTTTACCACTTAAAGAAAAACCATGGCATGGGTCTCCTCCGAGTATGCGATCTATTTCAATCTTTTTATCTAGCAGTGCTAAAGGGTCTGTTATCGTTGTGATATCACAAGTTAGTATCATGGTATTCTGAAGATTAAATTTATATGTTCGTGATGCTCAAGCATTCATTTCAATAGCTAACGGTATCTTAAATTCAGCTATTTAAAACCTAAGCTTAAGCCACCATATCCTGCAAACAAATCAATTACATTCATTTATTCATCCTTTGAACTAATAATATCACCAATTTGACAATCCAAGGCTTTGCATATTCGATTTAGCGTTTCCACAGATACACTTTCATCTTTACTTAATCTTGAAAGAGTAACAGAACTAATTTTGGCTAAATTTATCAAATCAGTTTTCTTTAAATTTTTATCTATTAATAATTTCCAAAGTTTTTTATAAGTAATTTGCATATATGCCTCTTTTTTATAATTATATTAAAATTAATTTATAAAAATAAATATTATTTTCACTTTTTCAAATATTCATTTTTACCTTTAAAGCTGTGATGTCGCTTGGTAAGCAAGAGGACGAAAAATACACTTTTTTCTTAATTTTGAAGAAAAAAAACAGTGATTTTTCTTTCGCTTTTTACTAGTTTCTCTATTGTGAACTGAAAAACAAAAATACGATTTTTTAAAAAAACCATAATCATTTATAAATTAATCAAAATGATTAACATATCGCCAGGCAATTCATTATTACTATTACACGATAAAAAACTTTATGTTAATCATAATTTAATACTTTTGTTTATAAAATTAAATCAGTGACCAAAAGACCTATGAAACAGCATCAAAAGATAATTTTATAATAACAAAAAAGATATATCTTTTATGTGGATATATCTTTTATGTTTAATGTGAATGTGTTTAAAAATTTATTCTATAATGAAACTAAGATCATCATTGTTTCCTTTATAGTCATAATACTTGCTTAGAGTTGAATCAGTTTCAAGAAAAGTTTTATTAACTACTCACTCTTTTAATTCCAAATGTATTGAAGTTATAAATAATTGCTTCAATCAATTTAAACTATATAAGTCATAGTTCAGTAGGTTAAAAATATAACTTTTATATAATTTAAGATTTAATTCTGTTTCCTTAAACTTAAAGCACATATGTGTATAGATTTGTTTATTGAATTCATTCTTGGATTCAAAGTTTAATATTTGACGAATTAAACTCATTCCATTTTTATATTCTGGTCTTTCATTTGGTTCAAAATTTATTAAGTATTTGCTGAATTCTAGATCATTATTTCAAAATACAAAAACAGTTTTAAATACCATTTTTTCTGTTTCTGGATTATATCCTAAACCGATTTTTCTTTTTAAATTTCTTAAATATTTATTGTATTTCTTGAAGATATGATTGTTTGATTTAAAATAAATGTTTCATAAACTTTTAAATATCTTAGATTTAATACTATAATTTTTACATTCTTTCATAAAATTGTATTTACTGTCTTGTAAAAAAGTTTTATCTAAAAATTTAAATATTATTTGATTAAAATAATAAGAATTAAGTTTTATTGGTGAAAATAAATTAGCAAAAAATGCTATTTGGTGTAATTCTGGAATATAAAATTCTTGTGTTCATTTTAATCTAGAAGAATTGTTTTCATAATGTCCACCTGAATTCTTTAATTCACTTATTGTTAAAGTGATATTATTTCGTAAGACATCTGAAAATGTATCATCGAAATCTGATGTTAAACTTAAATTATTATTTCTTTGTTTATGTTTATTAAACATATCTTCTTCAGTTAGCATATAAATTTTTTTATAAAACTTAATAAAGTTTTCTAACTCTACATGTGTAAATTTAAAAAGTTTATCGTGAAGCTGTTTTAATTTATCTTTTTCTTCTAAGCTTGAAATAACATCAAAATCGCAAACTATATGATATTTATTTTTATAATTCGCATTACAACTTTGTTTTATTCCTGCATTTTTACTAAACGGAGTAATATAATGAACTTTCCAAAACATATCACATAAATATTCAAAATTATCGATAGATTTATATGTATGTAAAAATTCTATTGCACTTTTGTGTTCGAAGCCACCAATCATTTTTTGCTCAAAATTATTATTAGCAAATGATCCAAAAGTTAAAAAATTATATTGCGAATATAACTTAGGGCTAAATTTATATAGATCCATAAATTTTTGTAGATTTTCGTATATGAATTTATTTTGTTCTCTATTTCAATAAAATCTAATTACATCGCTAGCAATTAAACTTCTGGATAAATGATTATTACTAAAAATATGAAATTCGATTGGTATTTGAATGTTATTATATTTGGCATAAAGAATTCCAGGGTTTATTAAATCAAAATCAAAGAAATCTACCTTTTTAAAATTGGATTATCCGATTTCATAATAGATATATATGAGCTAATAGTATCAAGTGATTCAAAATAAGGAATACTAATAAGATTAAAACCAAAATATTTTAATAAATTGATAAAGTGCTTTCTTATATTATCGTATAAATATCTTTGTCTATTATTGGTTTTATCTTGATCAATTACATAATTATATTGAGAAAATTTTTTCGAGCTATTAATTCTTAAATGGGTTAATGTATCACAATATAAAATACTTTCATTATTTGCATCACTTATAACTTTATTCTTATCCTTTGTGAAGCTCTTTGAAAAGTCACATAAAATGTTTTTGTTAAAAACATCAAAATAATTTGCTTTATTCATCTCATTCAAAATAATATTTCTTATATTTTGATTCAATATTTCATGATTTTCTGCTTTTGTTGTTCAATTAAAAGCTATAAAAATTTGTGAAAAATCATTATACAAATTCGCATGTAATTTTTCAACATATTCACCTATATTAGCCAATAATTTTGATAAGTTCAAATTTATTTTTACTTGATCTTCTTCTGATTCATCAATATTTTTACGAACTATTTGTTCAATTTCTCGATATAACGAATTGAATGGTTCATGTATTTTATTAGGGGTTTTTTTTATAAAGTTTGAATTTTTTTCATTAGTATTTTGAAATTCTGAAATTTCTTCAGGAGGAGTACCGTTTGTGAAATTATGAAAAAGGTCTAAGTTTTGAGATCTAGAAATTATCATGAAAAATAAATTAAATAATTTGTCTAAATTTTTTACAAGAATATCTCCTATTTCGCCTGTTTCAGGGTCAAATTGGTTAAAATCTTTATTATTTAATAAGTTATTTTGAATATATGTTGTATAAACTTGATTAAATAATGACTCACCGTCAATGAATAGAATTTTATATTTGTTTTTCAGTCTTAATTCTCAGTCTTTTTTCATATTCTGTCCTTTATAATTTCTTTATATAAATTTTAACATGGATATATTAATTTAATTAATATAGATTAATAAAGAAGTACTTCTCCAAAAATAAATCGTCTTAAATAGACGACTTATTTATTTATTTTTTTTAATAGCTTTGATTTATTATTTTTAAATAATCTATCAAAGATTTCTTCGTATTTTTTAACTAATACAACCTCAAATTTTAAATCTATGTCTTTTTTGATTTTTTCATAATCCATTTTATTTTCATATGGAATAAAAACAGTTTCAATATTTGAGTCATTACATGCTAATAATTTGTATTCCAATCCTCCAATTGCTTTCACACTTTCTTCTGGTGCAATAGCTCCTGTAAAAGCGATATTATTATTAATTGGGATATCTAAATAATAAGATAATAAAGCTGTTGTAATGCTAATACCTGCTGAATTGCCTTGAAATTTTGCTCGAATTTCACTAACACTAATAATTTTATTTTGATTAATTTTTTTTTAGCTCGGAGGTATTTCCTATTGTTCTTATAGCAAAATCAATTGCCACTTTGTTTGCTATTTCAAAGGAAATATTAGTATCAAAATCATCGTGATTTTTATTAATATAAAGGCTTATATTTTTATCAGGATCAATAAAGTTTTCACTTACTTCTAATTTATTTAAAATACCTTTATTTTTAAAGTTAACACCGATTATATTGCAAACACCAACTTTTGTATTATTTTCATAAGTTGCTGATTCTAAAAAGTCTTTTTCATAGTATCATTCATTTAAAATTTCATCTGTTAATACAATATTATTTTCATCATCTATAAACTTATTTCTCATGTCCGTATAAAATGATTTTAAATCATTATAAGCGTGATCAAAAGATACACCCGTTCATGTTCTATCAAAGATCTCGCTATATTTTTCTTTTATATTTTCAATCTTTAATTTATATTGCTTTTCAAATTTAGGTATAACGTAATTTTCAATTAAATATTTAAATTCGACATAAGAATAGTTTTTAAAATTTATTTTTGAATAATTTTTTAAATTATTTTGATATTTATAATCATTATCAGTATGAATAATTAAAATACAGTTTTCTAACTTTAAGTTAATATCTAAGAATTGATCATAAAACTCAAGTATATTATTATCCTTAATTTTAGAGATTAAACTTGTTGCTAATGCAGGATTTTTTTCTGAATTGACATAAACTATTGTTGGTTTCTTTTTTAACAGAATTTCAGTAAATTCATTAACGTTATTACTGATTGTCTTTTTATCTAATTCGTCAGTTAATATCTCACAAAATTCATAATTAAGTGCTTTTGATAAAACTTTGGCTAAATATTTTATGGATTTATGTTCATCACCTTCAATTACGAATGTTTTATTAATAAGTTGATTTTTCTTAGTTAAATCTAAAAATGTATTTTTTATTTCTTGTCTTGAATAAAATTCATTTTCAAAAATTTCTTTAGTTTTTTCAAAAGAATTTGATTTATAGTCATTTTCTTTTAATAACTCTTTATAAATTTGTATTCTTTTTGAATTATTTTTTATTTCTTCTTGTTTAAAAGAATAAGCATCGTCTTTTTTACTGATACTGTTTGATTTTGCAGTTTCAATCAATTTAGATGTTATAGCTTCATTATTCATAAGCAACCTCCAATTTACCGTTTTTATAATGAATTATTAAGTTTTTATCAATATTATTTGTGTGTATTAAAAAATTACTTAAGGCCGTTAATAAATCATTATCAATTAATGATTCAATCGAACGTGCACCCTTTTTTTCTAGATCAACATTTTTAGATAAATAATCGTTTATAGAATCATCTAATTTAACATCAAATTTAAAGTCTATTTTTTTAAATAATTCTTTAATTGTCTTATTAAATTTGAATTTAAATAATTGATACAATCTTTCATCATCTAAGTAATTAAACATTATTATCTTATCGAAACGACCTAGTATTTCACGACGTAATTTTCCACTTGAAAAAAGTAAATCATTTCAAGCATTTCGATCATAATCGTAATATACTTTATACTCTTCTAATTCACTGCATAAGTTAGTTGTACAAATAACTATTGCATTTTTTAAACTAATATATTCATCATCAGAGTTTTTAAAATAACCAGCACCTAAGATTTGCAATAAGTTATCTATTGTGGACTGTGAAGCTTTTTCAATTTCGTCGAAAACTACTACCGATTGAGGATTCGTTCTTAACTTAGTTGATAAGTCACCAGTTTTACTTATTAAGCTTTTGCTAGATGAGCCATTATATTCAGCCATATTCACAATAATTATTTCTTTTTCATCAAATAAGTGTTCAGATAATAATTGTGATAATTTGGTTTTACCTACACCTGTTGGCCCTCCAAATAAATATGCAGCTCAAGGTTTATTTTTATTCATTTGGAACATAATTTTATTCATTATTGGTTGAACAGCTTTATCAATTTGTTCATCTTGGAAAAATAATTCTTTTTTGATGCTTTGTGAAATATTTTTAATTTTGTTCTCAAAGCTTTTATAATCTTCCGATTTATTAATTCTATCGTATGGAAATATCATTTTAGGATAACAAGTTTTAAAATATTTTAAAACGGTTTCCGTTTCTATATTTAAAGGTTCTCTTTTTTGTTCTATAAACAATTTTGAAATGCTTATTAAGAGAGACAATACATTTATTTGAATAGTTAAGACATTTGCAAAGTCTCAACTAGAATAAATAAATCCTGGAGGCATTATATTATTTTTATTAATTTCTAATATTTTTGCTATTTTTTGATCTAGCTTATTATCACTTGTTGTTGGAATTAACATATTTATTAATTCTTCATCGTTTAAAATATTTTTTTGATTAGTTAACTCTTTTATTACATCTTTGTATGTTTTATCTAATTTATTTATATAGTTCATATAAGAAATCAATTCTTCACTGCAATAATATTCAAGATTCGATTCATCAGTATAAACTAATTTATAATCTAATAATCGTGAATGCTTAATTACTTGATCTGATATACCTTGATTAAATATTTGGTCTTTTTTTGCATAAGATACTTTCATGATAATATTTTCTATATCATCCTCTTGTCAAACTTTTAATAACTTTTCAGTATCTTTTTTCATAATCTCATTAACTTTGTCATTAATCTTTTGATTTAGATTTAAATAATAATTTATTATTTCGATTAATAATTCTGAGACTAATTTAATATTTTGATCTAATGAAACTTTCGCATTTTTATTAGATTTTTTATTTTTGTATTCTAATTCTGCGCATTTAAGTATAAATGTAAAGATATTGTCTCTATTAGGATATAAAAAGTCATTAAAAGTTTCAAATTCTTCGATTCAATTTTCATTCAATTCAACATTAACACTTGAGTCTTTATATATTCTATTAAGCTGTACATTAATTATTTCTTGTATTTGATCTAATGTATATTCATCAGAGTTTAAACGAACAACCGTTCATCTATCATCAGTTAAACATTTAGATGATTTAAGTGTTGAAAGCCCTTCTTCACTTTCTAAAGTTATTAAAGTACCATCAAAATCAGTAAAAGTGACTTCTTCAAATGGGGTTGTTGATTTATCTTCTTTATTTTGACCCCAATTTACATATATTGATAATTTATTAACAATTAAATATTTATGTATGTTTCCATGCTTACTTTGACTGTCTCATTTGCCTCCAAAGTTTGTGGCGATTACTGTATTAAGTCCACCTCAAGTGTTCATATCGGCTACACTAGTATCGATTGATTTAAGTTTATAATTAAAAGTGTCATCTTCGGATTTTATTCTTTTAAGCATATTTTCGATTTGAGAATATTTTGCGATAGAATCTTTACCTACAACTACAATTTTTTTTTATATTTAATAGCATTGTAAAGATCTTCACTAAAAGGCAATGAAACATTTATATCTGAATATAAATCGATACCATATTTTTTTCTTCAAAATTTTTCCATTTTAGAAGAAACCGAATTAAGAAAACTCTCATAATCATTAAAACTTTCATTAGAGATTTCACTTATTATTTTTTTATCTGTTCTAAATCAAATGCTCGAATTAAACTATTTTGATAACTTTTCGCCATAGAACAAACTTGAGAAAAATGATTGTAATCAAAAATATTCTTTTTTGTATTTTTATTATTATTTTTTTGCGACATAATAATGCCTCCTTTTTTGTTTTTCATACCTATATTATGCGTGTTTTTTTCGAATGACACAAATGCGAATAAAATGAATAATTGATTTTTTAAGGGGCACTATAATTTAAAATATTCTTTTTACAATATTGTTAATTCTAATATATTATAGTATAGTAAGTTATTTTCATTTTTTTGGATTAAGCGCACATGTCACTTATTTTTTAATGAAAATGATAAATTTGTAATTTAAGACACATATTATATTTGTAAATTTTTATGAGTTTGTATCCATTAATTTCTTTCAATGTATAAGTGCTGAATTTTTTAACTTCATTTCGCGTAATTTATAAATATTGAACAAATTAAATTTGAATGTTATTTTTTTAATAAAATTAAATAAACAGAATAAATATAATAACGGAGGATTATGCAAAACTTTAAGAAAGAAGAATCGTTAAATTTATATCTCAAAAAAGTTGATGATATTAGTTCTAAACAATTAAATAAAGATCAAAAAGAATTAATTAAAAAGATGTTAGAACTACTTTTTAACGATAAAAATACATCTACGTTTGAATTTGAAAGCGCTTACAGATTATTAATACAAAGAGTTAAAGTAGGCTTTACTTTCGATTCAGCTTCCGGGGAAGCTAAAGATACAATTGCTCTTTTAGAAAAAAGATGACAATAAATCATTTATAAACAACCCATTAAAACCAGTGAACCAATTAATAATTGGTGAAAACTACAATGTTTTAAATAACTTATTATTAATAGAGAGAATAATGCTCTCTACGATGTAATTTATATCGATCCTCCTTATAATACAGAGTCAGCTGTAACTGATGGAAATAGTGTAGCAGATGATAAAGAAAATATCTCTAATTCAAAATTTATTTATAGAGATAAATTTAGTCGTAATGGCTGATTAAACATGTTGCAAGAAAGATTAATTTTAGCACGCCAACTTTTAAAGGAAGATGGTGTTATTTTCGTTTCAATTGATGATAGCGAACAAGCCTATTTAAAAGTTTTAATGGACGAAATTTTTGGCGAAAAGAATTTTGCGGTTTGTATACCATATATTTCTAATTTAAAAGGAAGGCAAGCAAATACAAACTTTGCTTTAACACATGAATATATTTTGTGTTATTCTAATGGTGATAATTTTAAATTTAAGGAATTAGAAGACATATATATATCAAAATTAATGCCTCAAATATATAAAGAAATTTTTAAAGATGCAAAGGGTTTCTTTAAACTTCAAAATAAATTAGAAAATACAAATAGTAAATTTAATAGCAAACAAGAAGTAACTTGTATTACCCTTTATACATATATAAAGATAAAGATGAATATAAAGTTGATGTTATAAAAAGAGAAAATACTATTGCAGAAATTTTTCCGAAAAAAATTAAAAATATTTATGATGGTGTTTGAAGATGAGGTAAAGAAAAAGTTGTCGAAGACAACGATGATTTATATGTAAAATTTGAATCTAATAAATTCAGTGCTTGTACAAAGAAAAGAGACACTTCTTGAACTCCGAAATCCATTATAATGGTACAAACATTAAACACAAAAAACGGTAATGATCTTTTAGAAAGTATTTGTGGAAATACCAACTTTAACACTTGTGAAAATATAGATTTAATAAATTTTTTAATTAATATTAAATTACAAAAAATAAAAATGCTCGTGTACTCGATTTCTTTGCTGGGTTTCGTGTCATAATAATGACACAGGCAAATAGTCAAGTAAATACAAGGGTTTTAGAGTTTCTACCAAAGTTTAAAATCAAAAAAATGAATCGTTGGTGTGCTGTTTAGAGCAGTTATTACGATAATAAATGTTGTAAACAGTACATCAGCATAAAGGAGGAAGTCATATGTCTAAGGCAAAAAAAGACACGATTGAAGCAAAAGGTTTTGCTATTCAAATTTATACTGAAGACTTTAAAAACGACTATATAAGTCTAACGGATATTGCTAGATATAAAAGTGATGAACCATTTATAGTTATTAATAACTGGTTGAGAAGCAAAGATAATATTCAATTTTTAGGTTTATGGGAATCAATGCATAATCCTGATTTTAAACCTATCGAATTCGATAGGTTTAGAAATGAAGCAGGTAGTAATGCATTCACACTATCACCACAAAAATGGATTGAAAAGACAAATGCGATAGGCATTGTTTCTAAGTCAGGACGATATGGAGGCACATTTGCTCATAGTGATATAGCAATGGAATTTGCTTCATGGATTTCACCAGAATTTAAGCTTTACATTATTCAAGATTATAAGAGACTTAAATCAGATGAAAATTCAAGATTGTCACTGGGATGGAATCTGAATAGAGAAATTTCCAAGATTAACTATAAAATTCATACGGATGCAATCAAAGAATATCTCTTAAAGGATCTTACCAACGAACAGCTATACTATAAGTACGCAAGTGAAGCAGATATGCTAAATGTTGCTTTATTTAACAAAAGAGCAAAACAGTGGCGTGAAGAAAATCCAGATTTGAACGGTAATATGAGAGACTATGCAAGTCTGAATGAGTTGTTGGTGCTTGCAAATATGGAAAGCTATAATGCGGTTCTTATCGGCAAAGGTATGGAACAAAAAGAAAGAATGATAGAACTGAGAAAGCTTGCGAGAACTCAGTTGATGTCAATTGAAAAGTTGAACAATACAGGAATTAATAGCTTAGAAGATAAGTCAAAGAAATAGAGAGGTCTGTTATGAGGAGTATATGGATAATGACAGTATGAGCTTACTTAATGATGAATTTGATTACTTGATTGATGAACTTAGAGAAAATGGACAGATTAAAGATAGTGCAACAATTGAAAAAGAAGACAATAATCTGGTGAATATTGTTGGGAATATCTTAGGTGAAGTCGAAAATATTGAAAGAGAAAATAAAAACGGAGAAACCTTTAAAGTAGTTAATTTCTCGATTGTGTCTAAAGACGATGAGGGAAATAAGATTTACACTAATTGCTCAGCTTATGGAGATAAGGGAGATATACCAAAGGATTTTAAGCAAGGTGACTTTGTAAAGCTTTTTGGTCAAGTAAGAACATCCATTGACGATAACGGAAAGGAACATACTAATGTTAGAATCCTATCGTCTAAGCTTTTAAAAGCAAAGGAACAGATGAAGAATCAAGAAGAAAAGAAAGAATCTGTGCTCGGAGCAATAAAGAAATATAAAGCTGAAGAGAAAGCAAAACCTATGGAGAAGAAAGAATCTTCAAAGGAAACGGAGAGATAGGATATGTCGGTGTGGTCTTCGGGCTGCACCGATTTTTTTTTATTGCAAAATTAGTTCGAGAAAAAAGAAGATAATACTATTAAAAGTTCTATTATTATGCTATAATAGAAACGATATGATATTAAGATGGATAAGACTGGAGGATATTCATGTCAAAATTAAGTTATAAAAAACTATTTAAAAAACTAATTGATGTAGAAATGAAAAATACTGAGCTTATGGAAAAAGCTCATATAAGTAAGAGTACATTCTATAAAATTAAAAATGGCGAAAATGTTACTACTGATGTATTGCTAAGGATATGTGATGTTCTCAAGTGTGATATATCAGAGATTGTGGAGCGTGTAGAAAATGAAGAACAGTAATAAAAAAAAGTAGTGAATATACGATTTTTGAGACTTTTGTTGGAGCGGGAGGCTCACATATAGGTTTTAAAAATAATGGATTTGTTTCACGGTATGTAAATGATTTCTCAATTGATGCTATTGAAACTTTAATTCTGAACAATCCTGAAATAAAGGATACTTCAATTATTGATACAACAAGTATAGTTGATGTTAATCCAAAACAAATCATGAATGATTCTGGTATGAAAAAAGAAGAACTTGATGTGCTTTTCGGTGGAATAGTTTGTAAAGGATTTAGTTTAGCAGGAGAAAAATCACCTAATGATGAACGCAATTATTTCTATCACAAACAGTTGGAATTTGTAGATGTATTAAGACCTAAAGTTAGTATTATTGAGAATGTTCCGGGCATAAAAACTGCAGAAGTTCTTGACGCTAATACTCCAATAGAAATTTCACAAAAAGTAGATGAAATATGGCAAAGTCTTGAAAATTATAAGGGAGAAAAATCAAATAGAAGAAAAAAAGGAACTATAGATGAGGAATTTGAAGAAAAGGGAAAAATATTAAGAAAAGAGAAAGAAAAGCTTCTAAAGGAATTAAAAGAAAAAAGATATATGAAATCTGTTTACAAAGATATAAACGATTTATATGAGAAACTTGGCTATAAGGTATATGCCCATCTTGTAAATTCTGCTTGTTATGGAGCTGCAACAAAAAGAGAAAGAATGATTATTGTTGCAATAAGAGGAGATATTGATATTGAGTTTAAATTTCCTTTAGCAAAATACGGTGATGAATCATTAAAGAAAAAATATCCTTATTTATATTCTGATAATGAAGATTATAGACCTGTAAGAACAGTAAATGATGCATTGGCAATGATAGATTATGCAGATACATCAGATTTGGATAATATCCCTATGAAACATTCTGCTAAAACTGTAGCAAGATTTAAATTGATTCCAGAAGGAGATAATATTGCAAATCATATGGATAATGTTCCAGATGAATTAAAGATTAGTAGGTTTTATTCACGAGGTAATACAATGAGATTAGATGGAAATAGTCCAAGTCCTACATTGGTCCCTGGACATAGTAATTTTCCAGTTCATCCAAGAGAGCATAGAAGTATAACGGTTAGAGAAGCTGCTACAATCACAGGGTTTCCTGTGAATTATAAATTTGTTGGGAGTCATACAAAACGATGTGAAGAAGTGGGGAATGCAGTACCTCCAGCACTTTCATATGCAATCGCAAAAGAAGTGAGTGCACTATTGGATAAATATTATAATTTTGAAGGGAATAAAAATGCTAATATATCTAAGAAAAATAACAAATAATGACACAAAAAAACAAATAGAGACAACTGCTGAAGCATATGAAAGATTTTTTGATGGTTATGAATCGAATTTAAATGGGGTCGATGTAGAGATTTCAAATAAAAATGATACTGATAAAGGAAAATTTAGAATTTCTAAAGCGGGTGGGCAGGCTAATTCATATAGATTTGCATCAGTTACAGGAGAAAGATCCTTATCTAGATTTTTACTTGATAACTATGATAACTATGAGTGTGATGACATACTTAAAATAGTAAAAAATAAGGATAAATACAATATTGAGTTAGTTAGAAAGTCAGATATAGACTATAATACATTATCGAAATTATTTGTTGTAAAACAAAATACAGTTGTTATCATGGACATTAATTCTGATCGTGAGTTTGAAAGTATTGAGTGTAAAAAATTAGATTATAACATTCAAAATATATACTTTGGAGCACCTGGGACAGGAAAAAGTTATGGAGTGGATAAGTTAATAAGAAATTGCTATCCGAACATTGAGAATAAAGATAATCCATTTGTCTTTAAAACAACCGTTTATTCGGATTATTCATATTACAATTTTATAGGAAATATTATGCCGACATCAAAAAACGGTGAAATTGGATATGCCTTTAAGGCTGGGATTTTTTCGCAAGCACTTGCTAGGGTGTTTGAGTATAGTGACAAAGAAATATTTTTAATTGTTGAAGAAATGTCAAGAGGTAATATTGCAAGTATATTTGGAGATATTTTGCAATTATTAGATAGAGATGAGAACGGAGTCAGTGAATGCTCTATTAATAATGATTTAATAATTCAACATTTTGATGAAAAAGGCATTAATATCGGTAAAAAAATATTCTTACCAAGGAATTTTCATATAATAGGAACAGTTAATACAAGTGACCAAAATGTAAACGTAATAGATACAGCCTTTAAAAGAAGATTTGAATTTGTATATGTTGATGTAAGTCCTGTTTCTAAAGATGGAATAATCATGAACGAATATGTGTTTACTCTAGTAAATAAAGCATTTGAATGGAATAAATTATACATGTCATTAAATGAGCTCATAACTACAAAATTAGAACTTAGTGAAGATAAACAAATTGGACAGTTCTTCATTAAATTTAATAATTATAGTAATGATGAACAAAAATTTGCTGCAATACAAAATAAACTATTGCATTACCTATGGGATGATGTACAAGGTGCAGTTATTTCTGATGAGTATAAGATATTTAATAAGGAATACAAAACATTCTCTTCTCTATATAAAGATTTTGGTGAGAAACTTAATGTATTTAGCGAAGAACTAATTGATTTATATGATAAACAATAATTGTAGAGGTGCGAAATGAGTCAACGGGAAATTCGTGTAGTAAATGATGGTCAAACTGTTGATAAAGACTTCGTAAACTCTTGGGAGATATTTGATTATTGTGATCAATACAATGGAAGTCTTACAATATCTTTTGTCGGAGCAATTATAAAAAATGACAAAATTTTATTTTCATTTCCAAAACATTATAAAGTTGATGATGAACACAATCAAGTTTCTTGTATGAAACAAATACTTTATATTTTATCGAAATCAAAAGCAAGTTATGGTAGTTTTGATAAGGGAATAAAAGGAGAATTTCCGATAAAAGCATATTTAGGCATTTTGATGCATTATAAGAAATATGGTTTATATTTATCTAATGAACAATATTATGAAAATGGATATGCTGGAAACATAGATTGGAACAGAACAGTAAATAAATCAAATAAAATCATTCAGAAAAAAGGTGTAATATTTTTCCCATTCATTATTAAGAGGACTAGGGATAAAAGTGTATTTATTAGCGAATGTATGAATTACGTTTTATCAGATGCAAGCAGATATAAGAAGTTTATAAATACGATTATGCCGTATGAATATATTAATAAAAACAATATATTCAACAACTTAAGGTATGTACTTAATGAATTAAAAAGGATTAGAAATCTATATTTTAAAGATATAGAAAAAAGGCTTATTAACAATTTGATTGAATATATAGAGTGGAAAAGCACAACTAGAGATAATGTCAGACTTATAACATTGAAATTTGAAAATTATTGGGAAGTAATGATAAATGAATATCTCAACGATGGTTTTTGTGGAATAGAAGAAGATCAAATTATTTGGGGAGAAAACAAACAAAATAAATTCTCTAAGCCTGAAATGGAATATGTGGAAAGCGCAGAAAAAAGATTGCAATATAAGAGCAGAAGTCCATATAAAATACAGTATGATCATATATTTATTGATGATGATAATCACAAGATTGTTCTTTTCGATTCCAAGTACTTTAATGCAGAAGTGAAACAACTGAATTATAAACAATTATTCTATCAATATAATTTAAAACAAAAATATCCTGAATTTTTCATATATAATGGATTGCTTTTACCTACAGAAAAAACTTATTATACAAAAATTCATGTAGATAGAACCGATCTCGATGGAGTTAAGATTGTAGAACATTATATTAATTTGAATTCAGTTCTGGATCATTATTCGAGAAAGATTTAGAGAAGAAGATAGAAAAGCTTCAGGCAAAGAAGATGTCTGATTTTGAAAAATATAAACTTGGTAAAATGACGAAAGTTAAGTTTGTAGAAAGTAAAAACCAGATAGATAAGGAAATTGACAGGCTGGAAGAAAAGATAAAACTATCTTCTAACGAAACAGAAGTAGTAACAGATAATGAGCTTACACGAGAACTTATGGAAAAGTATGTTGAGTCAGTTATCTGTGAAGGTAGTATAGTTCAAAAAATCATATGGAAATAGACAGGGGGAGGGGGTGAGAAATCACTCTCTTTTTGCTGTCTAAAAATAGACAATATATTTTGTGTCAGTCGCTTGACACGAGAGGGAAGTGGTACAACAGGCCATGCAGTACTAGAGTTAAATAGAGAAGATGGTGAAACTAGAACCTTTACTTTAGTTACAAATAATGAAAACAATATTGGTGAAAATATAACTTACGAAAGACTATATAGAATTAATAATGGTAAAGGTACAAACGGAAAGACTCAAAAGACACTCAAAATTACTAGCATTAGTATGAAGTGCGGACTACACCCACTGAAGCAGATTTACAATCCCTTACAGAGTAGTATTTTCAAAATGTAGAGATAAAAAATTTGTGAAGTGGAGAATTATCATATAAAATCATCTTCAATACTTAATAGTGAATTTTAAAATGAAAAAGCATTTCTTGATAGCAGTATCAGGGATTTAGAAAATGAATTAAAGAATTCAAATAAAAATGCGAGAGAAACCCTTTAAAAAAATATAGCGTCTATGTTATCTGATATTTCTTTTAATCTAAATTCAAAATATATTCATTTAATAGCATTCTTTACAGCCAGAAAAGAAATGCATCAAATATGAATCTAAAAAGCTATAATAGTCATGAATTCTATATACCGAAAGATACAGGCACTGGCACGAACATTAAAGGTATGATTTTTCTAGACTTAGCAGTCTTATCTCTATCTCCTCTTCCTGCCATTGTTCATGCTTCCTTGTTATTTAAAAATATTGATGATGAAGAAAATGATGGCATTATAAAGATTTATGCGAATGTAGAGAAAATAAACAAGCAAGTATTTATAGCATTTGATAAGCAACGATCGTATAGAGATGAAACTTACAAAATACTACAAAATAACAAGGTTCATCAACTATGAGAAAATGGTGGAGAACTTTACTGGAAACCATCGAATAGAGAGGTGGTCGATGAAACTAAGTTATAACAAATTACGGAAACTACTAATTGTAAAGGATGGACTAAAAAAAGCTACGTGAAGAAGCTGGGGTAGTTCTTCATCAATGATAAAGCTAGCAAACGGCGGAAATGTCACTACTGATGTATTAATCAAAATATGTGAAGTTTTAGACTGTGATATAAGTGATATTGAGAAAATAGTAAAGGAGGAAAAATAAATGGAAATTAAGTCATTACAAGAACTTTTTGATATTTCAAAAGCGAAATTAGAGGGACAACATGGTATAATTACAATCACTTTTGCTAATAGCAGCCATGTATATACTGGTAATGATGTTATTGGTAATTGTCTACAAGAATGGCTTCCAAACTGGTTTACGCACCTTGGGGTAAATATCAGATCAGGTAAAGGGACACAAGTATTCCCTGATTTTATTGTCAAGTTTGGGGATAAAGAATATGATTTCGAAGTTAAAGCATGGAATATAAACAATTCTCCTGCATTCGACTTAGCTAATTTCCAAAGTTTTGTAGAAACAACATATAACACTCCTGGTAAATTAAATGCACAATATTTTATTTTAGGATACAAACCTGATGATGATGGATTTTCTCAAGGTTTTACAGTCCAAAAAGTATTTCTTAAACATATATGGGAAATTACATCTTCAACAAAAAAATATCCCATAGGACTACAAGTTAAAAGAAATATGCCATATGCAATGAGGCCATACAATTTTAATCGGAATTCTAACGGATCTTTTTCATCAAAAATTGAGTTTATTAAAGCTGTAAAAGAAGCATTTAAACTCTTCCCAAATCCTGTATTTCCATTTACTCCAGATGAATGGTTTGATAAGGTATCAAAATATTAATTAAAAGAGGTATCGATAATTTTCCGATACCTCTATATTTTTATACTTGTTTGCAAGATTCAAGTAGCTTTAATGAGACAGCTTTTATTACAGGTATACATACTGTATTTCCTAATAAATCAAAAGCTTCAGTTATTTTAATACCATCAAGTGAATAATCCTCTGGAAACCCAAATAATTTTAACCCTTCTTTAACTGTTAATGGTCTAATTCCATTTCCAACAGGGACCGCTAATTTTTGCACATCTGTAGCAACAAGTGTCGGCGTAACCTCATCTGGTGATAACACTTTGGTAAACTCAAATGATAGCTTTCCAGTTACTATGTTGTATCCTTTTTCTAGAGATGAGTCAGGTACTCTTTTATTTCCAATTAATTGTTTAGGATATTCATATGCTAGATAACCTTTAGTTACCAAATCGGACAACAGTTCGTGAAGATTATTATGTGGATAAAATGTTCTAATCATTTCCTCTGTTAATGGCATACCGTCCATCCATTTGATACCTATCAAATCTGCCCATTTTTTATTTCGACGTTGTTTTAGTAAAATATCTAGAAGTTCCTTCTGTTCATCACTAACATCACCTTTAATACCAATGTCCCAACTATGAACATTATTATCTCCACCTCTTTTATCCTTTATTGCTTTTCCATATAAATCTTCAATCGGATAATGTGATAAAAGTTTTCTTGTGAAATCTGTATCAACAGGTGGAGTATCTTGATCAATAATATCCCTTAACTGTACGTGAACTTTTTCAAAATTTTCTAATGGCTTTACTTTCCCATCTCTATATCCGATAAAATAAACCCTATTTCGTGATTGTGCTAATCCAAAATCTTTACCATTTAAAATTTTAGTTTCAACGCTATAACCAAGTTCTTTTAACGTATTATTAATTACTTTAAAGGTTCTACCTTTATCATGAGAAACTAACCCTTCTACATTTTCAAGCACAAATCCTTTAGGCTTCTTTTCCGTTAGGATTTTAGCAATATCAAAAAATAAAGTTCCTCTAGTGTCTTGAAAGCCTAAACCCAATCCAGCTCGAGAAAAGGCTTGACATGGAAATCCGGCTAATAAGAAATCAAAATTTGGCAAACTAGATGGTTTAATTTTTGTAATATCACATTTAGCATCCTCACCAAAATATCTCTTATATGATGAAATTGCCGCAGGTTTTATATCACTAGAAAATACACATTTTCCTTTCAAGCCCATTTCTTTTAAGGCTTGTTCAAACCCAATTCTGATGCCACCAAGACCACAAAATAAGTCAATATATTTTATCTCATCAGCGCTAGAGTTTAATTCATCTTTAATATATAAAATGCCTAAATCAATTAAACTTCTACACTTTTGAGAAAATGATGTACTAGCTGGTAATGGTGCATTTTCTATCATTTCAATATCATTTTCATTTAAATATATAGTTGTTGCTTTCTTTTTATTTTCAAGGGCTTTTCGTCCTGCACCTTCTCTTATTCCACCATGCATTAAATCACCTCCACTTTTATATTATCTTAACATAAAGGCATTGTTTTTTCAAGTTAGTAAAATCCCAATTTTAAATATTTGTAATTTAAAGGTTAGTAGGTTTGTCCAGGTGGGTGTATTTTTGCAAATATCCACTCTGACTTGTCAACCTTTTACTGTCGATAACTTTCCCCACACACATTTTAAACCTAAAAAACAAGGCTCATTCCCAGCTACCGATACCTTTTAACGATAACTTGGAATAAGCCTATAATTTCTACACTTTTTTACTTAGTGGTCAACTCTTGTTATCAAACAAACACTTTCGATATGTGAAGTATTTGGAAACATATCAAAACCTTGAATATATTTAACTGTATAACCATGATTTTCAAAAAATTGAATGTCTCTGGTTAAAGTTCTTGGATCACAAGACATGTAGATTAAGTTATCTAAATTTAATTTAGATATAAAATCAACCAGTTCCTTACCTAACCCAGCTCGAGGCGGATCTAAAATCATAATTGAATCTTTAAGAATTTGTTTATGTTCAACTAAAACCTTAAAAGCATCACCGGCAATATATTTAGCATTATTTATCTTATTGATCTCGCTATTGTAATTAGCAGCTAAAATAGCTGATTGTTCAATATCGACACCAAAAACATTTTGGTTGTCATTTGCCACTAGCTGCGAAATAACACCAACTCCACAGAAAGCATCAATAATAGTTTTGTTACTAAAATCAGCTAGTAACTCTTTGATTTTAGTAAAAATGATACTAGCTATTTCATCATTTACTTGGAAAAAAGCACTTGGGCTAATTACAAACTTTTTATCAAGTAGCTGCATATAAAACTGTTGTGATTGATAAATGATTTGGGTTTGTTTGTCTTTTTGTGTTGCTATTTCAATAATATTTAAATTAGTTGTTATTTGATTAATTAAAGCTTTTGGTAAATCGTATAATTTATCAATTTCAAAACTAAGACTGACTTGATTGTTTTGATTAGTTCTTAAAGTAATTTGTTTAAAGTATTTTAAATTAGAGTTTTTGTTTGTTTGATAAAAGGTATTTACTTTGTTTAATACAAATGTCAGTGTTTTATTTAACACCTCTTTATTTTGATTAAAACTATTAGCTAAAATTAGTTGATTAGTTTTAGCGATACTTTCGTAAGCTTTTAAAATATTTTGATCTACACTTAGCTTATATCTAATTTTGTTTCTATAATTGTAAATTTGATTAGCTTTTACAAATGGGAAAATTACTTCTTCTTTTATCTTGGTGTTTCTTAGAAGAAGGTTTTTAAAATAGTTAGCCTTAAATTCAATTTGCTTTTGATAATCTAAATTAATTAGTGGAGCTGAAAAGATATTGCTACTGTGGTTTTTTAAGCGATATACAGAAGCTTTGATTAATTTATCAACTTTAGCAAAAACTATTTTCTTAGTTTGTTTAATAATTGATACATCAGCTATTTCATCTTCAAATAGGTCATAAACAAAAATAGTTTGATTGTCCAATCTAATAGTTCCTAGACCTTCGTAGCTAGTTTCCTTGCAATGTAAATTAGTTAATTTCTTCATTTTGATATTCAATAAATAATAGATTTATTTTTCCATATTGCTTGGTTTTATAGACATTTGCTAAAGCTGGAAGAACTATATTTTCTGGTTTATCTGTTTCAACAATAATGGTTCCTGTTGCTTTTAAGGTCTTATTTAGAAAAATAGTTTCTAAACATTTATTAACTAGGTCATAGTTAATAAATGGAGCGTCAATGAAAATAAAATCAAAACTATTTTTGGTTTTATTTAAATATTCTAAAGCATCTAGGTTTCATACTTTAATGTTGTTTTCAGCTAAGGTTTTAGCGTTATGTATAATTATTGAACATGCTTGTTTGTTGTTATCGATAGCTTCAACATATTTAGCTCCACGACTTAAAGCTTCTAAGCTTCAAGCACCAGAACCACTAAACAGGTCTAAAATTTCAGTGTTTTCTAACTGAAATTGGATACTAGAAAAAACAGCTTCACGTACTTTATCACTGGTTGGGCGAGTATTGTTTTTATCTGGTTGTTCTAAGACACGGTGGCGATATTTACCGGCAATAATTCTATACATAGTTCTCCTAAAGTTGATGTGGTCAGCCATATCCAGCTAGATATGGTACAAAGACAAATAAAATAATTGAAATAAAAATGTTTAAGAGAATGATCATAAAGAGAGATCATTTTCTTTTTGCTAGCCAAAAAGAACCAACTAGTCCAATCGGAACATAAATTTTAAGTAACACATCTCGAAAATGACCAGCTTGAGTTAATACATCAAAAAAGATAGCTCCAGTAGGTTTATTAGCAATATATTTACCTAAATACTTATCTATTCCTTTATTAAAGTAGTATTGTGGAAGTAACACAGAAATAAGTAGTTGTAGTGCCAAACTAATCATAATCCCAGCTACAATTGGTTTCATAACTAGTAGCATATTAGCTACATAAGTATTAGTTTTAAACTTATTAATGTATTTCATTGCTAAAACCATAATGATAATAGCCGGAATACAAAATACGACATAAGTTAAAAACATCGCCAAATACCCTCACCAAGCTCCGTTTGCTACTATGTAGCCAGTAAAAAAGGCGAATTTAGTCGATACCACTCCTGGGGTGGTATTAGAAACTGCAAAAATAGTATTAATGTAATCATCAGTTATATTGCTAGCACCAAATTGATTAGCCATTAAGTTTCATAACCATTGAAAAATCGGCATAAATACTTGTCCACCACCAAAAACTGAAAGCGAAATAATGATTAAAAGAGGAACTGCAACAATTAAAGCGATCATTATTTTTCCTCCTTTTTAGCTAGTAATTTATGTATTTTTTGCTTATGATATAAGTAAAAAATACTATAAATACCTATTACTACAAAAATGGCAATAACTGGTAAATTATAAGGAGCTGGCACAAAAAGATTAAAAGCTAAAGTGAAAATAAAGATTGAAATTCAAATCGGAGTTTTTAAAGTGTTTTTGCTTTGGGTTATATATCTTAAACCAAATTGAGTTAAAAAAGCAACAATTGAAATTAAAACTCCAATTGAGATAATTGTGCTATATTCTCGTGGTATTTTGTTAATTAATAAAAATAAACCAAAAGCTAGTAATACATGAGGTAAAATTGCAATTAAAGTAACTAAAGTACCTTTAACTTTACCTAATAAGTGAATGCAAATATAACTAATAGTTTGAATTACGCTCGCTCCAGGAAGCATATTAGTTACAATTACTACATTGTCAAATTCTTCTTCGGTTAGTCAGTTGTGTTTATCAGTTACTTCTTTTTTGATCACTGGCATTAAGGCATTTCCACCACCAAAACCAATAAAAGTAACTTTTAAAATGAACAAAATTATAGTTCAAATACTAACCTTTTTCTTAAAAGATGTGTCCATATCAGTATTATACTTTTTTAGAGTTATTTTTTGAATAAAAAGCACCCAAATTGGGTGCTTTTAGCTGCTTAAACTAGTTTTAGTACACGATTATCGTTTTTATCTAAAATAGCCGTTAAAGGTCTTCCACCTTGTGAAGTTGCTTCACTAGATGACACAAACCGAGCAATCGGAAGTGATCATTGGAAGTCTTGATCAATTTCACCTTCATCATATCTACCATTTTTGTTTTTATCAATTCACATAAATAGTTGTGAATTTTTATTTAATGAAACAAATTGTTTGGTTACGTAGCTGATGAATTTATTTTCTGGATATAATCTATCACCTAATTCTTCTTTTCTTTGTTCTGTACCATATCTAGCACCTGGGTTTAGATTATAGTGTCCAAAGAAGTTAAATGTTGGAATGTAATCGAAAGTCACAGTTTTATAAGTTGAGCCATCTTTAATTACCATACCAGTGTATTTATTATCAGGTAAGTATCCACTAAATTTAACTCTGTTAAATTGTTTTACAGTAGCTCCAGTGTTTTGTGAAGTGTTATCTTCATAATAAATTTGAGCTAAGCTTTTTCCATAACCCATAACTTTTAGGAATTCTTGATAAAACTCTACTGATCTGTTTTTAGTTTTTTCATCCGGTAATCTTTGAGGCTCACCATCTTTATCAACATATCTAAATTCAGAAATATCAAAAACTGAATTAGGTGAAACTGCAGCCTGACTAATAAACATACCAGTTCTATTAGGTCCACCAAGTGAGTTTAAGTAAACTTTAGATCAGTCTTCAGCTTGAGCTGAAGGAGCAATATTAAAGTTTGTTTGATAAGGATTAGTTGGAGATATAGTTGCTCCAAAATAACTTAAACTTAAAGCTTCTGTTTGGCTTCTGTTTAAATATTGATTTGAAGCTAACTTGTTTCTACTTTCATTGATATTAAAGTATGACTCATAGGCAAATTTAGTATATTCACGCGGAATTAGTTCAATAATTGAATAGTTATAACCAAACATTTTCACTGTTAAACTGAATAGTTTTTGTGAATCAAAATAAGCTTTAGTTTCTAATTCTTCTGGTGTTAAATTTGTAGGTCTATTAGCTGTATTTCAAATTCAGTTTGGTGAGAACATATTTCCTAAAATACCACCAGTTTTATTATTTCCAACTGCAGGTCATAAGTAGGTTAAAGCTGGACGAATATAACCAGGATCTTCAACATCATAATTTAGTAAGTTGTAGAAGTTATTAATAAAATAGTAGTTTCAATTTAAAACTGATCCTTGATCATTATTTGGGTTTAATCTAGGGTTGTAGTATAGTTTTTTATCTTGTAAAATGTCTGGAGAAAGAGTAGGATTTAGTTGGTTTATAGTTGGAGTGTTTGCGCCAAAAAAGATATTATCAAATCCAGCGTTTTGAATATAAACGGTTGAAAAATGGTGCATATATTCGTGGAATACAGTTGCCATAATCGCACCTATTTTTTCATATGAACCCATTTGTTCTTTAAATGGAATATATGTTGTGGTGTTAATATCGATTTGGTAATCACCAACGTGGTATAGTCCGTTAACTCTAGAATTTAATCTGTTACTGTTGATATTGATTGAAACAAGTCTTTTAATTTCAGGTCCAAATGGAACTTTACGTTTAAATTCTTGAGCAAATAAAACTAGTTCAGCTGGTGTAAAGTAATATACTGCATCTTCGACAGGTTTATTTTCCATTTTGTATAATCTTTTAACTTTAAATTGATTAAATGAAACACCTGTATAAGGGTCTTTATAAGTCATCATTGTTTGCTCTTTGTTTTCGTAAACATTAGCAATTTCATTAATTTGATCATTAGCTTGTTTACTTAAAAGATCACTAGCTGAATATTCATTTGGTTTAATAAAACGATCAATTGGTGTTTCTTTAGGTTGTACTAGTCCATGGATTTCAATTCCGTTTAGAGTTGAAGAAGGTAAAACTGGGGTGAAAATATCAGTATCAATATTTTGTCCGTCTCTTAAAGTAATCACTAAACGTTCTGTTTCATACTTTCTGTTTTTCATTGGACCACCGTTGGTTCTAACTTTGTAAATATAGGCATTAGAATAGGTGTTATCAGTTGGAATAGTTGTTGGTTGACTGGTAGTTTCACTGGTAGAAACATTACTTGTAGCTGTAGTACTTGTATTTGATGAAGAAATACCACTTCTGCTTGAAGTGCTATTTGCGTTATTGTTTGAATTATCTTTTTGACGATCTACAGCTGGTTCAACTGGTTTGTTATCATCAGTATTTTCTTTTGCTTGTTTAATTTCTTCTTTAGTTGGAGGAGTGTTATTTGTTAAATGGTTATGACCATCATCGTTAGAAATGATTTTACTAATCACACTATCAGCGGCACCTGTTTTAACATTAGTTATATATTGATTTATAGCATCAGTTAAACTACAACTTGAAACAACTGGTGCGATAGCTAAAGTAGAAATAGATAATAAACCTAATCATTTTGATTTTAATTTAGCCATAATCCTCCTTTTTTAATATTTAATAAATATTAAATTGCTTTTATTTCTTTAAATTATACTAGTTAATTTATAAAATGCATTTGATTGCAAGAAAATACCACAAAACAACTAAATTAGCACCTATTGTTAAAAAAGTAATGGTAGTTTCTAAAATTTAAAAACAAAAGAGTGCGTTTTGCACTCTTTTATAGTTCATAGTTATTATAATGAAGCGAAATAAACAACTATTCTAACTAATTGTGAAACGTATGACATTTCATTGTCGTATCATGAAAATAGTGAGTATAAGTTGTCTTGTCCTTCAACTTTAACGATTTTTGTTAACTCAGAGTCAAAAATTGATCCGTAGCTTGAGTTAATAACGTCTGATGAAACAATTGGAGCTTCTTCATATTTTAAAGTTTCGCTTGCAGCTTTTTTCATTGCAGCGTTTAATTCTTCAACTGAAGGTTGTTTTTGTAGTCTAACTGTTAAGTCTACTAATGAACCTGTAATTGTAGGCACACGAACAGCAGCACCATCTAATTTACCTGCAGCAGCTGGAACTACTAAACCAATAGCAGCAGCAGCACCTGTTGAAGTAGGGATCATGTTTTGAGCAGCAGCTCTTGCTCTTCTTAAATCACGGTGTGGAGCGTCTTGTAATCTTTGGTCACCTGTGTATGAGTGGATTGTTGTCATTTTACCTGAAACAAGACCAAATTCATCAACTAAAACTTTAACAACTGGTGCTAAACAGTTTGTTGTACATGAAGCAGCAGAAATAACTGTGTCTTCTTTTGTTAATGTTTCGTGGTTTACGTTGTAAACGATTGTAGGTAAGTCTTTACCTGCTGGTGCAGAAATAACAACTTTTTTAGCTCCTGCTGTTAAGTGAGCTGAAGCTTTTTCTTTAGATGTGAAAAATCCTGTTGATTCAACAACTAAGTCGATTCCTAATTTTCCTCATGGTAAGTTAGCTGGATCTTTTTCAGCAAAAACTTTGATTTCTTTACCATCCACAATGATTGAATCAGCTGTGTGTGATACTGTATGTTTTAATTCGTGGAATGCTGTATCGTATTTTAATAGGTGTGCTAATGTAGCTGGGTCAGTTAAGTCATTAACAGCAACAACTTCTAAATTAGCTTTAGTTTCTAATAGTCTTCTGAAGAATAATCTACCAATTCTTCCGAATCCGTTAATTGCAACTTTTTTCATATAAAAAGCCTTTCTTGAAATGTAAGATTTTGTAAGTTAACTTGATATAAGATATTAATATCTTACAAAAACAATTATATTACTTTTTGCGAATTTTTTTACACTAGTTTTTTGGTGGTAAAAATAAAAAACTGGAAACATTTCCAGTCTTTTACACTAAATCAATTTAACACGTTTTTTAGACTCAAATTGGTAGTCATTTGCATACAATTTTCCGTCTCTAAAGTCTAATTCTAAGGCATTTTTTTGCTCTTTAGTTTTAGTTGCATAAAAGATTTTTACTCTTTTATTTTCTGGTTGTTTTAAGTAAAAAGCACCAGGGTTAGATGAGTAAGCTCGAATTAAATTAAAAGCCTCTGTGGTCGATAAATTAGGTGATAATTCACCATTTTCTTTCAGTAGTTTTGGACTTAAAACTACTTTAGTTTCATCTTGGGAAATCGGACTAATATTACCATTATATAGGTCTTTTAGTCAACTAATGATGTGAATAGTAGCTAGATTAGATAGCTTTAGAAATAAGCTATCAGAAGTATCAGTATCTAAAATTGGGATTTTAGCTTCCTTAATAATATCACCAGCATCCATTTTGTTGGTCATATATATTAAGTTAATACCAGTTTCACTGTCTCCATTTAGCAATGCATGTTGAATTGGTGCTGCTCCACGATATTTAGGTAGTAGTGAACCGTGAATATTAACACTAGCAATTTTAGCTAATTGCAGTACCTTATCTGGAATGAATTGACCAAAAGCACAAGTTAGAAAGATATCAAAATCTAATTCTTGTAATTGTTCGTATATTTGACCGATTTTTTCAGGTTGAAATAATGGAATATTATACTTATTAGCAAGTAATTTCACAGGTGTAGGTTCTAGTTTATAACCACGATTAGCTGGTCGATCAGGTTGACTAACTATTGCGACTACTTGATAGTTTTTAATTACTTCTTCAAAAATAGGAACTGAAAAATTAGGTGTACCGGCTAAAACTATTTTCATAACGCTCCTAAGAATTATCTTTACCTATGCAAAGTTCATGAATGATTTTGATAGTTTTTTCAGCAATAAATTTATCTGAACTCTTTTTTACTTCCACTAAATTAGTAGTTGTTAATTTATTTATTTCAATGTATGAACCAATAAAAGTAGCTTTTTGATTTAGGGCACGATATTCAAGTATTTTGTAAATAACGCTTTCTAAAAAACGGCTATTTAAAGGTTTAATACATAATTCATCTAAAACTAAAATTTGTACTTCTGATAAGGTTTCAACCACACCACGCATATCTATAGTTTTATCTTGAATAGAACTATATCAATATTCATTTAGATAACTAACATTAATATATGCTGATTGGTAAGTATAATAAGCGAAAGTATTTGCAATAGTGCTTAGTAAAAAATTACGCTTATCAGCACTACCAGCCATATACATTCCATTAAGTAGTTGTGGAGTTTGAGCTTGACCTTCTAATACATTTAACAAGTAATTTTTGTATGTTAAAAAAGACACATCTTTAGCTTGATTTAAGGTGTTTCTTGGTATTTCATCTAAAGTTAAAGGTGTAATAGGGGCAGAAATTTCAGTTGCTACTAAATGGTTGTTAATCATAAATTGCTTAGCTTTAGTATTTTTGGCTAGTTTTTTGACTACAACCACTTTGCCGTGTTTATTTCGTTCAACAAAACGATCAAAAACCGAATCTTTATCTTCAGCACACCACTGAATGTATTCGTATAATTCAACATAGTTTTGTAAAATTTCTTGATCTGAAATTTTAAGACTTTTAATTAAACCATTTAAGTGGATATTATTTTTTAATTGATCAACAAAACTATTAATATTTAGCTTTGAAACTTCATCAGTTAGCTTATTGTTTAAATCTTGTAAATTTTTGTTTAATTGTTGGCTCATATTGCTTAATTAAGAGTGTTTCGACAAATAATGATTGAATCTAAAATAGCTTTAAAACTTGAATCAGTCATACTCATAAATTTACCATTAAAGTAGTTTAATACTGTTTCAAAATCGGTGATATTATTATCTAATAATTCATCGATTAATTTATTTGCCAGGTTCATTCAAGCTGTTGTAGCTCTTTTATATTTATTACATGCTAAATAAGTTACTAAATTAATAATTTTGCTATTTTCAATTTTAGCTTCAAAACTTGCTAACAGTTGTTCTTCGGTGTCATTGATGGCACGTTCTTTAATTTGTTGTAAAAAGTCAACTGTACTTAGTTTAATTAAAGCTTCATAGTGATTACTGTATTTTACATAACCGATAGTTAGTTTGTTTGATAAATATTCGCTAGTGTTAAATAATGTTTGAATTTGGTTATTTTCAATAGATAAACGACCGTTATTAACATATGATTGAGCAATTTCTTCTGCTTCTTTGTGTTCTTCTTCACCCATGAAAACATCAACAAAATTAGCAGTAATATCTGTGAAATTATTTCCTTTAATAATACTAATGGTTTGGACTCTTTCTTTAATAAATGCATCAAAGTTAGACTTACCAATTTTACGAATAATAAGCTCTGAAATGATTTCGTTTGCTTTTATTCCTTTAGCATCTAAAGGTTTTTGAATATCAAAAACAGTTTTTAATTTACTATCATCTAGGTAGGTATTAATTAGACCAATTCCTTCTAGTTTTAGTCTCGCTTGTTCTAAGCGATTACGATCCATACCTAAAAATAACCCAGTAGAGTTAAAATCAACACTTGAAGATTTTTGATTTTGTCCTTTGGCAAAATCAACAAATCATTCATATAAATAAACTGCATCAGCAGAAATAATTGGACCGTAAAAAGTTCTTAAGTTTCTTAAATCATCACTTGAAATAAATGATTTAGTTTGTATCACATAATATGGATATTTTAAACTTGTTTGTTGCATGATGCTCCTTTATTTTGTGGTTAATTTTATATTTTTCTTTTGTTTATATATCTTATAAAATTACGGCAATTTTTTAAGTAAATTTATGATTTTTTTTGTTGTGTTTCGGTGTTTTCAAGGGATTGTAATAACTGGTATGTTACGGAAATTTTTCAATTTGGCTCAATTGTAGTTATTTAAGGAATTAATTAGTTTTTTAGTAAAGTGATCAAGGTGCTTATTTTTCTGAAAATTATCTCTCACACGGTTTGGAATATCTAAAAATCATATTTGTTCAAAAAAGATACTAAAATCAACAAAACTAGTATTTAACTTAGGTATTTCAACAAAATCATACTTATTTGTTTCTAAATGCTTGAAAATTTCAGCAAATACGGCTTGTTCAAGTTCGCTAAAACGCTCTGGGTGTTGGTGTAGAAATTGTTTGAGCAGTGGTTTGTTAATCATATTATCTTTTAGAATGCTATTTCCAAATAAATTTGCTACTTTTTGAATGAAAATTTTATTTGTGCTGTATAAATTAGCAACAAATTCATCACAAATTAAAATTTTGTATCCTAAATTTTTTGCGATGTTAATAAAAACAGTTTTTCCTGCAGCACTATAACCTACAATTGCAATTTGTTTATGTTCGTTTTTAGTGTGGTTATTGCTCATTAGCACTCATTAAATATTTAGTTGCAGTTTTTAATTCTAGTGATTGTAATTTATCTAATGCTTTATTGATATTTAGACTTAATTGATAGTTGTTAATGTTTGAATCAAATTCTGGTACATCTAAAATTAATTGTGCCATTTCATAGCACATTTTGCCTTGCTGCTCACCTGTTAGTAGTTTTTTTCTGACACTTTCGGCGATTCGAGAGTCGTTTATGTTGTTAAAAATTCCTTCAAAGTTATCAAACCAACTAAGTAGTTTAATTGCAGTTTTATCACCTATACCTGTAATTCCAGGCAAATTATCACTTGGATCACCTTTTAGCCCCTTAAATGAAGTAATTTGATGCGGATACATTTGGTAGTGATCAAAAAAGTTTTCATCAGTTATTAATGAGTAGCTGTTTTGTTTTTTATCAATCACATAGACATTATTTTTCACTAGTTGCAATAGATCTTTATCTCTTGAATAAATTAGTTTTGTTCCTTCGATTTGTTCACAATAAGTAGCTACTAAATCATCGGCTTCATAACCTGATTTTTGTGCTCAATTAATATCTAGTAAAGTCAAAATTTCTTTAATTAAATTAAATTGCACATGAATTTCTTCTGGTGCTTTTGCACGACCGTCTTTGTAAGTTGGTAGCATTGCGTGTCGCTTTGTTTTTGAATCAGCATCAAATGCTACAAATAAGTAAGTTGGTTTAAATTCAGCAATTAATTTAGCTAGCTGAATTAAGAAGGTGTTAATTCCATTAGTTGGAATACCGTCTTTAGTGCTCATAATTTCGCCTGGTCCGTAATAGGTTGCATAAAAACTATTAAACATTAAATAGTTTCCATCAACTACGAGCGAAAGTTTATTATTAATTTTCATATTCCCTTCAGTCTTTGATATTGTAATAACCTTTGTCGTTTTTCATCATGTACACTAAAATCAACCTTGGTTTGTTATTAATGTGTAATTGCTTGGTTTTTTCGTCAAATCCGTAGCAAGTTACACCAGCTGTTTCATCTTTTAGTGAAATGACGACACTTTTTCCATTTACTGCCATTTTAGCGTGAGTTAAGTAGGCTAAAACTCATACTAATTCAGATTTTAGTTCATTTAATTTAGGTCTTACAACAGTAGTATCACTTGTTTTAATTTGAATTGAGTTGTAAATATTACCAAGTAACGCAGTTTCATAATCCATTTCAGCCTGGATATTTTTATCACGATAAATTAGAGGGATTTGTTCATAATTATTTCCCTTGATAAAGTCTAATAATGCTTGGTAATCATTATTTTGGTTTGATTTATCTTTTTTGTTTTTTGAATCAAATAGTTTATAAATATTAGCTAAATCACCTACAGAAGCTAGTAATGTTTCAACATTAGCAAAATTTCTAAAAACACCAGCTTTAATTAAAGTATCAATAATAGAATCGGTCACTCCTGCTAGCATTAATCTTCAAATGGTGAACTTAAAGTCTGTAAATTTACCATTTTTAGCCTTTTCAGCTAGGATTTTACTTACCGCAGCATCTCCGATCCCTTTGATCATATTAATTGGTAAATATAGTTGTTTGTTGACAATTTCAACTACATTTGATGAAACTTCAATTAGTGGTGAATTTATTTTAATGTTTAATTGATTAGCTTCCATGATGCATTTATTAACATTACCAAAATCACCGATTATGTTGCTTAAATATACTTTATAAAATTCACGTGGAAATCTTGCTTTATAATATGCCATTTTGTACGAAATTAAAGCATATGCAACTGCATGTGATTTATTAAATCCATACGAAGCAAAAGTTTCAATATTGTTGTAAATTTGTTCTAAAACTAACTGGCTAATTCCATTTTTAATACCACCATCAAAGAAGCTTTGTTTATAACTATGAAGTTTTTGCTCATCTTTTTTAGATATAGCTTTTCTTAATAAATCAGCTTGTGAAAAGCTCATACCTGCTACTTGTTGAGCAATTTCCATAATTTGTTCTTGATAGACTATGATACCAAAAGTAGGTTTTACGATTTTATCGTATTTAGGTTCAATGCTGTAAATTTTAGTAAAATCACGCTTATTTTCAGCATATTGACCAATATATTGCATCGGTCCTGGACGGTATAAAGAAATAATTGCATATAAATCATCAAAACTATCAATATGAACTTTTTGAATAGCGTCTTGCATTCCAGTTGATTCAATTTGGAAAATACCATTAGTTAACTTTTTATTTAGTAATTTCAGCGTTTCCTGATCAACAAACCTTGAATAGTTATTGTTTACAACTGTATCAAAATGTTCTTTTTGATCAATTAAAGCTTCAATTTGTTGAATGATTGTTAGGTTCTTAAGACCTAAAAAGTCCATTTTAACAAGTCCATAACGCTCTAAATAATCTAAAGTAAACTGAATTTGTTCAAAACCGTTTTGGTTGTAAGCAGTTGGAAATGACTTATTTAAGGTTTCATTAGTAATAATAATTCCAGCTGCATGCAATCCACTTTGTCTTGGTAATCCTTCAATCATGCTTGCATATCGGTGTAGGTTTTCGTATTTAGAAACAGCTACTTGATAACGCTTGTTATTTTTATAGTAGTAATCTAAATTTTTATCTTTATCATTAACCCCTAAAGTAGCTGTAATTGCATTGGCTTCTGAAGGGCTAATTTTGAGAAATCTAGCGACATCTTTAATAGCGCTTTTGGCTGCTAGTGTTTGAAAAGTTGAAATTAAAGCGACTTTGTCAGCTCCATATTTAGTTTGAATATATCTAAGCAATTCTTCTCTACGGTTATCTTGAATATCAATATCAATATCAGGAAGTGACACACGATCGACATTTAAAAAACGTTCGAATAATAAACCAAATTCTAATGGGTTAACTCTTGTAATATCTAATAAATAAGAAATTAGCGATCCAGAAGCACTTCCACGACCTGGACCTACTTCAATTCCATTTTGCCTTGCAAATCTAATTGCATCTCAAATAATTAAAAAGTAGTCAATAAAACCAAGTTTTTTAATTACACCAAATTCATATTTAATTCGCTCTAATACTGTTTCTTTACCATGGTGAGTAATTAAATATTCAACTTTTTCATTTTCAGTAATTAGTTTTAAAAGTAATTTTTCATTATCCTCACTAAAACTAGCTAATTTAAGTGTACTATCAGGAATTACATATGAAATGCTTTCAACTAATTCCAACATATTTTGATAGACTTTTAGATCTATTTTTTCAATACTTTCAGTTTCAAAATAGTCTTTAAACACCACATTGTCATTCACATTACCAGAAATGTTTTCTAAAACATTAATAATTTCGTTTTCGTTTTCAAATAAAACTCTTTTAGTTGGCGCAAAAACGGTATTAGGTGCTATTTCTTTATCACTATTAAAGTAGAAGTTTTTGCTATAGCTAGCTATTTTGATCCCTTTAGCTACTAATCCTTTTTCTTTATGGTCAATAACAAAAACATTCTCATTAGCTAAATCTTCAAGTTTGGTTGCATAAACACCTCTGGAAGCGTTATTTATTAATTTATAAATAAATTCTAAACCTAAATTGTTTTTAGCAATAACGATAACCTTAAAATAGCTATTTTGATCTAAAATAACTTTGGTTTCAATACCTAAAATTAGCTTAATTCCAGTGTTTTTGGCTTGTTCATAATAGTATTGTAACGCATACATATTATCAACATCAGTCAGTGTTAAATACTCTAGATTGTTTTCTTTTGCCAACTCAAATAACTTTTGTAAGCGAATAGTTGAATATAAAAATGAATACTCAGTATTAGTGTGCAGAATTATGTTTTTTCTCATATTTTTATTTTACCTTTTTGTTTAGTTGAATGTTTAAATATCATAATTATTTTGCTGGTCAACTTATTCAAAAATAATATAAAAACTAACTTTTGGTTGTTAGCTTTTCTATTATTAAGTCAGTTAAATACAAATGAATTTAGAAATATTGAGGATTTTTGTATATAAGTAAATATCTTGAAAAATCAAAAACTAACTTATTAAAAATTAATCACTATTATAATACTTAAACTAACTAGTTTTTTGCATAAAATACACATTAATTTTTTGGCAAATTTAATTGCTAAAAATAATTAAAATTTTTATTTTTGGTTTAAAACTTTTTATATATAATATATAAGCAATACATGAAGAAAGTAACTGCATACGCTTAATTTGTTACCGAGTGTATATCTTAGATATTGTTCATTTGTATTGCATAAAATTTTGAAAGGAGGCAAATAATATGTCAGAATCAAAATTCAAAGCAGAAAAAAGAGAAGTTGTTGCTGAAATCGTTGAGAAAATTCAAACTTCACAAGCTTTAGCTTTAGGTGAATACCGTGGTTTAACAGTTTCTGAATTACAAGAATTAAGAAAAGAAGCTAAAAAACTTGGTGTTGAAATTAAAGTTTACAAAAACAGACTTGTAAAAATCGCTGCTGAACAATGTGGTATTGATGGTTTAGGAGCTCACTTAGTTGGTCCAAACATCTTTGCATTTTCACAAAACGATGGTATGTCTGCTGCTAAATTATTAGTAGGTTTTGCTAAAAAACACAAACTAATGGTTGTTAAAGCTGGTACATACGAAGGAAATGTTGTTGATGCTGCTGGAGTACACTCAGTTGCTACTTTACCTACATATGAAGAAGCACTTGCAATTCTTGCACGTTCAATGATGTCACCTTTACAACAAATGTCATTATCACTTAAATTGGTAAGTGAAGGTAAATCAGAATAATCATAAATTAGTCGTAAGACAAAATTAGAAAGGAAATAACATGGCTAAATTAGAAAAAGCACAATTTATTGAATCATTAAAAGAAATGTCAATTAAAGAAATTATGGAACTTGTAGAAGCAATGAAAGAAGAGTTCGGAATCGACCCTATGGCTGCTGTAGCAGTTGCTGCTGCTCCTGCTGAAGGTGCTGCTGAAGAAAAATCAACTGTTAAAGTTGTTCTAAAAGCAGATAACGGTAAAAAAGTTGCTATCATCAAAGTTGTTAAAGATTTACTTAACGTTGGACTTATGTACGCTAAGAAAATCGTTGATACATTACCTGCAGTTCTAAAAGAAGACGTTAAATTAGAAGAAGCTGAAGCTATGAAAGCAGCTTTAGTTGAAGCTGGTGCAGAAGTTGCGTTTGAATAATATCATTTTCAATAAATCATTTTAAGTATCACAGCAATGTGATGCTTTTTTAATACTTTTGATTTGGTTTAGTAGTCATAATTATTGATACTATCTTACCTAAAACCATAGTAAAACCAGTAGTTTAGCTAATTAAAAAGCACTAACCTCTTTTATAAAACTTAAATAAAAAATACTGCTTTTAGCAGTACTTAAAACTATAATTAACGGTCTAATACAAAGTAGTCCATTAATAATCTTACTAATTGAATATAGAAGATAAACATCTGAACACCATAGTAAATACCGTGGCTGATAATTTCACTTGTTGAAGCAAATTGGATATTATCAGCTGTAGTTCTAATATTTCAAAATGAAATAATAGATGTAACACTTATTGATGCTATTGCGATTGTCGGAATTCATCAATAAGCTCTAGCATAAACTACTGAAACGATAATTGCAATAATTAACCCAGCAAATAAGATACCACTTAATAGTCAAATTGTTTTAATGTGAACTAGTCTACAGATTCCTAATATTCCTGCAATTAATAAGATCAATCCAGGAATAAAGAAGATAGCTAAAATTACATTAGCATCAAACCCAGCTTTATTAACTCCAAATGATAATCCATATCCGATAATAATTGAAAAGTAAAGAATAAAGATAGGTATTGAAATAAAAGTTAATATTCTTCTTCGAGGCGACATAAATCACATTAAGATAATTACAACAAAAGTTAATACACCTATTGCTGCTGTCATTAAAATAAAGTTTAAATCTCCTACTATTAATTGTGTAGTTTCATAATATCTTACAGTAGCTATTTTGAAAAACAAAAAGGATAAAGCAACCGTAACAATAACAGTTAAAGCGAATGTTGTTAGAATTGTTCCATAAAACATTCCTTTACTTCTTGTTAGAGCTTTAGTATCATTAAAATTATGATTTGTATATTGATTTTCTAACATATTTTTAAATTATACATTGTTTATTTAAATATTATGTAGTTAGAAACAAAATAACGAAACTAAAATCTTACTTATGTTTTTGCTTTAGTTAATTAAACTAAATTAATGAGTTTTTAAAATAGTAAATTTTAGGCTAGTTTTACCAATATTTTAGTATTGGAAATTATGAAAATGCAACTATTTAATTTTTAAAATTACGTTTATAATATATAAACATACAAAAAATCTGCTCTAACATAGACAGCTATAGATTTATTTATTAACTATAGTTATTAGAGTGGATATCAAAAGGGACAAAATATGAAAATTAAAAACAAATGAATTCTTCCATTAATGGTTTCAGCAATTCCGTTAGTTGCTGTTTCATGTAAAGAAGCGAATGAAATTGTTAATAAATTAGATAAAAACGACAACAACAAAGCTGGTGATAATCAAGCTAGTGGAAACGAAAGTAATACATCAGCAAATGGGGAAAGTGCTGGTAATAATACTGAAAGTTCAGCAAGTGGATCTAATACAGGTACAGATTCACAAGCTGGAGGAAGTGAAAACGAAGGGGCAAGAGCTTCATCAAATATTGAAGTTAAAGCAATTGAAGGAGCAAACGGTAAATCATTAGTACCAGTTGATGTTTTCGCAAGTAATTCAACATCTGCTAGTGCAAATGCTGAACCACCTGTTTTTGAAGATGCTTCTACTGCATCTGCATCAACTTCAACAGCTGTCGTAGATAACAGAACTCCAAAACAAAAAACAGTTCAAAAATTAGAAAAAGTATTAAAAAGTGCTGACAATATTATTGCTATATTAACAAAAACCCAATTCCTGGACTTACAGCATATGTAGAGCAATTAAAATCAAACAGAAAAGGAGTTTTTAGTGGTATTTTAACTTCTGCGAAAGCAAAAGGTGAAAATGCAGATTTTAGTTCTGAAGAAAATCAGTTAAAAACTCAATCAATGTGAGATAACGCTTTTCTTGAACCTTATGGATTAAACATTTTAGATACACCTGCTGATGCTAAAGCTGGTAATTGAGTATTCTTGTATTCTAAAATGTTAGATGATTTAATCAATGATATTAAAGTTAATTATGTAAATTTTGTTATAGATGACGCAGCTAGATCAACTTTTGAAAATGATGCAAACTTACTAAAAAATGGTAATAAATGATATAACAATCCTAACACTACTGAAATTTTTCAAATAGCAAAAGCTTTCTATGAGCAACGGACACTAAAAGCAGCAGAAGGTTTAATTAGTAGAATAAAAGTTGTATTAAAGGATCAAGACAAAGAAGCGGATAGACTAAATAAAGCTGTTACAGATTTTAATGCTATTCCTAAAAAAGAAAGAAGATAAGATTTCTCATATGATCAATTTGATAAGGAAAAAAATAGTGCTATTTTTGATGCAACATATAATTTAGAGCGTAGAGAAGCAACAGGTGAATTTTATACAGGAATCGAGGATTACAGAAAAATCGTTGCTGATGCAAAAATTCAAGAAGTTCTAAAAAATATATGGAAATTTCACTTGATGAAATTATTGCTGGTAGAGGTGAATTCACAAGTAATAAATCTAAATGAGCCAATTTTACAATTGATAACGCTACTGTTGAAATACTTAAACCATGAATTAAATTTAATGATGAGTTTACAAAACTTCAAGTTAGAAAACATAACTTATTAAGATCAAAATTAAATATTCCATTATTAGCGGATGCTAGTGAGTTACTTAATGATCAAGAAAAAGCTAGTTTAATTTTACATGGTATTCTTTCACACACAAAAGGTGTTGTTACTAGAAAAAATAAATTAAATGAATTATCTGAAAAAGAAAGAAAAGTTGATTTTAAAAATATGCAAGAACATGCATACGCAACTACAACACAAGAAGCATTATCTAGATTGAATTTAACTTATACTGATAATTACTATGGTGTTGATAACCAACCACTTCCTGTTAAAAAAGGTTATGGTTTCTATCCATCATTTGTTTCAACAACTGTTTGAAAAGCGATTTTAGGTGAAAGACACTCATATGCTAAAAACCCTGATTTTATCGATGGTTGAGGTCACTTATTAAACGCAACTTACTGAAATAACAGATATTACTATGGTGTTGCAGTTGGTCAACAAGTAGCTGAAGACCCACAAACTCCTACAAAAGATAGATTTGCATTTACGACTCTTGATATGTTCTTCAAGAAAAGATAATCTATTTATTAAATTAATCATTCATAAATAAATACCCATTTGGGTATTTTTTAAATAATTTATAAAAAAATTTATCAAATTTGCAATTTATGTGCTAAAATATTTAAGGTATGCCCAAGTGGTGGAACTGGTAGACACGCTAGACTAAGGATCTAGTGGGTAACCCCGTGCAGGTTCAAGTCCTGTCTTGGGCACCATAAATCTAATTTGATTTATTCAAAAAAACATTAAAAATACATTAAAATACTCAAATTTAAACACTGTTGCCAGCAGTGTTTTCTTTTTGTTTTTAATGATAAGTTTAAACACAGCATAAATAACTAGTTTTTATAAAACTACAACATTAAATGTTGTATAGTCTAGTATAATTATTTTATATATGAAAAAATTAAGAAAATTTGGTTTTATAGGTACAGGAGCTTGAGGTAGCGCTTTAGCTAATGTTTTATCTTCTAATGGTCATAAAGTAATGCTTTATGGTGTTGATCTAGCTGAAATCAACGATATAAATAATGGAAGAAATACAAAATATTTTAATTCGATTAAATTTAGCCATCAAGAAAATGTTATAGCTACAACCAGCTTAAAAGAATTAGTTGATTTTGCTAATACTTTTGTATTAGCAGTTCCTTCACATGCAATAAAAACAGTACTAAAACAATTAAAAGATATTATCAAATATAAACATGTTGATATTATTAACCTTTCAAAAGGTTTTGAACAAAATTCAGAACTATTATTTTCTGAATTTGTACAAAAGAAATTTAGAAGTAATTTAAAAAACCTAGCTTCACTAGTTGGTCCCTCATATGCTATTGAGGTATTCCAACATGACTTAACTGTTATTAATATTGTGGGTGAAAATGTTGAATATTTAGAAGATATTGCTTCATACTTTAACAACAGTTCCTTTAAATTGGTCGCTTCACAAAAAGTTAATGGATGTGAGCTTTTTGCGGCTGCCAAAAACCTTTTATCAATTGGATTAGGAATTAGCTCATATAATAACGAATCAGTTAACACTCATTCAGCTCTAATCACACTTGGTACTCAAGAAATAATTAAACTATACCAAGTGTTATATCCAACTGAATTTAGCCATGAAGTAGCTTTTAGTTATGCTGGTATCGGTGATATTATTTTAACTTGTTCATCAAACAAAAGCCGTAATTATTCATTTGGTTTATTAGTTGCAGAGATAGGAATTAACGATGCTTTAGCTAAAAATACTTCAACAGTTGAAGGGTATGAAACTGCAAAAACACTAAATAAATTAATTAAACGTAATAATGTTAGTGTACCTTTTTTACAAAGTATCATAGATATCTTGTTACATAACAAAAAAGCTTCATATCTCACAGATTTTATTGCTAATAGTTCAAAATACGAAAATAACTAATTAAAGCCAAACTAAAATAAAAAGAAGCTAGTTTATTAGCTTCTTTTTTTAACTTTAAAAAGGCTATTTTTGTATTTAGTTATTATGAAAAAGGTAAAAATAAAGTAAAATTATATTAACAATGTTAATATAACAAACAAACCATCATATGATAAGGAGAAAATATGATCAAACACACATTTGACAAGAAAAACGCAACATTACGTGTGGTTGTTAGTGTCCCTGAAGAAGAATATCTTAAAGTTTATAATGATAAAGTAAAAGAAGCTACTAAAAATATTAAAGTTCCAGGATACCGTGCTGGTAAAGCTCCATTTAATAAATTAGTTGCTTATGTAAATCATGATGAAGTTGCTTTGAGAACTTTTAACTATTTCAAAGATAAAAAGAATATGGATGCTGTAACATATGCTGAAAATCTAAAAATTAAATCTCGTTTAATTGATAGATATGTTGAATTAGGTGAGCAAAAGGGTGAAAATTCAATCGCTATTACTTATGTTAATGTTTACTACCCAGATTTTGATGATTTAGATTGATCAAAAATTAAAGTTAAACCAGGTTCATATACATTTACAGCAGCTCAATTCAAAGTCGAACAAGAAAATTACATTCAAAAACTTTCAAAATATGTACCAGCTAAGAAAACTGCTAAAACACAATCAGGTGATAAAGTTTTAATTGACTTCAAAGGATTTATTGATAATGAACCATTTGAAGGTGGAGAAGCAACCGAATACGAATTACAATTAGGTTCAAAAAGCTTTATTGAAGGATTTGAAGATCAATTAGTAGGTAAAAAAGCTGGCTGAAAAGGTGAAGTTAAAGTTAAATTCCCTGAAAACTACTTTTCAGCTGCATACCGTGGTAAAGATGCTGTTTTTGAAGTATTTATTCACAGCTTCCAAACATTAGAAAAATTCCAAATTACTGATGAATATGTAAAATCATTACAAATGGATAACATTAAAAATGTTGATGAATTCTGAGCTTTCTTAAAAAGAAGCTTACTGCTAAACAAAGTTTATACAACTAATAGAAAACTATTAGATGACTTAATTAGTAAAATTTACGAAGTAGCTCATGTTCCTCAATATCTACAATTTATTAATAGAGAAATTGAAACTTTAGAAAAAGAATTTGCTCAACAACTTAAAACTTTAGGAATGAAAAAATCTGAATACTTAAACTTTATTAAAGTTTCAGAAGCAGAATTAGATAAACAATTTAAAGAAGAAGCTACTTCACGTGTAGGAAAAAGCCTTGTATTTGACTTTTTAACAGGTGAAAAATTTGCACCAGAATATACAAAAGAAGAAGTGCAAAAATTACAACAAGCAAACAAACAATTCCCTTGATTTACAGAACAAGTAGCTGAAGACTTCTTAAAACTAGCTAGAAACTTAGCTAAAATCTTAAATAACATTGACCCTAAAGTTGCAGATAAAGTAGCTAAATCTCTAAACCCACTTATGAAATAATAGCAAGCAATTGCTATTTTTTTCTTGCCCTTAAAGCAATAAAAAACTTACCCAATGGGGTAAGTATTATTTAGCTTTTTGTTGAGAAATAGCACGCTTTAAATCAAAATCAACACGATACAAGTAGTCTTCTATTGCTTCAATTAAACCTAATTGTTCAACTGTTGAAGTGTAATATTTAGCAAAGCTACGAGTGTAGCTATCTGCGTTTTCCATAGCATAAGGATAACCGACCATTTTAAACATTGAAATATCATTTTGTGAATCACCGATTGCCATAACATCTTCAAGTTTAGCTCCAAAAACATTATCACATAGTCATTTGATACCTGTACCTTTTGAAACTCCACTTTTAGTTATCTCAATATGACGATCTAATTTACAAATGTTTAAGTTAATTTTTTGCTCTAAAGCTTTTTGATAAAATAAATCCAATTTATCTAAATCACCATAGATTTCGATTTTATGCATATCTTCGTTTAATCTACCATCAGTAATTCATTGATCATACTCACAAAACTCTGTAATAAAGTTTAAAAACTGTTCGCTATATAAATGTAAGTAGTACTGGTGAGTACCAAAGTAATATAAACCAACTCCAGTTTCTTTAGCTAAATCAAAAACTTTTTTAGCTTCTGTAAGTGGTAGTAGTTCTAAATTTAAGATTTCTTTTTTCTGATTATCAAAAATTAAAGCTCCATTAGAACAAATTATGTATCTGGCATTTAATTTATCAGCTAGTTTTTGAATTTTTGGATATGGTCCATTACCAGTGTTGATTACAAATGGTACATCTTTTTGTGCTAATTTTTCAACATAAGAGCTAGTTTTTGGGTCTAAATGTTTACCTGGAAACGGATAAATTGTTCCATCAACATCACTAAAAACTGCAAATTTACTCATAGTTC
The DNA here is from genome assembly GCF_045276875.1 of Mycoplasma corogypsi. Lineage (NCBI taxonomy): Bacteria > Bacillati > Mycoplasmatota > Mollicutes > Mycoplasmatales > Mycoplasmataceae > Mycoplasma > Mycoplasma corogypsi. The sequence goes on from NZ_CP174163.1 coordinate 372,265, forward strand.
TATTTTAAACTATTAAATTGAAAATCATACATTTAACTAGTTTAATAGTTAACTTTATAAAGTTTAGCCATAATGCACACACAAGTTGATAATACAACTATTAAAGTGATAAAAGTTTTATAAGTTAAATTATTTTATAATTTAACTATGACACAACATTTAACACACGAAAATGACTTTGCAGCTGTTGATATTGGTGGAACTAATGTTAGATTCGCTTTATTTAATAGTGAAGGTAAAATAAAACAAAAATATAAAACTCAAACTAATAGTTTAAGCGCTGAAATTACTATGGATTGAATTGTGCAATTAGTTAATGACCATCACGTTAAGTTTTTAGCATTATGTATTCCTGGACCTAGTGATTATGAAAATGGAATAGTTCACAAATCACCTAATTTAGGTGGTAGTTGAGAAAACTTTGATGTTAAAAGTTATTTATTAGCTAAAACTAAATTATTAGATATTGTTTTTGAAAATGATGCTAATGTGATGGCTTATGCAAATCATGTTTATTATAATTGCTTAGATCATGAAATTAGTCAGTTTTTTACAATTAGCACCGGTTTTGGTGCTGGGTTAGTTATTAATAACCAAATATACCATGGAAACAAATACTTTGCTCAAGAAATTGCACAATTACCAGTAGCAAGTAAGAAATTTCCAGGTGAATATAAGCTAAAAAGCCCTTATGCTCTGGAACTACATTGCTCAGGTAGTGGGTTAGCTACTAAAGCTCAATATTATAACCTAGCAGCTGATGCAAAAACTATTTTTGAGCTAGCAAAACAAAATAGCAGCGAGGCTAAATTATTAGTTGATGAAGCGACAGATGCTTTAAGTAAAACTTTTGCGATTACAGCTGCTTTAATTGCGCCAAACAACTATTTTATTGGGGGTTCAATTGGACTAGCTGAACAAGACATGGTGCTAGCAGCATTTGAAAAAGCTAAAACAATAAGTGATTTTAATCACTTTCATAATGTAACTTTAAGATTTGATAAGTTAGGTGATGATAGCGCTTTATATGGACTGTATTATTTAATTAAAGCAAGACAAAACTAAAATAAAAATCAGGCGAACCTGATTTTTTTATGCTTCATATTTTTCTGGGTGTTTTTGCATCATTAGTTTGATGAATTCTTTTTTATCCATTTGACCGTATTTTTCCATTAATTCAACACATTCTTTATATTCTTCCATAGCTCACTCATAACCTTCAAAACCACTCACTGATGTAATTCCAACACGTTTTCAGTTTTTGTATGTGCTAAAGAATGTTTTAACTGTATCTAAAAATGGACTTGGTAAATCTTCAAGACTATTAATGTGGTCTAAACGATAATCATCAGCATGCACAGCCACTAATTTAGTATCAGTTTCACCATCATCAATCATTTTCATAGCTCCAATAATACGAGCATTTAATTTAACTCCAGGAGCAAATGTTTCAGGTGAATAAATTAAAACATCTAACTCATCTCCGTCTCAATCTAAAGCTTCTGGAATAAAACCGTAATTACATGGGTAAACAAAATCTCCTCTTAAGATTCGATCTACTTCCATTTCACCGGTTTTACGATTGTATTCGTATTTAATTCTTGAATTTTTTGAAATTTCAACTTTTACTTGTACTGTTTTTTTCATATTAAAATGATACCAAAAATAAACTTTTAAGTGCGTAAAATCTTAATTATTAGCTTAATTATAACGATAATCTAATGTGGTGTTTATATCTAAATCTAAATCATTATATTCATTATTATTAATATTAGAATTAGAAATACCTAGTGTTAAAGTTGCTTTAAAAGTTATGTTTATTTTTTTCTCACTTTCATTAATTGAATTAACTATAAAACTAACATTTTTTAATGTTAAACCATTTATATCAATAAAATCACGAGCTTTGGCAATTGAAATAGTTGAACTATATGGATCATATTTTAATTTTAAGTCAGTAAAATTAGTACTTTGATCATTAGGTCTAATTAAAACATCAAAGTTATTATTAACCATATAAGGATTGGTATTGTTATTATGAAACATTGAACTATTATGACTTCTAATAAAAGTATAGAAATATCCATTACTACTAATGTGTGATTTTAACAATTCTCTTAATTGATCATTAGTTTTAAATTCATTTTTAGTTTTATTTGAGCTTATATATAATTTGGCAATATTATCAATGACTCTTTGTGTAGGTTGTGCGGTTAAAAGTGATTTTAGCTGTGCTTTAGAAATAGTCTTAAATCCATTTAATTCAAATGTTTTACCACTTAATTCTGCTATTTTATCACCGTTGTTATCTAATCAATATAAGTTTTGAGTTAAAAATAGTTTTCCTTCAAAATCATTAGATTTTAGATCGCTGATAAAACTAACAATAGTTCCTGGATGACTATCTAAACTATCTTCTCAACTTCTAAATTCACTTCAAGCTGGATCAACTGTAATATAAGGAAAATTAGTATTTTCTTTAATTTCTTTACGGTATATATTTGTCCAAAATGATGGATATATAGTGGCTTTAGGAGTAAGGTTATTATTGTTTACTACTAAATGATTAGCTAAAACATAAGCTAATATATCTGTATTTTCTACTGGATTAATTCTAATGTCATTTCAAATTAAAAAACTTATTTCTTCAGTGGTTTCTTTATTATTTTCAAAATGTATTAATTTTTGTTGTAAGTTAAGTGATAAAACACCATTATTATCATAACTAGCACGCACAACTTTAACTTCGCTGTTATTGATTAACTCTAATATATCATAAGAAGCAGTTCTGGTATTATTTAGCGCTTCAAATGTTTCACCTGATAATCTTTTTATAGTTTTTAAAACTTGTTCCTGATTTAATGTTGGTAAATTAGCTTTTATAATTTTATTTTTGATTAAATATTCTTTATCAAAATCATAGCCAATTGATCTCACTCTAGTTGGTTTAATAAAACCACTTATAGTTATATCGTTAGCTTCAAAATTATGACCTAAATAACTACCAGATACATCGCATTTGATAATTCCGTTTTGATCATTAATATATGTGATTGTAATGTTGCTTAAGCTTAATTCATCATTATTAAATATTTTGAATTTATCTTTTTGATAATGAGCTAATGAATTAGGGTTTAGATTTAGTTCCGAAACTAAATATGCATATTTATCAACATTTAGATAATTATTTATCACTCCACCTTTTACAAATTCTTGATTTAGTTCATTATTTTGTATTGGTTGAATAACTTCATCTTTATTTTCTACATCAGTATTATTTTCTGATGTCTGTATATTATTTGTAGTACTTTCTTCATCTGTAGGTTTTGTTGATTCTTGTGTATTTACTTCTGTAGTTGTATTTCCACTATCATTGGTTATTGGTTGATCTTTTTCAGCTGGTTTTTCTTCTTTATTTTTACTTTCTTTATTATTTTGATTTTGAGGTACATTTTCTGTTTTACTTACTATTACACTAGTATCGTTGCAAGAGATTAAACTACTAAAAGTAGCTAATGAGCAAATTGATAATATTGAGAATTTAATTTTACTTGATATATTCATTGATTTCCTATTTAATTTTGTTAGTGATATTATAGAACTATTAATTTATTTTTGTAGCAAAATCTAGCGATTTATAAGTTAAATTAAAGTATTAAAAACAGATCTTCATTTGAATACCTGTTGAATAAATTAAATTGTGAATACACGGAATTTTCTAAGTTGAATACTTGTAGTTTTATCTACACCACCTGCTCTATGTGTTTCATAAAACAGTAATATATCAAAAAAGATTGGGTTTTCGTTTGTTGTAATTGTAGTTGAATATGAGAATGATATATTAGGATTGTTAATGTCCGCAAGTTTTGTAATTCTGGTTGGATTTTTTAAATCAATCATGAATAATTTACCATTGGTCCTGTCTGCACCTTGTAATGTAGGTGCTCCAAAAAGCAATCATTCACCAGCACTTGATTTAACAATGGTAGAACCGATAAATTGGTTATTTGAAATATTGGCAGCTGGCCCTTCAAATACTCTTGTTCAAGAATCTCCACCATTTGAAGATTTAAATAATATAAATGTATTTCTACCTACTGAACTTCTTCTTAATCATCATAAGTTTCCTTGTGAATCTTCATTGATTGATGATTCTGAAGAGTAAACACCAGGGACTTGGCTATTATTTACTTTTCTAAAAGTTTTACCCATATCATCACTGATTACAAGTGTTGATTTTTGTGTTAATTGGTGATTTTCCCAACGTCCATCTCAATGGTAAAATGGAATAATAATTCTACCGTTTTTAGAACTACTTCTTTGGTTTTTTAGCTGAATACCTGAACCAACACCGTTAATTAGAAATTTTTCTCATTTTCTACCTAACTGTGGACTAATGTTTTCAAAATTACCTCATGTTTGACCACCATCAGTTGATTCTAATTTGTATGTAAATAAAATTGCGTCAAATGAATATTTAAAACTTGAACGTAAATCCTTAAAACGCTCTTCTCTCTTAATGTATCCTCTTTTTACAGGAGTCGAACTATCATATCTCTGGTCTCAAACAGAATATTGAGTTAAATATTTGCTAATTTGTGGAGATGTAGAATTTCTACCTGGTTCACCAAAATTGTCAAATATATCATTTGGTATGCCAGCGTACACATCACCTGTAACATAACCGTTCTTATAACTATTGTCAACAACTATACCTGCTGATGTCATTGGTGTATTGTCATTAATATTTTCTCATTTTATATTTTGAGAATTTTGAACTTCATAAATTTTTCATCATTCATTTCTACCATCAACAACAATTGGTTTTGCTACAAGTTTTGTGTTTATCCTGTCTTTGTCAAAAAACACCATTCATTTACCATTGTTAACAAATCCTGAAGTAACTCAATCATCTCTTCAAGTTCCTTCGTTTATAACTACATGACGATAGTTAGATACACCGAATAAAATAATAAGTTTCTTTTGTTTGGTAACTGGGTCAATTGCTTCAACCATAGACCCATCGATTGCCATACCTTTATTTTTACCTTCATTAGTATTTTTGGCAACAATTTTGATAATATTTTGAGGATCAGATCAAGTTGCTCCTCCATCCTTAGAAACACGACTAATTTGATCGATTTCACTAAAGTCTTCATCGTTTGCCAAACGTTTATCGGTATGGAAAATAAGTGTACCGTCTTGTGTTTTATTAATTCCTGGAATTCTTCAAGAATTTGAATTAAAGTCATTAACACCTAAAAAACGATCATTGCTGCTGCTGTTTAATGCTTTAATTCTTCAACTGGTTGATTGGCTAGGAGTTACAGTTACATCATAATTAAATAACTGTAAATCTTTTATCCTTGTGTTAAAGATACCGATTTTGACTGGTAATTTATTTTCTTTTAGTTTATCTAAATATTTGGTGGCTAAATAACCATCACCGTCTAATAAATCTTGTAGTGTTGGTTTAATGATTGAAACTTTGTAGTATTGATTGACATTGTCTGTTGGTTCTAAAATTGTGTTAAAAATGTTGTTAGATTCTAAAAATTCTTTAAGAGTTATAGGTGTGCTAGTTTGTGTGATATATTTACTAATTTCTTCACTGTTATTAATTGATGATGAATCTAAATTGTAAAATTCATTTAAATTAGTTGTGATATTTGAGAAATGATTTCCTAGCATAATGCTGTTGTAAACTTCTGCATTTTCGATTGTAGGTGCTTTTTTAACGAATAAATCTTTTGTTGTGTCTAATTGTGTTAAATCAAGTGATACATTGAATGATTTTTCAAGTTGAGTCATTTTATTTGGGTCTTCAATTGTAGCAGCTGGGATATCAAAAGTAGCTGTAACTTTTACATTTAAGAATAAATCTTTGCTTAATGTTGCATCAGATAACATCAACGGCTTCATTTTGAAACTTTGTAAGTCTTGAGATTGATCTGTAAGTGTAAAGTTAACACCTAAAATATTTTTAAATACATTTACATTGATATTATTGTCATTATTTAAAATCCCATCAAGTTCTCTTTTATTTGGAATAGGATTCATTGATGCTGCATTTTCACTTTGTTCTCAACCGACTTTTAATTCATCTAAATTAAATTTTTTAAATGAGTCATTTGGAAAATCAACTTTGAATACTTTTCCTGGTCCATTTCCTTGAATTAATTCGATTAAAATTGAATTGTCTTCAACATTAACCCCTTTTAATTTTGAATTTTCATTTGTAAGTTTATAAAATGTTTCAGTATTACTTTTTGCATCATCAGATTTTTTGTTTTCTGAAATAGTTGCTGAAACAAATTCTAAATAGTTAGATTCTGTGATTTGAGAAATAGGTTGATTGCTGTCACGTACTTCTTCATTAATGTTTGGGTTTACACTAATATTTTCTTTTTCAAAAGGGTTAAAAATAATATTGTTACTTGTATTGCTATTTAAAATATTGTCAATACGTGATGAATCCATGCTGTTTGAATTAAATGATAGACCTACTGCTGTTGTAATTGTAGTTAGAAACGGAACGTTTACTAAAAGCAATGCACCAGCTAATAATAATAATTTTTTATTTTTATTTTTTTTAGAATTGTTACTTAATTGATCATCAGTAGCGTTTTTTGTAATGTCATCTTTTTTGTTTCTCATAGTTTTTAAATTATATATTATTGGTGCTTAAAGTAAAGAATAAAAAAAGGTAAATTGCTATTTTTTTCAATTAAATTGTGGGAAATTTCACTTTTGTGTTTATGAGAAAATTTAATGCATAAATTATATAACTTTGGCTTAATTCTTTAACAATTCAATACTAAAAAACATTGTTTTATGTGAATTATTTCATTTATGCCATATTATGAAGTTAGGTGAAGTTTACAGCATAAATAGATTTTTTTCACACCAAAAAACTATTTATGAAGACTAACAATATTTTTAGTGTGTTAATGCATATTTTGAATAATTTGAAATAGTTTTTTAGTTAAAACAGCTATACTATATTTAATATAATTATATTTTATTAGGAGCATCAATGTCTGAAGCTATTATAGTTGCGATTGTTTTTTTATCACTAGTTGAACTTTGGTTGTTTGTGATGGTTGTGAGAAACATATTTTTTTCTCGTACACAACAGTATTGTGAAAACATGGCTGATAACATTTTGCAATGAAAAACATATAACGAAAATGCTATAAATCGTTCAAAAGTGCTATCAGCTACAGAAGAAAAGTATATAGATATAGTTAATTCTTTACAAAATATCAACTCTCAATATGGGAAAAAATACTCTAGTATTTGTGCACTAATTGATCAAATGAAACTTAAAATTACTTCTAGTAAGTTTTTTAAGTTATTAAAATTAAGAAGACAAGCCAAAAGCGAACTAAAACAAATCAAAATTATAAAAAATAAATTTGATAGTATTGCTAACCAGTTTAATATTCCATGATTGATAGTTGATGAACAAACATCTAATTATCTGGAAATATCTGCTGAATTAGAAAAAGTATTAGAAGAAAAAAGATTATACATTGATAATACTGCGAGCCGTTTAGAAAAAAGTATTGATACTTTTAGAACTAATTTATCAAATTCTCGAGTTTATTTGCAACAAGCTAAATTTAACCAAGCGATGGAATTGTTAAAAGAATCAAAAGGTATTTTGCTCGAACTAACTAAAAAAGTATTCATCCTAGATCAATTAGAATTTGTTATTTATACTAATTTACCTATTGTTAATCAAAATGTTAAAAATTTCTATATTAAGAAAAATTGAGAAACTGATGCTTTTGATAATATCGAAAAAGATATTACAACACTATCAAATAACTGTATTTGTGATAATGTTGACTCAACTATTGCTCAAATTAAAGCTTTATATAATCAAATTTATAGTTTATATAACCAAAGAATCATTAAAGCAACTGCATTAAAAACTGTTAATAGCATTTTATTGGAAAAACAAACACTTGATAATTTGATCCTAAAAAGTAAATTAATTACAACTAAAAATTCTCATACACAGCTTAAAATTAATGAATGTATTGAAAATTTAGAACGTATTAAAAATGATTTGCTTAATGCTAAAATGCATTCAGCTCAAACGATCAAAGAACTTATTGAAAGTTTTATTCACAATTATCAAAACATTATCTATTTAGATATTTATGATAAAAACACAGATCATTTAGTCAAAAAAAATGCACATTCAATTAATACTCGCTTCCATAATGCTCAAAGTGTTTTTTATTACGTTTTTGGGAGTAATTTAATTCCTTTTAATAATGAAAATAATCAGCTTTTAGATCAAGTTGAAAAGCAATTTATGGAACTAGATTTAAAAAACAGTGCTCATCCTAATTTTGAAAAGCAACTTGAAGCTTTTAATCAAAATTTAGCATCACTAGTTAAAATTATCGCAGCTAATGAACAATACGCTAAAATGTATAAAAAGCTTGAAACTTATGCAACAACTGAGTTAAGCGAAAAATTAAATGAACAACTTAAAACCACACTTCATTTATGTAAAACAGATATCATAAATAATGATTATCAACAAGCTTTTAATAAATTAAAAACATTAGTTCTAAATAAAGGATAACCATGAAACACACATATTCAAAAATCTTAATTCGTTTTGGTGAATTAGTCTTGAAAAAGAAAAATAGACATATGTTTGTTAATGTCTTAGCTAATAATATTTTACATATTGTAGGAACTAAACCTGAAGTTGCATTTGATCGCATGTATCTTCCTTATACTGAAGAAAATATGCACAAGCTTCAATATGTGTTTGGTATTGATTCTTATTCACCGGTTGTAGTTGTTGAAAATAGTATGGTAGCATTTGAAAAAGCTGTGCTAGATTTAGTAAATACTAATTCACATACTTTTAAAATCGAAGCACACAGAAACTCTAAAAAGTTTGAATTTAATAGTAATCAAATCAACAACCATCTTGGGGCTTATGTTTTACAACATACTAATTTAAAGGTCAATGTTCATACACCAGATCAAGTTTTTTATGTTGAAGTTAGAGAAAAAAACTCATATATTTTCACAAACTTCACCAAAGGTCTAGGTGGTTTACCTGTTGGTTCTAGTGGTAAGGTATTGCATATGCTTTCAGGTGGCTTTGATTCGCCTGTAGCTGCTTTTCAAATGCTTAAACGTGGTGTTAAACTAGATTTTTTAACCTTTATTACTCCACCTTTAACTGATGAAAAAACTAATGAAAAAGTGCTAAATTTAGTAAAAACCCTAAACCGTTATCAAACAACAAGTATGTTGTATTTAGCAAATTACTCAACTTTAATGTCTTATATACAAATGTGTGATGATGAATCATTTAGAATTACCTTAATGCGCCGTAGTTTCTACCGTATTGGTCAATCTTTATGTGAAAAATATGGTTATATGGCAATGAGTAATGGAGAAAATTTAGGGCAAGTAGCTTCACAAACTCTTGAATCTATGCATGTGATTGCCAATGGCTTAAATTACCAAGTGTTAAGACCACTTTTAACTTATGATAAAAATGAAATTATAAATATTGCTCGAAAAATAGAAACACATGATATTTCTGTCATAAAAGCAAATGAAACTTGTGAATCATTTGCTCCTAAAAAACCTGTAACTAAACCAACCCTAAACCAAGTTTTAGAACTAGAAAATTCATTAGATCGTTTAACACAATACGAAACACAATTAGTAGAAAATAATATCGAAGTGTTTAAAATTAAAAAAGAACAAACCAAATGATAATAAGAGTTTTTTAATGTTAAAAAAACCACATATGAGACTATCATATGTGGCTTTTTTTATTTAAAGGACTATGTATAAAAATTGTGAAATTTATGTTTAAATTGGAATATTTTTATGAACTGTATAAATTATATAGTATAGATTAAGCAGCAGCTTCTGAAGCTGGCGCTGATTGTGCTGCTTCCAATTTAGCTACTGGTTTTACAAATTTTGTTAATGGGATTCTTATAAAGTAAGTTGCGATTCATCTTTTAACTGATGATACTTGTATTGGTAAGTAAACAGCTTCATGATCACCTTGGATTTGCTGTAGTGAGAAGTTGTTTCTTAACTCATCTTTACTGTTGTACCCAATATTTTTTACATTATTTCTATCAAATGGATAAGCGACAACTGCACCATTTGATAAGTTAAATCTGGCATCATATCTTTTTAGATAATGTGTTAAAACATTTTTTAATTTGTTTTGGTCACTATTATCTAAATATGTCAAGAATCAATCTTTAAATGACTTATTAAAATCTGCAGGAACATTTTGAGTGTTAAAAATAGTTTTCTGATCTGTTAACCCAGTACCTAAATTACTATTATTTAACATACTTGCATCCAACGGAATAGCTGGTCCGTTGTATTCAACGAATTTAGCCATAATATCCCATGCAATTTTTTGATCATTTGAACCAAGATTTTTGGTGAAGTAATTTCAACCTACATCACTTGGCTCTGTTCCGTTATTGTGTGATGCATTTCTTAAATCACTTAATTCAATTGTTATGGTATTTTTAACTCCATCTTCTTTTGATCATGTTGTATTATCTTGTGCAGTTAACTCAAAAGTTGCTTGTGTAAATATATAGACACCTTTATCGAATACAACATATTTGAAAGAAAATGTTGGATCACCTAATTTAACATTGTTAAAGTTTTCTGAACCTAATTTTTTAGTTAATGAGCTTGATAAATCTTTTCAGTTGTTTTTATTATCAAATCAAGCTTTCAATGGTGTTATTAAACTTTGTTCTTTTTCATCAATTTTAGTAGTATTTTTGAATGCAGTTTTTTCATATAAACCATTTGCTTTATCTTTATCATCTGTATTTTTTAAATCAACTCAGTAACCTGGTAAGTTATCTATTTTAATATGTGGCATGAATCCGCTTCAACTAACTGTGTAATTGAATGGATTTTTAAAGTAAGCTTGAGAATCTTTTCTACTTTCACCGTTTAATGCTGTTTTAGTTTCATTTAATTTTGCTTCAAGAGATTTTAAAGCCGCTAATGTTGAAGTTACTTGATTATCAGCTGTTTCTTCTACAACTACTTTACCTTCTTGTTCTTTAACATAGTTAAGTAGTTTGTAATCATCTTTTGCTCTAGCAGGAGCTCAATATAATGAATTATTAGCTTCTGTATATTTAGCAGCATTTGCTAATTCAGTGTTTTTAAAGTTGTATTCTGGGTATAAAACTAAAGCTTTATCTAATGCTTTATCAAATTCAGCTTTATTTGAAGCGTTGTAGTAATTTCTTGTATATGATGTTCTTAAAGCTAAACTTTCAGAAACTAAAGTTTGTAATACATCTGCTTTATCTAATAAGTCTTTAACTTCTACAGCTTTTGCTGCATTTTCCGCTGAATAAGTTTTATATGATTGAACTTTTTCTAATAGATTTGATTTTAATTCATCAACTAATGTTTTAACTGAAGTATCACTATCACCTAATTTAGTTTCTAATTCTGCAACTACACTTGAGTGTTTTGCAATTAATGAAATACTTTCGTTTAGTTTATCAGTAGATGTTTTTAGAGCAGCTGTTACTTTAGTTAACTCATCTTTTGTAGTTGCGGCAGCTTTTAATAAGTTATTTTTTGTTAATAAACCTTCAGCTTTAGTTAATTCAGCTTCAAAAGTTGTTTTAACATCACCGCTAACACTATCTGATTTAGCTTTAACTTCTTTAGATGTTGTAATTTGTTGTACAAGAGGCATAACTACAGCATCCACTGCTTTAGCATTATCTACTAATGTTTGGATATTCTCTCTTGTTGCAGCTGATTCAACTTGCTTTTTAAGTTCATTTTTAACTTCAACTGATAATTTAGCTAAAGCATCAATATCTTTTTTAGCTTGAGTTTTAACCTTATTTAATTCAGTAACTGCATTATCTTCTGGATTTGTTGGTTTTGTTTCTTTACCTGTTTCACCTGTTGCTGGTGTTGTAGGATTTTCTTTTTCACCACTACCTTCGCTTGGAGTAACTGGATCAACTGGTTTAGGAGTAGGAGTACTATCTTTATCACCACTTGTTTCAGGTGTAGTAGGCTCACTTGGATTAGTATTATCGTTTCCACCATCTGCATTTGTATTAGATGAATCACCTGCTGTTTCATCGTTTGTATTTTCATTAGTTGCAGCTTTACTTCCGCAACTAGCTGCAATCATTGTAGGAACAATTGCTAATGAGACACCGGCGGATAAAATTAATCTAAATTTTCTATTTTTCATAATTTACCTCAAAAACAAGTAATATGTAGGTTTTTGAACTATTTTGCTTATTAAACATTTGACCTATATAATACTTGTTTGAATATCAATTAATCGTCAAATTGAGTTATTCTCACTTTTATTAAACAAAAAAAAAAAAAAAAAGAAGAAAATGGTAAAAAATATGCAATTTATATAAACGATATAGATGTAACTTTTTAATTTTTGCTATTTGAGGTTATTTAATGCCAGTGAAAACTATTATACATTTGTGGTAAAAAGAAAAGTAACTTAATTTACATAACAAATATCATCAATATATAGTTATATTCGTTATGTATACTTTTTGTAATTTTGAAACTTAAAAGAAAAAGGGCGGCTAGCCCTTTTATCAAAACTTTACTTAAATCTCTTTTAATAATTTAACAAATTTATCCACTAATTTTGGATCAACTTCACTAGGTTTTTTATCTTTAATTGGTGCTACTTTTGTTCCACAGTATTCTAATGTGTTAATACTTTTAGCACCTAAAAAGTTAAATGTTCCTTTTAATCATTCAATGTGGCTTCCAAATGGATATCAATCTCTTGGAGCTCCTTGTGTTGCAACAACAACCACATTTAAGTTATTTAATAACCCAACTGCATCACCTTTATTTGAATATTTGTAACTAAATGTTTTATTGGCTACACAAATTGAATCAATAAAGTTTTTAACAACAACAGAAGGACCAAAGTTATTCATTGAACATGAAAGCACTAATAAATCTACCTCTTTTAATTCATTAATTCATTTGTCTGATTCCACATCAGCAAAGTAAGTTGCAAAACTATCTTGTGTTAAGAAAGTTTTAGCTAATTCAGTTTGGTTTAAGTTAACTCTTTTAACATCAAATTCTTTGCTATTTACTTGTTTAAAACAAGCATCCATTATTTGATATGAATAAGAAACTTCATTTTGATTTAAGTTTCCATCTAAAAATAAAACTTTTTTCATAATACCTCGTTTTTATTTTTTATATTATACCAATATCTAACTATGAAGCTTCCTGAAAATTAACTTTTTAAACTAAAAGCATTAAAAACTGGTTAAAAAACTATTAAAAAAGTAATTTTTTAGTTTAAGTTTTCAAGATATCAAACTTGTACAATGATTTATCATTAAACCTACATCACAATTTAAATATTTTTGACTAGTAAAAGACAAAAATAGTTTAATAAAACTATTAAAAGGACTAAAATAATATTAGTGCGAAACTATTGCAAATTACTTATTAATAGGAGTAAAATGAATAAATTTAAACGTGTGTTTATGATTGTTACTGATGGGTTAGGGATTGGACCTGATCGTGATCAAAAAGCTTTTGGTGATTCAGGGGCAAACACTATTAGATCAGCTTCAATGGCAGATGAGTTTCACATTGATACTTGAAAAAAATTAGGTATTGGTAATATAACAAACTTAAATGGTAATTATCATGTTAAAAAACCACTAGCTTATATGGCTAAAATCCAAGAAGTTTCAAATGCAAAAGATACTTTAGCTGGACACTGAGAAATGATGGGAATTAAAACTTTAGTTCCATTTCCTACTTTTGCTGAAAATGGTTTTCCTGAAGAATTAATTCAAGCTTTATCAGAAGCTTTTGATGGAAGAAAAATTGTTGGAAACAAAGCTTCATCAGGAACTGAAATTATCGATGAGTTATGACAAGAAGAAAAAGATAATGGAGCTATTATTGTTTATACTTCAAATGACTCTGTGCTTCAAATTTGTGCTCATGAAGAATGAACTGGGTTAGATAATTTATATAGATATGCTAAAGCTGCTAGAGAAATTTGTTCTTCTAAACCAGAGTGAAATGTTGGAAGAATTATTGCTCGACCATATTTAGGAGAAGCTGGTAATTTCGTTAGAACATTCAACAGACACGATTATGCTAATAAACCAGCCGAAAATATTTTAAACAAACTTCAAGCTAAAGGTGTGAAAGTTATTGGTGTTGGAAAAATTAATGATATATTCGTAGGTCAAGGAATTGATGTTTCATATAAAAGTGAAGGTGATGAAGATGGTATGGATATTACTATCGAACTAGCTCAACAAGATACTGAAAACCAACTAGTTTTTACTAACTTAGTACAATTTGATTCTCACTATGGACATCGAAGAAATGTACACGGATATGCTGAAAATATAGCTAAATTAGACGTTAAATTAGGTAAACTAATTAACGTTATGCGTGAAGATGATTTACTAATTATTACAAGTGATCATGGAAACGACCCATTATATCCTGGATTTAACCATACTAGAGAATTTTTACCAGCAACAATTTACTCACCATCATTTACCAATCCAAAAGTTTTACCTAACTTTGAAGGTTTAGGAACACTTGGAAATATTATTGCTAAAAACTTTGGTTGTGATTTAGTTTTAGAAACTGGTGATGATGTTTTTGACACACTAATTTAATTATTAATATAACAACAAGCAAGCTACCAAGCTTGTTTTTGTTTAAATTTAGCCTAAAAAGTTTGGGGCTAATTTTTTTAGTGTATAATTAACTTGAATTACTTGCAGATAGAAAAAAAGAGAAGTTATGGCAAACTCATTATTATTAAGAGATTTACATTTAGATGCTAACACATCTGTATTTTTTGCTGCACTTCAAAACACCTTTGTAAACCGTAAGGTGTTCTTTAAATCTGCAAATATTAAAGCTATGACTGCTTTTATTGTAATTAAAACCATTATGACAATTAAAAATATTAAAAATATTTGAAAAGAGAAGTTAAGCCTTTTTTAAGATATGATAATTAATTAAAATCATAATTATGGCTTATGAGTGTAAAACGCATTAGCCATAATTATGGTAAAAATGATTTAATTTGTACTTTAATAGTTTTAAATTTCTATTAATCATTAAACACATTGAAGAAATGCGCATTTTACACTTTAATATGTAAAATGCGCATTTTTATTAACCTTGGAGAAAATATGTTAAGAAGAAAATTATTATTGCTTTTATCATCTACATCACTACTGTCGACACTAAGTTTGGTTGCCTGTGTTGAACCAAATGCAAATGCACACCAACAAACTAGTTTATCAAGTGTAAGTAGTAAAAATTACGAAACTGCTAATCAACTAGCTTTATTTAAAGGGAATTTAGAAGTTGTTTCCGGTCTAAAAAGCGTTTATGACCAATATATGAGTGGAAAAATTTCTGAAGATCAGTTTAATAAAATGGTTGATAAGTTTGTCGAAGGTTTAAAAACTCTACCAGCAACAACTGAAGGAGAAAAACCACAAACAAACGAAGTTTTACCAGTATTTACAGCTGATAAATTAGTTGTTTCTACACCTAGTGAAGCTGAAGTTTCGAGTGAAGTAGAAGCTAATAGCTCAACAACTGAAGAAGCTCCAAAAGCTAAAACTTATGCAGCATATAGTTTAGCTTTTGCTCCACTTTCATTAAGTGTAACAACTGATAAAAAGTATGAAAAAACACTAACTCCAATTTTAAAATACATAGATAACTATTACAAAGTAGCATTTAATAAAATGCAATCAGATCCAAATTTAGCAAATATTTATGAAGCTACATTCAACGCTTATCATAAAGAATTTACTGATTATGCTAATGTTTTAACTAAAACAGTGCAAGATGCAACTAATTGACCTAAATTAACTAGAACTTTATATGACTTATTTAAGTCATTTAACACAGCTTTAAGAATTTTTAGTGCTGTAAGAGAAACTCAAAGACCTCCATTATATTTAACTATAACAACTAAACCAAACGAAGATGGAACTAGAATGGTTGAAACTTGAGAATCATACCCAGCTAGTGAATTAGATGTGGTTGATTTAACAAATAACACTTTAGTTAGCGATATGTTTGATTTTATAACCAATAATGTTAAAAGAATCGGTGAACACATTAAAGCTACTGGTGCAAGAATTAAAAATACTAGATATGCAAATGTTGGTCAAAGAATGATTGATAGTTATGTACCAGCATTTACAGAGTGAAAAGAAAGTGTTAAAAACAAAAGTTTAGCTGAACAAATAGATTCAGTTGCAGGTGCATTTGAATACTTTGTTTCAAGAAGGAATCTTGGTTTTGTAGATCTAAGAACTAATCCAAACTACTTTAGCGAAAGTTATGATAGTACTTTAAGTGTTGATTGATATGTACCATTTTTCGATCAAATTAATAAAGAACAAGTAAGTAAATGAAGTGAACTAAATTTAGAAACATATAAAGCTAAAGTTAGTGAGTGAGAAAACCAAAGCTATGCTTCATCATATTTATATGCAAAATACAGCGATAACCGTAGAGTAGCTAAAGAATTTTTAGAAAAAGTAGAATACAATGCTGGTTTAAGTTTTGAAGAACTAAAAGCTAAACTAAATGAATTATTTAGTGAGGAAAAAGTTGGAGTTGCATTAGAAAATGAACAAGAAACTAAATTATTAGCATCAGCTCAAAGTCAATATGCTGCATTAAAAACTGAATATGACAGTTTAGTTAGTGACCTAAATTCTAAAGTTAATAATCAAGAAAATGTAAAAAATAATTATTCAGCTTTATATAGTTCATTGTTAAAAGATGTTGAAAAAGAATTAAAAGATAAAACCAAAGTATTAGATGATAATGCTTTAAAAAGTAACTATGAAAAAACTAAATTAACCTATGAATTAAACAAATTAATCGTCTTAAAAACAGTTTTAACACACGCTAAAAAGATGCTTTTATACGTTGAGTATTGAAAAAATGCAGGTGTTAGTGATGTTTTAGCTGAATTAAGATTAAATTCTGGATTGCAAGATAATGAAGCTGATAACTCTGTATTTTTAGCTAAACAAAATAGTGATGCAGCTCAATTAGCTTTAAGTGATTTAGACCCTAAATTAAGTTCATTAGTAAAAGTTGCAAGTGCAAATAAATCATTATTTGCTTCATATAGAAAATATAAAAGATTAACAGTTGATAATAATGATCAACTAAAATCTCAATTATTAGCAAATTTAGAACTAGTTAAAGAATTGGTTATGCCACTTGAAACAATGAAAACTTCTTTAGATGAATACATTCAAGGAAAAAAAAACCAAACTAATGATGTTTCTGATGAATTAGTTTCAAAAGTAAACGATGTAATTGCAAAAATAGAATCATTAAAAACTGAAAATGCTGAAAACACTAGTGAAAAAGTAAAAGAAACTGGAACAAAATTAAATGAAGTGTTTACAAGCATAAATTCGCTTACTACATCAGTTTCAAGAAAATATGAACTAAAAGCAAACTCACAAACCAATCTTGCTGAACGTCAATCTGGTTGAAAACTACTACCAGTTCAAGAATTAATTTGATTTACACAACAAGATTATGTACCAACTCAAGCTAAATTATTAAGTTTAAAAGATAATCTAAACAAAAGAGGTTCAACAGCGTTTTTAAGTGAACTATTAAATTCATATTCAACACTCGTTAAATCAGGCAGAAATGATATTCCACTAGATTTCTTGTTATACAACGAAATTGACCCAGAAAATTCTCAAACTTCACAAGCTCTAAAAGATGCTTGAAGTCCGATTTTACCTTTAATTAAAGCTTATTATGCAGCTAATGAGAAATTATTAAATGCAGTTGCTTCAAAAGCTGGTAAAGATAAATTAACTACTTTAAGAAATGAATTAAAAGCTGTTAGAACAAAAGTTTATACAGCAGTGCAAAACGCTTCATATACAACCAAAACAAATGACCAAAACCAAGAAGTTAAAGAACTAAAAGCTGAATTTAGTGCTAAAGGAACTTATTCAGTTTACCAACACTCAGGTGCGATTGCGATTACTTTATACCCATTAAATTATTTAAAAGTCTTAACACAAAAACAAGCACTTGTAGAAGTGTTAGAATGATTAGAAACACTAAACCTAACCCCAGCAAATTAGAAGGAGACATATGAAAAAAAACAGAAAAAAATTTAGTGATTTACCACTAAGTGTAAGAACTGCTATTACTTTTGGTATTATCGGTGTCGCTGTTGGTACAACTTATGGAGCAGTTTATGGTTATGCTCAAAACAGTGATGAAGTTAAAGGACCAAATACAGTTTTAGCATCATTATCGGCTCAAGAATTAGCCAGAGTAAAAAGTACAGCTATTCCAAGATTTAACAAACCAGAAGTTAGAGTTTTAGATACTTCAAAATCAAGACAAGTAGCGCACATTAATGCTGATGGTACTGAGTTTAGTTTCCTTGATCAACCTAGTCAAAAATATAATTTTAGTGACTTTTACCGTAGATATCGTCAAAGATTTGGTGATGATTTTGTGGTGCAAATTAGATATGGTTCATTTAGCTTTTTCGATGAATATGTTTTAGCAATTAGACCACAACAATTTATCGAATTTGCTCACTGATTTATGGAAAACATTTCTTATGGACCAGATATTATTACTTTAGATACTTTTAGAATTGTACGTGGAGTTGAGCAACGTGGAGGAGCTATTACACTTGGAAACCACTCAACAAGAAGAAAAGAATATTCAGAAATTAAATTCTTCCCAGATGGTTTCTTTGGTTCTTTACCAATGTACAGTATTGCTGGTGGTAGAGGTCATGCTAGTGATTCATTAACTTATAGCGCTTTTAATGATCCAGTAACTAAAGTTGAATTAGATAACTATCTAAAAACTATTCCATATGCTTCAATGTCTAAAAATTACAAACAGAAAGTAACATCTAACCAAGCTGTTGAGACTCAATTTGGAGCTTCACAAAACTACTTTAAAAACTTATTAGATCCAGCTAGATTAAAAGACCAAACTGTGTATGTGTTTTGATCAAGTGAAGATGATGCTGAAACTTATGATTATGTAGATTTATTCACTGCTGGAAGACCAATTAAAGAAGCGAAACAACGTAAAATCTTAATTTGAGATAAAGAAGTAGACCAAGCTACTTTAGACATGTTAAAAGCCAAATACCCAACTTTACTAGCTAATGCGACTGTTGAGAGTTTTGAGCCTGTAAAAATTGATACTTTATGAAGTTTTTATCTTGGTGCTAGTCAATTTGAACCAAATAAACAACTAAGAGTTAAATTTGCTCCAGTTAAAGAAGCGACTGATACAAATACTAATAGTAGCGAAACTTCAGCGAATATGTCTTCAGAAGCAAATTCATCAGCTGAAACAAATAGTTCAAATAACGCTTCAAATACAAACGCAAATAACAACCAACCACAACCATTAAGTAAAGAATTTTACACTTTTAGATATGATGCGAATTACGATTATGTACTTGAATCACTAAATTCACTTCAAAGAGTTATTGAAAATTCAACATTAAGTTTCTTAGATTTTTACGATATAGCTAATTATTACGATAGAGAAGTTTATTTTTACAAAACTGATGATAATGTATATCAATTCTTTGATTCATATGTTAAAGCTTATGATTCATACTTTAAGTATAAAAAAGATGCTTCTTTAGAAATGGTTCCAATCACTAAAGCAACATTTAAAAATGCTACAGTGCAAAAACAAGCAAATAGTAATTTATTTGTTTTAGAGGCTAACTTAAACTTACATGATAATAGTGAATTAAAAGCTTTATTTACTTCAAATGAAGTTTCAAAAGCTAGAAAAAATTCATTTATTTCATTTAAGCGCGCTTTAGGATACCAAGGGGCAATTGTTCCGACTGTACTTCGCGCTACTCCAGAAGACAGTGGAGCAAGAGATGAAGATGGAAATGCTTTAACTGGAATTAACAGTAGAAAATTTGAGCTATTTAACGAAACTTATGCAAACTTAATTGATCAAATTACCGAAGTTTATCCGTGATTATTAGAAAAATATGAAGGTCCTCATGTTGTCAAATACTTAAATGACCAAGGTTTTTACGAATATAAAGTAGAAGACGGTGAATACAGAGGATTTAGTGAAGGTTCACGTATTGGGATACCAGTTATCTTAAATGCATTAGTTGATAATTATGAAGGTATTTCAACAGACTTCTTAAAATATGTTGGAGCTCACGAATATGGACACCACTACACTTTAGAAAGATCACAAGCTGTTGATGTTCCTGAAGATAGAGTGGTTATAGATGCAATTAACTCTCGTGGTGGTTTAAATGAAAGCTCATACTATAGCGCTGAAGCTGTAAGAAATTACTTTTATGCTAGAACTGGTTTAGATTTCCAAAAAGTTGATCCAAACTACAATGTAGATGCTAATGGTGATTTTATTAACTTTATTTTTAGAGATAAAGATGATCCAAACAAACATACAGTAGAAGATTCGGAAGATATTTTTGGATATCACAAAAATAATAATGTCTTTAAAACACTTAAAAATGAGCGCAGAAGGTTTTTACAAACTTATGAAGGTTTACTAAATGCAGCTAAATTAAGAAATGTTAATATTGGTGATTTATTTTTAGCTAACTCTATCGATCGCCATTCAGCAACACTAAATCCAGGAATTTCAGGAACAAAAAAAGTTATTGAGCGTGATGGAAATAACATCAAATTCAAGGAATTAGTTGTTAAAGATGGTTTATTAACCTTAAAAGATGGAAGTGGAAGACAATTAACACAAGAAGACTTTGATGCACAAAGTGGCACAATTAAAGTGATTGAATCAACCACTCAAATGGTTGATGGTAAAACTTATCATGTTGTTACAAAAGTTAACTTAAAAGACAAAAACGGTTTACCTGCTATAAATGTACCTTTAAACCAACCTTTAGATGAAAAATCATGAGCATATGTGCAAGAGCAAGTGTCTCAAATTACTTCTACATTTACTAATCTATTCCAAACATTTTTATCTGATAACGGTTGAAATACATTAAGTTCAAACTTAAATATTGAACCTAGATTTGAATACGGAACTGCTGATGATACTACATTTGAAGATTCAAATGAAGGTTTAAATGAGTGAAAAGAGAACTTAAAAAATCGTTCTAATCCAGAAGAAACTGATATTAGTTTCAACCCTTTAGGAATTGTATCTAGCACTACAAACAAAAAACGTACAGCAAATCGTTATTTAGTGCTTAGTGGTGATAAAACAACTCAAAACGGTTACTTAATTAACTCATTCTTATCAATTTACCAAAGAGGCGGAAGAAATCCATATACAGCACCAGCTGGTTTTAGATTGGATGGAGTAAATTATCCAAGAGCTGCAGAAGCTCAAATCAATACTGTTTTAGTGCACAAACAAACTACTGGTGGTGCTGAAAAATTAGTTAAATATACTTTACCTGTCTTTTCTAACTCTGTTCTTTCTTCAATTGCTCATGGTGGAACATATGATGATAGTGTTAGAAACATTATTTCAGCAAATAAATTAAGAACTTTATCAGGTAGAACTCACCACGGACTTGATTACTTTTATGTAGCAGCCTTAAACAATGATGTTTTAGGTTATGTTGATCAAAATGAAACTACCTTTGTTGGTGCACAACCAAGTACAGCTGATAGAACTTTAGCTGTTAATATTCTTGCAGATAATTTCTATGCTTCAAATGAAAATGGAACATTAGTTAACACAGTTCCAAAAGATTTTATAACAGCTTTAAAACCTTTATACAAAACTTCTAAAGCTGTTTCATATGCAAAAACTGATCCAAGAACTAGAGCAGAAGTAACTAGACAAGGAATAGTGTTGAAATTTACTAACTTTACTGAAATGGTTGATGTTTTATCACTAGATTATTCAAAAGCTACACCGGTAGTAACAGATGAAAATGGATCTAAAAAAGTTGATTACAACTGAGATGTTGAGTATGTAAAAACTAAATTTGATATAGCTGCATTTATTAATGCAATCAAAAACACTGAAAACACTGATTTACAAGATAAATTACATCAATCACTAGTTGAAGGAACTGATGCTGAACAAAAAGTAGCTAACTACTTAATGTACTTATTTAGAAATAGTGGACTAGTTTTAGCGATGAAAGACTTTAACCCAGCAACAGAACTAGTAAATAATAAAGCTGCTTTATCTAGAAGATATGGATTTAGCATTTTAGATACTGATTTTAGAGATGCTTATTATGAAGTAGCTGAAATTAGAAAAGAAGATATGGATTATGGTGTAACTCCTGAAAAAATGCAAGAAATGTTATCAAACTATGTTAAAAACGCATTCAAAGGAGCTTCTGAAGCTGAAATTAACAAATATATAGCTAATTTAGATACTTTTGATTTATTTGATTTATTAGGAAATACAGTCAAAATGTCAAATAAAGGAAATTCATCATTAGTTTTAGCTTCATTTATTTATTCAACACCAAACGGTGGAACACCTTCAAGTGATGTAATTAATGCAAACTCAGAAAGAAACTACGATATTATTTCAGATTACTTTAGTAACTACGTTTATACCTTACCTGAAACATTAACTCGTGATTATGTACAAACAACATTTGTACCTAAAACAGAAGATTTTGGAAATACACCAAGCTTTATTTCTGGCGCAAACCAAACAAATGTTGGGCAAGATTATATTTTAGATTTAACAGTTTTAAATTATATAAATAGCACCAAAATTGACCATAAAACAATGCAAGATGCTCAAGCATTAGTGCATTTAACAGTAGTTGAAAAATTATTACAAAACCAATTAACTGAAAAATCAGCTACATTTGAAGCTAATCAAAAAGCTTTATATAAAGAATTAACTGATTTAAGAACACAAAGCAAACAAACAGACTTAACTCCAGAACAAATTCAAGAATTAAATAACAAACTAGAAGAAGTTTCTAAAAAAATTGATGAATTAAGAAAATCTTATGATGCTGAAGTTGCAACATTAAGAGATAACTTAAACAAAAAATACATCACACAAGCTAAATTACAAAGAAATGAAACTTCTCAAAGATCAAGCAATTACTTTGGACAAGTGATTTCATCAGGTCAAGGTTATTTAATGGATCGTTTTGAAAAAGAAGCAATAGAAATGCCTTTATACAATGATGATGGTACACCTGTTGAAATTAAACCTGAATTTAGAAGATTGAAAAACTTTGAAGGAACTGAATTTGTAACCAATGTCCCTGAAGCGTTTTTCGTTTCACAACTATTAAACTTTGGAGTTGGTCAAAGAACACTTTCTGGAATTTATCGTCTGAAAAAACACGATATTACAGCACTATATGGTTATATGCGTGCTTCACAAGCTCAAAAAGTTAAAAAACTTAGATTTACTAATGTTAAAGATAGTTCAGATGTTTCATATGTAGCTGTAAACTTTGAAAACACTAATAATATGTTCTGACTACAAAAACAAGGTGTTGAAAGTTCTAAGAAAAAATTAAGTGAATATGGCTATGTATCATGAATGAGTGATTACACATATACAACTAAATTAAGAGAATCAAGATTACTACCAGATAATAAATATTATGTTGAGTTTGTTGATGAAAATAATAATGTAGTTCCTGACGAATACGGTGAAAACAGTGTATATAAAGAAAATGCAACTACACTTTTAGGACATCGTGATTTACTAACAGAAAATGGAAAACTAGCCGTACAAAGTCCTGTTTATATTGAAGCTGAAGTAGTAAATGGTAAAAAAACAGGTAAAGCGGTTATGGTAGTTAGAAACCAATTTAATAAAGATTAGGAGTAGCAAATTATATGAAAAGAAAATTTATTTTACCTTTAGCATCAATAGTTTCAACTAGTTTGTTGCTACCTATTGTAGCTTGTACAACTACAAACAACAATCAACAAGCAAAAACAAAAGTGAATGCTAACGCAAATTATGATTTAGGTTTAACAACACAACCGTTAAACTCTTTAAACTACGTAATTAACAAATCTGTAGATAAAATTTTACCTTCATTAGTTGATGGATTCTTAAAATCTGGACCTACTGATGAGTTAAAAAACTTATTAAGTACAACAAAATTTAATATGACTACAGTTGATACATCAAAAGGAGCTAGAACTAGTGATTTTGATGAATTTATCGCAAGCAACCTCGAAAACTTAGAAGGTGATGATGGTTATGGACTAGTTGAAGGTCGTTGATATGGACTGCATGATTTTGGTATTTTTGGTGGAACTGGTCGTGATAGTATTACTGACATTAAAAGAGCACCAACTATTTATAGTTTTGCAAACCCCAGAACACCAAATAACATAATGGCTTTTACAGGTTTTGTTAATAAAGAAAAAAACGTGTGAAGCAATGGTGATGTAATTACAGCTCAAGACTTACGTGATTATTTTGAATACATTTTAGACTTTAACTCTGGTAGCCAAAAAATTGAAGAAATCAAAAAGCTTTCAATTCGTGGATCAGAAGAGTTTACGAATGCTCAAAACGAATATATTAAAAAATTCAACAAACCATATATCAACCCATGAGGAAGAAGAAAATTTATCCCTTCCAAAATAGCTAAATTTAGATATATCCAAGACCCAGACCAACAAGTTTGACAAAGTCAAAACCCAGGTGATGAAACTTATGTAGAAGCAATTAAAAAAGCTGCTTTAAGTTTTGGGTTTTATACTGGACAATACTTTTTAGACTATCCAAATGATTTAATTAGTGACAACTTACACTTAAACCCAGATTTTAACTTACAAGCTGATGTACAAGACTTTAAAGTAAATGATAATGGAACTGAAATTACAGTTAAACTAGTGAGAAATCCATATGTTTTACCAAATCAAAAGTATGCCATTGAAAACGGTAAATTAACAAACAAAATTAAATCACTAGCTGGAGATGAAACTTCATTTACTTATATTTACGATAGAAACAAAACTGGTAGTTTAACATTTACTTTATTTAGCGTAATGCAAAAGTTATACCCTGTTAATAGAAAATACATCGAAAATGAAATCGGTGGAATCAGTAGGTTCGGGAGTACGCCTGAAAGATTTTTAACTAGTGGACCGTTTGTGATTAAACCTGAAAATGTAGTGCTAGGTCCACAAGGATATATTGAGCTATTTAAAAACAACTCATATTTTGATAGACAAAATACTATTTCTAACAAAATTAAAATTATTTTCTCAACTGAAAGAAATATTAATGCTGTCTTTTTTGAAGATGGATATATTTCTCAAAGCTACATAACTGCAGATAAAATTCTTCAATACTGAAATAACCCAAACTTAAAACAGTACTTAAAGAAAAATGGTGGTTATGGAACAATTGCGTTTGCTTTTAACCTAGATAAACAATCAAATGGACAAAGCTACATTCAAGATCAAAACATTAGAAACGCAATTTATTATGCTGTTAACCGTGCTGAATTATTAAAATTTGTTGGTTGAGATTTCTCTTTACCTTTAACAACTTGAACCGCTTATGGTCAATATCGTACTTTTGATGGTGTAAACCTTGAAATTTACTTGCAAAATGAAAAAGTTAAAGCTAAAAATAACAAAGAATTTCCATTAGAAAACTATACAGTTATTGAACATAATGCTAAAAACTTTAACTTTGAAATTACAGATAGAACCGACAAAACCCACGATGTAAAAACAGCTGAATATTACATTGATCAATTTAGAAAACAAAATCCAAATGTTAAACAAGTAACTTTAACATTCTTGCTTAACGCAAGTAATGATGAGCATAAAAATGCAGCTTTATATTTAAAAGACAAATTATATAAAGTAAGTAATGGATTAATTAATTTAGATCTTCGTTCATTACCTGAAAATACCTTTGCTTACTACGTTGACCGTGGACAATATGATTTAGTTTATGATAACTTTGATCGTTTAGGTGGAAACAATGTTCAAGATTATGTTGCGGCCTTTATGCTTCAAGATGAAACTGATGCATTAGTAGCGAAAAACCAAGGATTTAGAACAAATCCAACAGGTGGATTTACTTACGCTAGATACTTTGCAGACATTGTCAAAAACCACAACCGTGAAACTGAACAAGCAACTTTAACTCCATTTATACAACAGTTAACTAAAGCTTTAGATGCTCAAACAGCTCAAAACCAAAGCTTAAAAACAGAATTAAGCACAATTACATACGAAAACATCACTAAAATCAGTGATTTAGTAGTTTCAATTGAACATGAAATAGCTGATGCAGCTAAAGCAAGTGATAGTGAAAACGCTAAATACTACAACATTGATTTTGTAAACAACATTTTAAAATATGTTTTAGTTTCAAGAATTAAACCAACAAACTTAGAGCAAAGACAAAAACTTCAAAACATTATGCTAGCTAAACTAGAACTAGCTTATGAAAACTATGTTTTCCAAAAATATGGTGTTGAAGGAATCAAAGGATTTACAGACCAAATAGTTGAAAGATTAAATGTAAAACCATATAGAGCAAGCGATGGAAATTTAATTGATTTTTGAACCAAAATGATTGAATTAAGTTTCAAAAAACCTGAAGAAACATTACAACAATATTTAGACAGAATCAACGCCTTTTTCTCAAGTAACTTTACTGATGCAGAATTAGAACAACATTGAGAAGCAACTGCTGTTTATCCATTTGTTGGTGTGATGGAAAAAATAATTAGAGATGCTTCACCAGTTATTCCGCTTATGGAAGTTGATACCAACTGGGAAGTAACAAAACTAGGTGGAGTTGATTCGGTTTATACCTTCAACTTACAATATGCTTATGATGTAACCAAACCACCAAAACCAGGCTTACCAAGTAAAACACCAGGAGGAGAATAATGCACAAACATCGTACTATTGATGGTAAAAAATACGAAGTTAGCTCCAGTCAAATGATTATTAATCAAAAACGTAATACGGAACTAACACTTTTACAAAAACTAACAGCAGTAGATTCACCAGTTCTAAGATCGCTTTGAAAACTAACTAAAATGATTTTAGAATTTATCGTAATTGCATGAGCTGTTATTACAATTACTTTCTTCTTAATTAATGCTGTTGCTGGAAAAAGTGGTTTAACTGCTAATTTACAAGAAGCAGTAGCTAAAGCCATTGAAGCTAAATACGGACTAGATCAACCTTTATTTGTACAATATCTAGTTTATTTAGAAAGACTTCTTCATAGTGATTTTGGTATTTCTTATGCTATTTTCCCTGGTGAAGAGTTAAATTCATTTATTTGAATTAGATTTTACAAATCCTTTTTAGTTGGAATTTTCAGCGTTTTAATTACAACAGTCGTTGGAATTACAGTTGGAGTGTGAGTGGGTAGAAACCCAGGTGGATTAGTTGATAACATTACCACTATCGTAGTTTCTGTCTTTTCATCAGTTCCATCAATTATTTTCGCGCTAGTCTTAGTATTTATTGGTCGTTTAGTTGGCTTACCTTATGTTTTTGAAGAAAGTAACTTTTTAACTTATATTTTACCTGGTTTAGCTTTATCACTTGGAAGCATTATCATTTATATTAAATATATTCGTACTGAATTAAACCGTGAACTTAATTCAGTACATGCTAAATTTGCATACTTAAAAGGTTTAACCAAAAATCAATTTGTCTGAAAACACGCTTTAAAACCTTCATTATTCCCAATTGCAACTTTCTTTCCTGCTGTTGTGTTTGGTTCATTCTTAGGAAGTTTATTTATCGAACAAATCTTCTTCATTCCTGGATCAGGAGCTACAATGCTTCAAGCTATTCAAACTAAAGATTACAACGTAATCTTATTTATGGTTATTATGTACACATTACTAACAATTATTTCATATGCTACACGTGATATTCTGTATGAAATCATCGACCCACGTGTAAGAAAAAGAGGAGCATAATGGGTAAATTAAGAAATTGAATTGACAATACTGCCAATAAAATCAGAGCTAGAGATAATTTAAATGACTTAAATAAAGCTCAAGAAGAATATGCTCCAAATAAGTACACAAAACCATTTGAACATCAACAATGAAAAATTATCGGTGATATTTTTGAATACAATGAAGCACGTCAATTAAGACCTGAAGCCAAACCTTTTAAAGAGTTTGTTTACCGTTTTTCTCGTAATTATGGTGCGCTATTTGGATTTGTTGTTTTAGTTTTAATTTTAGTATCAGCTTTAATTATTCCTTTAACTACTTATTCAACTAGTCCAGAACACCCATTTCACTTACCACCAGGAAGCTCATCACAACAAGGATTTATCTTCCATATTTTAGGTACAAACAACCACGGAAGTGATTATTGAGCACTGTTATGACATGGACTGAGATACTCATTAGCTTTAGCTTTTGTAGTTACATTTATTACAGTCGTAGTTGGTGTGGTGGTTGGAGTTTTAATGGGTCAATTTGAAAAAATTGATGCATTCTTTACCTTCATTATTAAAATTATTTCAGTCGTACCAAGTATTATTTTGTTAATTTTATTAACTATTATTGTTAAACCTAGTTTCTGAGTTATTGTTTTTGCTTTATCAATTACTTCTTGAACAGGTATTGCCAACCAAATCAGAGCACAAGTAAAACGTGCGAGAAACTTTGAATGAGTGGCAGCTTCTAAGGTACTTGGAACTCCAACTTATAAAATCTTAAAAAACTATGTACCAGTTATCTTACCAATTTTAATTACACAATTAGTTTTCTCAATTCCAGGTGTTATTTTAAGTGAAACGTCTTTAGCTTTCATTGGACTAGCAATTGATGATGTACCAACTCTTGGAAAATTAATTTCTGACGGACAAAAAGAATTCCCTAGTTACTTAAGATATGTGTTTATACCTGCAAGTTTTTTAATTCTAATTACTGCAAGTATTCAGTTAATTGGTGCTGGAATTCAAGACTCATTAAGAAGACAAAGATAGGAGGCAACAATGGAAAAAGAGTTAAGTAATTCAAATAAATCACAACTATGAAAAAAACTAAAATCAAAGTTGCCTTTTGTTAGAAACAAGCGTCATAATTTTGATTGAGATGAGTTTTATAAAAATGTCCAATATCAAGAGTTTTCTAATGGAGAAAAACTAAAAATAGCTGCTGAAATTAATGATGTTTATTTATCATTTACTAACCCAGCTCGTCCAGGTGAAAAAAACTTAGTCCTACGTGGACCAAGTATTAAAATTTACGAAGGAAAAGTGCATGCTATTATCGGTGAAAGTGGTAGTGGTAAAAGTGTTATTACTTCACTTTTATACGGACTAACTGGAGATAATGCAGTTATTGAAAGTGGCGAAATCAAGCTTTATAACAATAACATTGAAAAATTTAGCTTAAGAGATTGAGAAAATTCTCAATACCGTGGAAAAGTAGTTTCAGCTGTGTTCCAAAACCCAATGTCTACCTTAAACCCTACGATGAAAGTAGGAAAACAAATTATGGAAGGTATGTTAATTAATAAAGTAGTTAAAACTAAAAAAGAAGCATACCAGAGAGCCCTTGAATACTTAAAACTAACTAAAATCAATGATCCAGAAGCTGTAATGCATCTATACCCACACGAAATGAGTGGGGGGATGATTCAACGTGTTGTTATTGCTGCTATAGTATCTTTAGAACCAAAAGTTTTAGTTATGGATGAACCTACGACTGCGCTAGATCCAACCGTACAAGCTTTAGTTTTAGATATTATTAAAGAACTGCAAGAAAAACTAAAATTATCAATTGTCTTTATTACTCACGACTTAGGTGTGGTAGCTTCAATTAGTGATTATATTTCAATTATGTATGCTGGACAAATTGTGGAAGAAGGAACTAACGAAGAAGTGCTTCGTTATCCGCAACATCCATATACTTGAGGACTGATTTTATCAATGCCAGATGTTAATACTGGTGAAAGATTGGCAACGATTCGTGGAAGCGTGCCAGCAAACTTAAATAATATTGTTGGAGACGCATTTGCTCCTAGAAATGAATATGCTTTAGGAATTGATTTTGTTGAAGAACCTAAATTTTATTATGTGAGTGAAACTCACCGTGTTAAATCAGCTTTACTAGATCCAAATGCACCAAAATATCAACCACCAGCTATTATTCAAAAATTATGAAAGGAATATTTACAAGCAAATCAAGATGGAAAATAAAGAATACTATACAGAAGTTAAATATAAATTCTTTCGTAAAAAAAGATATGTGCGTGATATTGTAGCTGGAACAAATGATATGTTAACTCCAAAACATGGAGAAGAAATCTTAGCTTCACTAAGAAACGTTGATATTTCATATGGACACGGATCAAAAACTTTCAGAGCTGTAACTGACTTAAACTTAAATATTTATAAAGGAGAAGTTTTAGGACTGGTTGGTGAAAGTGGTAGTGGTAAAAGTACCATTGGAAAAACACTAGTTGGACTAGTTCCTTATAGTTTTGGTGAAATCAAATTACTTAATAAAACCTTGCCAAAAGTTTTAAAACGTGGTTTAAAATTTGGTAAAAAACTGCAAGAATATAAAGAAATTGAAAACTTTATGGTTAATAAAGTACAAATGATTTTCCAAGATCCAGCTAACTCCTTAAACCCATACAATAACATCGAAAGTGTAGTTTCAGAAGGGTTAGATAACTTAAAAACTTCAAAAGAAATTTATTTATACAACATCGACCAAAGTGTCCAAAAAGAACTGTATGAAACTTATTTTACAAAAGCTTCACATAAGCAGTTTTATGGTGAATATTTAACTAACTTAAATAAAGCAATTGTAACCAACGAAGATGAAGCTTTTAAGGCTTTATATGAACAATTACTTAGTGATTTAGACGAGTATAAAGATAAAGAAGCAATTGAATATTTAACTAATGCCAAAAATCAGCGTTTAGAATTAAATAAATGATCTGAAAAACAATGTAAAAAACAATTAGTAATTGATATACTTGAAAGTGTTGGACTTGATAGTTCAGTGCTAAAACGTTACCCACTTGAATTTAGTGGTGGACAACAACAAAGAATTGGGATTTCGCGTGCCGTGGTACTTAGACCACAATTATTAGTAGCTGATGAACCAATTTCAGCTTTAGACGTTTCAATTCAAGCTCAAGTTATAAATATTTTCAATGATTTAAAAGAAAAATATAACTTAACAATTTTATTTATTGCTCACGACTTAAGAATGGTCGAATACATTTCTGATCGTATTGCAGTTATGAACAAAGGTAGATTACTGGAAGTTGGTTCAACTTCTGAAATAGCTCATAACTCACTTCATCCATATACAAGAAGCTTACTAGAAGCTGTGCCATCAATTGATGGAGAAAAAGGAAGCTTAATTGGATATGTATATGATATTAATATGCATAATTACGATCAAAACAACCAACCTGAATGAATTAAATTAAATGACGACCACTACATTTTTGCAACTCACGAAGAAGTTGAAAAATGAAAAAATGGTGAATATTAATTATTAAACAAAGAATATTAAACTAAACTAGTCAAAAAATGTCGCTATAAATGATGTTTTTTGGCTTTTTATTATAAAATTAAAATAGTTAAAAAGCGATTTTAAGCCAAAAATAGCACTAAAAAATATAAAATTTTTATACTAAATTAAAAATAAAGTGCTATAATAAACTTGATTAAAGTCTCAATTGCGAAATATTCGCAGCTATAGAGGAGCTTTTAGTATGAGTAAACGTCTGAGTAGGCATACAATGATGACGTTAAAAGGACATAAAAGCCGAAATACATAAAATGGCGATTTTATGTATTGGTGAAAAAGCATAAAAGATTTTCACTCTTGGGAAACCATAGGTGCTATAGAATTACATTAAACTTATATTAATTATTTATTTCATTTTAATAATTTTTAAAGTTTTGTAGTTTTATAGCTACAAAACTTTTTTGTTTTTACAAAGCAAAGGGAGGTAATATGAAGATTAACGAATATGATAAATATCTAGATATTCCAGAAAAATATCGGTTCGATTTAGAAAGTATTTTAGAAGGAAAAACGCTAGAGCAATTAATTGCAGAATATCAAAAGTTAACTGAACAACGGATTAGTAACAAGGACACTAAATACAATGACATTGAAGCTTATGTAGCGGATGTTAAATTAAGTGAACAAGCTAGTTTAATTATGTTCAAAATTCATAATTATATTAGTAACAACTTAAACACAAATTTAGTTGATCCTAAATGAAAGAAAATTAAACAAGATTTTTCATTTTTAAGTAATGAATTATCTCAAAAACTAGGTTCAGAAAGCAATAGATTTTACAAACACATTGATAAAATGAAGCTTTGAAAAGAAGATCCTAGATTAAAATCATACAAGCGTCACATGGAAGACCAAATTAATGCTTTAGAACACAAATTAAGTGATGAAGTTGAAGAATACATTATAAATAGTGCAATTGGAGCTGGAAAACCACATTCAATTTTTAGCATTATTACTAATTCAGAATTACAATTTAATGATGTTTTAACTTCAAAAGGGAAAAAACTAAAGCTAAATTATGCCAACCGTGATATGTTACTAAAATCAAATGATCCGTTAGTTAGAAAAAATGCTTATCAAAACTTTTGAAATGCATATTACCAACACAAAGATTCATTATCTGAAATTTTATACCAACAATTTATTGCTATCACCACCGAAGCTAAACTTCGTAAGTATCCTTCAGCAGTTGCAATGTTAACCGATAGCGATAAAGTGTCAGATGATATTTTAGTTAGTCTATTTGAACAAGTTTCAAATAATCGTGACCCTTTAATTAAGTACCATAAATTACATAAAAAGTTTTACAAAATCCGTTATGGTTCTAAACAACAAAAATGAGACGGAATGCGTGAACTAGTTGATGTTAAAAGTCAATATAGTGTTGAAGAAGCTCAACAACTTATTTTAGAAGCTCTCAAACCCTTTGGTGCTGAATATATCGATCAAATCCAAAAAGCATTTAATCAACGTTGAGTAGATTATATGCCTTCAAAAGGAAAACGTCAAGGAGCTTATAGTATTGGGACTTCATATGGTATTGATAAAAAGTTTATCTTAATGAACTTTAATGGTGAATTAAGAAGCGTTGAAACCTTAGCACATGAATTAGGTCACTCAATGCATTCATACTTTTCAGATACTCGTCAAAACTTTATTGACAGCCAATACCCAATTTTCCTAGCAGAAATTGCTTCAATTTATAATGAATTAATGTTGTTTGACTTGTTATTAAAAACCTCAACCGATGATAAATTAAAATTCCATATTTTAGAAAGTATGATTAAAGGTTTTCAAGGTACTGTTTTACGTCAAGTTGAATGAGCTAATTATGAATATAGCTTATATGACAAAATTAGTAAAGGACAAATCTCTAGCTCATATAGCGCTTTAAGTGAACTTTACTATGAAAACAGTAAGAAATTCACCTTAAATCCAACTGAGTTAAAATACAACGATAAAGATACTTTAGGCGCTATTTATGTACCACACTTCTACTATGGATTTTATGTTTATAAATACGCCATTGGTCAATTAGTAGCTTGCTACTTCTTCAAAAAATATAAAACTGAAGGAGTTGTGGCAATTCAAAACTATATTGAAAACTTTTTAAGTGCTGGTGGTAGTGATTATCCAATTAACATTCTAAATAAAGTCGGAATTGACTTAACAAGTGAACAATTTTATCAAGAAGGTTTTTCATACATTAAAGAATTAGTTTATGAATATGAAAAACTTGGAAACAAACTTTTTAAGACTAAAAAATAAAGTCAAAACAAAATAATTATCATAATCAAAAAACAAGGAGTAATGATGAAATTTAAAAGATTATTATTATCATTTACGTCAGCAAGTGCGATAACAATGCCTTTAGTTGCTATCTCATGTGGAGATCCAGTAGCTAATAAAAAAGAAGCAGAATCAAATTCAGAGTTTGCAGTTTCATATCAATCAGCTGCAAATGAAACACATCCATACAATGGAACATTAAGCAACTTAACAAAATCAGCAAAAAGTAACTTATTCGTTTCTTACTTAAACACTGATTATACACCTACAGATAGCCCAGTAGATTATTCATCAGCTTATGGGAATAAAGATGCTGGACAACCAACAGTTAACTTAACTGTTCCATCACTTTTATCATATGAATTTGTTGGTAGACCAGTTGTTGAAACAAAAGAAACAGTTGACCAATTAACAGGTAAAACAGAATCACACAGTGTAATTGTTAAACCAAGTTTATACAGACGTAAATTTGAACATGCAGATGCTATCGTGTTACACTTTGCAGATGGAACTTCAAAAACATATGACACAGATGAAGCTACAGTTGTTTCATTACAACCAACTGCAAATGGATGAGATACTCAATCAGTACAATTAATTAGTGAAAACCCTAAATCAATTAACTCAAGACAATTTGAAAATGATTTAAGAATGGCAACTAAATTAGAAGCTCGTGTAAGAGATGGTTTAACTTGAACAATGCCAGATGGTACAAAAACAAACTACAAAGTTACAGCTTTAGACTACTGAATGGGATTTGTTAGAACAAGATTAAACGACTACGCTTATAGAGTTAGTGCAGCCGAATCAGGAAATAAATCAAAAGCAAAAGTTGATGCATTAAATGCTGCAACTAACCAAATCTTAACATCTACAAGTAAAACATATACTCATGGAAGTACATATCCAAACGCTTATCTATACGGACTATACGGAATTGATTTTGAATCAATTTCAAACAAAGAAAAAGCTGTTAGAGAAGAAGGCGGACGTTCATACCTTGTAATTAATGGATTAGCAGGTGAAAAAAGTGATTTCTCTGACATCATTAACAAATTCATTGGAGATTACGACTTTACACCAGCTCCATATGAATACTTAAAAGATGTAGCAGAACACCCAGAAAAATTAAAAGTAACTTCAGCAAGTACAGCTGAAGGTGTTGCAACTAAAATTCAAGAACTTGCTACTTTAGTTAAAGACTTACCACAAAATTCATTACTAAGATTATCAGGATACTTCTGATACGGAAACACACGTGAAACAACATTATTCTCAGGAAAATATCTTCCAAACGCTTATAATTCACAATCAAGATCAGTTGATTATGTAGTTAATAAAAATTACTGAGATCAAGCATATGTAAACCACCCAAGAAGAATTAGAACATTCAGTATTAAATATGGAAAAGTGGATACAGCGTTATTTAACACACAATCATTAAACAGATACATTGGTGGTGACCAATCATCAGTTTCTTATAGTGATTTAAGTGCTACAGATAAAACAATAGTAACAAACGCACCACAAGACTACGGATTAACATTTACAAGAGCTAGAACAAGACAATCATTGCTTACAAATGTATTAAACCAATTTATTCCTAACTACCCTAACC
The DNA here is from genome assembly GCF_045276875.1 of Mycoplasma corogypsi. Classification (NCBI taxonomy): domain Bacteria; kingdom Bacillati; phylum Mycoplasmatota; class Mollicutes; order Mycoplasmatales; family Mycoplasmataceae; genus Mycoplasma; species Mycoplasma corogypsi. The sequence continues at coordinate 407,790 of NZ_CP174163.1, forward strand.
AAGGAAACAACACTGAATTAATTGATGAACCATTATCAAGACTTCTATATGGTGTTCCATTAGCTGATTTAAAAAATAAACAACATGCAAGTGTTTTAGAATACGCTACAACTGGTGTTGCTCGTGAATTTAGATCAATTATTTTTGCTTCATTAAACTGAGCTGCAATTTCAACAGCATTGCGTGGTGGTGAACCAACAAATACTTACCTATCAGGTTTAACACCAGATTCAAATATTAATGAAGATACAGCAGATACTTCATTATCAGGTGAAAAAGCGCTTTCACCAAGAGCTAACTGAAAAGAATTAAGTACATTATTTGTTGTAGATAAAACTACAAACCAAAGAGTTGAGCTAAAAGATGGTGAAAGATCACTAGGAACAGAAATTGACCCAACAGAAACAAATTCAGTTCAAAGTTCAGCTGATACAAGATTCCGATCAGCAGCATTTGCGCAATTACAAGCTAGAATGAAAAAATTATTAGATGAATTCTATGCAGCTAACCCAGGTATTCCTTCAGAAATCAAATACAAATTTGTTTACAGATACACAAACCCAGATGATTCTGAAAAACAAACATTAACATCATTATTTAACACATTAGGTAAATTAGATCCAAGATTAAAATTTGAATTTATCATGCCTAAAGATGCAACTGAATGACGTGCAAACTGATTATCATTAAACCACTCATTCTTATATAATTGAGGATATGACTATAACGGAATTGGTTCAGGATTTGATGGATACTCATGAAATGGATACTTACTTCCAATTATGTCTCGTATTGCTACAAATGCAGAATACGCTGAAAAAATGAAAGCTTTCCCTCAATTAACAAAAGCTGCACAAGCATTAAAAACTTATGTAGACAAAATGAACGCAGCTGGAACACACAAACTTTCAATTCCTTACGATAAATGATCAGAACTAGAAAACAACGACCTAGCTCACTTATCACAAAATTTAGGATCAATGAAACTATCAGGACAAGGAAACAAATTAGTTGAACTTTCAGCTGAAGAAAAAGACAAACAACTAGATGGATACTCATTCTCAGCTAGATTCTGATTAGACTTACAAAACAATAAAATTGAAGGTCACAAATTCAGCAAAAAAGACTTAATTGAATTAGGTACAGAATTAACTAACTTATATGGATTTACAACAAATGTAACATTCGGTTTATCAGCAGATCCATTTATAAGAACTATTGTCAACCCATCATACATAGTTCCTTCATTTGGTGATAAACCAGCTGATTTATCAGCTTACTTAGTTGCATTTAACCCTGCAAAATAAGCTAATTAATTATTAAAAATACAATTAACGGACAACCGTTAATTGTTTATTATTCTGTTATATTTCATATAATTTTATAGAATAATAACAAGTATTAAAGAGATTTAATCTTGTATTAAAGGAGAAACAATGTTAAAGTACATTCTACAGCGTTTAGGATTTGCTGTAGTTACCCTTTTTGTCATTATTGTGATTGTGTACTTATCTGTTGCGATTTTCTCAAATAACCCATTTGTTGAAAGAGCACAAAACTCATCACAAGGAGGAGAAGGATCAGCTAGCGTTGGTTCACAGGTTTATATTGATACTATGCGGAGATACTTTAATCAGTCCGTAAATTATCATTTAACTCCTGATGTACCATTTGATACTAAAAATCCTACATTCTGATTTAACTTAAAAGTAAACCCATTTGTTAGATTATTCTACTGATTTAAAGATATTTTCAACAAAGACCACCCATTTGGACTTCCTTATAATGAAGATGTCTTTACTAAATATTTTGATATGAATGATCCAAATAAAACTATTCCAGCTTTATTCTTTAAATTCTTAAAATTCTCAATTATTGTCACACTACCTGCCTTTGTTATTAGTGCATCATTAGGTATTGTGTTAGGTGTTATTGCTGGATATAAAAGAGGAAAATTCTTTGATGTTAGTGTTAACTTTTTCTCATTAGTGTTTGTGGCACTGCCATCATTTGTTTTAGTGCCAATCTTTATTAGTGTGTTATTAAGCTTTAATGTGCCACCGCAAGCTTACAACTTCACTGATAAAACAGTGTTAGATACTAACTCAATCGGAAATATTATTCTTTCTTGATTACCACCTATTTTCATTATCGTACTTGGTTCTTTAAGTGGTTATATTACATTTACTAGAAACCAAGTCGTTACAGTACTTACTTCAAACTACATTTTGATTGCCAAATCAAAAGGTTTAGGTAAATTTGAAATCTTTACCAAATATGTTTTAAGAAACATTTCAATTCCATTAGCTACTGCCATTATCCCTTCATATATTGGACTACTTAGTGGTGGAATTATTATCGAGACATACTGACAAATTCCAGGGACATCACAAACCTTCGCACAAGCGTTCCCTAATGGTGAAATTAACATCATTATGTTCTCAAATGTATTATTTACCGCTTTAGGTTTATTTACTGAACTTTTAGTTGATGTTGTTTATACATTCTTAGATCCACGGATCAAATATGCTAGTCCTTCTAGATATAGTGTAAAAAGCTTGCTAACAGCCAAATGATCTCGTGAAGCACAATTTAGAGAATTATTAAAAGCCAACAATTCTCAGGAAGGAACTTTAACTAATGACTAGCTCAGAATTTAACAAAAAATATGGTCTTAGTCAATCTTTACAAGGTAAAGATCTATTTACTAGAGTTCCATACAACATCAACAACTTCACCAATGTGGCAGGTAAACCAAAGAAATTACCAGTTGAAATTTTCAAAAGATTTTTTAGCAACTGAGCAACTGTTTTATTTACAATTATTTTCCTAACTGTGTTAATTATTTCGCTAGTTGTTACATTTGCTAGTCCATTTAACCCTAACTTAAAAGTTAGTTTAACTTACGAATTCAACGTCCCAATTGATGGAAAAATAGTTAAAGTTAAAGGTTCAGATGCTGTTAACTTACTTCCACCAGTTTATAAAGAATATGTTTTATCATCAATTTATCCAAATAGCTCATTTTATGCTGAAGTTATTAAAGGTTTAAGTACACTTTATAACCCAGATCCAGAAAACCAAGCTACTGGAAACTTACTAAAATGATATTTAAACGGACATAAAACTTTACAAGATACTGGACTAATTAAAATTGTCCCAACTCCTACAGGTTCTTCAGAACTATATGTCAATGCTTACAAATTCTATGAATTAAGTAACATTATCATTTTCTTAAATCGAATGAACTTGCCTCAAAATGCTTCAGTGGAACAAATCGCTGACGCTGTTAAAGTTTTAAGACAAGCTAACCCAGATAATCCAAACTTTGGTATTCCAACTTACTTTGGTACTAACTCAATTGGAATTGATATTTGAACTTCTTCATGAGTTGGTACTTGAAACGCAATTAGACTTGCTTTAATTACAGCCACACTTCAAACAGTTATTGGAGTTGCTGTTGGTTCATATTTAGGATTCCACGTTGGATCTAAAATTGACACAATTATTATGCGTCTAATTGAAATCTTTGTCGCTCCACCGACATTAATTTGATTGTTACTATTTGCTTCAACATTTGGTACTTCTGATACCACACTGATTTTAGCTTTAGTATTTACAGGTTGAACAGGTGCTGTTGGTGGAACTAGAATGTACATTATTACAGTTAAAGATTCAGAATTTATTACTGCAAGTAAATCAATTGGAGCTTCAAAAGCTAGATTGATTTACAAACACACTTTACCTGCCATTATTGGTAAAATTGCAACTAGCTACGTAAATAGAATTCCAGGAATTATTCTATCTGTATCATCACTTGCATTCTTAGGATTCTTTAGAGGTGATAACGCTAACTTAGGAGCACTATTATCAAGTGCACCAAAAGAAGCTTCAAATAACTTCTTAATCTTATTCTTACCATCAATGATCTTATTATCTATTTCAGTATCACTACACTTTATCGCATTAGGAATTCATGATGCTCTTGACCCAAGAGTTATTCGTGGAAAAACAAATTAGGAGGCTAACATGAAACAAGAAGAAAAACTTTTAACAGTTAAAAATTTAAAAGTATCTTTCCGTATTTCTAAAAACAAATACATCAACATCGTTAGAGGTGTTTCGCTTAGCCTAAAACGTGGTCAAATTGTAGGGATTGTTGGTGAAAGTGGTAGTGGCAAAAGTGTTACTTCTAAATCATTTTTAAACATCAACGAAAACGCTTTTACAACCGCTGATGAAATGGTAATTGACGGATATGACTTAACTCAAAAAATGAAAGAAAGTCATTGACAAAAAATTAGAGGTCACAAAATTGGATACATTCCTCAAGATCCGCTAACTTCACTAAACCCAACTCGTAAAATTGGAAAACAATTACTAGATGCATTAAATAATAACTCTGATTGAAAAGATAAACCTTTAAAAGAAAAACAAGATTACTTAATTTCTTTATTAAAAAGATTTGGTATTTTACAAGCTGAACAAGTTTTTAACATGTATCCACATACTCTAAGTGGTGGGATGAAACAACGTGTAGTTATTACAATGGTTGTAGCGCTAAGACCTTCACTTATTATTGCTGATGAACCTACTACAGCGCTTGATCCTACTGTGCAAGCATCTGTTTTAGCTTTATTTGAGCAAATTCGTCAAGAGATGAATATCTCAATTATCTTAATTAGCCACAACATTTCAGTTGTTGCTAAGTTTTGTGATTACATTTATGTAATGTACGCTGGAAAAATCGTAGAAAAAGGAAGCAAAAGCGATATTTTTACAAACCCTAAACACCCATATACTTGAGCTTTAATTTCAGCTATTCCAGAAAACAAATCCGATCGTTTATACTCAATTAAAGGTACTCCACCTGATATGAACAACTTACCTTTAGGTGATGCATTTGCTCCTAGAAATGAGTATGCTTTAGAAATTGACTTTATTAAAGAACCCCCACTATTTGAAGTTTCTGAAACTCATAGTGCTGCAACTTGATTATTACACCCTGATGCTCCAAAAGTAACTTTATCAACTGAACTGCAAGAAAGATTAAATTCATTCAAGAAGGTATTCCATGAACAAAAATAATCCACCATTAAGAAGACACCACAGAGGATTTAGAATTACTCCAGTTGTTTTAGATAAAGTTGCTCAAAAAGAAGTTACTGTAAACTTAAAACCACAAGTACCAACTTATGTACCAGAAAACGCACCAGTTGTAAATCAAATTGTTCAAGAGCCTATTCAAGAAGCTGTTTTAACTAAAACATCTAATCTTGAATTAGTAAATGCTTTAAGAAACCAAGATTTAGTTGTAAATTCAAACATCCAAACTCAGGAAAATGATTTAGCTCCAGTATCTCAAGTAGCTCAAGTAGATTGATCAACTAGAGAAAACATTTTAGAAGTAAATGGACTTAAAAAATACTTTGTTAACCGTGGATTTATTAACAAAGCCGTAGATGATGTTTCATTTAATGTTAAAGAAGGTGAAATTGTTGGTTTAATTGGTGAAAGTGGTAGTGGTAAAACAACTGTTGGTCGTTCATTGTTACGCTTATACGAAGATTACAGTGGATTTGTTCGTCTAGGTGATCAAGTTATTTCAGGTAAAAAATTACCTCGTAAGCATCAAAAATACATGCACAAAAATATTCAAATGATCTTCCAAGATCCAATGGCTGCATTAAACGGTCAAAACAATATTTTTGGTATTTTACGTGAACCATTAGTGGTTAATGGTGTTATTAAAGAAAAAATGATTGATCTAAAAAGTGATTGAAAACAAATTAGCCAAAACTTTCACTACACTTTCTTAGAAAAAGCACTTGAATTAGAGTTACAAAACTTAAAAGTTTCAAACGAGTTATATGCACCTTTTATCGCTAAATGACAACATTTAAAAGAAGAAAAAAACTTTAATACTTCAACCAGTTTAGAAGACCAATTTAATAGTATTTTCAGCTTTTTAGATGAAAAAGGTAAAATCAACTCTTTACTTGTAAACAACTTATACACCAATTCAGATAGTTTAATTGATTTATACCACAACAAAAAAGAGGCATACCGTAATCAAGAAATTGACTTTGATGAAATTGATCTAAAAAATGCTCGTGCTGAATATGAAAAACAACTAAAACTAAAAAAACATACAGCCGAATACTATCACTATTTAGATCAAATTGCTGAATATAAAAAACAATTAAAAAAATTAGCAGTTGATAAACAAAGTTATGTTGCTGTCTCAATTAACGTTTTTAAAAACTTAGTTAGTGAGCTTAAAAATGAAGCTCAAATGCATAAAATTGATGCTTATACATCTAATGTTTTAAGTTTTTACTTCCACAAGCTAAAACAATACTTAATTTACGCTACACTATCAAAACAATTAAAAGCTCAAATTAAAAACCTATTATTTATCGATTACTTAAATGCTAAAGATTTAACTGAAAACATCCGTGAGTACGCTACAATCTTTTATAAAAAACTTTCATTTATCGATGAAACTAAAAAATCAAGCATTAAAGAGCTAAAAAGATATATTCAAGCAAATTGTGAATTTAAATTTAACAAATACCAGTTAATTTCAGAACAGTTTGAAAACACATTTGTAACTAGAGAAAAAGACTTACAAGAAAAATTAGCTCAAGCTAAAATGCATCTAAATGAACATCAAAAAGTAGCTGCAGCTGATAATTCAGAAGCTCTAGAAGCTGCAAGAGTACATTTAGCTCAAACTGAAGAAGTATTTGAAAATGAATTAGCTAAATACATTGAAAACTATAACATCAGAATTAAAGATTTATTCGATCGTATTGCTAATCAAAAACAAAACTATCTTGAACTATTAGATCAAGAAAAACAACTAACTACCGCTTTTAATGCTCGTTTTAAAGAGTTTGTTAACTTCTTTGAAAAAGAAGTAATAGTTGATGTCAAAAACCAACTAAAAGACCTAGCATCAGCATATAAAACTGATTTAAATAACTTAAAACAAGAACAAGCTTCTGAAGAGCAAGTAGCTAAATTTAAAGCTAGCTATAACAAGAAAACTAAAGTATTAAATGGTAAATTAAACCAATATATTATTGACTTAAAAGTTTATCGTAATAATGTGATCGATAAGTTAAATGGAAATAAATCATTTGATACCGAAATTAAAATTATTAACAAAGATTTAGCTAATATTTATAAATTATTAGGTGTAACTAACTTTGACCGTAAATTTAGAAAATCTAAATTCTACAATACTTTATTAAGCTTAACTAACTGAAAAAGATTTAGAGGTATTTTCAAACTATTTGTGCAAAATACTATTTATAAAGCACTTGAAGATGTTGGTTTATTAAAACAATTTGCTTACCGTTATCCGCACGAATTTAGTGGTGGACAAAGACAAAGAATCGTTATCGCACGTGCTTTAATTACTCAACCTAGAGTTATTGTAGCTGATGAGCCGATTGCTTCTCTTGATATTTCAATTCAAGCACAAGTAGTTAACTTACTGAAAGATTTATGTACTAAGAGAAATATCGGAATGGTATTTATCGCTCATGACCTTTCAATGATTGAATACATTGCTGACCGTGTGCAAATTATGCACTTAGGTAAAATAGTTGAATCTGGAGATACTGAAGAAATTTACGCAAATCCAGTTCACCCATATACTAAAAACTTATTTAAAGCTATACCTAAAATCTCAAACGCTAATGAAAAATTCAAAGATGTTAAATTTGAACTTTCATATTTAAACGAACAACAATATCCAAACATTCCTAAAGTTCAAACAGTTAAAAAAGATAAACACTTTGTTTATGCAACTGATGAACAATTTGAAAAATGAATACAAGAAGAAACTAATCAACAATAAACTTAAAGGAGTTTTATGCTAAGAAACGGATGATACAAATTCATTTTCATGTGTAAAAATGAATTTAGAACAAAGCGCTTTTGAATTGTTCAAGCCTGTTTTATTAGTTTGATTTTGGTTTTATTCTTAGTTGTTTATTTTGCTAGTGCTTATAAAGGAAAAGTATTAGATTCATTTGCTTTTGCATTTGCTTTACCTTTATTAATTAATGTTATTATCATCATCTTTAAGTTAGGTTTTTTATCAAGATCCATAGCTAACTTTAAAGACTCAATGGCAAATCATAAAAAAATCAACGAAGAACGTAAGAAGGCGAAAATGTCCCAAGCCGAATTACATGTTTACAAAAAAACTAAAGAACAATTAAATGAAGCTAAAAAAGCTAAAACTCCAAAAAGTAAATTCCCCTTTGTTTTTGAGTTTATTTGAAACTTAATTGCATTAATTCCTTTAATCACTTTATCTACTTTAATTATTTAATAGATTATAAAACCTCCAGCTTAGGAGGTTTTTTTGTTTTGTTATGAGCTGATTACAAAATAATAGTGACAAAAACTCATAGATGCACAAATTGAAAATAATATGTGCACCAAAAATAAAGCGAACACCAAATTTATATATTTCAATAACTGATATTTAGTCATTCAATTAGCAAGTATAAAAACCATCGCACAGTTTACTTTATTTTTTCAATATTTAATTTATGGTTGTTTTACTAGTTTGTTTAAAGAATCTAAATTTCTTTGACTTAATAATTAATTAGTTGTTTTAATTCTAACAGTATTAAAAAACCCTACTTCCTTTTGAATTCAGGAAAATAGGGTTCATTTAAATCACATTTATTAATGCAACTTTTTTAATATTCATATGTATATTCATCAATTAGTTTTTGATTGAAATTAACTCTACTTTGTAAATAAATATATGAGATATAGCTAGTAGCTAAAGTGTAATATTTCCCATTTTCTTCTCAAATGTAATCTTCTTCTTTAGATACTTCAAGGCAAGGGAGAAGAATTGGTGTTTTGTAAACGTCATTGTTAACTAAAACTCTACTATAACCATAAAGTGTTTTACAAAAATTCTTTGTAAGGATTCTTGCCAAAAAATGATAAGAATATTTGTTAGCATCCATAATATCTTTTAATTTAGAATTAGTTATTTCAATAATTTTGCTATTACCTGTTGAAGTAAAATAATCCTCTTGATAAAAACAAATTCCTGTATATGCTCCGATTGGTGCTATGGTCAATACACCTTTAAGTTTACGATTTTTTATTTCATCATTTTCTTTGATATAACCAATAATTCCATTGTTTTCTTTCGAAGCTGTCACAACAGCGACAGTACCTTCTATTGGAGTAGTATACATATCAAAGTTTTTTACAGGATCTTTAATTATATGTTTTGTTGAAAGTGCAAGAAAATTTCCCAGAAATTAATTTTTTCATACAATTTTATTCTTAAGTTTGATATAATCAGCCTCATACTTCGCCTTTTCAGCCTCATACAAGCGAATCGTTTTTTGTTCTTTTAACTCTTTGGCTTTTTCCATCAAATTTTGGATATATTCAACAGCTAGAGTGAAATATTTTCCATTTTCTTCTCAAATGTAGTTATTTTCTTTACTCACTTCAAGGCAAGGAAGCATGATGATTTCTTTAGCTGATCTTTGTGAATTAGGTTTTCATTGTCAGTTATATATAGATTTTGAGCATATTTTATTTATGATTTGCGCTAAAAAATAATTACAACTATCATTTTTTAGGAGAATTTTTTCAAAAGTTTGGTTTTTTGGAATAAGTCTAAAAATACTACCATGTGTATCTAACAATAAATAATCATAGTTGTGATAAAAGCAAATACCAAAATTCATTGAAAATGTCATTGAATTTTTAGTAATATATTCGCTATTATTTTCATCTACGGAAATAAAACCTATAATACCGTTATTTTTAGCAGATTGAGCAATTGCCGCAACTGAATGATCTGTATCTTTAATATCAACGATATTAGCTTCTTTTTGTGTTAATGGGTATTGGTTAGAACCGTCAAACAAAAACAAATCACCTAATTTAAAACCTTTTCAAATAATATTACTCATAATTAAGCCTCACTAAGGATATCAATTATGTATTTTTCAAATGAACCATCTTTATCTTTGAATGAGTTGTTCACTGATTCTAGTAAAGCTTCTTTTTCTTTTAGCATCTTTTTGATAGTTATATTTTCAAGAGTAACATCAGCTTCTTCTTTGCTGGTTTTAATTTTATCTGGGTCAATTAAAGCATCAACTTCAATTTCTTTGTTAATTTCATAGAAATTTTGTCAAGTTCTTTGGAATTTAGAAATTGAGGTTTTAACTTCTAATTGCTTGATTTTACTTAGTAATTCAGCTTTTTTATCTTCAAAAGTTTGATTTTTATCGACTAGTCCACTATCTTTTAAATAAACATAACCTGTGTCAGTAAGGTTGTAATAACGAATTACATCATCTTTTTTGTGTGGTTTGTCAACATTGAAAACAAATATTGAAGCAGGTTGAGCCTTTCCACTTTCGATAAATAAATCTTCTTGCATTTTAATAACACTTTCAAGTGTTGCAATATTTAGGATTTTTGCAAAAACATCTTTACTTTGACCGAATTTTTGTGATGGAATAATAGCGATAACTTTTGAATTTTTGTTATCTGAATTTTTTACTAATGTAATGTTTTGTAAAATGATTTCAAGAGGTTTGTATTTATCTTCGTATGGAGGATTTAAGATTACTTTTGTTGGTTGAATTCTTGTTTCAACACCATCTTTTTTAACTTTGAATGATGATTTTTGTAAAGTTAAAACATCTTCACTAAATAGTAAAGATTCATTTAATCTTTTCAGCATGAAATTCGCTAAACAAATAGTAACCATTTTTGGTTCAATGTCATTAGCGATAATAGCATTATATAATCTACTATTATATTGGTCATATTCTTCTTTGGTGATTTTTCTAGTATTATAGTCTTCATCCATTTGTTTGAACATAGTTGAATATGATAAAAGAGAAAATAGTCCAGTACCACTACACAAGTCAGCTACAACATCTTTTTTATAGTCTAATTCAGATAAATCAACCATAAGTTGAGCTGCAAATGATGGTGTTAAAACAATTCCTTCATTACTTTTACTTGCTTTTTTATCAATTTCCATATATAAAGTTTCAAAGAATAAATCCCCAACTTCAATACTTGGGAAATCTTCACTAATAAAATCAGTGATAAATTCTTGAAATAAGCTTCTATCTCTATCTAAATTGGTGTTCACCCCAGAAATTGTTTTAAGTGAGTTCATTACAGCATTGTATGTGCTGGCTTTTAGGTCTAATTTTTCAATTTCTTGTTGTGTTAGATTTAGTAGTTGATCAATTGGTTTTACATCTTCGCTTACAAAATTGATAAAACTAGTTAATTTATTAACATTTTGGAAATCTTTGTTTTTAGTTAAACAAAAAATTAGTGATGCAATAAAAATAACTTTACTATTTCTTGAAACATCTGTATCTAGTTGGTATATTCTTTGATTTAGCTTCTTAATGTCTCTTAATTCCATGTCATTTTCTCCAGTTAATTTTAATAAGTTCTATATGTTGTTTTTAAATTCCAATAATTTGGTTCGATTGTGTTTTATTAAATATAAGATTTTTTAATAGGAAATTCTTTTGTTAAAGCTAATACTTTTTGTTTTAGTTCATTTAATTTTACTTGGTCATTAACTACACTTGTGTAGTTTCTTAAACAATAATCAATAATATCGGCTAATTCTTCTCATTTAGTGAAATCACGGCTTGTCATAGCGGCTGCACCTAAACGGATACCACTTCCAAGTGTTGGGCTTAAAGTGTCAAATGGAATTGAGTTTTTGTTGATTGTGATATTAATTTTTTCTAAAATTTCTTCTGCTTCTTTACCGTTAATTCCATATGTTTGCTTAACATTAACCATAAATAAGTGATTATCAGTTCCACCGCTAACTAATGTACAACCTTTATCTAAAAATGCTTGAGCAAATTTTTTAGAGTTAGCTACGATATTTTGAGCATATTGTTTAAATTGAGGGTGTAAAGCTTCATTAAAACTTACTGCTTTACCAGCGATAGCGTGGAATAGTGGTCCACCTTGATATCCTGGAAAGACTCAACGGTTGATTTTAGTAGCAATTTCGTCATCGTTAGTCATAATAATACCACCACGACCACCACGCATTGTTTTGTGGGTTGTAGAAGTGATTACATGAGCATGACCAACTGGTGATGAATGAACTCCACCAGCAATCAGTCCAGCAATGTGAGCAATGTCAGCAAGTAATTTAGCTCCACATTTATCAGCTATTTCTCTAAAACGCTTAAAGTCGATAGTTCTTGAATAAGCTGAATAACCACAAATAATTAAGTCTGGTTTTTCTTCTAAAGCTTGTTTTTCAATAGCATCATAATCTAAATAACCATTTTGATCTAGTTCATATGAAACTGAATTATAGAAAATACCACTAAAACTTATTTTGTATCCGTGTGTTAAATGTCCACCACAACTTAAGGCTAACCCCATAATTTTGCCACCGCTAGGAACAACTGATGCAATAGCAGCTGCGTTAGCTACAGAACCAGAGTATGGTTGAACATTAGCATGTTTTACACCAAAAATTTGTTTTAGTCGATCAATAGCAGCTTGCTCAACTATATCAACATTTTCACAGCTTCCGTAGTATCTTTTGCCTGGGTATCCTTCACCATATTTATTAGTTAAAACACTTCCTTGTGCTATTAAAACATCTTCAGATACATAGTTTTCACTAGCGATTAGCTCAATGTGATCTTCTTGACGATGTAATTCATTATTAATTGCATCTTGTACTATTTTGTCTTTAATTTTAATTTCTTTGTACATTACTACCTCGCTAGTTATTTATTGTATTTTTTGCTTATTAATGCAATATTAGCTTCATTTGCTGTAATTCTTAAAGTAATATTATGTGAGTTTTGTTTTTGATAATCATCAATTTGTTGAACTTGTAAAACATTTACTGTTTGTTTGATTTCTTGAACGATTTTGCCAATATAATCACCATTTTGAATTTCAAAAGTTAAATCAACACTTTTTAGAGGTGAAAAATCAACTGGGGTAAATTTAGTTTGTTTTAAAACATTTGGTTTTATAAATTCAGCATAAACAGCATTTGTTGTATTAAACTTAGGATGTAATTTACCAATTCATCCAATCATTTTGTTTTCGTGCATAATCTTTGCTGAATAGTTTTGATGAATATACTCATTATCTTTAAAAGGAACAAATTCAAGATCATTTATTTGTAAAAAGTTTAATAAATCTTCTTGTACTTGAGTAAAGTCTTTGACAGTAGAAGCCATTCCGTAAACTAAGACATTATTATTAATCATTCCATGTTCAAAAATGTTTAAGTTATTAATTTTACGTTTTTGGTTGTAATCTATAACTTCTGATAATGAGCTAATGATTGAATTTCTAACTACTTCTCTTTCTTTTGATACAAAAGTTTGCAATTTAACAGATGAAGCAAAGTTAAATGGATTTAATTTAGCTTTTTGTTCTGATACTAATGTAAATGTACGAGCTTCAAAATAACCTTGGTGAACTAAAATAGCTTTATCGTTATTTCTTTTTTGAGTTAAAACAGGCTTGTTTTTATATGGTTGAGCTTTAAATTGTGAGTATGACATAAATCTAAAGATTTCTTCAATAATATCTTCAAAAATTGTTACATCATATCTATAATTTGGAACTTTGACTTTATCTTTTTTGAATTCAAAACCTAATTTGGTTAAAGCTGCTAAAGCATTTTTGTATTTAGTTTGGTCGTATTCATAAGCATATCTGGTTAAAAGTTCATCATTTAATTTAATTTCTAATGGTTTAGCTACATTTACTTCATTAACTGTGTTTGAAACTTGTAAATCTTTGCAGTAGCTACGAATAAAATTCATACCTAAAGCTACCATTTCTTGTGAAATTACTCTTGAACCTTGGTTTGATGAGTTAGTTAACAGTTTAATTTCTTTTGCTCCATGACGAACTAATTTTGGATCAAATAAACCAATTTCAAAAACAAATTTAGAGCTATTTTCATCAGCTTTTGTATCTTCTAGTCCCATAACACAAGCTAGCGAAATAACTTTATGTTCATCACAAATAGCTAAAACATCTTTAACTTCAACTTCTTTATTTCCTAAAATATTAACTTTACCACTGTATAGTTGGGTTGAAATTTTAGAACCAATTTTATTTAAGTCATAAACGTGAGTTGGAGTACCCATTAAAATTAAACATAGGTTACTTAAGTTAACAGCTCAGTTAAATCTTGAGGAAATTCCGTGTTTAGCTAGTAATAATTTTTCTTCAAAACTAGTTTCTAAACTTCCATGCACTTCAGTAAATGATAGTTCTGAAGCTAATTTATTTTCCACTACTAAATTTGATTTAAATGAATCTTTCACTTTAGTAATCTCAAAGTTAAATTCTAAATCAAAATAAGCAGCTAGCTCTCTTGCTAAAACATAATATGAATTAGCATCATTACGGTTGGCGGTGGTTGAAACTTCAATAATGTAATCATCTAAACCTAGTTTTACAATTGGATTATCATTTAGAGTTGCAAAATCGCTAGGTAAGACTAACACTTGGTCTTTAGCTTCTAAAAGTTCATAGTCATAACCAATTTCACTTAAAGCTGCCATCATTCCTTGTGAAGGATAACCTTGGAGCATTTTTTCACCATAAACTATGTCTTTATTTCTTGAACCAACTGGAAAACAAATTGATAAATCACCTGGTTTTAGTATTTTATTATTAGTTTGGATGTTAATAATACCATTTTTAGTTTCTAAAGTTAATAAATCTAATTTAGGAGCATTTGGATTATCTTTAACTTCTAAAACTTTGGCAAAAACTAGTCCTTCAATATCGCTAAAACGCTTTACTTGTTCAACTTCAAAACCTAATTCATTAAGTGCAACTTCAACTTCGGTATGAGTTAGTTTTTTAACTTTTAAATATTTATTAATTTGATTTAATGAAAAATACATAGAACTCCTTATTTTAATAAATCTCACTTAATTGGTTGTTGACCTTGTTTTTTAAGTTTTTGGTTAATTAACTTAAATAAACTAGAGTTTTCAAAACCATGTCTATAACTAAATGGACTAGGGTGTGCGATAGCGATAATGTTATGCGGATCTAATTTAACACCTTTAGCAAATTGTTGTGCTTTTTTTCCTAGTAACACTAAAATCACATTTGGATTTTGGTAGCAAACTTCATCTAAAACGCTTCTAGTAAAAGTTTGTCAACCGAATTTTTGGTGTGAATTTGGTTTACCTTGTTCGACAGTTAAAACTGTATTTAGAAGTAAAACTCCTTGTTTTGCTCAATCGACTAAACTATTAGTTTCAATTTTAGTTTTTGGATAGTCTTTAAGTAGCTCTTTAAACATGTTTTTTAAACTAGGAGGTGTTTTATTGCTTCTAGTACTAAAAGCCAATCCATCAGCTACTCCTTCAGTATGATATGGATCTTGACCGATAATAATTACTTTAGTTTGTTCAACTTGGAAAAATTCAAAGGCTCTAAACATATCAACTTGATGAGGATAAATGCTTAAATCATTTGGACATGTTTTTAAGTTAGATAGAATTTGTTCAAAATAAGGTTTTTGACCTTCACGACGTAAAATATTTAAAAAACTATCTTTCATTTCTAAATTGCTCCATAATTCTTAAATCGTTTCGATATAAATCACGAATGTCACTAAATCCATATTTAATCATTGTAATTCTTTCAATTCCTAAACCAGCAGCAAAACCATTGAAATCATTTGTATATCCAGCCATTTTTAACACATTAGGATGCAACATACCAGCTCCTAAAATTTCAATTCATCTATTTTTGTAAAATACATCAACCTCAACACTAGGTTCAGTAAATGGGAAATAACTAGGACGAAGTCTAATTTCAACTTCTTCTTCTAAAACATATGATAAAAGTGATTTTAAAGTTCAAATTAAGTTAGAAAAACTAACATGTCCAACTGAAACAAAGTCTAATTGAGTAAATTGGTGTGAGTGAGTCGCATCATCTTCATCATTTCGATACACTTTACCAATTGCAAAGGTTGAAATTTCTTCATTTTTGTGTTCTTCTAAAACCAGTGCAGTAATTCCAGTATTATGAGTTCTAAGTAAAGTATTTGGGTCTAAATAAAGTGAATCGTGCATGGCTCTCGCTGGGTGATTTGAAGGCATGTTTAATCTTTCAAAGTTATAGACATCAGAAACTATTTCACCTGCTTCTTTTTGATAATAACCATGTTGAAAAAATCAGTCTTTTAATCTTTCTTCAATAATTGTAATTGGATTTAAAGCACCTTGTAAACTGTATGGTTTAGTTACATCAATAAATTCATTATTTACACGAGCTAAAATTTCTAGTTCTTTCACACGGTTTTCGGCTTCAATAAAGAAAGCTTCATAACTATTTTTTAATTCAGTTATTTTTTTACCAATTTCTTTTTTTAGTTCCACTGGTGCGCTTTTTAGTTCTTGTTGCAGCTTAAATAATTCACCATTTTGACCATAAACGTGTGCTTTAGCATGTTTTAAATCTTCTAAATTATTAATATCAGTTAATTTATAGTTCATAATAATTACTCCTTATGAGTTTTTAACTTTATTTCATCATTGTTTGATTTTTTGTTCCATATCAGATGTACCTGGAAAATAAAATTGCACATCTTTGATTTGGTTTGGTAAGTATTGTTGTTTGACATAATTATACGGCTGATAGTCATGAGGGTATAAATAACCAACTCCATCACCTAATTTGCTAGCTGAAGCGTAATGGCTATCTCTTAAGTGTTTTGGTATTTCATAAATTTTACCGTTATCTAAATAGTTATTGACATTTTGAATTGCCATATAAGCTGAATTTGACTTTGGAGCTAATGCTAAATCAATTAGTGCAAAACCAATCGGCAACACCCCTTCAGCAACCCCTAGTCTTTCAAAAACTCTAATTGCAGTTTCAACTCTCACACCAACCATTGGTGCAGCCACTCCGATATCTTCATAAGCTACACAAAGCATTCGGCGAAATAACCCATCTAAATCACCGCTTTTTAAAATTAGTAGTCCATAATATAAACTAGCATCAACATCGCTACCACGCAGTGATTTGTGTAGTGCTGATAGATTGTTATAGTGAGCTTGTGAATTTAAGTCACTATAAAAGTTAATATTTGGAATAATGGTTTTTAAGTCATTTTTAGTTATTTCGACATTTTCAGTTGCTAAAAAAGCTAACATCTGCAAGTTATTAATACTTAAACGATAATCACCAGCACTAAAGCTAGCTAAATCATAAAGTCTCTCATCACTAATTAATAACTTTGGAAATTGTTGGTTAATAATTTGTCTTAAACCAAAAACTATTTGTGCTTCAGTTAGTTTGTTAAATTGTAAAATTTGCATTCTACTTCTAACTGCTGGAACAACCTTAAAATAAGGATTTTCAGTTGTAGTAGCATAAACTATAATTTTGTCAAATTCTAAATATGAAAGTAAAATATCTTGCTTGTCTTTATTTAAACGGTGAATTTCATCGATGATGATAATTTGTTTAGTTTCAAGAATTTTAACCAAATCAGCTTTGCTATCAACACTAGCGTTAAAATAACCATATTCTTTTTGCATTTGATTTGCTAATGCAAAGGCAGCAGTTGTTTTACCTATTCCGCTTTCGCCGTAAAATAAAAAACTACTAGTGATGTTGTTTTTTACTACGGCTTGCAGTATTTTTTTAATGTGATCTTGTCCGATAAGATCGCTAATTTTACTAGGTCGAATTTGGTTTGCAAGGTTTTTGTTCATAATATTTTTAATTATACCTTTTTATTAATTTAATTAATAAAACTTATACTAAAACAGCGCTAAAAACAGTCCAAATTTTGTAAAGAAAAGGCACAAACTTTGTGCCTTAACTAATTATTGTTTAAATTGTGAAGTATATAAATCGTAGTAGAAACCTTGCTGATCTAATAGTTGCTTGTGACTACCTTTTTCGATGATAAATCCATCATCAACTACGATGATTTGATCAGCATTTTTGATTGTACTTAAACGGTGAGCGATCACAAATGAAGTTTTATTTTTCATTAAGTGTAACATCGCTTCTTGAACTATTTTTTCAGTACTTGAATCGATATTACTTGTTGCTTCATCTAAAATTAAAATACTACGGTTACTTAAGATTGCACGAGTGATTGAAAGTAATTGTTTTTGACCTTGCGATAAGTTTGAACCATTATTTTCAATCATGGTGTTATATCCATCAGGCATATTCATAATAAAGTGATGAGCTTGAGTTAGTTTAGCTGCATGCATAATTTCTTCATCAGTAGCATGAGGATTGGCGATTTTTAAGTTATCAATAATTGATTCATTGAATAAAAATGAATCTTGCAGCACAATCGTCATATTGTCTCTTAGTTGCTTAGTTTTGATGTTTCTTAATTCGTTTCCATCAATTGTGATGCTACCTTTTTCATAGTCATAGTACTTACTTAATAAGCTAATAATTGTAGTTTTACCAGCTCCTGTAGGTCCTACGATAGCAACTACTTCCCCAGGTTTAGCTTCAAATGAAGCTGATTTTAACTGGTGATTTAATGATTTTGGGTTGTATTTAAAATACACATCATTAAAGACTATGTGTCCGTTAACTTGTTTTAATTCAATTGTTTCTTGAGAGGTATCTGGTGTTTTAATTTTAGTTAGCTTAAATAATCTACTTGAAGAAGCTACCCCAATTTGTAAGCTGAAAGTACTATTTAATATTTGTTGAAATGGTCCGATATAACTTCAACAAATTGAAATATAAGTAATAACAAATCCTGCTGTAGCACGACCATTTTCGTTAATACCAATTCCAGGAATTCCTACTAGTGGAAGATTAAATAAAGTAAATGTAGCCGCAATACCAGTGATTGCAACAATGACAATATTAGAAATAATTCCATAAAGTGTATCAAAGCTTTTAGCGATGGTATCACCTATGTATGCGGAATCACGAATATTTAAGGTAATTTTTTCTAATTTACTGAATGTATAGGCTTGTTGGTCAAAAGAGTTAGTTACTTTAGTATTAACTAACATTTCTTCAACAAAGGCATTTAGCTCACCAAATGCGTTTTGTACTTTAATAAAGTGAGGTTGAGATTTTTTCATAAGCAACATCACTAACCCAAATAAAACCAAGCTTAAAGGTACAATAATGGCTGTTAAACTCAATGATAGCAGTGATAAAATCACAATCGCTAGTGTCATACTAAATATTCCACCAGTAACTTGTGTTAAAACTTGAAACATTGAGTTAGAAATGTTATTAACATCGACAATAATACTTGAAATTAAGTTTCCGGTTTTATTTTTATCGTAAAAACTTAAAGGTAATTTGTGAAATTTAGCAATAATTTCGTTTCTTAGTCTACTTCCCGAGTTATAAGCTACTTTGACATAATGAGAGTTTTCTAAATACCTAAAAATAGCATAAGTAATAAATGAAAGTGCTAAACAGCTTAAAGTAATTGAAAATCCAACAGCATCAAACGCTTTGGCGTGATCGCTAGCTTCAACCGCTGGTGAGATGTATTTAGTTACAATAAAACCAGCTAAAAAGCTTCCTAAAACATAAAATAGTGAGTTAATAAATGAAAATATAACTCCTAAAACAAAAGCTTTCTTTTCGTATAAAAGGTATGAAATTAAGGTTTTTAAGGCAGATTTATATGGAACATGTTCGTGTTTGTCTTCGATTAAGTCTTTGGTTATTTCTCTTTTTTCATTAACTTCCATACATTCTCCTATTGTTCGAGTTGGTTTTGAGCCACTTCTTTGTATCAGATACAACTATCTAATAGTTGTTCATGTGTTCCTTGAGCAATAATTTCACCTTTGTCCATTACTAAAATTTTATCTGCGTGTTTAATTGAGTTAATTTTTTGGGAAATAATTACGGTTGTACAACTGTAATTGTTATTAATGTTATGAATTAGTTTTTTAGTTGTAATGTTATCTAGCGCACTAGTTGAATCGTCTAAAATTAAAATTTTAGGATCAATAAGTAGTGTTCTAGCGATTGATAAACGTTGTTTTTGTCCACCTGATAGGTTTTTTCCTCTTTGAGCAACATGATGTTCTAAGCGGTCAGGTAGAGTTTTGATAAAATCAAATGCACAAGCATTTTCAAGTGCTTTTTGTAATTCTACGTCAGTAGCGTTTTCTTTTGCGAAAGTTAGGTTTTGGCGAATCGTACCAGAATATAATAACGCATCTTGGTAAACAATTCCGACTTTATCGTGTAATTCTTTAGTATCAATGTTTTTAACTTCAATGTTATTAATTAAAACATTTCCATTATCGTACTTCATATTATTAACTAATAAGTTAGCAATAGTACTTTTTCCACTACCAGTAGGTCCGATAATTCCTAAAGTTTGTCCACCTTCGATTTTAAAATTAATATCTTTTAGTGCATAATCACGAGATTCGCTAAAGTATTTAAAGTTTAAGTTTCTAAATTCAATTCCATAGTTTTTAACATTATTGACTTGACTTAGTAAATTAACGATTTTGGCACCGTTATTTACTTTTAAGTCATCATATTTAGTATTTAACACTTCAGTGATACGTTTAGAACTAATTTTAGCTCTAAAAAATGAACCCATAAATTGAGCAAATAACATCACACCCATGGCGATCATAAATTCATACTCAATAAAAACATTAATTTTAGCTAATAATTGTTCATTAACACTTGGAGCGTTAGTTTTAATTAAGATCGCAGCGGCAGTTAAAATGAAAACAATAATTAAGTTAACAATTCCAAAAAACGCTGGTGTTGCAACACTAAAAGTGTTAAAAATTTTCTTTTCATTATAAGCTCATTTGCTATTAGCTAAATTAAATTTCATTTGTTGCTTATCTTGTAAATTGTAAGCTTTAATAAATTTAACTCCGTTAATAGTTTCTTCAGCTTCTTTGGTGATATTATCCAAATTAACCCTATTTTTCTTAAGTAATGGATTAATCTTAGTAAAAATAATTGCAATAACAATCGTTAAAGCAGGTATAACTAATAAAATTGATCAAGCAAATGAAACATCTGTTAAAAAAGCAAAAACTAAACCAACAACTATATATAGTGGTGCTCTAACTAAAGCAGTCGAAGCTCCAACTAAAAACTCTCAAAAAACAGCCACATCATCGTTAATTCTAGTGATTAAGCTTTCGATTTTTAAGTTTGAAATGTCTTTTAAACTTAAAAGTTGATATTTTTTAAACAACTGATCACGATAGAATTTTGAAGCATTATCTCCACCTCAGATAATAATTAGTAGTCCAATTAAACTAGTTAAAGCAAATAGAAAAATAGATGAAGAAGTTAAAATAGCTAACATTGCTAAACATTCTTTGTTAGTTCCTTCATAAATTACAATATTGTTAAATAAGTGAATATTGTAAGTATCCATTTTGCCACTTGGTACTAGTAGTGGGATAAATTGAGAGATTAAGATTGGTAAAAACATCGCCACAGCAACGTTTAGTAACATAAAAAAGACACCAATCACAAAATACATTTTGATTTTTGTTGGTAAAATTTTAAACATTTGTATCATTGTATTCTCCTCTCTAGTTTTGTTTCATATTATACCATTTTTAAGAGCTAAAAGTTTAAATAGTACTGCTAAATAGTTAATAATTGATAGTGTTTACTAAATAAAAAAAGAGCATCCAGTAAGATGCGAAACTAAAATTGAAATTTAAGAATCCATTTTAGTTAAAATTTCAGTTGCCTCTTGGATGAAAACATCACAATTTTGCGAAAATTTTAGGCATTTATCAGTGTTTTCGATTTTAGTGCTGACAATTAATTTATTGTTATCGTAAATGAATCTATCATATAAATCTAAAAAGTTATTCATTTGATTTGGATTATTATGTCAAAGTTCTTGTAGGTTCAAAATATTTGTTAGTTTTGAATAAATAATTTCAAACAAGGTGATAAATTCGGAAGCTTGCTTTAAATTTTCGATGATGTATTTGTAATTTTTGATAATTTTAATTAAAGCTTCATCACTTTTGTTTGCAAACAGAGCACAATATTTAGTACTATCTACTTTATCAATTAGTAGGTGACTTACAAATTTTCTAAGTAATTGAGCATTTAACAAAACATTGGTATTATCAATGTTTTCGTTTTCAAAAACAACATTTTTGTATCCAGATAACAAGTAATTAAAGTGTAAGAAGTATCCAGTATAAGTAATTTTATCGTTGATTTTACTTGCAAGTCTTCTAATCGTATTATTATGCTTATTAATTGCTACAATTTGATCATTAACTTCTTGTAAGTCTGGTTTTAAAGCTAATTTAGTTAGCATCAAAACATCATCTTTATTGTAGTTTTTAATCATTTTAGTAATTTGGTTGTACTGACTGATTTTATTTTTAAAGCTAGTTAAAAAGTTTTTTAGTTTGTAATCACTGGTAGTTTTGTAAAAATGTTTATTAGAAATACATAATAAAACATATCCTAAACCAGCTGCATAAAAACCACTTAATTTTGAGCTAATTTGTTTGGGAATCCGATAGCTTAAAATTCTTTTATATTTACTTTTAAGTTTAGCTTCATGATCAATATCGGTTAGCTTAAATATTTTTTCATAAGTTGATAAACCAATTTGAGTTCTTAATAAATCTATTGTCGGTTTTTCGTGTAGAGTTTTAGTTCAAAAATTTTCTAAAACGCTATTGTAACCAACAAATTCGTAATTATCGCTGTTGAATTTTTCAAAACCAATTAAGTTGATAATAGAGTGGATAAATTTGGCTCTAGCGTTGGTTAAAAACTCATTAAAATTTTTAAAATTTAGATCAAAAAATTCAGTGGTAACTTGTTTTTGACTTGTCGCTAAAGTATAACAATAGGCAATTCCATATTTTTTTAGAAATTCTTGGTCTTGTAAAAATTATCACTCATATTGAGAAATTGATTAGTTATTGATTCAAAATCTATATAAATTTTAGTTTTATCCATTTTTGCCTCTTTAGTCTTATTGGTATTAGGAACAAAAAAACGCATTTAGCGTTTTTATCGTACTAATATTATATTACAATTAGTACCTTTAAATTTTTAATTCGTACTTATTTATACAAATATTTTAAGAGAGTTTATGAACTTCGATAATGGCTGAATATTTTTGAGCTTTGGTAATTTCGATGACCTTAAATGTAACTTTATCTTGTAAATTATAACGAGCATTTTTAGTTAGTCATTTTTTATCAGTTTTGAGTAACAATCATTTTCTCAGTTGCATGTCACCTTCACCTTTTTCAAGTAAATCCTCATCTAAATCAAGTTGTTTAAATAAATCTGACATGATAACATTAGATTGCACACGTGATTTTTCAAGTGAAATTTCATAAATTTCTTCATCGTCATCGTATTCATCATAAATTTCACCGATAATTTCTTCAACAATATCTTCGATGGTAATAATACCAATTGCTGTGTTTGAGTGATTATTTTCGACTACAAAACCCATATGAGACCTAGAAGCTCTTAATTTTTCAAGTGCACTAGATAAAATGGAGTTAGCGGAAATAAAAGGTACTGTTTTCATATAGTCAATGACACGATTTGACTGATTTTGGTGGAAAATGTCTTTAACTAGCACAATACCGATTAACTCACCATCTTTTTCAACAGGAATTCTAGAATAATTAGTTTCGATAAATAATTCTAAAGCTTGTTTTACGGTGCTTTTATAATCAATAGTTGATACATCTTTCATTTTGATGTAGTGTGAAGAAACCTTAGTTGAATCTAAATCTAAAGCGTTTTGCGCTAAAAGTGATTCACCTGTTTGAATCACACCTTCGGTTTGAGCGATTTTAATAAAGTTTTTTAAGTCTTCTTCACTATGAGTTTCATAAACTTGTTTTGTTAGTTTAGAAATTGGATAAGTAATGATAAATAGTAGTCAGTAGTGTAGCTCAATAAATAAGCAAAATACTTTTAAGAATCTTAATGGATTTGCTTTAGCTAATAATTTAGGTGTGATTTCACCAAAGAAAACAAGTAAAGGTGTAACAACTGCGATAGTTAAAAGTGTTACTAATCCTTCATCGTGACCAAAAATATTGCTTAACAATAAGTTAGTTACTGTAGCTGAAGCTACATTTACGATGTTATTACCGATTAAAATGGTACTTAAAACTTGATTGTAGCGTTTGATTTGTTTTTGGATTAAATTAGCTAATCTTTCTTTATTTTCAACAGCTTCGTGTAATTTAGCTGCTGAAATAGTTGAATAAGCGGTTTCGCTACCACTAAAAATACTACTTAAAATGAACATTAAAATAATAATAACTAATAGAACGATTTTAGCTGCTAAACTATGCATAAAATCCTCCGATATTAGTTAAGGATTGTATTAATTTGTAAGTTCGACTGGGGGAGTTTTCCATTTTCTTTTCTCCTACTCATTATCAAATGAATCGTCAATAAATCTAACGATATCACCACGGTAAACTAAAGTACTTTTACCTGGCTGACCGTTTCTGTTTTTGGCGATTGTAACATGAGTTAAGCTATAACTTGAATTTTCTTGTTTGTTTTTTAAATCTGAATCTTTGAGTGCATTAATAAATTTACTTGGGTTATCATTATGATCAGATTTTTTCTTGTTATCTACTACATCACGGTGTAAAAAGATAACAATATCAGCATCTTTTTCAATCGCACTACTATCACTTAAATCGATAAGCTGTGGTGTTTTTTGTTCACGTGTTTCAACTGAACGAGATAACTGACTAAGTGCTAAAATTGGAACTTTTTGCTCTAAAGCAAACTGTTTTAAGCTCCGAGAAATAAAGGCAATTTCGTTTTGACGGTTTCCGTTAACATCTGGAGCTGAAATTAGTTGAATATAGTCAATTACAACTAAATCTAACTTTCCGTGTAGTTTCTTTTTCATATCTTTTAGTTTTCTTGTGATATCAAAAATACTACTACTTGTATTATCGTCAATATAAATATGCGCTTTACTTAAAGTGGTTGCTTGTTTGATGATAATTTTACTTAATTCACCAGTATTTCCTACAAGTTCTTCTGGGTGATTAATTAAACTTAAAGCAACTTGTGAATCTGAAGAAACTAATCTGGCTGTAAGTTCTTGGACTGGCATTTCTAGTGAAATAAAGACTACATTTTTTGGTCTATTGGCTGAATCTACTGATTCATCTTGAGTATCATTTGATAGTTCATTAATTGCATTTTGACTATTTAAATCATGATATTCTTGAATTAAACTTGGATTAGTGTTTTGTTCATCTAAGTGGCTGGTGGTAATGTTTAAAGCAATATTTAAGGCTAAAGCGGTTTTACCAACCCCAGGACGAGCAGCTAAGACGATAACTTGTGATTCAGTAAAACCTTTAATGTATTTATCAATTGCTTTATAGCCTGTTTTTAAGCCACGAATTTGATCGACACTAGGATCGAAGTTTTGTAAGTAATTAACTAGTTCAGATGAAGATTTTTCAAGTGACACAAAACCTGAGTCTTCGATGTTTTTGCTTCCGTTTTCATACACAAACTGTTCAAATTGGTTCAAAATATCACTATATTTAATATCTGAACGTTGATTTTGTGTCATTACGGTTGAATACTTGTTAAAAAATGCTTGTAAAAAACGAAGTTTTTTTAGTTCTAGTAATGTATTTAAATCACGTTCAAATGAACTTTCAGAAAAAGGAATAGTTGAAAAATGATAAATAAACTCTGGAGTTAGCAGGTTAAATTTACTTGCTAAATTTTTATTTTGTTCTAGTTCACTAACTAAATCTTGTGCACTAAATCACATATTTGAACTTTGAATGTTTTTATGTAGTAGTTTCACTAAATTAAATAGTTCTCTATTTTGAGGATAAAAGAAACAATCTTCATTTAAAGCACCTACTACAGATGACTGACGATCTTTATCGTTTAGTGCCATTGAGAGCACTCTAAGTTCTATTTTTTCATCTTTTAGAATTGTATTAGGATCAACATTTAATATTTGAGGTTCTTGAAATTCAATAGTTTTTTCTTTTCGCATGTAACCTACTTTTTAATTTCTTGAATCGTAATTACAATAGATAGTTGAGCTTTAATATCTTTATATAAAATAGCATCAACATGGTGTAAACCTTCTGAAACTAAATGAATTTTTTGCAATGAGTGTTTTGGTAAGTTATAACCTAATTCTTTTAGTTTTTTGTCTACTTCTTTGGTTGAAACAGAACCGTGCACGTTTAGGTTTTTATTTGCATCAGTTGCTGCAGTTAGGTGGAATTTTAATTCTAACTGTTCTAATTTTTCTTTTAACGCTAAAGCATTTGAACGATTTTCATGTTCATCTGCTGCTAGGTTATCTAATCTTTTTTCTAAAGCTTTTTTAGTTGCATCATTATAAGGAACACCTAATCCTTTTTTAACTAAAAAGTTTGTTCCATATCCAGCTGCTACTTCAATAATTGTGTTAGCTTTTCCATCTTTACAGTCTTTAATCAAGATTATTTTCATTGTATTCCTCTTTTCTAGCGCTTATAATTGCTTGCTTGATATTATCAACAAATGTTTCTAAATCTTCATTACTATTGGCTGCAGCAGTACTAAAGTGACCACCACCTCCAACTGCTTCACAAATAATTTGCACATTTGTTTCAATTCCACGTGCGCTAAGTTTATATAAACCTTCATCTTTTAGTTTTGCGACAACAAAACTAGCAATACGACCACGAATATTTAATAACTGGTTAGCCGCAATTGAAATGATATCATTTGTAGTTTCTAGCTCACTGTAAGCTAAAAAGTATCCTTTTTTAACTTCAGTGGTGTTTTCTAAAATTTCATTAACTAAATCTTGAGTATTTTGATCAATTTTTAACACTTCACTACTGATGTTTGATTTTGCACCTTTTGCCTCTAGTCATCCAGCTGCTTTGAAAGTTCTAGGAGTTACTGATTTGGTAAATTGACTTGTATCTAAATAAATACCATTTAGTAGCATTTGTGCTGCTGGTTCAGTTAAGTTAACTTTGTGATCTAAATAGGTTAAAACTTCAGTTACTATCTCACTAGCTGATGAACTAGAAGTTTCAATATAACGGTTAGTTTTTGGACAAAAATCAATTGGAAATGCATAACGGTGGTGATCAAAAATGAAAATATTTTCTCTAGCGGCATTAACTAAAGCATTTTCATTATCAGTACGACGAGGGTCAGAAGTATCAACTAAAACAACCATCGTTTTTTCATTAGTTAATTCACTACCTTTTTCAGCTTTTTTAAGGAAAATATCATCATTTTTGTAAATACTTTTTTCAATTAATACTTTTTGCTGATTTTTTCCGGTTGAATCGTAGCTACTAATTGCAATGTATGCTTTTTTACCAAAAGCACGAGCAATTTCATACACAGCATAAGCTGAACCAATTGCATCTAAATCGGCTCATTTATGAGCATAAATTACAACACTATCAATTTTGTCATTTCTTAAAGCTTTTTCAAAGTTTTCAGCAACTAGTCTAATTTTAGCTTGATTGTTATCAGCTAAAATTTCTGAATTTGACCCAAAATAAACTGGTGCTGATGCATTTGAGAAAATCGCAACTTGATCTCCTCCACGACTTTGAGCTTGCACTAGGGCTTTTTTGGCTTGTTCTAGTTTATCTTTTAAACTACTTCAACCACGAGCAAAACCAATACTTAAAGTCAGTTTTGAAATTGAAGGATCAGAAATATTTTCATGCACTTGCATAAATAAATTAAATTGGGTATCTTGTAGTTTCTTTAATGTTTCTTCATTTGTGAAAATAACAAATTTACCATTAGTATACTGACGATAGATCAGGTTATATTTTTCTACATATTGTTTAATAACATCAATAACCACTTGATTGATGTTAAAAAGTTGTTCATCAGATAAAATTGATTGATAAAGTTGGAAATTATCAATTTCAATTTCACCAATAACTGGTTGTTGGTTTTTAGCTAAAACTTTAAATGAGTTTTCAGCTGTAATATCACGTAAAATAACCGTATTACTTTTAGGTCAAAATTGCACTTCATAACTTGAACCTTCGATATTTAGAGTTGATTTGTTATTGTTTAGAAGTGAATTTAGGTCATAGTTTTTATCGTACTTATTAAAAAAGTCCATAATATCTTGACCGATAAAGTCTTCTTTTAGTGTGTTAGTGAAGAAATTACTGGTTCATATAATTTGACGATTAACATCATAAATTAGCATACCAATGCTATTGTTTGACATAATCTCTTCGAGTAGACTATTAAAAGATTTTTTAACTAATTCTCTCGAACGAGCAAACTGGCTAGTTGCTTTAAATAGCACAATAATCATAGCGATTAAAATTGCTGCAATGGTAAAAGCTAAAATAATATTAACTTTTACATCGTTATTTGCATATGCTAAAACAACAATTAAACCAACTAAACACGCTAAAAAAATCAAAACGATAAAGAAATAGGTTCAAATTTTTCTTTTTGTTTGCATTTTACCTTTCTAAATTAAATATATTTAAATTATACAACATTGTAATTTATAAGTTATGCAAAAGCTAAAAACACTTGTATCACTTTATTAAAAGTGTGTTAATAAAAAATTAAAAGACTCAACATAGTTAAATGTCAAGTCTTAAAATTATAACTTAATGAGCGTGCATTTCATGTGATCCGTGTGAGTGGAAAAGTAAGACAAAGGCAGCAAATGCTACACCAACAAAGAGAGAAATAATAGTGATAAATCATTGCTTTTTCTCCATGTTGACATGATAGAATTCAGGGAAAAATTCAACTAGTGAAGTAAATAGGAAAATTCCACCAATAATAGCCATCATAAAGCCTTGTGCCCAAATGTGATTTGCTACAGCTCCACCAACAAATACACCAACAATCATAAATGGTAGGAATAAAAAGTCCATTAATGTTGAAATTAAAAGTGCGCTTCAACGACCATAACCAGCTTCTCTTAAACGGTAGTAGTAGACTAATTCTTCAGGTATCATATGTAAAATTAGCGAAATAAAGTAAGCTGTAGTTAAACTATTAATAGCACCAGAACCACTTCCGTTTTCAAAAAATAAACTTAAGTTGTATCCGATTAAGAAACCTTCTGGCACTCTGTGGGTTAAAAGTAAAGCTAAAGCAATAACTTTTAGTTTGCCACTAACTTTTTCAGCTAAAGCATCTTCAGCAAGCGATAAACTATCTTCTTGAGTAAAAATGTGATCTGGGTGCTCATGAATATGAGCAACACCATGTTCATGTGAATGATCGTGGACAAAGACACTTAATTTTTTACTACTCATTAATTTTTTATTAATACGATAAGTAATTACATATTTTAGAGCAAAACTAAACATTAAACCACTTATTAATCCACCAAAAACAACTAGTACATTAATTAATATTTCATTAACTTCAGGGTGGCTTTCAGCATAAGCTTCAGAATTATGTAAAGCTTCTCTTAAAAAACCAAATGAAGCTAAAATAAGGAAAAAACCAGTAGAAAAGGCATATAAATAAACTTTGGTTCGATGATTTAATTTACTTTTAAAGATTGGAAATAAAATTGAAATACCAACTGGTATGACCAACAAAAAGGCGATGAAAATAAATACTAAAGCAATTTTAGCACCAACAACATTTCCGTTTAACGAATTAGTTAAGTTGTTAGCTAATTGAGTTCAAAAATTAAACATTATTCTTCAGTTTTAATATCGATGTTATGGTAAACTTCTTGGATGTCTTCATCATCTTTAAGTTTTTCAATAAAATCTAGTAATTTCTTTTCTTTTTCTGCATCGTATTCAACATAAATGTTAGGAATGTATGTAACTTCACATTGAATAAATGTATCGATACTTAGGTCGTTTTCAATTGCATTTTTTAGCTGTGTAAAGTTTTCTGGTAATGATAAAAGTACGAATGATGTTTCTTCGTTTTCAATTTCTTCAGCACCATTTTCTAAAGCAACTAACATTAATTCATCTTCAGAAACTAAGTCTTTAGAAATTTCAATAATCCCTCTTTTATCAAAAGCATATGGAATTTGTCCTGTTTTACCTAGTGAAGCGTTTTGTTTGTTAAAGTACGCTTGCACATTTGAAGTTACTCTATTGATATTGTCACTTAATGTTTGAACAATAAAAGTAGCCCCTCCTGGAATTGTTGCATTAAATAAAGTTTCAACGAATGCACTAGCGTTTTTATCACCTTTAGCTTTAGCGATAGCTCTTTCGATGTTGTCCTTTGGCATATTTTTAGCTTTAGCTTTTGAAATAGCTAACTTTAAAGCTGGGTTCATTTCAGGATCTGGTCCTAATTTTGCTGCTACGTAAATTTCCTTTGATAATTTTTGGAAAATCTTACCTCTAGCTGCGTCTTGGGCACCTTTACGGTGCATAACATTGGCTGCATGTGAATGTCCTGCCATAAAAAGCTCCTTGTTTATTTTAATAGCATATTAGAAACTAATATGTATTTTGTTTTTATTCAATTTTAATTGGAACATATGCGCCATCACGCTTATGTTGTGAAATTTTGTGTTTATGTAAAATTTTTTGTATTGTTTCTTTTCCTAAAACTTCTTCTAATTGTTCATTAGTTAGTTTTTTGTAATTATTTAAGTAAAAGTCTAAACTAGCATAAGAAAAACCTAATTCATCTTCATCGGTTTGACCTTCTCATAGTCCAGCACTTGGGTCTTTTGAAATAATTGAATCTGGTACACCTAATAATGAAGCTAGAAACTTAACTTCACCTTTAGTTAAGTGTGAAATCGGTAATAAATCAGCTCCACCATCACCATACTTAGTAAAGTAACCGATAAACACTTCATCAGCATTATCTGTTCCTAAAACTAACTTGTTATTTTGTTGAGCTAATGCATAAACTGTTGTCATTCTTAATCTTGGTTTAATATTAGCAATTGCTAATTGATTATCAAGTGACATAGCTTGTGTTATACCACTAAAAGCTGTGCTTAAATCTACAGTTATAAATTTATCTTCGAATGCTTTTTCTAATTGACTAATATGTTCTAAATCAGTTTTGGTCATTTGATTAACTGGCATAACTACACCAATTGTGTCTAAATGCTTAATTCTTTTAGAAATTGCATAAACTAGTGAAGAATCAATTCCAC
The DNA here is from genome assembly GCF_045276875.1 of Mycoplasma corogypsi. Lineage (NCBI taxonomy): Bacteria > Bacillati > Mycoplasmatota > Mollicutes > Mycoplasmatales > Mycoplasmataceae > Mycoplasma > Mycoplasma corogypsi. The sequence goes on from NZ_CP174163.1 coordinate 438,997, forward strand.
CACTAATACCAACCACAAAACCACTAGCATTTACTTCTTTAGCTTTTGTAGTTAAAAATTCAGTAATAGTTTCTAGATATTCAAGAGCTAATTTTTCATTATAAACTGGTTGAGTACCATTATAACTTGTTATTTTACTCATGATCCCCTCTATTTTGTTTCAAATATTTTTTAAATTTTACTATATTTATAGCACTTTTTAATTAAAAAATTAAAATATATTACTAAATTAGAATATATATGACTGGGTTAGTTTATTTTCCTGAAAATTTATTGATTTAGCACTTTTTATTAGAGTTCAAAATAAAATAATAATTTTTATGAATTTAGTGATTTTTTTATTCAAATCATCAAGTTTTTAAGGTGAATTTTAGTCTAAAAATTAGCAAAAAATTATAATTTTATTATCAATAATAAATCACTTTATTTATATTAATCTCCCAAACACAAGGAGTTTTATGAAATATTTTAATCTCAAAAAGAAATTAAAATTATTAGTTGCTAGTTCAGCTGTTTTAGTTCCTTTAGTTGTTATTTCTTGTGAAGAACAAAAACAAATTAAAAAAGATGATAATAATGAGAATGAAAGTTTAAAATCAAAAACTAAATTAGCTGTAAATTCAGTGGATTCAGAGAAAAACAAAGATAATAAGGTGATTGATAAGTCAATAGATGTAGAAGAAAATAATAAAGATATTACTCCAGTTGAAGAAAATAATACAACAACTGAAACGGATGGAACAGTTAATAATGAACCAGTAAATACACCAAATGAAGATGAAAATGCTGAATTGACTGGTAAAGAAGCTTTAAACAATACTGTACCAGTTGAATTTAGAAACATCATTAAATTTAAAGATGAAAATTCATATAACAAATTCAAAGAAAGATATTCATATAGACAACAAAGAGCAAAACAGGGTAGTAAAACACCAATTATCATCTATAGATATAGCAATGGAATTGTAGGTATATATGGTGGTGGAACTGGTGAAAATAATGATATTTTCAGTCTCAACGATAATTTTGATTATTCATTAATTTTTAGTTCGATAAAAAATAACCAAGTTGGTCTAGAATTCGATTTTGATGAAAATCTTGGAAAAATAGAGATCAAAATTAAATTTATTAAAGATAAATCACCTAAATTAATCGAGACTATTTTAATTAGTGAACAAGGGATAAAATATGAAACAAAATTAGCCCATGATGTTTCTGTTGAAGATTTATCAGAAGTTTCAAATAACGAAAACACTGAAACCACCGATGAAAATGACACAGAAACAAATAGCGAAGAAACTGATAATTCAAATTCAGCAAATAAATCTACTGAAACAATAGCTAATGATAATGCAAACTTAAATTTAGTTAAATTAAATCAACCAATTAATGAATTTATTCCTGATAAAACTATTTTTGTACGCCCTATTTTTGGTGCTCAATTTATTGAAAAAACTACAAATCAAAAGATTATTACTTTATTTAATCATGCAGATTCACCAGGTGGTAAGTCTAACCGTGAACCAGTTGCTAAATTACCTTCAAATTTAGAAAAAATAGTAGGTAGTCAATTAAATAATCAGGGTGCTCAAGAAGTTAGTGAATTTGTTGAATTAGCCAATGTTATAAATGATTTAAGTAAATTAAATCCAAGTAGTTTTGTTATTTATGGCGGTGATACAAATATTATGAGTCAAAACTTTGATTTACAAAAGGTTTTGTTAAATCAAGAGATTAATGCATATGCAAATACAAATGATGATACGTTAAAAACTTCATTAGGAACTAAAAACCCTTATGTAAACCCATATGATAAGATTTACTTTAAATCTTCGAAAGAACCAAGTTTATTAGAATTAACTACCTTAGAAGTTGATAAATACAAATATTATCGTGGTGATATTATTAGTGATTTTGCTAAAATATTTCCAAACAAACAAGCTGAATTTTATAATAAAAACGGTTATGTAGTTAACGATAATCAAACAGATTTAAATCTAATTAGAACTCATATTTCTGATCACTTACCAGTTTCAATGACGCTAACTAAAAATAATGAGCCAATCTTAAAAGTAGCTCATTGAAATATTCTAAACTATGGTAGAAAAGGTAGTCAAAACGATTATTTATTAGAATTTAAGGCTTATGCTTTAGCTAAAATCATTGCACATTACAATTATGATATTATTGGTTTAACTGAAATAAATGATGAAACTGGTGATGATGTAGCATTAATAGTTAAAAACTTAAATAAGTTGACTAATTCAAATAAATTCAAATTTATTGTTCAAAATTATAATACGACTAAAATACCTAAAAGTTATAGCAATAGATTTACTATCAGTCAACAAGAACAAGTTGGAATTATTTATGATAGTTCTAAAGTGGATTTAGATATAAACTTTAGAGATAAAGACCATCCAAATGGCGGAATAACAATACAAAGATATTTTGATTACTTAAAATAGCACAAAGTTGTTATTTTTTGTTTTTCTAGTTTTTAGTAAGTTTGACACTTCTAGCAAAAAATTAGCTAAAATATTATTAATAGGATTTAAAAATGAAAAAGATTAAATGAATATTAGCATCAACAACTATTGTTATGCCATTTACAGCTATTTCCTGTATGGATGTAGTAGAAAAGTTGGATGCAAATAATAAAAACAAAGATTCAAACAATAATACTAGTTCTACAAGTAATCAAGTAGCTAGTGATAAAGAAAGAGAAGCTGCTAGACTTGAAAGAATTAAAAAACAAAGAGAAAAAGAAGCTAAATTAAGTGAGCTAGATGCTCAATTAAAATCTAAACAACGTGAAGCTAGAATTAAACAAGTTGAAGTAAACGGAATTATTGCTCGACTAAATAATTTAGGAAATGAAGCAGTAAGTGCCGCAGAAGCTCAAAAAGCAGAAGAAATTAAAGCTACTGAAACTCAAATCAGAGAGTTACAAACTCAAATAGAAACTGCAAAAACAGAAATAGCTACTTTAACTAATGAATTGAGTGATACTGAAACACTAAAAACAAACACAAGAACAAAAATAGAAACTTTAACTAGCGAAATTCCTAAATTAGAAGCACAAAAACCAACTGTTGAAGAAGTAATCAGAGGATTAGAAACTCAATTAACTGATGCTAAAACCGCTTTTAATACTGAAAACACAAAAAATGAAGAAAAAATAAAAGCAATTAATGCCAAAAAAGCTGAATATACAGTACTAAAAAATGCATATGATGCATTACTATCAAGTTACTCAAGCACTGATATTTCAAGGTTAAATGCTGAAAATGATCGCCTAACAGCAGAAAAAGTAAAAGAAGAAGACTTAAAAACTTTAATTGAAGCTGCAAACACATACTATAAAACAGATGCCAAAACAGCGATGGATGCTTATAAAGGTACTAGAACAAAAGCCGCAGAAAAATTAAACGATATGAAAGAATCATTAAAAACTAAAGTTAAAGAGGCATTAGAAAATAACTTAAGAGAATATTGAAATATCGATAATAACCCTGTATTTGAAATTAAATCTATAATAAGCTCAAGTAACCTAACACCAATATTAAATAGATATGCAAGAAGTGTAAGCAGTGCTAACTCATTAAACGAAGATAATAGGTCAAAGGTTGATGAATACATGAAGGTTATACAATCCGCTGCTAATGAATTAGAAACAAAAATTACGGCATTACAAGCTAAATTGATAGAAGCGGATAAAAAGATCGCTACACCTAGAGATCCAAATCCTAATAAATACAATAATGTTGGTACAACATATAAAAATTTAGATCGAAGTTTTACAATGTGAATTCAAGAGGTTGATAAAAAAATAAACACTATTGCTGAAACCATTAAATCTAATGAAGATCAAATAAAAGCAAGTAGTGCAAGTGAAAAAGAAAAACAACAACAAGTCGAAGCGAAAAGAGTAGAACTTGAGAAAAAAGCAAAAGAATTTATGGATGAATACGGCTTTTCTATAGATAGACCATACGCTAATCCTCAAGAATGAATTGATGCTAGAAATAAAGTTAATGAACTAGAAACACAACTAAGAGATAAACAAACAGAATTAACTAATATTACAGCAACAATCACAAGTAAAACTAATGAAAAAAATAGACTTCAGAGCGAATTAGATAATTTCCCTGCGACTGTTGAAGCTAAAAAAGCAGAAAAAGCTCAAAAAGAACAAAAAGTTAGTGAGTTAGAAAATAATATTTCAGCAAAAAGAACTGAATTAGAAGCAATCAGAAATAGAGATACTAATGTCGGAGTCGATAATACTCTTCAAGCTCAATTAACCAGCGAAAAACAAGCAAAAGAAGCAGAACTAGCTCAACTTAATCAAGAAATTAAACAAATTGAAACACAAATTTCAGAAGTACAAAATAGTTAATTTCTAGTTTAGCTTTAAAATAGCTTTATCAAATTACAAACTTAGTCATAAATAATGAGACTAAGTTTTTTAATTTTGTTAAATATTAGTATTTTTACTTAAAGAAGACTGAAGTTTATAAAAAAGCAAAATAAAATCAGCCGTGTGGCTGATATTTTTTTTATTTAGCTTGATTTAGTTTAGAAAACTTAAGTGCTTTGTCAGCAGCTTTTAGTTTTGATGGGTTTTCCATGCTTAAAGCTTCTAAAATAGGAACTGCAACAATGTCGTTTTTAACAATCCCAATTGCTAAACCACTTTTTCCTTCTAATAAGCAACTTACTGCTTTCATACCCATTAAAGTAGCTAAAATACGTTCTTGAGCACTTGGACGACCACCACGTTGAATGTGATTTAGTGGGTTTACTCTAGTATCTCATTTAGTTGTTTCTTGAACTAATTTTTCAAGTGCTTTAATGTCGTAGCATTTTTCTGAAACCGCAATAATAATGCTTCTACGACCTTTTTGTTTAGTTAATTCTAAAGCTTGGTTTGCGATTTCTTCTTCACTTAAACGGTATTGGCTAGTTGCAATAATTTCAGCACCAGTAGCTAGTCCTGAATATAGTGCTAAATCACCACAACCATTACCCATAATTTCAACGATCATAATTCTTTGGTGACTTTTAGCTGTGTCTCTAATACGGTCAATAGCTTCAACAATTGTATTAAGTGCAGTATCATAACCGATAGTGTAGTCACTTGAAGCGATATCGTTATCAATTGTTCCAGGTAATCCAATAGTTTTTACACCAATTTCGTGTAATAATTGAGCACCTTTGTAGCTTCCATCTCCACCAACAACTACTAAAGCTTCAATTCCACGGTTTTTTAGGTTATTAGCAGCTACTTGACGAACTTCTGGGTTTTTAAATTCAGGAAAACGAGCTGAATAAATGAATGTTCCACCTTGGTTTAAGTATTGATCAACATCTAAATTATCAGCATTAACAATGTTATCGTTGTATAATCCTTTATATCCTTCGTAAACTACGTACGCTTCTAAACCGTTAGCTTTGGCTTGTTTTACAACTGCTCTAACAGCATTATTCATCCCTGGAGCATCACCACCAGATGTTAAAATTGCAATTTTTCTCATAATAATTCCTTGATTTTAATATTAGTTATTTATATAAAAATGTTATTACTATCTAATAATATCAACTAAATTTTTTAATAAACATACAACAGTCATCGGACCTACACCACCTGGAACTGGTGTTAGTGCTGCTACTTTGTCTTTAACACCATCGTGGTCAACGTCTCCACATAACTCGCTAGTTAAATTATCATCTAAATTAGTTCCAACATCAATAACGATAGCACCTTCTTTGATGTGATCTTCTTTGATGTATTTAGCTACACCAATTGCTACAATAACAATATCACCACTTTCAACACCTTTAACTCCAGTGTTTTCATCATATGTAGCAACAGTAGCTCCACGACGTTTAATAATATGTGCTAGTGGTTTACCAACTAAATGACTACGACCAACAACACACACTTTTTTATCTTTAACATCAATTTGATAGTGGTCCATTAACTCTAAAACAGCTCTAGCAGTAGCTGGAACGAAGTGTTTTTCATTGGTGTCATTATATAACTTAAATTCATTTTTAGTACTTAATCCGTCAATATCTTTAGTATATGGAACAGCATCTAAAATAACTTGTTTTGGTATATGCCTAGGTAATGGTAGTTGAATAATAACTCCATCACTATTTTCGTTAATATCATCTAGTTTTTTCAAAAGAGCATTTTGAGTAATGTTTTCATCGAATTTATATAAAACCGCTTCAATTCCTACTTCATTACATTTTTTAATTTTAGTTTCAACATATTTGTTTGAAGCTGGGTTATTTCCTACTTGCACAATCGCCATAATAGGAGCACGAGGAAGATCAAGTTCCTTAAGTTCAGCTTTTAATTTGTCTAACTCTTTTTGAGCTAGTTCTTTTCCGCTTAATATTTGCATCTTAATTCCTCCTGGTATTTAGCTAATTCTTCTTCGTATTTAGCTAATTTAGCTTTTTCTTCAGCAACTTTTTGCTCTGGAGCCTTAGCTATAAAACTCTGGTTGCTTAATATACCTTGTGCACGAGCTATTTCGCTTTCGCATAGCTTAATTTTGTTTAGTAATAACTGTTTATTTTGTTGTTTTAATTCAGCGCTAACTTGAATATATAAGTTTCCAAAACTTAACGGTATTAAATAATCGTTATTGTGTGCTTGCATAGCAAAAGCTAATTCATTAATTGTTTGATGCATTTTTGGTAGTGGCGCATCAAGGTGATAATAAAGGATTTCTTTTTTAGAAATATTGTTTTCTTCGCGATATTTTCTTAAAGCTGTAACAACTTCAATAGTTGGATCGATAAAACTAGTATCTCCGATATTTCTAAATACTGGTCATTTTTGTTCTAGAATTTCTTCATTAAATAGTAAACCAAATAATCTATCAGTAATAAAAGGCATAAATGGATGTAAAATAATCAGCGTTTTTCTTAATACTCCCATTGCACCTTGTTTTGAAGGTTGAGTTTTTAACAGTTCCACATATCAACTACTTAGATGGTTAAAAATGTAGTTGTAAATTTCTGCACTCATGATTGTGAAGTTATAACCTCTAAAAGCTTTAGTAATGTTTTTAGATAAAGTACTTAATTTGTTTAAAATTCAACGATCAGCATCTGTTTTTGTGTACTGTGAGTGATTTGGTTGATTTTCTTCCATTGTGTAAATATAACGAGCAATGTTTCAAAGTTTATTATTAATTCTTCAAGCACTTTCAACTTTTTCAGTCGAAAACTTAATGTCCATTCCTGGTGTTGTGTTAGTGATTAAAAATCATCTTAAAGCATCAGAACCATATTGATCTACTAAATCCATCGGATCTACTCCGTTATTTAGTGATTTAGACATTTTTCTACCTTGTGCATCACGAATTAAACCATGTAACAGTAAATGTTTAAATGGTTTTTCTTTCATGAATTCAAGACCAAAAAAGTACATTCTAGCAACTCAAAAGAAGATAATATCATATCCTGATACTAGTAATGAAAATGGATAATAACGGTCTAGGTCTTTGTTTTTGTTTGGTCAATTTAAGAAAGTAAATGGAGCAATCCCTGAACTAAATCAAGTATCCAAGACATCATTATCTTGCACTCATCCTTCACCTGGGCTTTCAATTTGAACTTTAATTTGATCATTTTTATATCAAGCTGGGATACGATGTCCTCATCAAAGTTGTCTAGAAATAGTTCAATCATGTACATTAGTCATTCATTGAATCATTGTTTGGCGGAAACGGTAAGGGAAAAATTGTACACCTTCTTTTGATTTTATGTGATTTAGAATCAAGTCTCTAAAATGATCCATTTTAACAAATCATTGAGGTAAGACTAAAGTTTCAACAACTGTTTTAGAACGATCGCTAATTGCAACATTTGAAATGGTTTTTTCTTCTTTAACTAGTAAGTTATTGTCTCTTAAATAATTACCAATGGCTTCACGAGCCACAAAACGTTCTAGTTTATCAAATTGAGAATTAGGACAGTTAATATAACCTAATTTGTCAATAGTTTCAATGATTTCGAATCCGTGTTTTTTGATAATATCAATGTCAGCTTCAGCGTGAGCACTTAGTTTCATTAATCCAGAACCAAAATTAATATCAACATATTTATCAGCAATAACTGGAATTTCACGGTTAGTTAATGGGTGAATCACCGTTTTACCTATTAAGTGAGTATAACGAGTATCATTTGGGTTGCATACTACAGCAACGTCACTCAGTAAAGTTTCAGTTCTAACTGTAGCAATAGTTAAAAATTCATCACTGTCTTTAACTTTGTATTTAATGTAATACATAGTTTGTTCAGTTGGTTCGTTATTTACTTCGATATTTGACAAAGCTGTTTGTAATTTAACATCTCAGCTGATAGCACGTACACCTTTGTAAATAAAGCCTTTGTTATATAAATCAATAAATACTTTTAAAACGGCTTTATTTGCATCTTCGTCCAGTGTAAAACGTTCACGGCTGTAATCTAATGCTAATCCAATAGTTGATCATTGTTTTCTAAATAAGTTTGCGTATTCTTCTTTTCATTCTCAAACTTTGTCAATGAACTTTTCTCTACCTAAATCGTGTCTAGTTAAACCTTCTTTTTTAAATAGTTCATCTTCAACTTTACTTTGGGTAGCGATTCCAGCGTGATCCATTCCAGGAAGTCACATTACATCAAAACCTTTCAGTTTTTTATAACGAATAATAGTATCTGGAATGTAAACATCTAATGCGTGTCCTAAGTGTAATTTACCAGTTACGTTTGGAGGTGGTAGCAAGATAGCAAAAGGTTTTTTCTTTGGATCATGATCCATAAAATAACGCTTTTGTTGTCATTTATTTTCAATACCTTGTTCAACCAACTTATGGTCATAAGTTTTATTCATAAACCTCCTAACGAGCACATATAAGTGCGTGTGGATAACTCTTAAAATATATTTATATTATACCATATTTAAGCCTAAAATTGAGCTACTAGCTAGTGTTTTGCTTTGAATTTTTAATTTTTTGGTACAATTAACAAAAAAAAGCGCATAGCGCTTAAATTTCGTCATCTTCATCGACGTCAAATTGATCCATTTCAACTTCACCAAAAATAGATTGCTCAACCTTTTTGAGCATTTTTTTCTGATCTTTATTAAGATTAGATTTTTTGTTTTTAGATGGTTGAGTGATTTCATTTGCTTGATTTTTATTGTTAGTAAATTTAAAACGATGTTTAATTAGTTCTTCATCATTATCTTCATCTAAATAAACAAATGTAGGAATAATAACTGGTTCTCTACGCTTTTCTTTATAAAATAAAGCGGTTAAACGATCTGAAACTAGTCTTTCTAATTCAGCTGTTGTTCAAACTGGGTTATTTCTAATGTGAAATAACACTGCTCCGTGCGCAATTCTTCTTGTTTCATCGATTAATTTACGAGCGTTTTTAACAAAGAAGCTACCACGAGTAATAATTTGTGGTCTTCCGATAATATTTCCATGGTTTCGATCAATTAAAAAGATGATGTTAACAAAACCACTATCTTTAAGTTGTGCTCTTTCTTTTAAGGTTTGATTAGAAACGCTTAAAATGGTGTTTCCATCGATGTAAATTGGTCCATATGAGACAGTTTCATCAGTTTTATAAATCTCTTGGTTTTCCATGTGATACACTTCACCCTTACGAGCGATGATAATGTTTTTAGGATCTACTCCGTTTTCAATCGCAGTTTGACCGTGAGTGACACTCATACGGTATTCACCATGATAAGGCATAAAATATTTTGGCTTAGTTAGTTGGAAAATTTTATCATGTTCTCACTTGTAAGCGTGTCCAGAAGTATGCAAGTAGCCATCTACTCCGTTTTCTTTGATTTTAGCCCCTAGTTTGTATAAACGATTAACTAATAGTTCAACTACCATTCTATTTCCGGGGATTGGACTAGAAGAGAAAATAACAACATCACCTTTAGCGATTTTTACAGTAGTATGTTTTCCGTAACTCATTCTAGATAAGGCTGCTAGTTGTTCACCTTGTGAACCGGTAGTTAAGATAACTAAATCTTTTTCTGGTACTTTATTGATGTTCTTTTTATCAATTAAGACATCGTTTCCAACATTAATATAACCTAGTTTACGACCAATTTTTATACCTTGAATCATTGAACGACCAAATGTCACAACTTTTTTGCCCATTTTTTCAGCAAGTTCAATAATAACTTTAACTCTAGTTAAGTTAGAAGCAAAAGCTGTAATGATAATTTTACGCTTTGCAGCACGCATGTGTCTTTGAATATCGTGTAAGATATCTCCTTCACTTGGAGAGTGATTTGGACGCATAGCGTTAGTTGAATCGCTAAGTAAAACAGTTAAACCTTGTTTTCCGATTTCGTCTAAACGAGCAAAATCCGTGTAGTTTCCAATTGGTGTGTAATCAAATCTAAAATCACCAGTACACATAAGTGATCCATGAGGAGTAGTAACTCTAATTCCAAAAGCATCAGGAATTGAGTGTTGTGCAGTTCAAAAGTCTACTGATACATTACATTTAAACTTAAACACAGCAGATTTTTCTATTTCGATAAATTCAATATTACGGCGAATACCGTAATCTTGCATTTTTAGTTTTAGGTACTGAATTGCGATTCTAGGACCAAAAATTTTCTTGATTTTAGTTTGTTGAATTAAATAAACAACACCACCTATGTGGTCTTCGTGACCATGAGTGATAAATAAACCTTCAATATATTTTCCAGGTTGATTTAAATACTCATAACTTGGGATAATCCCTTTAACCCCTGTGTTGAAAGTGTCTGCAAATTTAATTCCTGAATCAATTAAGAATATATGATTATCTTGCTCGATGATTAAGGTTGATTTACCGATTTCTTCAAAACCACCAAGAGCAAATATTCTAGTTGGGTTCATAAAATTTTGCCTTTCTTTTTATTATTTAAAGTATTTTTAATTATTAAATGATTGAGTGAATAAAAAAAGTAATAATAATTACTTTAATTATAAATTAAAAGTGCTTATTTTACATTAAAATTGTCAGTTTTATATAAAAAAAATACCACCCTAAGGTGATATTTGAAGTAGGTTTACATTTTAATGTTTCCAGTAGTTCTAGGATAAGGGATTACATCACGGATATTTTCGATTCCAGTTACATACATAACTAGACGTTCAAAACCAATCCCAAACCCACTACTTTGCATTTGACCAAAACGTCTTAAGTCTAAATATCATTGTAAATCAGCTTGATCAATGTTTAATTCATTTACTCTATTTACTAGTTTTTGGTAATCACACTCACGTTGCGAACCACCAACTAATTCACCAATTCCAGGAACTAGTAAATCGAAAGCAGCAACAGTTTTACCATCTTCATTTTGATACATGTAGAATGCTTTAAAGTCTTTAGGAAAGTTAATAACAGCAATTGGGGCTTTGTATACTACTTCTGTTAAGTATTTTTCGTGTTCACTTCCTAAGTCTAAACCGAATTTAATATCATTGTTTTCAAAAATCGGTCCAGCTTCAACTAATTTTTGAATTGCTTCTTTATAATCAACGATTTTTAGTGGTGTATCAATAAATTTATGTAGTCTATCAATTAAACAGTTTTTACTAAATTGTTCTAAGTATTCTAATTCAAATTGATGTTGAGCGATTGTGTTGTGAATTACTGTTTTTAGCATGTTATCAGCTAAATGAATAGTTTCTTCTAAACTATAAAAAGCCATTTCTGGTTCAATCATTCAAAATTCAGCTAAATGACGCTTAGTATTTGATCTTTCAGCTCTAAAGGTTGGAGCAAATGTATAAATGTTTCTCATCGCGTTAGCGTATGATTCACCATGTAATTGACCAGTTACACCTAAAGTAGCTTTATGTCCTTTACCGAAAAATGGGTTGGCAACATTTCCGTCAGAAACGTTAAATGTTTCACCAGCACCTTCACCATCATTAGAAGTAATAATAGGGCTACTCATGTAATAAAAGTCTCTAGCTGCCATATATTTGTGTACTTCTTGAGCTAAAGTAGATCTAATTAGCATAATTGCTTTAATTAAGTTTGTTTTTTGTCTTAAGTGTGGAATTTCTCTTAAAGTTTCTAACTTAATTTCTTGGTTTTGAATTGGATAATCATCATCAACATTTTTGTAGCTAATTAATTCTTCTGCAATCATTTCGATTGGTTGTGGCATGTCAGGAGTAGCATGTAGTGATCCTTTAATAACTAAAGCAGCACCAACTTTTAATTGATCTAATAGTTCAAAATCAAAATTTCCTTTTTTAAATACAACTTGTAAGTTTTTGATTGTTGAACCATCATTTAGTTCAATAAAACGAATGTTTTTGTTTCCTCTAGTAAAAGTAATTCAGCCTTTTACAATAACATTTGTTCAGGTATCATAAAAACCTGGCTTTAATAAGAAGTTTTTAATTGAATGCATATATTTGCTCCTGTTATTTAATTTTCACTTTAATAATGTTTTTGGTAATTAGATTAATATTATGATTATTTATTGTTGGATTGTGTAGTTCACCTGGGAAAAATAAAGCAAAGTAACCTTCATTTAGTATTACGCTATGTTTATGAGGTGTTGTTTTAACAAACACAACATCTAAAGCTTCATTTTGTTCTAAAATGTCTACTTCTGTATATTTAGGTTCTAGCTTAAAGTAAATTTTTTCTTCTACACTTCCGAATATGTGAATATCGATGTGTTTGTCATGAATTTCACCATGATATCCTTCAAATTTAGTTTCAAAATCTTTTTTAACGATTTTAATATTCTCATCGATAATGTGAACACCTTTTTCTAAACTATTAAAATCCGTTTGAGCTGCAATTTCCAGTGCTTTAGCTATTTGTGGCTCTGGAAATTGGTATTTTTTAATGTTTGATAACTTATCAAAAATCATAATATTTCTCCTTGTTTTTTATACTTGCAAATTATACCATTTTTTCACTACAATTCGCCTAAACTGTTGATAAATATGGTTTTTAGGCAAATGGTATAAAGTTAACCACAAGCAACAAAAAAATACTTCGAGAGAAGTATTTTATCTTGCAGTATTATTCACGTTAGTGTTTGGTCTAGCGTTTGTATTTTCGTTTGTAGTTGAATTTGTGTTTGTAGGCTCACTAAGTTTTATCAACTTTTGGTAGATTATCTAATTTTTGAATATTTGAAGCGGTTGTAGTTTTAATATGACCTAGGATAGCTAGTAAAATCTGGTTACTAGATTGCATAATGATAAATTTACCTTTAGCTAAATCTTCTAAGAACGATTTATCTGTTCCATATAATTCATCTTCGTCTAAATATTGAATTTGTTGGAATTTAACACCAGTAATTTTAGCTTTTGATTTATCAAAATTAGTAGGAATTTGTGGTGCTAAAGCAGCAAATGTATTGATGTTTCTAAATCTAGGTTCACTGTAATCGGTGTCTTTGTCAAAATAAATTAAATGACCTTGAACAGGTTGGAATGATCATGAATAAAAGAATGTGGGTTTTCCATCATAAATCATTTCTCATTTCAAGACACTTCTTTTTTGAGTTTGTCAGAAATTAAATGTTTCTTTATCCTTAATGAATGTTTTAGCAACAAAATCATCATTAATAAATGAAGCTGTTAAATTGAACTTAAACTTTAATTGTACGTCTTTATTTTGTAATAAAAGTTCTCTGTTTTTAGCTTCTAACTCATATTTAGTTTTGTTTAATAAATCATTATCAACAACTAATAAAGAGTTTTGATTATTTTGTTTATTGAACATTGATTGAATTTCTTCACGATTTTTATTTAATGATTCGTATTTTTCAACTAATAAGCTGTTTTGATTCTTATAATGGTTTTTCTGGCTATTAATGACAGCAATACCAGCACTTAGTGAACCGATACAACTAATTGACAAACTCAGAGCAACAGCACCAGCAATTTTTCACTTCGTGTTCATATTTCCTTCCTAATATTTATTTAATTTCTTAAATAAATGGATGCGATAAGAAACATACTAATTACCAATTTTGGAAGAATACAATTAGATAAATAGTTAGTTCTATATAAAATAAATAAATTATAATATTTTATAAATTTTTATAAATTAAATTTAATATTTTTTCTATAAGTTCCATAATTATAAAAAAACTATTTTTAAGTATTAAAAAAAAATGAAAATTCACCAATAAAAATTAGTGAATTTCATAAGAAATTAGTTTTCTGTATCAAGTAATAATGGGATAAAAATAGTATGTAAAGTTGAATATGTTAAATATACATCTTGTAAAATATCTAAAAATAAACTCTTTAGTAATTTATCAATATTTAGTGAATATTTGAAATTAGGTGTTAAAAAACGACTACAGTTTGAGTTAATAATAATTTCTCGATCATTTCCGTAAACAACATTTCTTTCATATGGCATTTTTTCTTTTAGAAAATTAACCATATTTTCCATACCTAGTGGAGTAAAGATTTTACGAGCTAAATATTCGTTATTATCATGTAGTTGAATCATTTTGTTAAACTCGTTATTTTCTAGTTTTTTAAATTTAGTATTACTTCAACCACTATCAGTAAACATTGAAAATTTATAATTTTGGTTTAAATTGGCTTTAGCTAAATCAATTTTTAGTACTGTATTATATGTTATAATAACTTCTCTTCTTACTTCTCTACCAGATCGAGTTACAATTTCTTCTTTTCAAGTTGTAGAAACTAATGAAACTGGGTATTTGTTTTCGATTAATAGGTATTGTGGTTCAGTTTGTTTAATCAAATAAGCTTCAGGACCTGCCATTAGTGGACTGTGGGTATCTAAATCTTTTTGATTAACTAAATTTAGCATGTTGTTTTGTGTTTTTCTTTTTAATTCATCAAGATTTTCATCGAAAAATTCATATTTAACATTTAATTCATTGAAAAATTTATCGTAATAATGTTTTGAGTTCACATTTGAAAAAGCTATTTCGATTATTTTACGCTTTGTTGTTACACGTAAAGCGTGAAATACAATAGCTACAATTATGAAAATACCAGTAAATACAGCTAAAGTTATCATAACTTGAGTATTTGCTGAACTAAAAGCTGCAAACATCAGTGATAAGAACATTATAATAGCTAAAAACACTGTAGCAATGCCCATAAAAAAGTACATGCGAGCTTTTTTTAGCAACGGATTAAGAGCACCTAAATCAATATTTTTTAAATAATCATTATAATATTTGCTTTTAATGTTTTCGGAAAATTCTGAGTATGAAATATAGTCTTTTACAAACATAAAAATTATAAGTCCATTTTTACATCTTGTTTGTGTTCTTCAGCTGCTGCAAATAATGGGGCAGTAGAAAGACCTAAAGATGTAGCTGCAACGCTATTTGGATAGATGAATAGTTTTTGATTAAAATTATTAACTTTACTATTGTATAGACGTCTAGAAGCTGCGATTTCTCTTTCAATTTCAGTTGTTTCACGCATTAACATCTCATAAGCATTTGAAGCTTTAAGTTCTGGATAGTTTTCACTAATTGCCATTAAACGACCGAATACGCTATTGTTTAATGATTCAATTTCTCTTGAGTTAGAGATAGTACTTGAACCTTGACCAATTAATGATCTTAGTCTTGTTACTTCTTGCATAATTGAACCTTCGTATTCTTTGTATGATTTTACTTGAGCTACTAATTTAGTTAAAGTATCGTAACGTTTTTGCAATTGAGTATCAATTAATGATGCTGCTTCATTAATATCATTTTGTTCTCTTAATAGAGCGTTTCTCATTGAAACATGAACAAAAATTGGAACAATAAAGATAAATGATCCATATCAAATCTCTTTACCAAAACCACCGCATTTAGCATTTACTGGTACATTGTATACATTTGGATTAAATCCTTGTGGATCTGTGACTTCTCTTTGGTTATATAAGTTTGCCATAACTCTCCTTATTATTTGAGTTTTTAACTATTTAATTTTATCATTTTCTTGGTTTTTTATGAGTTAAAAACTATGAAACTGAATGATATATTCAGTCAAATATTGTCTAAAGCAATGAAAAATCCAACCTCATGGTTGGTTTTTTGTTTAAGTACTAAATGTAATTATATTTATTTAACTTCACCAACAACATCGCTTGGAGATGTTAATTGTTTAGATGAAGCTGTAACCTCAAATTTTGTACGAGGACTGTTTGACAATACAACTAAGATTGGGTGTGATAATAATTTAGGGTTTTTTGCAATAACTTCTAAATCAACTTCAGCAAGAACTTGTCCTGCTTTAACTTCATCACCAACTTTAACAGCAGGTGTGAATCCTTCACCGTTTAGTGTAACTGTATCAACACCAACGTGAACTAGCATTTCAACACCGTCTTCTGTTTTAAGACCGTATGCGTGTTTTGAAGGGAATACCATTGTAACTTTAGCATCCACTGGTGAGTAAACTACACCGTGTTTTTTGTCACTAAATTTAACTGCGTATCCTTCTCCCATTGCACCTGTTGAGAATGCACCGTCATTTAATTCTGCAAGTGATAATAATTCACCTTTAGCAATTGCTGTTAATTTTAGAGGAGCTTCAGCTGAAGCAGCTTGTGCACCAGCTTGTTTAGCTTCTAATTGAGCAATAGCTTCTCTTTGTGATTTAATTAATGAGTTTAATTGTTCTGCAGCTGTTCCAAAAATTGCTTGAACGTGTGAGTTTCCTTCACGTTTAATTCCGAATGCTCCTGCAGCTTTTAATGCGTCATCATTTACTAATGAAGCATCTTTTACGTCATAACGTAATCTTGAAGCACAGTTGTTGTATGCTGTAATGTTTTTTGTTCCACCGTAAGCTTGAACGATTGCGTAAGCTTTAGGGTTAACATCTGATTGACCTTCTAATGCTTTTTTAGCATCTTTTGCAGCTAAGTAATCAGCTTTTGTGAATAATTTTGTGTTTCCACCTCTACCTGGTGTAGGTAGGTCGAAGTGTTTGATGTAGAAGTAGAATACTACTAAGTAGATTGGGAAGTAAACTGCTCCAACTACTAATGTTCATCAGAAGTTTGTTCCTTTTTGAACGTTAACCATTCCGTAGATAGCTAAGTCTAGGAATCCACCTGAGAATGCCATTGGGATGTGAACGCTTAATAAGTTTGCTAATAAGAATGATGTAGCAGCCATGAATGCGTGGAATCCTAAGAATAGGAATGGTGATAAGAATAAGAATGTGAATTCAATTGGTTCTGTAACACCAGTTAAGATTGATGTTGCAGCAACTGGAACAACTGTAGCAATAGCCACTTTTCTGTTTTCTTTAGGTGCAGCTAAAATCATAGCAACAGCAGCACCTGGAAGACCTAAAATCATGAATGAGAATTTACCGTCTAAGAATCTACCAACTCTGATTCCTAATTGATCACTAACGAAGTCAAATACAGGTAAGCTTTCTTTTGCTCCTTTAGCTGTTCAAGTAACATCACTGTGTGGGAATCCTAAAAGGTTAATTGTAATTGTTGAGTCACCAACAAATCTGTTTGGATCTGCTTTAATAAAGTCAACAAATGCAGGAAGTGTGTATCCTTGTGTTCTCATTGTTGCTAAAGTAACTTCGTTAATTCCATTATCTTTTAATCATGGAACTAATGCTTCTTCTACACTACCACCAGCTGGTGTATATCATAATGGTGCGTAGAATACGTGGTGTAATCCGAATGGGATTAATGATCTTTCGATGTATCCGAATACGAATGAGTCTCCGTATTTGAATTTACCTAGATTTGTACCGATTAAGTTTAATACGATACCAATTCATGGTCAGAAAATTAAGAATAAGATTGCAAGTAAAGCTGCAGCAGGAATTGCAATTAAACCTACGAATCTTTTACCACCGAAGAATGAAATAACGGTAGGTAATTGAATTGTGTGGAATCTGTTGTATAGGTAAGCAACCATAAGTCCAACTAGAATACCACCGAATACTGATGTTTGTAGTGATGTAGTTCCAAGTGAAGAACCAACTAGTCTTAGAAGATCTTCAGGATTTCTACCTCCACCACGGAATAAAATGTCATATCCAACAACTTTTCCAGCTTGTTCAACTGGTGTGATGAATACTGATTGAATAGCTAGGAAAACTAGATAAGCAATGATAGTAGCAAAAACCCCAACTCCGGCCTCATCAGTAAAGGCAACAACGAATGCAGCAGCAAATAATAATGGTAAAGCAGCGAATGCAGGTTCACCTAATAATTGGATGAATTTACCAAATTGTTTTGCAGCTTCTGCACTTGAGTTTGATGCAATTGTAGCCCCAACCCCTAGGAACAATCCGGCGATTGCCATAACAGAGATAGGAAGCATGAATGCACCAGAAAGTTTAGATAGGATTTTTCTTGCCTTACCGCTACCACTGTTGTTTTTTGAACGTGGTGCAGAAGACTTTTTAAATCTGTCTAGAAATGCAAACATTTATGTCCTTTCTATAAATTTTGATTTAACTACACTTAAGTAAAAACATAATTTGTAGTAATAATACTTAGTTTATTTTATTGCATCAAATAAATTAAACATAAATATCTGATACATAATTTTATTATAGCAACAAAAGCCTATATTTTCAGCGCAAATTGTCATTTTCTGCAACTTTTTTCCACATTTTTGTATTAAATTATTGTAATGTGGAAATATTTCCACATTGAAGCAGAAAAAACATACATCTTTCACTAAAAATAAAGCTTCTAGTGAAAGATGTATGTTTGAATTTTATGTTTTTAAATTAATAAATTATATTATTCATCAATGCATTTACATTCTAAATTCTCTAAATGAGAGATTTTAATAATTTGATCAAGAATCGGACCGAAATGAGTCTTAAATTCTTCTGTCATATAATAGTAAACAAACTTACCATCTTTTTTGGAGTTTATAATATTTAATTTTCTAAGACCGTTTAAATGTTTTGAGATGTTTGGTTGTTTTTCTGAAAATAATTCAACAAAAGTATTAACGTCACACTCATTATTTATACATTTATATAAATGAACCAGTAATTTTAGTTTTACAGGTTTTGATAAAACATTTAACACTGTTTCTATATTCATAGCAATCTCGCTTAATTTTTAATTGCTTGTTAATAATTTTTGGTTTAATCTAGCTGCAACTGCTTTACTAAACTCACCTAAAATTAAAATAAGACTATTTGATTTTACGAATATACCACTAATTCCTTTAAGATTTCTTATACCATTAACATTCACTTGTTTAATGTCAGACACAACAATTTCAACTTTTGATAATTTGTCGTTAGCACTTATGATGTTGTTTTCACCGCAAAACTCAATTAAATTATTCATTTCAAATGGCACTTTGTCAATTTGATAAATCGAGTTTTCAGTATGTTGCATCTGTTTTTTTCATTTAATTCAAATTAAACCAAAAGTAATGATAGTTAAAAAAATCTTCTTAAATTTGTGTTTGTTCATATAAAAATTATATATTATTAATTACTAACTTTGTAAAATCAACGCTATTATTGTTCATTTATATCGATAAAAATGTTAATTGGTGCGTGATCTGAAATTTTACGAGCCAATTCAATTGGAGTTTGATTTCTTGGAGCTTTTTTAAGTTTGCTTCAAGTATTATAATCTGGAACTCTTAAATTTTCTCAAATACCACCAGCTTTATATTGAGCAATAATATCAAACTTGAATTTTTCTTTAGTAGGTTTTACAATTGTACCTTTATCAGGTGTATCTAAAAATAGGAATTTATCGTATGGATTAGCATATCCGTCTTTAGATGATAGAGATGTTTTATAGGCATCAACTGAATTGTTGTATTTAAAATCATCTCCATAAGTGTTTTCAATTCCAAATTTCTTAAATTCATCAAAAATAATTTGACTTTTGGCTGTTAAGTTAGTGTCCCCACCAAAAATAATGTCTATATTTTCTGGCTTGTATTTATCAAAAATATATTCTTTAACGCTTTTGGCTTCTGTTACTTCTTGTGAACCATTTGTTCCGTATAAAGAATCTGTTGCTGTTTCACCATTTTTTGCATTAACACCAGGTGCATCAAAGTGAGCTATCACATAATAAAACTGATAGTCATTTCCAGTTTTGAATTTGACACTAAAAGGTGGTCTAGCATATAAGTTATTTTTTGTAATACTTTCTTTTTTAACCACTGATAACACATTTGATTTATAAAACATTGCGTAGTGTTCTTTTGAATTAGGAAATCTAGGATTTTCATCGTTTTCGCTAATTACATAATCTCAAGTTGTACCAGATTCATTTTTTTCACTTGAATTTAGTAGTTTTTTAAGATTATCAAGTGTTCTAACTGATTGGTTATTGTAGTTAATTTCTGTAAAACCAATTAAATCAGGTTTTTCATGTAAAATTACATCACTAATACGATTGATTTTTGGTGCATTTAATACATCATTATCACCACCACCAAAATTTAAAACATTTCAATTCATCACATGAAGTGATTTTTTATTTAGTGTTGGTTCTGTATTATTATTACTTAAAGTAGATCCACTACCTGAATTTGCATTTGAGTTTAATTTGTTGTCATTTTTATTGTGATCAATCTTTTGTTGATTACCAAATTTTAAATATCCAAAATAAGCTCCAGCTGCAATTCCACCAGCTAATATTAAGCTAATTGCTGAAGATACAATTTTTCTTGTTTTTACTTTCATATTTATCTCCGATATTAAGTAAAATAATTTTATTACATTTATGATATAAAAAAATTATTTCATAAAATTTAAGATTTATACACTAAAAACTAACTAGTTAATTTAAAGAAAATTAAGATACACTAAATTTGCTTTTTTAATATATATAAAGTAACATAATTGTTTATAATTGAAATATGAAAAAAGTCGGAATTATTATTGATTCATTTTCTAGCTTAACACTTGAGGATGTAAGTAGAGAAGGTTATTATTTTTTACCATTGCAAGTTGTAATTGATGGTAAAACATACCTTGACGGTTATGAAGATCGTTTACAAATACTTCAAATGCTAGAAAAATCTCAGTCATGTCAATCATCATTACCAAGAATTGATATTATCCAAGAAACCATTAAGCAAGCTTCTGAAGAATGTGAACAAGTTTACTACATTGGTTTAAGCGAAGGTTTATCTTCAACAGCTTCTTATTTTAAAACTTTTGCAGCTGATTATCCAAATGTTCACTTTATAGATAATCACTTTTCTGGTATTCAATTTTATCCAGTTGCTAAAAAGATTGTAGAGTTAGCAAATGAAGGTGTGACACCAGAAATTATTATTAGCAATGTTAAAACTTTAAGCGATAAAAGTGCTACATTAATTGTTCCAGCTGATGTAAGCTATATGGTTCGTGGTGGTAGACTTAAAGGTGCTAAAAAATTCATTCTAAATACACTAGGAATTATTCCAATTTTATCTTACACAAGCGAAGGTACAGTTGAAAGTATCGGTTTAAAAAGAACTATTAAAGGTGCAATTACAAAAGCGATTGATAAAATCGTTGAATTTGCACATGAAATTCCAAATCCAGACTTTAATTTAACCTTAGGAAATGACGATAAAATCAACGAAGAACTCATTAGACAACTTCAAGAAAGAAACATTCCTATTTCAGTAAGTACATTAGCTTCAAGTGTAGTAGCTGTTCATACTGGACCTAAAGCCTTTAGTATTAATGTGATGCCTAAAATCGATTAATTAGGAGCAAAAATGCCAAGATCAAAAAAACCAATCACCACAGAAAATGAAGTAAAAATCGAACCAAAACCTGAAAAGAAAAATAAAAAAGCATCTCTAGGTTTGAAAGCTAAATTTTCTACATTAGCAATTGAAGATATTAAGCAAAACTCAATTAACTTCGTTGATCAATCACAACATCGTGCAATTGATGACATAATTAATAATCATCAATTAGATCAAAATGAAATTATTGCTCACAAAAGACATAAAATAACTTATATTGCTGCATGACTATTTATTTTGGTCTTGTTAATAGTAACTATTGGTATCATTGTTGGTTATATTTTAACTAATGATATTAGATTATGATAAGTCTAGCATCGCTAGACTTTTTTATTGCATTAAAGTCTTTTTAGTTTCACAAGGTAAAGAAAAAAATATGGACTAATAGTCCATATTTTTAATCTATTTATATTTAACTTCTATGTTTTTTACGTCAAAGTTTGACACTAAATAAAGTTAATAAACTAGCTAAGACTAATCCACCTAAAACTGATAGAGTAATAATCACCACTGTACTCATATCATTTTTATCTTTAGGGAATTCATTTTCAATTTGTTGAATATCTGCATTTAGATTATTTGCATTATACTTACCACTGTTAATTTTTGATAATAACGCATTAGTTTGAGATTTAATTTTTTGTTTATCTGCAGATGTTAATTTTTTATCTGTATCTAATCTTTTTAGGATTGCATTTAGTTTTGTAATTCCATCAGCAAAAATTCTAGCTTCATTAACAATATTTTTGTTAGTGTCACGAGCATTAGTTAATTTGTTTACTAATTTTTCTTTAACTGCAGTAGGTAAAACATCTAGATTATTAATAACAGCAGTATCTAAATCTTTAGCAATTGTAGGGTCAGCTTTTGAAATAGCTTCTGAAGCATTAGTTACATTGTTTGAAAGCTCTTCTTTTGATTTTGAGTTTTCAATTGTACTTATTGCTTTATTTAGTTCTGTTTTTAGTTTTTGCTTATCAGTTTCAGAAAGTTCGCTGTTTTTCTCAATAGCACTTAGAGCATCATTAATTTTTTCTTTAGCAATAACAACTTCATTAGCTACTGTTTTTGCCTCAGAAACAAGTCTGTTATTATCACCTAAACCTTGAAGAATTTTGTTTGTAAATTCAGCTTTAACTTCACTGCTTAACTCTGGAATGTTATTTACTATTTCAACACTAGCTTCTTTGGCTAAAATCACATCATTTTTACCAATTACATCAATAGCTTCAGTAATAGCATTTGAAACAATTTCATGATTTGTGGCTTCTTCAATTTTAGTTAAAGCGCTTTTTAATTCATTTACCAATGTTGTTTTTTCTATTGTAGATAATGAAGATTTAGAATTAACAACATTAATTGCTTCGTTAATTTTATCTTTTGCTACTCTAGCATCAGCTGCTATTGTTTTAGCTTCAGAAACAACTTTTTCATTAGCTAACGCATCAGTTGTTAGTTTACTAATTAAATCCTTTTGAATTGCAACTGGTAAATAGTTGATATTGCTTACTAAAGCTTCACTTGCTACTTTTGCTACATTTACATCAACTTCAGCAATAACTTTAATTGCACTAGCTACATTTTCATTAACCGCTTCTTTAGTTTCAGATTCAGCAACTTTTACTAATGCATCATTTAATTTTGTAGTTAAGGCAGTTTTTTGATCTTCATTTAATGTAGTTGATAATTTAACAATTTCTAGCGCTTCTGCAACTTTATCTTTAGTTAAATTAATATCGCTAGATAAGTTTTTAGCTTCTGCAATGATTCTAAAGTTATTATTTCCATTATCTTTTAGTTTTTCAATTAAGCTATTTTGTAGTGCTGTGTTTAATGATGGAGTATTTTTAATAATGTCAGTTGATGATTCTTTAATAATTGTTGGATTAACAGTACCTACAATTTTGACAGCTTCTTCAACAATTTCGCTAATAGCATCTTTATTGTTTATTGATTCAATTTTATTTAAGATAGCATTTAATTCATTAGTTAAATTGGTTTTAACTTCTGTTGATAAGTTAGTATTGTTATCAATAAAAGCGATTGTATTAGTTAAATCTTCTTTAGCTACCTTAATATCATTAGCAAGTGTTTTAGCTTCTTCTACTAGTCTAATGTTTGTTTCAGGGTTTGTTGATAATTTAGCAACCAATTCTTCTTTTAAGTTAGATGGTAAATCAACAACATTATTAATAATTTCTTCATTTGCCTTTTTAGCAATTTCTGGATCTGCTTCAGCTAGTAATTTTAAAGTGTTAGACACCGTTTCTCTAGCTGCATCAACATTTTTTACTTCATCGAGTTGAGTTTTAGCAGTATTTAATTTTTCGATTAATTTAGTTCTTTGATCACCTGTTAATAAAATGTTGTTAGTTACTGAAGTAATAGCTTCATCAATTTTATCTTTTGAAACTTTTAGGTCATCAGATAAAATTTTTGCATCACTTATTAATTTAGCATTAGTATTTTCGCTACCTTGAAGTTTAGCAATAAAATCGTTTTGTAAAGATATATTGAATTCAGGAATGTTCTTAATGATTTCTACACCTGTGGTTTTTGCTACTTCTGGATCAGTTTTTGCAATAACTTTAATTGCTTCACCAACTGTGTTAGTTACTGCTTCTTCATTTGTCGCAGATGTTACTGATTCTAAAGCTGTATTTAATTCAGTAACTAATGAATTTTTTTGTTTTGTAGATAAGTTTTTGTTTCCATTAACTGCATTAATTGCATCTTTAATTTTTTCTTTAGCAACCTTAATATCATTATCAATGACACTAGCTTTTGCAACAACAGCTACTGCAGATGATGGATTTTCGTTTAATTGTTTTAATAATTCAACTTTATGTTCATTATTTAAGTTTGCTAATTCATTAATTTTAATTGTTCCATCTTCTTTAGCGATTGTGTTACCTAGATTTGTAGCTTCAGCTGATTTAGAAGTTACTTGGTTGTCTAAATTAGTTAAGTTAGTTTCATTTTTAATAGCATTTTTAGCTGCTTCTAGCTGTGTTTTAAGTTCTTGTTTTCTTGCAGGAGCTATTTTGTTTTCTGGTTTATCTAATTCAGTAATTAAATTATTAATTCTTTTAGCTTCATCATTAGCTTTTTTAACACTGTTAAATGAATTAATAATTGTAGTTGCGTTTGTGTTTGTAGCATTAATTGTATTTTTAACATTAGAAACTAATGTGCTTGATAAGTTGTTTTCACTAGCAAATGAATCAATTCTTGTAACTAATTCACCTTTTTTATTAGATACATAAGTATCAACCTTAGAAACTGAACCAGAAATTCCTGTTTTAACTGAATGATCAAGCGAAACAGCAGCGTTATCTAAAATTTGTTTAAGAGTTTAAGCTACTTTAACTTTTTCATCAACACTTAAGGGACTCTCAAACCCATCGACTGTTGAAATTAAGGTTTCACCATTATTAACTTTAAGAATATTTTCAGCAACTTCAACGTTTGAAACAGCAGTATTTGTTGTGGTTGCTGAAGCATTGATTTCTTTAACTACTTCATTTAATTTTCTGATTTCTTTAGCATTATTAACAGCTTTCTCAAATGATGGTTTAATATTTGTAGGTAAATTTGTGATTCTTGTTTCTAAATTTTTAATTACAGGATCAAGAGCTTTTTTAGCTTTATCAATTCTTTCTAAACCATTGTATGAATTAACTATTGTAACAAAGTAGGTGTTAAGTAAATCAGTAGTAAATCCATTTCTTCCTTTAGGGAATAATGCACCATTAAAATATGAACCAGTAGCTAAATTTTCACTAAATTTAAATCAATCATCAGTAAAATTAACTTTTGATAAAAGAAATGGAACTTCATTAAGGTCATCTAAAATTTTCTGCAATCTCACAAAATCACTTGCAGCTTTTGTTGGATTACCTGCTTGAGTAATATCACTACCATTTGTTAAGTAATAGTATTTATTCATAGCAAATTTTTTCATTATTGTTTTAGCTAATCATAAGTCACCTCTGTCTCTTAACAATCTGTGGTTATAACTTTGTAACAAGTTGTAACCACCAGCAAAGTTTTTAACATTTTCTCTACCACTTCCATTTTGTAGATTGTTGCTTAACGATGCTATCTTATCACCTAAATAAATGCTATACATAGCATTTCAGTTAGCTATGTATCTGTTTCCTGATTTAGGATATTTATTTACATCAAGGTTGTCTATAGATCTTGAAGGAATAAATTCAGCAGGTCATAGTGTACGGTTAAACGCAAAGTTTATATAAGCTTGGAAGAATGTTTTAGCATTACGATTAGATTGTGAGTCAGCAGTAGCTGCAGCGAAAATTTTAGCATATGCAGCAGTAACATCTTTACCAAACTTTCTTAAATGTTGAATTGTTTTAAGTTTATCTCCTTCTGCGATATCACCTGTATTCTTTAGTAATTTTCAAAGTTTTTCAAGTGTGTTTTTATATTCATCTAATGTTGGTTTAAAACCATTATCATTTCAAAATGTTTGAGATCAGACTTTTGTAAAATCGAAATCATTAGATTTATGTGCCATTGCAGTTTTATAAGCTTCTAAAACTTTTGGATCAGTAAAATCACCCATTGATGCAGTTGTGATGATTGATCAGTTAAATTTCATACCTTCGATAAAATCAGTAACCATAATATCTACTTCATGGTATGAAGCTTCATCTGTTATAGTGTTGATTTTTTCTTTTAGTAAATCAATTTGATACCCTACTAAACCACCACCTAAGTGACTATATTTATTTGCTTCTACTTTTTTAACTAATTCATCTTTCTTTGCTTGTACGTTAAAAGTAGTTGTATTATTATTTGTACTTTCACTAGTATCAGTAGCGGAAGTAATTAATAAAACACCACCAATTCCAGCAATTGGAAGAGAACTTAATTTAATAAATTTATTAATATTCTTTTTATACATTTTTCCTCTTAAGTTATATTAAAGTCAAAAAAACTTTAATAATAAAATATGCTTAATACCAGAAATAAAAAGTTTTAATTAACAATCAGCCAAATTCATTGAAACTTTTTCTAACTAGAACAAAGCATATTCTTTCTATCTATCTAAATTATAATAAATTCTGAAACAATTTGCCATATAGGTACTAAAAAAATATTAACTGAATTAGAAAATCATAATTAAGATTAATAAACCGTTTTCTGTAAAAACATAATCTGTTGCACTGAATACTAATTACTAATAAATTTAATAAAAACACTGGAAAAACCAGTGTTTTCGTATACACACACATTACTCTATTCTATATATATATATATATATATATATATATATATTAATCAAGAGATGAAAGTATTTTTTCCACTTCTGAAGAAATTTCTGCAAATTTTTCACGTTTAGAAAAAATATTTTTTAAGTAAAAATTAATTTTTTCTATTAATACTTGGGATTTTAAGTAATTAAAAAGACCATTTTTAATTGAAATAGTACTTAATTTTGCTATTAAATCAGATCTTAAACTTACAACTTCTTCACCTAAAAGATTTTTATCATTAGTTTTTAGTTTAAATGTATATTTCGAGATATTGCTTTTATTTAATGATTGAAGAATATAAATGATTCTATCTTCTAAATATTCGATCCTAATTATTGGATTTTTGGTAGTTACAAATTCAATTACAGGCATAGAATTAGTATTTAAATTATATTCATGAATATTTTTATCAAACTCATTAAATGATAATCCATTAACCTTAACCATATCTATATCATATTCAGTTGGTATTGATGCTACAGGTGAAAACACTGAAAATTCATGAACTATAATACCATCTCCAGTGCTTCCATCTTTATGGGTCATTAGTATCCTAATAGCATATGCATTTACAGGTTTGAACTTAAAGATATTAGGTGTTTGTATGTCATCGCTTAATGTGCTTGGTTGTGAAATAATTGAAACATTCTTTCAAAGGCTATTATTTTTTAAGTTGCTGTTGGTATTGTTTATGTTTCCTAAATTTGCAAAGTCAGGTAAATCAGTAGGTTTAGTATCTAAATACTGAATTGTGTAAGTTTTAGGTGCACTAGAATTAGTATCATGACCAAAAATAATTTGTAATTGGTCAATCTGTTTACTTGTTAAAACTCCACCTTTAGCAAAAATAGCACCAATATAATTTTGTCTTTGTAAGTTATTTTGTTTTAAATCACTTCATTTGTTGTTTGGATTGATAATTCCATCGTTTAGGTTACTAATTCTATTATTTTCATTTTGTGTTTCACTTGAATATCCAGCGAAAATAGCTGGATATTCAAAACCTGTTACAGCTCTTGAAACATTTTCATCTTCTAATTTTGGTACAACTAATACATTAGCTTCAACTTCTTGATCTAAACCTACTAGTTTACCAGTTATTTTAACCACTTGATTTAATCTACTAAATTGACTATTATTTAGTTTTTCTCAAACTACATTAATAACTTTTTGGTTACCAAAATTATCATAAGTTAATACTCATTGTGGCAATTCTGGTAAAAATCCTTGAACGCTAGTTGTATAAACTGTTTCTGTATATTGTAATTTTGAAACTAAAATTGAAGCAAAAACCTTTTGGTTTGTTCTTTCAATAAATCCTTCAACTTCATAAACCCCTGGTTCATTAAAACTATGTGTGCTTTTTGATCATAAAACTCTTTCTTTACGAGCAAATCTTTCACCTTCATAATTAATACTTATAGTATTAGGCAATGTCGCTGTTTGATTTATCATAGTTTCTAACTTAATAACCTCTGTAGAAGTAATTAACTTTTCACTTAAAGATTCTAGAATATTAAGTGTTACAACATTAGTTTTATAAATTTGGTTTTTATATTTAAATTCAGCATACACTTTTTCACTTCCAGCAGTTTGCGCTAATATATAGTCATTTTCATAGCTAAATAAAGTAGGATTTTGACCATTTTCATCATAAAATTTAAGGTTTTCTACTTTAGAAATATCTAAAAATGTATCATCTTCAAGTTTTATAGTTAATTTAGCTTTTTGAGCTTGTCCAACAGGTAAATATGATAAATCTAATGTTTGAGATTTCACTTTATCAACAGTTTTTTGAATATTTACAGTATAGTTTTTAACTTTTCCATCTTCTCCAATAGCATTTACTAAATAAGTTTTAGATAAACAATTGCTAATTTCAACAACTTCTACATTAACATTATTAGCTTTATCTGTCTCAAAAGTTAAATCTGGTCATTCTTGGCTATAAGGTATGTTTAAATTATAGACAGTTTTATTGGGGTCAAAATCAGGTAAAAGCTTATTATTGTACTTAATAGCTTGTAAATTAGCATTATTTTGTAACACAAAACTATTTTTTGATTCGTATGCTTGTATTCTAGTAAAACCTGTCACTCAATATTGGTTATTTGTTTTAGTTCTAGAAATAGCTTTGACTCTAATATATTTAGCATTTATTGGATCGAAATTAACGATAAAAGTTTTATTGATATCGTTTGCTGCAAAATCAGAAACATTTGATTGATTGGACACTT
Organism: Mycoplasma corogypsi; assembly: GCF_045276875.1. Lineage (NCBI taxonomy): Bacteria > Bacillati > Mycoplasmatota > Mollicutes > Mycoplasmatales > Mycoplasmataceae > Mycoplasma > Mycoplasma corogypsi. Next base: position 468,297 of record NZ_CP174163.1, read on the forward strand.
TTATAAAGTTATTATTGTCATTTGAATATTCAATAATAATTTGTTCTGGACCATTATTACCAGTGTTTCTATCAACATATAAATTTAGTGCTAAAGCACCTATTTTATGTTGTTTGTGTAGCTCAAAAGTTAAATAATTTTCTTTTGCATTTGAATTATTACCTGGTTTTCAAGTGGTTCATCTACGATTAACATTAGGAGTTGCTGTTATAACATTAGCAGCTTGATCATTACCCTGTTGATATGAAGATGAAATATTAGCAATATTTTCCGATGTAAATAAATTATTTTCAAATACTATGTAATCAATATTATCTTTAAGTGCAAATATTGCTTCAAATTTAATAGGTGGGTGTTTTCTTAAATGACCAGTAATTATTTTATGATTATTTTTAGTTTCAATTTGTTCATTTCATATAACTTCTTCAACTACATTTATAACACCATTTGTTGCTTCAATAGTATTTGGAAGCATATTTAATATTTCTTGATTTGTTGAATTTATATGAATAGTTTTATGAATATTTCTAACTTTAAATGTTGATGCAAAATCTACAATTTCAACATTAATTTGGTGTTTTTTATTTTCTAAAACAAACGATGCTTGATATGTGCCAATATTATTTGTATTTACACCAGTAATATCTCATGTTACTTGTTTTGTCGCAAATTTACCGTTATTTAAAACTACTTTTACTGTTGATGGTAAATTCAATTCTTCATTTACAAAACTATATTGAGTATCTAAATCAACATATTTTATAGTTTCTAAACTAGAATCAATGTTATTAATAGTGAATATATTTGTTGAATCAGATTTTAAACCAGTTGAAGAAGCTGATAATTTAATTTTTCCTTCATTAGTTTTAGATTGTACAATCACAATAGCTTTACCGCTAAATAGTTTTCTGCTTCAAACACCATTAGGCTGTGCTTTATATCTTTCTCTTGAAGCTGCATTTCCATTATCAACACTTACAATTTCGCCAGGACCTTCGATATCAAAAATAATATTGTTATCAGCTCATGGGTTTTCTACACCATTTTCATCAATAGCCGATACTTGAATATAACTTAAAGATACCCCATCTGCTTTTATTACAGTTTTTTCAGGAGTTAGTTTTATTTTTACTGGATCTTTAGCTGTTTCTATTACATTAATTGCTACAATTTTAGAATTTTTATCCAATGCTTTAGCTTCTATTTTACCAGGTGTATAATCAACTAATCATTCCAGATATAATTTTCCATTTTCGCCTTCATTATAGAACTTTTTCTCACCAAAACCTGCTACCTTTTTGAACGTTTTTACACCAAGTGATACTCCATTCTTAAATAATTCAACCTTATCTGCATTAGAATAAATACGAATAGGTATTTTACCTTCACTATTTTGTACTAGTTTACGATATTTTTCATTATCTCAACTTCAATGAGGAAAAATATGTACCATTGGTTTGGTTTCTGGATCTAATCATTGTGATTGGTACAAATAGTAATCATTTTTAGCAAATCCAGCTGTATCAACAATCCCAGAGTATGAACTTTTAGGTACATCGGCACCAGATCGTTGGTTTCAAGGCGTAGGTTCTCCAATATAATCTCATCCTGTTCATATAAATTGACCAGTATATCATTTACGATCACGATCAAATTTTCATGATCCAAAAGCAGATTTTCCTCAGCCTACTTTACTGTTTCCAAAATCTGATAATTGATATGAGAAAGCATCAATGCTTTTTCAAGGTGTTCCACTAGGTAAATCATCTGGGTCGAAATAAACACCTCTAGAATTTAAGGAACTGGATGTTTCTGCTCCATATATTTTTCAGTTCGGAAAATTAGTTCTATAGTAATCTAAATTATCTTCCGAATAATTAAAACCAACTGTATCGAGTAAACTAGATGCACGGTTTATATTATCATTTACATAATATCTATATTTATCATTACCTCATGTAATATATCTAGTTTTATCTATTTCTTTAGCTCAATCGACTAATTTTTTAGTAGTATCAACACCCATTTGAGTGTAGGCTTCATTAATTTCATTCCCTATAGAATAAGCGAAAATAGCAGGTGAATTGATGGTTTGTTTAATCATTTGCTGTAAATCAAATTTGGCTCATACATCAGTTCCATTAGCATCTGGGTGTGTAGCTATTTCGTTAAATACATTTCCATAGTCATTACGTTTTTTAACAGTATATCAAGTATCAAAAGATTCATTAATTAGTAATAAACCTAAATCTTCACATATCTCTATTAAATTAATGTCAGCAGGATTGTGCGTTGAACGTATGGCATTAACTCCCATATCTTTCATCATTTTCATTTGGCGGTAAATGGCATCGTAATTATTAATAGCACCTAAAGCACCTTGATCATGATGCATAGAAACACCATTAAATTTAATTTCTCTGCCATTGATGCTAAAACCATCATTTGCAGTTCAATCAAAATAACGATAACCAAAGCGAGTATCAGTCTCTTGGATTAATGATTTTCCATCTCAGATTTTAGTTTTTAAAAGATATAGATTTGGAGCTTCGGTATCTCACAATTTGGGTCTATTAACTAAAATAGTATTTTCAAAGGCATAATTTTTGGAATGTGCTGGTAAATTCAGCGTTTCAGTATTATTTGTAGCAACTACTTCACAAGTATTTTTGTCTATAATTGTTTGTTCAATTACTATTTGTTTATCAATGTTAGTTTTATTTTCAAGTTTATATTGGATTTTAGTTTCTGCATTAGAATCTTTTTGAGTTTTTAATTTTGGTGTGGTTATAACTATTCCACCATCTCTTATTGTTCTAACTTTATTAAATGCTTCTAATTTTACATCACGATAGATCCCAGAACCAGAATATCAACGTGAGGATTCTCTTTTGTTTTCCGCTTTTACAGCAATAACATTTTCACCACCAAAATTTATGTATTTAGTTAAGTTATAAGTGAATGGGTAATATCCAGAAGGATATTTTCCTAATAAATGACCGTTAATTCAAACTTGTGAATTTGAAAAAACTCCACCAAAGTGAATATTAATTTCTTGATCTTGTCATTCCTTTGGTATGTTAAATGATTTTCTATATCAACTAACCCCTCCCTCAAGGGCTCCTCACTCGTTTGAAATATTTGGAGAAAAATCGAAAAAAATTGATCAATCATGCGGCAAGTTTAAATTTGTCATTTGTCTATCATTATAGTTTAATGATGTAATTGAAGATGAAGCTTCATCCCCATATTTGAATTTTCAATCATTATTAAAATTAATACTTGATCTTTCTAACACTGATAAATTCGCATAATCAGTAGATATGTCTGTGTTTTGATCATGTAATTCAGGTAAATTATCAATTTTAATCGGTACTTCCTTAAAACCTGAAATGACAATATTTTTAAATAAAGAACTATTATCTAATTTATTTGTTAGTGTTGTTTTAAACTCAAGCTCATTAGTTAAATAATTTCTTTTAGACAATACTCAATCAAACGAAATATTAGGGTTAGGAGTATAATTAATAACTTTAACTAAGTCTAAATTAGCATCTAATACATTAACACTTGAAGGATCAGGATATGCTAAACTTATAGTTTTAATGATATTTTCTAAATTTAACTGATTATCATTTGCTTTGTCTTGATTATCGCTAGGTATATTACCAGCTTTATTTTGATAACAAGATGTAGCGATTACTGTACTTGTAAGCAGCGAATTAGTTAAAGTTAGCAATACTAATTTTTTAGTTATTATTTTACCCATGATATTCCTTTTTTCTCTAGAAAAACAAAAGAAATACAATTTCTTGTATTTCTTTTGTTTTTTAGTTAAATTGAGTTTTTTGTAATTTAATATACGTACTTAAATTATAGTGCATTTCTTTTTAAATTCAATAAATTTTTGTGTTTTTTTCTAAAAGTTTCAGAGTGCAAATTAGTTGATGTCTTGGCAATTGAATAACATAATTTCATTAAATTTATAACATATAAAGCTGTTTTTTCAGAGTAAAAGGTTTATATAAAAAATTAACACTCAAATGAATGTTAATTTAATATCGAATATTTTAGTTAGCAGCTATTTTTTTACGTTTCGCTTTAACAACTAATAATGATAATAGTGAAACTACTGCTCCTAAACCTAATAATGTTAAAAATACAGTTGTTGTTGAGATTAATGTTTCGAAATTAAATGATGAATCAACTTGTGGAGCAATTCTTAAAATATTATTGATATCTGCTCTAACATTTGTAGCTTCACCTGAATTAATTTTATTTCTTAAGTTATCCACTCTATCTTTAATTTCAGTTTTTGAAGCAGCTGATAATGAACTATCTTTTTGAACATTTTTCTCAATTTTATCAAGTTCACCTAATGCAAAATTATACTAACGTGCTTTTGCAACTACTACAGCGTTTTCAGTAGTAGAATCAGTGATTTTATTATTTAATTTATCTTTTAATTCAATAGGTAAATTACCTAGGTTATCAATAATTTCTTTATCTAATGCTTTTGATAAATCTGTATCAACTTTAGCAATTAATTTTGAATCTGAAGAAACACTCTCACGAACCGCGTCACTATTAGCAGCTTTAGTGATATTGTTTTTAGCTGTGTTTAAGTCATTTAGTAACTTTTCTTTTTCTTCAGGTGTGATTTCGAAAGCGTCACTGTTTAATTTTTCAATTGATTTATCAATTTTATCAACAGTAGCTTTAACTTCATTAGCTAAATTTCTAGCTTCATCTACAACTTTTTTGTTATTTTCTGAATTGTTATTTAACTGACGAATGAAAGCATTTTTGATAGCTTCTGAAAGTTCTTTAATGTTTTTGATTAATAATTCTGTTGTAGAAATTGGTAAACGTGAACCAACTTCGTTAACAGCTGTTGTTGCTGTATTTAACTTACCGTCTAAATCATTTAAATTATTAGCATTTGTTAAATCGTTTTGAACATTATCGATTTTTCCCAACAATTCATTTTTAACTTCAGAAGATAAACCGTTATCTTTTGAGTTTAAAACAACTTTTTCTTCGTTAACTTTTGTAACAATTGCATTAACTCTTCTGCTTAAGTTTAATAATTCTAAATATTTTGCTTTTGCAGCTGGCAATGAAACTGTATTAGTTAAGATTTCAGCTTTTACTGAAGCAATAAGGTTAGCTGAAAGATTTGGGTTTTTTATTGCATCAATTTGTTCATTGATCTTAGTTTTTTTCAGCTGTGATGTATTTATTAACTAATGCAACATATGAACTAACTAAATCAAATTTATTAATTTCTGATGTACCAACCACATTTGCGGTAATAGCATTTTTAATTGAGTTTGCATTTTCTCTTTGTGCAGCTTTTAATAGGCTAGTGAATTCGTTTGTATTACCAACTAATGCTTCAGCTTTTTCTAATTTGTTCAATTCTTCAATAACAAGTAAGTTAGCTAAAGCAATTTCGATTTTACGTTTTTCTTCAAATAAATCGTCTAATCTTTCGTTATTAGTTTTTAATGTTGTTGCATTTGATGCTAATTGCGCATACGGAGCTTTAGATGATTCAGGTAGATTTACAATTCTTGAATTTAGTGTGTCAATAGCTTTTCCTAATTCAGCTTTTGCATCATTTACCCTTACTTTACCGTTTAATTCAGCACCAAGTCTGTTAATATCAGCTACAAGCGCACCAGGTTTTAAATCACCTTCAAAGTCATTACCAATAGCTAAATGTCTAGAGAAGTTAACTACTGAATTATCAGCGAAATTTAATTTACTTAATAAATACTCCACACTGTTGAATTTTTTAATGTTTCTATCTAATGATGCTGAAATCTGTCATATACTTGGGATATTCTCAGCTTGTGAAAATTCAGTTGTTTTAGTTTCAAGTCAATATTTATATTCTGAATATTTTTTAATAAGTGGCACTTTATTAGTATTTGTAAAATCAAAAATTCCCACTGCATATCCGTTTGATGAAGTATAACCATATCTAATGTTATTGTCACCGTTATTAAGTGTATTTGTATCACTTTTTAAATAATTACCCATTCAAAGAGCAAACATTGCATTTCAGTTTGAATAATATCTTTTACCGGTATTTACCATGGCAGTGTCTGCGTTAGCTGGATCTGTAGGTCTGTAATATTTAACACCTCAAAAAGGAATATTAAATGGATAATTTATAAAACTTGTAAAAAATGTTCTAACATTGTCATTTGTTTCGTTAGGTTTACCATCTTTACCTTTATTAAATCAAGGTGAATAAGCTTCAACAATCTTATTCTGGAAATTATTTACATCATCAAATGTCTTAACTTTATCAGCCTCTGATATTGAATTACCTTTTAAAATGTTTCACAAAGGCACTAATTTAGCTTTATAAGCGTCAGTTTCATTTTTAAAATTACCTCAAAAACCAGCACTTCAGATATTTTTATAATCAAAATTGTCAACAGGTTTTTGAGCATTTGTGAACGCTTTTTTATATTCATTTAAAGCGGCATCACTTGTAAAATCACCAAATGAAGCTGTTGTTAAAGCAGCCCAACTAAATTTAACAGCTTCAGCAAAATCATTAATGTATGATTCTGTTGAAGCAATAGTTTCATCACTTGTTACATCTTTGTCAATTTTAGCTTTTAATAAGTCAACTTGATACTTAGCAAATCCACCACCTAGATCTTTATAAGTATTATTATCAACAACACCTTTTAATCTAGTTTTAGCTTGTTCTACACGTCTTGCTAATGCTGCAGCCTCATCATTTCCAGAGTTAGCATCTGTGGCTGAAACAAATAAAGATACACCTGAACCCATAATAACAGGTAAAGCACCTAGTTTCAGAATTTTGTTTAATTTATTAGTTTTCATTGTTCCTCTTAATATCACTATTTGTAATAGCTTTATTATATAGAATTAATATAGAATTAAATTGTTAAATTTATATGATTTCTTGCGGAAATTATGGATTTTTTGACGAAACAAAAAATCTTTTTTTTTTTTTTTTTTTGTTCTAATTCTTTCTAATTTTAAAAGATTTTTTAACAGTTCCAAAATATTTATATAACTAGTATGTAGTTTATTTAGTGTAAAAATGGAACATTTTCATAAAAGTGAAAAAACACCTCACTAAATCGCTATAAAAATTAAATTAATTGTAAGATTAAATTGAAAAAAATAATTTTTCAACGATTTAAGGGGTGCAAATTAACTTTTTTGGTATTTTAGGCAAAATACAAATTGAAAACTAACTGAAAAATTTTCCATATTAAAAAAATTAAATTTTGTGAAAAAATAGTTTCAGAAAACTAGTACAACTTTTATAACACTTCTTAAATTACGTACTTTTTTTATGAATTTTAAAAAAGTGCAACTCAGACCGTATTAATGTTATTAATATAGGTCTAACAATATTTCACAGTATTGGAGTATTTTATGAACCAAAATTTACAAGATAGAGAAGTTATTCTTAGAATAACTAACTTAAACAAAAGTTTTAAGAAAAATAAAGCTCTACAAGACTTAAGTTTTAAGGTATATCGTAAACAACTTTATGGTTTCTTAGGGATTAATGGTGCTGGTAAGTCTACCACATTAAATATTATTATGGGTCTTTTAGCTAAAGATTCAGGTGAAATTGAATTATGTGGTGAAAAAGTTAAGGGTGATTTTACTAAAATTAGAAATAACATTGGGATTGTATTCCAAGGTTCAATTTTAGACCCAAACCTAACAGTATATGAAAACTTATATTCAAGACTAAGTTTATATAAAAACCAGTTCAAAGGTCAAGAAACTAAAGACGTGGTAAACAATATTATTAGAGAATTTAAACTTGAAGATATTGTAGACCAAAAATACCAAGGTTTATCAGGTGGACAAAAAAGAAGGGTTGATATTGCTAGAGCATTAGCTCACAATCCATCAATTTTATTTTTAGATGAACCAACAACAGGACTAGATCCAGTTTCAAGAAAGCTAGTGTGAGAAATTTTAGAAAACTTACAAAAAGAAAAAGGTTTAACTATTATTTTAACAACACACTATATGGACGAAGCTGATAATTGTGATTACACTATAGTTATTAAAAAAGGTCAAAAACTAGCAGAAGGTACACCTTCAGATTTAAAAACCAAGTACGCAATGTCATGACTTATGATTCAAGATAATTCAGAAGATCAAAGAATTAAGAAATTATTAGATCAACATAAAATGAATTATGAATTTAAAGGTGGATATTACAAAGTAACATTCCCAAGTTATGAACAAGCAAACCAATTTACCAAAAAACACATTCATTTACTTGATAATTTTGAGTTAATTAAAGGTGGAATGGAAGAAGTATTTATTAACTTAACAAATGGTAAAGGAGGTAAATAATGTCAACATTTAACACATTGTTAGCAAGAAACATTAAATTGTTCTGAAGAAACAAAGAAAAACTAGTCTTTTTACTACTAGGACCAGTTATTACATTATTTGTTTTCTTCTTCTTTGTGCGTAAGAATTTTGAACCAGGAACAATTCATACAAGATTTTTAGAATTAAGTTCTGTTCCTGAAGAATCATTAAACGCTTTAAGAAAAGCAGGGGTTATTGAACTTCATTATAGTAGTGAATTTACTTCGAATGTAACCAATTATTTATTCAATGGTACATTAATTTCAGGACTTATTACTATTACAGGATTTACAACTGCTATTCAACTTTCACAAAACATCGTGTGAGACCGTGAAAACCGTACATTAGATGACTTTTTCATCGCTCCAACACGAACCACAACAATCAGACTTTCTTATGTTGTATTTAACATTATCTTCAATTTAATGATTACTTTACTTACATTATTTGCTATTTACACATATATTTATGCTAAGTTCCCAGATTCACCTTTTACCAATTATGAAACATTCCTATCAATTGTAGGTATTACAGTTTTAATTTGTTTAATTAACTCAATGTTTTTCGTATTTGTATTCTCATATGTAAAAACAATGTCAGTATTCCAAGTGTTAAACGGACTACTATCATCAGTTGGGGGATTCTTAATTGGTGGTTACTTCCCAGTTTCATTCTTACCAAATTACCTATCTGCACCTATTTCATTCATTCCACAAACACAAGCTGGAATCTTGCTTAAAAACATTGCAACTGCAAACCAATTTATTACAGCAGATTTTAACACCTTAACACCAGATAACATTATGTTTACCATTAACAATGGAAATGCGAATGAAATGAAAACTGTTTTAGAATTCTTCAAAGCTACTCATGATCCAAATTACATGACAACAGCTGCAACATTTGTTAAAAAATTAACAGATGGAATTAATGAAGGAATTATCAACAGCGCAAAAGTAACTATTGCTGGACAAGAAGTAGAAAAATACATCTCAGTAATTTACTCATTATCTATGGTTGCCCTATTTACTGTATTATTACTAGTATTAAAAGTTTCTAGACGTAAATAAGTCAGCTAAAACACCAAGTTAACTTGGTGTTTTTTTTATACCGTTTAAGCCAGTATTTTCAGCATTTTGCTATAAAAAAAAAAAAAAAAAATTAACACACCAAGTGTGTTAATTGTAATTAGTTTAATTAGAAAATAGCGTTAATTCCACCCATTACTAATCCAGCTACAACTGGAGCTAGTCCTGGAACTAATAATCCGTATTTTCAATCCGCTTTAACTGGTTCAATTAATTTGTTTTTAAAGATTAATGCTGTTAAGTAGTATACCAATCTAGGTCCTAGGTCTCTAGCTGGGTTAATTGCATAACCTGTACTTGAACCAAGAGACATACCAATAGTAGTTACAGCTGCTACAACGATAGTTAAACCAGCAAATCCAGTTTGTTTACCAGCTACTAAAACAGCAACAAGTAGTAATATAGTACCTAAAAATTCATATAAGAAATTGTGTACTCATTTATTTTCGTGAGCTGGACCTGTACATGAAGAACCTTTTAAAGCTGCTGCTGGGTTTTCTTTGATGTGGTTTCAGTTAATTATATTTAAGATAACTTGACCTAAAATAGCACCAATAAATGTACCAACTAATAATAAAATCATTTCTCCAGCGTTTAATACATTAGCTGTTGCATCAGCTGCAACATAATTAGTTAAGAACTTTGGAACTCCAACTTCTTTTTGTCCTTTAATTAAATCCATTACGATAACAGCAGGATTTAAATAACCAGGAGCACCAAACTGATCTGCCACTAAAACACCTAAAAACACAGCTAAAGCTCAAGCTGCTGTAATAAGAACTCAATTAGCTCTAGTATTGTGAGCAAACATTTTCTTAAATGAAACACTGGCTACAACACCATTACCAAAAATAATTAAAATCATAGTCCCTAGAATTTCTCCTAACAATGCAAATAGAAGAAACTGTCCGTGACTTAATGTATTAACTGCAACATTTGAAGCGGTTGCTAAAGCTAAAACATTTTCGTGCATTCTTACCTCCATAATGTGGTTAGTAAAATAGAGTGTAAGCTTGTGTGATTAACACAACCATTATTATTCTACTATTAACTTCCTAAATATGGAAACATTTCCACATTTTGCAGTTTAATTTTTGAAATTTTGAATTTCTAAAATTTGGAAATTCTGATTTTTGCAAGTTGCTTAATAGCTATGCTTTTAGGTTTTTCTTTACACTAAATTTTTAAAAAATCTGATTTTTTGGGGATAAAAAATAATTTTTGCAACTTGTGAAAACACTGAAAAAGATTGTGGAAACAATTCCATAGATTAAAATAATAGTGGTTAGTAAAATAGAAAAAGAAAAGAGCAGAATGAAAAAACTGATAAATAAAGTTGAAAATGTTGTTGAAGAAATGCTCATTGGGGTTGAATATAGTAACCCTAATGTCATTAAAGTTCCTAACTATAATGTCATAGCTAGAAAAAACAATGTCATAGCTAGAAAAAACAAAACTAAAAAAGTAGCACTAGTATCTGGTGGAGGTTCAGGTCATGAACCTTCACATGCAGGATTTGTAGGATATGGATTATTAGATGCTGCAGTTGCAGGTGAAGTGTTTACTTCACCTACCCCTGATCAAGTTTTAGCAGGTATTAAAGCTGCTGATAACGGTTTAGGTGTGTTATTGATTATCAAAAACTACACTGGAGATGTTTTAAACTTTGAAATGGCAGCTGAAATGGCCGAAATGGAAGGTATCAAAGTTGTAAAAGTTATTGTAGATGATGATATTGCAGTAAAAAACAGCTTATACACCGTTGGAAAAAGAGGGGTGGCAGGTACAGTTTTAGTTCACAAAATTGCAGGAAGCTGTGCTGAAGATAAAAATAGTATGGAAGAAGTAGCAAGTGTTGCAAATGAAGTAATTCAGAATGTAAAAACGCTTGGAATGTCTCTTGGTGGATGTACTATTCCAGCTTCTGGCAAAACTAGTTTTGAACTAAAAGAAGATGAAGTAGAAATGGGTTTAGGAATTCATGGAGAACCTGGAACTCATAAAGAAAAACTTTTAAGTGCCAAAGAACATGTTGAATATATGTTAGAAAAACTACTAAAAGAAAGTCAAATTAAAGATGAAGAAGTAGTAGTTTTAGTTAACGGACTTGGTTCAACTACTTTAATGGAATTAAATATTATCAATAAAAATGTAGTTGAATACTTAAAAGCTAAAAATGTCAAAATTCATCGAACTGTAGTTGGAAATTATATGACTTCACTTGAAATGCCTGGATTTTCAATTTCAATCTTAAAATTAAGTGCAAGAACTAAAAAATATTTTGATTTTGAAATCAAACAAAATCTATTTTAAGGTGGATAACTAATGAACGATAGTAATTTAGTATTACAAATACTAACAAAAGTATGTAACAAATTGATCTTAAATTATGAACAATTAAACGAATTAGACCGTTTAATTGGTGATGGAGACCACGGAACTAATATCAAAAGAGGGAGCGAAGAAATCCTAAAAACACTACCTAATTGAGAAGGTAAAACTACTAAAGAGATATTAAATAATTCAGCTATGATTTTGATGTCAAAAGTAGGTGGTTCTAGTGGACCAATTTTAGCTACCATGCTAATGCAAATGGCTAAAGAAAACAATTTAGCTGATGCCTTAGTTAAAGCTGGTGAAGGAATTCAAGCTCGTGGAAAAGCTAAAGTTGGTGAAAAAACGTTAGTAGATATTTTAGTTCCATTTGCTCAAACTTATCAAGAAAAAGTTTTAGCAAATATCGACCATAAAACTGCTATGGAATTAGCACTAAAAGTAGCTAAAGAATACTTAGATAACTCTAAAAATATTCCAGCAACCAAAGGTAGAGCCAGCTACTTAGGAAATAGATCAATAGGTATAACTGATGCCGGATCACAAACTATGTATTACATTTTAGAAACTATTTATGAGGAAACTAAATAATGATTAATTTTGTAGTAGTTAGTCATAGTAAAAAACTAGTTGATGAAGCTATTAAATTAGCAAACATTATGAAATGTGATGAGTTTATCACACTAAATGCTGGTGGTATGCCTTTTAGCGATGAGCTAGGAACTGATGTTTCATACATTATCGAACAAATAAATAGTTTAATGGATTCAGAATACATCTTCGTTTTTTGTGAAATGGGGAGTTCATTATTATCAACACAAATGGCTTTAGAAATGTTAGCTAATGAGAAAGTTATATTAGCTGACGCTCCTTTAATTGAAGGTTTAATGGTAGCAACCGCTGCCAATTACAAAGGAGCAACTAAAGACACAATTTTACACGAATTACAACAACTAAAAAATTTTACAAAAACAATCTAAGGACAAATTATGAAAAAAGTACATGATGTCGCAATTATAGGTGGTGGAATTATTGGAGCAAGTATTGCCTATGAATTAGCTAGGTACAAATTAGATTTAATTTTACTTGAAAAAAATCCAGTTTTAGCTAATGAAACTTCATTAGGAAACACTGGATTAATTCATGGCGGTTTTGACCCTGATCCTTCAAAGAAAAATGAACCATGAATGAATGTTGAAGGAAATAAAAAATGAGTTAATGAGTGATTTAAACACCTACAATTTCCAAGAGTTAAAATCGACTCATTAATTACAGCCTTTAACGATGAAGAAATGGAACATGTACATATGCTTTATGAACGTGGGTTAATTAATAAAGTGCGTAAAGAAGATATGCAAATTTTATCAAAAGAAGAAGTGATCAAAAAAGAACCAAACATCAATAAAGATGTAAAAGGTGCTCTTTTATGTACTAGTTCTTGAGCTATTGCACCTGTTGAAGCGACTAAAGCTTTAATTGGAGCAGCAATGCAAAATGGAATGGAACTAGCTAAAAATGCTAAAGTAGTTTCAATTAAAAAGTTGAAGGTGTTTTTGGAAATTAAAACTGAAGATAATAGAGTATTTTACGCTAAAAAAATAGTTAATGCAGCAGGACACTATGCTGATGTGTTAGCTAACGAAAACGGTTTTGATGACTTTAAACAAACAACTAGAAGAGGTGAATATAGAGTACTTGATAAATACACACCTAATTTAGTTAATTCAGTTGTATTTAAAGTTCCTACAATTCACGGAAAAGGTGTAGTAGTAGCACCTACATTAGATGGACACTACATAGTAGGTCCTACAGCCGAAGAAAATGTACCAAAAGAGGATACAAGACTAGTTACAAGAGAAAAATATGACTACATTGGTAAAGTTGGTACAGACTTAATTCCAGATATTAAACTTGAAAGAACAATTATGACACTTTCAGGTTCAAGACCAATTGACATTGAAACCGATGACTTTGTAATTCGTCCAAGTAAAAATGACTCAGACTTTATTTTAGCAGCTGGTATGCAATCACCAGGTCTTTCATCAGCACCAGTTATTGCATCAGAAATAGCTAAATTACTAAATGTAAAATTAGAACCAAAACCTGATTTTAAACCTGATTTCACTCAATTAGTTTAATCACCAAGGAGAAACATGGAAAAACAAAAGTATGTAATTACCCTAGATCAAGGTACAACCAGCAGTAGAACAATTGTTTTTAACAAAAACGCTGAAATTGTAGCTGCTAGCCAAACTGAATTTACTCAATACTACCCAAAAAGTGGTTGAGTTGAACATGATGCTCTTGAAATTTGAAACACCCAATTATCAACAATGCAATCTGCGAAACATAAAGCAGGAATTAAATCTACTGATGTAGCCGCTCTTGGAATTACCAACCAACGTGAAACAGTAGTTTTATGAGACAAAACAACTGGATTGCCTGTATATAACGCAATCGTTTGACAAGACCGTAGAACACAAGAATACTGTGAAGAACTTGAAAAAGATGCTAAAGTTGTTGAAACAATTAAACATAAAACAGGGTTAATTCTAAACCCATATTTCTCTGGAACTAAAATCCGGTGAATATTACAAAATGTACCAAAAGCAATGGAATTACACAAAAAAGGTAAATTACTAGCTGGTACAATTGATACTTGATTAATTTGAAAACTAACTCGTGGAAAAGTACATGCAACTGATGTATCAAATGCTTCTAGAACATTATTATTTAACATCCACACAATGGATTGAGATGATGAACTATTAAAAATCTTTGATATTCCGAGAGATATTTTACCTACTGTAAAATCTTCATCTGATGATTATGGAACTGTATGACCTGAATTTTGAAGCATTAACGCAGTTGGAGAAGTTCCAATTACAGGGGTAGCAGGAGATCAACAATCTGCTTTATTTGGTCAATTATGTTTTGAACCTGGTACTGTTAAAAACACCTATGGAACTGGATGTTTTACCTTAATGAACATCGGTGAAAAACCAGTTAATAGTAAAAATAACTTACTTACAACTGTAGCTTGAAGATTAGGGAACAAAAAACCAGTTTATGCTTTAGAAGGATCAGTGTTTATTGCTGGTGCATCAATTAAATGACTTAGAGACTCACTAAGAATTGTATATGATGCTGCTGAATGTGATTTTTACTGTGAATTAGCTTCAAAAGATCAAACACACCATGTTGTAGTTGTTCCTTCATTTACAGGTTTAGGAGCACCATATTGAGATTCATACTCACGTGGGTCAGTGTTTGGACTTGAAAGAGGAACTAAACGTGAACATTTAGTTAAAGCTACAACTGAATCGATCGCTTTACAATCAAATGATTTAATCCAAGCGATGGCAAGTGATTTAGGTAAACCAATTCAGCTCTTAAAAGTTGATGGTGGAGCAAGTAGATCAAATTACCTAATGCAATTCCAATCAGATATTTCAGAAATTAAAGTTCAAAGACCTCAATGCGTTGAAACAACAGCTATGGGTGCAGCATTTTTAGCTGGACTATATGTAAAATACTGAAAAGACCAAAAAGAATTACAAAAACTAGTAGCAATTGATACAACTTGAGAACCACAAATGGAAGCTCCTAGACGTAAATTCTTACTAAAAGCCTGAAAAGTTGCAATTAAAAGAACTTTAGGTTGACTAAAAGAAATCAATGAATAACTAATAAGAAAAATCAAGCTTAATGGCTTGATTTTTTTGTTTATAAAATAACAATAGCAAAAACCGAGAAAAAACAAGTAAACATTGTGTAAGTTAAGGTAGTTTCAGCCATTGCAACTGTATTTAGAAAAAAGTTGCGATGATAGACTAAAATCATAAAATAACGGCTTAGTGATACATAAATATTACTTGGAAAGCTAAAAATATTTAAAACATACGAAGCAAACATTAAACAGCAAAACAAAATAAAAGCTGTTAAAAATGCATTTAAGAAGATTGAAGTTTGATGCAATCGAGACATCATTTGCACCCCAAATAATGCACCGATAAAAAAGATTGATAAACCAATGTTTTTTAAAGTTTGATCGTAGTTAAAAACATTAGGCACTTGTAAAAAGTGGTCAAATTTATACCTTTTACGAATAAAATATCAGACAACTGAAGCACAAATTACACTCGATAAATGTACCACCATTAAAATCATGATATTGGAAAAAGTTAAGTTAGCTTTAGTGTGTCTAGATAAACTTAAAAATAGTTCAATAAAGATATAAAATAAACTATTCATCGGATTAACTACAGTTGTTACATTATCAACTTGAATTAATTTATCAGTTGCACTTAAATGGGTAAGTAACCTAAATAAACCAACTCCAATTAAAGGTACAACAAAAACAGAAGCCCCATAAAAACTAGCAAAAATAAAGCGATATTTTTGATGAGTTTTACCTAAAAAAGTAGCTGTATAACTAGCTAAAACTAATAAAAACAAAGCAACAAATTCTGAAATTAATATTTCTCAAGGTAATTGTGATTTATAAACTGAAAACATAGCTTCAAAAGGGTTTATATATAAATTAGTGTGAAATGATTATTTGTTTTTGATATAAGGTAAAATAGCTCTTAAGTAAATCAGTACTGAAATTAAGCTTAAAAAGACTGATGAAACAAGTAAAATGGTGTAAATACTTTGACTTAAGT
Source organism: Mycoplasma corogypsi (assembly GCF_045276875.1). Classification (NCBI taxonomy): domain Bacteria; kingdom Bacillati; phylum Mycoplasmatota; class Mollicutes; order Mycoplasmatales; family Mycoplasmataceae; genus Mycoplasma; species Mycoplasma corogypsi. Next base: position 484,786 of record NZ_CP174163.1, read on the forward strand.
AATTAGCTCAAGTAATTGAAGCGATATTGTATTGTGCTTCTAAAGACACAATAATTGAAGTTACAATTAAAAACGCTGTAATTAAGATAGTTTTTAATTTTCCTCATTTATTGGCTGCTACTTCTATTTTATTTTGAGCCATCACCACTCTAGCTCCATCAACGATAATATCACGTAGGATAAAAAAGGCAGCCACAAATCAGTATATTTTATCCAACTGAGTTAGGTAAAAAATAAAGCAAACTGTAATTAGCTTATCAGCAATTGGATCTCATAGTTTCCCAAAATCAGTAACTAAATGATATTTTCTAGCTAAATAACCATCTAAAAAGTCAGTTAACATAGCAACAATAAAAGTAGTTAAAGCTAGTGAGTTAAAAATAACAAAATTATTTGGTGTTTTAATAAAATAAATTGCAAGTGAGGCAAAAATTGCAAAAGGAATAACAAATAAAATTCTAGCAACAGTTAGTTTATTTGGCAGATTCATTGCTTTCCTTAGTTTGTTTTAATTTTTCATTATATGAATCAATAATTTGTTTTTCTAAATCTTGTTTTTCTGCTAATTTAATAAAATCAGTTTCATTTTCTTTAGCAATTTGTTTTTCTGATTCATCTAAAAATTTATCAAAAACTTCAACTACGCTTTGTAGTTTTTTATCTCATAAATTACTATTTAAGTCTTGCAACATCATAATAGCTTGTACAAATTTTTGTCTTGATTGAGTTTCTAAATAACAAGTTTTAAATTTAGGTGATTTAGTAATTTCTAAAATAGTGTTTTTAGCTGCGTTATTTAAATCTGACATTTTGTATTCACCAATACTTGGCACAAATTCACTTTGAACTTGTTTGTTGTGTTCCGTTAGAGCTTTTAGTGAAATAGCTAACTCACGAGTGTAAATTGCTGTTTCTTTTTCTAATTGTTTAGCTGCGATAGCTAATTTCTTTTTGTCTTTTTTCTCTTTGATGTATGAATAAATAAATCAAACAACAACAGTACCAATTAGAATACCTAAAATAATTCAAATAATAAGTGTGTAATCCATTTTCTTCCTTTATTTTTTAATTGATAATTTTCACTTTGCTTCTTTATGATCAAAGCAAGCTTGTTTTAAAATTTCATTTGCATCTTCACTTAATTCTTGTCCACTTTCGATAATTTGTAATAAAGCACCTGTATAACGGTTATAATTAAATCTAGGTTTAGGTTGAACTAAATCATAAGAAACTATTCCACCGTTAGATAAAGTTTCACTAAATGGAACATCTGTATTAGCTACTAGATATTTTAATTCTTTGTTTAGTTTTGCAACTTCATTTTTAGCTTCAATTAAAGCTTCAGCAAGTAATTTAACTTTTTCAACATCAGCTAATGTGTAGTTAGTTGTTTGTGTTTCTTTATCAAATTTTTCCATATTACTCCTAAATAAGTCCGATATAGTTACCAAATGCTAAAACACCAATGTTTAGACCAAAAAAGATTAAAGTCGATAAAGCATCACTTAAGGTAGCCAAAATTGGAGCAGACATAACGGCTGGGTCTTTTTTGAAGCGAATTGCAACTAGTGGGATCATTGTTCCTAAAAATTTAGCAAAAACTACAACTATTAAAAGTGAAAGTGAGCTAGCTAAAATAATAAATGTAATTGAAGTTCATGAAGCCTCTTCGTATGGAAGCCCTCTAAAACCAGGGATTGAAAAGTAAATATATAGCCTAACGACATTGACAGCAAACATAATTGAACCAATAATAGCCCCAATTGACATTTCTTTTAAAACAACTCGTCAAATATCTTGCTTTTCAATTTCACCAAGTGCCGAAGCACGTGTGATAGTTGTTGAACTTTGGCTTCCAGCGTTTCCAGCTGAACCAGAAATAATCGGAATTAAAGCAACAATAATTGAGGTTGATATCGCAACACCTAACCCTTGGATAAAGTGTTCACTAAGTTCAGTAAAGGCTTGGATAATATATTGGCTAATGGTTGCTGAAAGCATTAAAATAATTAATCATACAGTACGAGATTTAACAATCTGTCAAATTTTAGTTTTTAAATAACTTTCTTCAGCAGCTTCTGGATTAATACCAGCCATTTTATACATATCTTCAGTTGCTTGTTCTTGAATAACATCAATAACATCATCAGAAGTAATCATTCCAATTAAAAAGTTATCTTTATTAACTACAGCTACAGTAGAACGGTCGTGGTCTGAAAAGATTTGAGCTGCGTGTAATTTATTATCATAAGGGTGCACACTAGTTACAACATTGTATAACTCATCAATAATTTGGTCTTCATCGTTAAACACTAATTCTTCAAGTGTAATATCCCCAAGTAATCTACCTTGCTCATCAACTACATAAAAGTTGTGAGAAAACTCTTTATTTTGACGATAGTCATGACGAATTTCTTTTAGTGCTTTTTTAGTAGTTCAGCTAGCTTGAATAATTGAAATATCAACACTCATCATGCTTCCTACTTGATCGTCACTATATTGTAAAATAGCATTAATTTTGCTACGTTTATCTTCATTAGTTTCTGCTAAAATCCTACGAGTAATATTAGCTGGTAAATCTTCCAAAATATCAGCTAGTTCGTCTGATTGAAGCTCTTGTAAAATTTTAGTTCCTCATTCTTCAGAAAAACTAGAAGCTAATTTAGCTTTAGTATCATCTTCTAAATAAGAGAAAACTTCTGCGGCGGTGTCAGTTTTTAAGACTCTTAAAATGTATAGTTGTTCGTAACTATCAAGTTCTTCGAGAGTTTCAGCAAAGTCAGCTTTAGGGTATTCATCTTCAAGTTCACGTATGTTTTTAACGCTTTTGTTTCAAACTAGTTCTTTAAGTTGTAAAACTAAGTTTTCTCTTAGTGTTTCTGTAAATTCCATTGTTATTGCTCTTTTAAGAATTTAATTAGTTGTTCTTGGAACTCCTCGACTTTGATTTGATGAATCATTTGTCCTTTAATAATTCTTACTGACCCATTTTCTTCTGAAACTACAATTGTTGTAGCATCTGACTGTTCTGAAATACCCATTGCAGCACGGTGTCTTGAACCGTAATTGTTTTGCACACTACGTCTTGTGATTTTATAAAAAGTTGCTGCATAGTAAATTTTATTATCACGAATAATAACTGCTCCATCATGTAAAGGAGAGTTTTTATTAAAAATTGCAATTAGTAGTGCATTAGAGATGTTGGCATTTAAAATAACTCCATCAGTTCGTAAGTTATCTAAATTATCATTGTTTTCAATAGTTATTAAAGCACCAATTTTGTTTTTAGAAAAATATTCCACACTTTCACGAAGTTGGTTAATTAATCTAATTTGACTGCTTCTTCCTAGTTTGTCGTACTTAACTTTTTTTGTTCTTGATTTCATAAATGAAACCATATGTGGTCAGACATTAACTATTAAAATTACTGTTAAAAGTACTAAAACAGCAATTAAGATAGAAAAAATTGCCACATTGTAGTTTCATTCAAATGTTAAAAGTGATGGATTATCAGCTTTAGCATTTGAATCAATTGCTTCTTGCATTAATTTTAGTTTAAGCATAAGTAGCTACAAAGTAAGCAATTAAAACTAGTAAAACTAATACAAATAAACTGGTGATTGCACCTAATGAGTTATAAAACAATTCTCGTTTATATCAAGGCAAGTTTTTTTGACTTAAACGATAAGCTTTATTAACATCCTCACTTTGTGCCTTTAATATGGCATGTTCAATTTCTTTTTTTCTAAAATCAATTCAATCGATTTTACTTGTTTGTTGATTGTATTCCATCATGCCTCCTATTTTTATATGTATATATACATATATTTTAATTTTTTTATGAAAAAATCAAAAGAAAAACCTAAGGAAAACTTAGGTTATTAATTTTTTGATTGGACAAATTTGATAGCTTCTAAAAGCACTAAATATTTATTAAAACTAGTTGCTTGTAAAAGTGCTAAAGCAGTAGTTAAATCAACGAATTTAACACTTAAAATTTCATCTTCTTGCTTTAGTAAATTGCATTGATTTTCATCAATTAAAGCTACAAAATAGGTAACTTTACGATCAACATCAAATTCTTCAAGCGTATAGTGTGAAACAATGTGATATTTTGGATAAATAGTTAATAAATTTGCACTTATATTAGTTTCTTCAAATAATTCTCGTTTAGCTGTAGCTAGTAAGTTTTCATTTGGTTCAATTCTTCCTTTGGGAAAACCAAATGAACCATCTTGTTCTTGAACTAAAAGTACTTTGTTTAAGTTGTTTTGGTCAAAAATAACAAAACCACTTGAAATACTTAGTTTTCTAGTTTGAATGTTTTTTAACATAAGTTTGTAAAGCTTCTACCATATCTAATTTTTCTCATGGTAAATCTAAATCATTACGACCAAAGTGCCCATAATATGAGGTTTTTTGGTAAATTGGTCGTCTTAAATCTAATTTAGTAATAATACCTTTTGGAGTTAAATCAAATAAAGCTAAAATTGCTTGTTCAATTACTTCTTTAGCTACTTTTTCAGTACCAAATGTTTCAACAGAAACTGAAACAGGTTGAGCAATACCGATACTATAACTTAATTGAATTTCGATTTTATCTGCTAATTTTGCAGCTACAATGTTTTTTGCGATATATCTAGCTGCATAAGCGGCACTACGGTCAACTTTTGTAGCATCCTTACCACTAAAAGCACCTCCACCGTGTCTAGCTGAACCACCATAAGTATCAACAATAATTTTTCTACCAGTTAGTCCAGTATCACAAATTGGACCTCCAATAATAAATTTACCAGTTGGGTTAATTAAAATACGGTTTGGTTGAGGTAAGTTATATTGATCTAAAACGTATCCGATGATATCCGTTTTAATATAGTTTTTAAATTCTTCATCATCTCATTTATCTGAGTGTTGAATGCTTAATAAAATTGTGTCAATTAAAGTGTTATTTGGGTCAGTATAATCAACAGTAACTTGACTTTTCATATCGGCTTTAGCTCACTTAAATAAACCGTCTGTTCTTAATTTTTCAGCTCTTTTAACTAATTCGTGTGCTAAAGTAATCGCTAAAGGCATATAAGTTGGTGTTTCATTGGTTGCATAACCAAACATAATTCCTTGGTCTCCTGCTCCAATTTCATCGCCTTTTTCAACTCCTTGTGCAATGTCAGGACTTTGCACTCTAATATCAGTTTGAAAACTGGTTCGAGTTGAATAGTATCCAAGTTCTTTTAAGATGTTAATAGCAATTTCGATTACATCAACAGCGATGTTTGATTGAACTTCACCTGCTATAAAAATATTGTGTCCACTTGCAACTGTTTCGATTGCTACTTTAGCAACTGGATCTCTTCTTAAATATTCATCTAAAATAGCATCACTAATTTGATCACATAATTTGTCCGGATGTCCTCTACCGACACTTTCACTTGTAAATAGTTTTCTCATAATAAAAATCTCCTTTTGCTTATTTACAAGGAGATTAAAATTAAGGTAAGTTGCATGTTGGTTATACCCTAACTCTCCACCTTGCTAAAGCAGGTTGGCAATGGTCAATGCTGTCAAGCTACCATACTCTTGATGCAAATAAGCTAATTAATTATAGCACAGATATTTATTTGCATCCAAATAATTTTGATAAAAAAGGTGTATAAAAATGATAACAGATGTTATCATTTTGACTAATAATTTTTGCTTATTTTAAGCAGCTTTTGGTGCTAAATGACCTTTAGTACTAGTGATTACTTTTTCAACATTAGCATTAAAATTAGTTAATTGTTGTTTGTCATTATTTGTTTTGTAACTAGCTTGATATTGTGAGTTAATATCTTTAATATTAGCGATTAATTTAGCTAGTAATTGATCTTTAGGGTCACTGTTATTATATTTAGTTTCTAATTGCGGTAAGTATTGGTCTAAGGTGTTAATATTATTAGCTAAAACTTTTTGTTGTACTTTGACTTGATTATTTCATTGGTTAACTAAAGCAGTTGAAACTAAAACAGTTGAACCACCAAAAACAAAACCTGTTATACCAAAAAGGGCGAATTTTCAGAAGTTTGGTTTCATTGATTATTTTTCCTCTTTGATTTTTTGTAAGATTTGATCAATTTTTAAACCACTTTTGCTAACTTCATCTAAATAAAAGTGAATTTCAGGAACTTTTCTTCAAGATAGTGAATTAGCTAAAATTTTTCTTACATAACCTGAACTAGCGTTTAAGGCGATAATTCCTTTTTGTTCATTACCACTTAAGTTAACAAATACTTTCAAATGAGATAAATCATTTGAAAGTTGTACATCCATAACTACTGGATCAACAATGTTAACATTGGTAAGATCGTTATATAAAATATCAGCTACTAATCTTTGAATTTGAGTTTCTTTACGTTTTAATGCTATATCGTTCATGTTTCAATTATACCAAATAAGTCCATAACTCTTAAAGATATAAGCAAACTAAAAAATCTTTTTAAGCATATTAAAGGTAAATTTACCAATTTTTGGGTTAGTTTGAATTTTTTGATTCATATTTAGCTTATGTGATGAATACAAGTAATTTTTCTCATGAGAAAAAGTTTTAAATCCAGTATAACCATGATATTTACCAAAACCACTATGTCCTAGACCACCAAAACCATAGTTATTGTTTGAAATTTGCACAATAGCGTTATTTACAGCTCCTGTTGCAAACTGGGTTTCGGTAATAATTTTATTAATTGTGTGCTTATTACGACCGAATATATATAAAGCTAGTGGAGTATTGTGCTCGTTGATGTATGAAATAACGTCTTCTAAATTATCATATGGAACTAGTGGTAAAATAGGTGCAAATAGTTCTTGTTGCATTGTTTTATCTAACAATGAAGCTTCAAAAACATATGGTTCGATTTTAAGTTTATCTTGATCGTATTTTAGTGGTAAATCTAAAGCTAAAATACGATTAAAGTGTCTTGGTGAAATAATTTTAGGATAAGTTGGGTTTGCTAAAATATCTTCTCCAAATTGTTCTTTAAATGCATTATCAAGAGCTTTTTTAGTTTCATTTAGCATTTTTCTAGGAACAAATACATAATCAGGAGCTACACAAGTTTGACCAGAGTTTAACCCTTTAGCTCAAGCTAGTTTTTTAGCAGTATCATATAGTAAAGCATCTTCTAAAATAATAGTTGGTGATTTTCCACCTAATTCTAAAACACAAGGTGTTAAGGTTTCAGCAGCTTTTTGATAAACACTATGACCTACTTTTTCATTTCCAGTAAAGAAAATTAAGTCATATTTATCTTTTAATAAATTAATCGCTACATCTGCTTCACCTAAATGTACTCTCACTTCTGTTTCATCAAACACATTATTTAAAATTTTCTTCATTACTCTTGAAGTGTGCATTGAAAACTCTGAAAGTTTGATATCAATTGAATTTCCTGCACCAAAAGCATCAATTAAAGGAATCATTGAAAGGTTAAATGGGTAGTTTCAAGGTGAAATAATTAACACTTTTCCTAGTGGTTGATACACTTGGTATGATTTACTTGGATTCATTGACATTGGAGTTTTAACTTTAGTTGTTTTTGCTCATTTATTTAGCTTTTTAATATAAAGATTTACTTCAGCTAAAACTTGTCCTACTTCAGATAAAAAAGCTTCTTGCTCACTTTTGTTTAAATCTAAATATAAAGCCTCGTAAATAGCAGGTTCGTTAGCTAAAATTTCTTCTTTAAGTTGAATTAGTTTGTTAACACGGTAATTTACATCTAAAAGTTTGTGGTTTAATTTATTCATGTTTAAATTTTATAATATTATTTATTTTATCTAGGTATATTACTTTAAAAAGATGAAAAAATAGGCACTTTTTGCCTATTTTTATCATTTTTAGTGACTAATAGTTTTATTTAGCTAGTGTAAATAAAACTTGTCCGCTTGTAGCGCTTTGAGCTTCGTTTTTTAATGTTTTTAAACTTGAATCTTGAGTTGCAGCTAATACTAAATGTGTATCAACTTGTTTAGCTAGGTATTTATCCATTTGTAATTCTAAGACTACATCACCAGCATTTACGCTTTGGTTTAAGCTTACATTTGAGCTAATTCCAACACCGTTTAATAAGTGTGAGTTTAAACCAACAACTACTACAACTTCAACTCCAGTTGCTGATGTTAAAATAAATTGATTTTTACCAGCTGGAAGCATTGTAATTTTTCCGCTAAATGGAGCAACTACATTAACTTTTTGAGCTTTAGTATCCATTTGGATTGCTAAACCTGATCCAACTAAACCTTTAGAAAATACTTCATCATTTAAAGTACTTAATGGTGAAACAGCTCCTGATATAGGTGCTAAAACTTCTAATGAATCAACTGAAGCTACTTGTCTTGCTTCAGATTTTTTAGTTTCAACTGTAGCTGTTGTTTGTTCTGGTTGTTGTTGAGCTTGTAAAGTAGCTACAAATTTTTTAACTACTTGGTTCAAACCTTCAGCTCCTGCACAGAAAGTAACTTGCACGTGTTTTGCTGCTTCAAAAACTTCAACTTTTACAGCTCCTAATTTTTCTAATAATGCTGCATTAACTTTTGAAACATCTTTAACATCATATCTTAATTGTGAAACACTTGAGTTAAAAACTAAAATGTTATGTACACCACCAAAAGCACTCACTAACTCACTAATTTCTACTGGAACTTTTGAACAATCTGATGTATCTACTGATTTGAATTTTTCAACTAAATTCATATTATTCTCCTTGAAAATACATAATAAAAAGAATATGATTTCCACTTTTTTAAGTACTATAATTTTATAATAATTTTTTAATAACATAAGCAAGAAACCAATTAATTTAGAACTTGCATCAAGTAGGTTAAATATAATCAAAACGCTGGTTTTATGGTGCTAAAAGTATATATTTGTGAATTTAGTTAGCTTAAGTTATTAAATCAAAATGATACAAAATAATAAAAAACCAGGAAGTTCCTGGTTTTCTTTTCAGAATTTAATTAAATACTACTGAAATTCTTCGGATACATCGACTATCAAGTAATATCATCTTCATCTTCTGATGATTGGTTTGATTTTGTTTCTGCTTTTTTAGCTTCAGGGTCAATTGAAAACATTCCATTGATTTCCATTGTTGCAAAAACTGGAGCTTCTTGTGGTTTATAAACACTTTCAGCTTGTGGTTGTTCTGTTTTTGCTTTTTCTACTTCTAAATCAAAAAGTGATGTTTCGTGAGTAGTTTCTTCTACTTTAGCTTCTACAACTTCATCAGCGAATAAGCTGTCGTATGAACTTTGAGGTTCTTCAGGTTGACTTGAAGATTGTTCTTCGGCAGCATTAACAGAATAAAATGCTTGTTGGTGGAATTGTTCCAATGTTGGTTGAGGTGCAACAGTTTCTTGTGCAGCTGGTTGTTGGTAGACAGTATTAGCCGCTTCTGTGTAGCTGTTTTGAACTACTTGTGGTCGAGAATCAACATAAGTTTTTACTTCTGGTTGAACTGGTTGAGGTTGAGGTGTGTATGATGTTGGTTGATGTGTTGAATCAACTGTAAATGGAGGTTGAGAAGGTCTATTTGAATTAACTGATCTTTCATCTACGCCTGTAGCGATAATTGAAATTTTGAATAGTTCTTCATTTTCTCTTGTTTCAACTTCTTCTTGTCCAAAAATAATGTTTTGATCTTCTTCATTTTCATCGTCAATGTTAAACATTGAACTTACTAATAATGTAGCTCTTTCAATTTCTTTTAAGCTTGTTTTATTATCGTGTTGAATGTTAATGATCAATCTTTGTGCTGTACTGATATCGTTTTCGAAAACATAGTTTTCAAATGCTTTTTGAACAGCTTTTTCAGCTTTATCATTTCCTGTTGCTTGTCCGATTCCAACAACTGCTAGTCCAGAATCTTTTACAATTGTTTCTACGTCAGCAAAGTCGATGTTAATTTTACCTGTTCTGTAAATGATATCGTGAATTGCTAAGATAATATTTTTTAATGCAATGTTTCCATACTCATTAAGTGCATTAAATGGTAAATCACCACATTGTTCACTTAATTTTCTGTTTGATACTACAATGTATGAATCAACGTGTTTTTTTAACTCTTGTAAACTTTCTTGAGCTATTTTACGTTTTTTAGATCCTTCGTGTTTAAATGGAGTATAAACTAAAGCAATTGTTAAGATACCTAATTCTTTGGCAATTTGCGCTATAACTGGTGAAGCACCTGATCCAGTACCTCCTCCTAGTCCAGCTGTAATAATAAGTAAGTCAGTTCCACGTAAATGTTCTTCAAGTTCTTTTCTTTTATCTAAAGCAGCTTTTTCGCCAACTTCTGGGTTTGCTCCAGCTCCTAATCCACGAGCATCACCTAAATGAATTTTGTTTTCACAACTATTATCATTTAAGCTTTGTAAATCAGTGTTTGCAACTAAAAACTCTACATTTTCTAAGTTTTCTTGCATAATGTTAGCTACTGCGTTAGATCCGACACCACCAACACCAATAACTTTAAAAACTACATGTGTAGGATTTGTCAATTCGTCAGTTGCAGCTTGACTTTGACTTGGTTTGTATTTGTTTGACATGTATGCTCCTATGCTAATTTGGTTTTAAATTTAAATAAATTCAAAATTTTACCTAAAAAACTAAGTTTGTTATCCTGCTTAATGATTTCGTATTCGCTCGTGTGCGTTTGGCTTTGACTTGCTTTTTGTTCAACTTTTGAGTTGGTTAAAACTAATTGTTCAATTAGTCTATTGCAATTTGAAATATATAATAAATTGTTTTTTGCTTTTAATTTGTTTAAGTGCGCTATATTTTGTACACTGAAATCATGATGATTTTGGTCATTAAAATCTTCATTACTAAAAGCCATTCAGCTTGGTACTTGTAGCTTAATTTGTTTTATGCGTAAACGATCGATTCCTAAATCTTGGCATTGAAACGAAATTATTTTCTTAGCTTCTTGTGAAATATAATCTGTAAATTGATTGTTACTAGAATTTAGTAGGTGTAAGTATTCATTTTGTTTAATGATTTTGTCAAAATTTTCACTTTGTTTTAACCTCACTAGCGAAGCTAGCATATTATGAACTTCAGAGGCATTTTTGTGCATTGATTCTGACATTTTTTCAACAAAATAATTAAGTCCTACTGCATCATTGTAATTATACCGAATAATTTTATTATTGTATGTGATTGCGAAAATAATATTGTCTGATTCAACATCAATTAAAAATGATCATTTGTCTTCTACATCTTTAGCCATAGATGCTAGAATTTGTGATTTTAATTTGTAGATAAACTCTTTGATGTTGATTTTTTTCATTATAGTTTCAACAGTACTTATGAAGGTTTGATCTTTAGGGAAACTAAATCTCGCATAAACTTGTTTAATAGTATTAAAGGGTCTTGGAACACTTGGTAATTTATTATAACTTCGATTTACGTTGTTGTGTGTTATGTATGTGATAGTAGGATATGAAATTACATAACTATTAGTTTCTAATTCACTATTTAAATAGTTAATTTTACTTATTAAATTGTCTTGGATATCTTCATATCGCATTGATTTTGATTCGTATTCATCTTGTTGTAAGAAGACTGATTTGTTATCAAATTTTAAGTCTTTAATTATTGCATCGTTTATTATGACATTTGTTGATAATTGATCGCTTTTGATTTCAGATAATTTTTGCTTAATTTTTGAACAAGCAACTAAAGTTTCTTGTTCGTTAGTTAGGTCAAATTGGATATCTATACCACCGTTTAGCAAACTATTTGAAGTTTTTCTAATTAGAACAAAATTAGCAGAGGTGTTTTCGATTGCTAAATTAGCGATATATTGTTCCATTTTAACTCCTTAAAATAATTTGGTGATTGTTCTTAGTTTGGCACTACGTGAACGGTTATTTAATTCAAGCTCATTATCATTTGGTTTAATTTGTTTAGTTAAAAACTGTTTTTGTTCCATAATTGGAAGCTTAGAAGGTATTTTGCTTGTAGTTAAGTTTTTATAAAAATCTTTAACGATTTTATCTTCAATTGAATGAAAAGTAATTATTGACAGTGTGGCATTTTTATTAAGTAAACTCACTGCATCACTTAGCATGGTGTTAAGTGATTCTAGTTCGTTATTTACTTCAATCCGTAAAGCTTGAAAAACTGCTTTAGCTGGATTTTTTTGTCTTAATAAGGCTGCAGGATATGCGCTTTTAATCACGTTAACTAATTCTAAAGTTGTATTAATTGGTCTAGCTTGCAAAATGGCTTTCGCAACTTTTTTGTTAAGTTTTACATCAGCGTATTTTCACAATATGCTAGCTAATTGTTCTTCTGTATAATTGTTAACTAAATAGTGTGCATCAAAAGTTTGACTAGTATCCATTCTCATATCGAGCTTGGCATCTTTATTGTAACTAAAACCTCTTTCGGCTTGATCTATTTGAGGTGATGAGATTCCTAAATCAGCTATAATACCATCAACATGGTAAATATTACGCTTAGCTAATTCTGATTTTATATTTTTGAAATCACTTTGAATTAGCTCGTAATTGTTATTTATCTTTTTCAATCGTTCATTTGCAGTTTTTATTGCGTATGAATCCTTATCAAAAGCAAATAGTTTACCAGTTGTTAGTTTTTCTAAAATTTTCGCTGAATGTCCACCCATTCCTAAGGTTAAATCAACATAAATACCATCTTCTTTAATATGTAATGAATCAATTGTTTCATCAAGTAAAACTGAAAAATGTAATTGTTGTTCCATATTAAATCCCTGATATTTCTTGGGCTAGTTTTGCTAGGTCTTCGGTTGAAACACTAGCTTCAAATTCATCAAACTTTTCTTTAGCTCATAACTCTATTACTGTCCCTGTTCCCACAAAAACAATATCTTTTTGGATGTTAAGTTTTTCGATTAAGTTTTTAGGTAGTGAAATACGATTTTGTTTGTCCAAGCTTACTTGAGCAGCATTTCCTAAAATAATTCTAGTAACTGTTCTTACATCTCTATTAAAGTGACTTTTGCTTTCTAAAGTATTACGATAACTTTCGAAAGCTTCACTTGAACGAATTTCTGCATTTCCATCAAAACCTAAAGTAATATAAAACTCATTACCCAACTCATTTTTAAGAGCTGGTGGTATGACTACTCTGGCTTTGTCATCAATACTTCGAGTGTGTATTCCATACATTTCCACTTCCTCCCACTTACATCCACTTTTATTGTATCAAATATGAACCTGATAGCACAAAAAACTACAATATTTTTTAAATTTTTTTCTAGTAATTTTAAATTAGTTAGTGTAATAATTTTTTAGCCTGTTTTTAGATATAAAAAAATACTGCACTCAAATCAAATGCAGTATTTTTTTGATTTTCAAAATATGAAAAATGTGGAAATTTTTACATTTTTTTAGTTTTCTCTGTTAAATAACTCTAAAGCATTAGTTACGTCACTAATTTCACCAACTATCGAGATAGTATCACCTAATTTTAATTCACCATTTGCTGTGGCCATATGTGATTCGCCATCACGCTTGATTAAAATGATATTAATTCCAAAATCAGGCAGTTTTAAATCACGAATAGGTTTGTTAGTTAATTCATTATTTTTAATTTTTGTTGAACCAATAACAAAGTTATTTTCTAGTTCAAAAATATTGTCTGAATAGTTAATAAAACTATTATTTGCTGCTATGATAGCAGTTCTAATTCCAGCTTCGTATTCAGGACGAATTATGACTTTAACACCAATTAATTTAAGAACTCTAGCATAACGTTTAGATTTAGCACGTGCAATGATATTTTTTACACCTAATTCTAGTAAAGCACCGACAATTTCAACGTTTTCAGTTACAGTAACAACTACTGTTTCCATTTGATCAATACCACTAGCTTGTAAAGCTTTTTTGTCAGCTGCATCTAAAATGATAATACGGTCGACATCATCAGAATATTTTTTAACTTCATCATCAACTTTGTCAATTAAAATTAAGTTTTTATTTAATTTTAATAGCTGTTCAATAACAGCTTGACCAAATCTACCAGCACCAATAACTGCTATATCGTCTTTGTATTTAACTTTCATAATTCCTCCTAACCTATCGCTAGGTCTCCATCGATGTATTCAAATTTTCTCTTATTATCTTTTTTACGTTTTCATACTAATAAAGTTGATGAAATACCAAATTGTCCAATGAACATGACAACTATAATGGTAATTTTTGAAAGTGTATTTAATTGAGTAGTAATACCAGTAGATAAACCAGTAGTTCCGAAAGCACTAGCTACTTCAAAAATAATTGCTTCTGAACCAAAATTGCGAGCATTAATTCCAGTTTCAGTATGACTATTTAAACTTGTAATTGATAATAGTACTCCAATAGTTAAAATCACAAGAGCAATCGCAACTACTAATAAACTTTGAAACACAGTATCTTTATTAATTGCACGTTTAAACATTCTAATTCTAGGTTGTCCTAGTAGTGTGCTAATAATTGACATCATAAAGACAGCGAAAGTAGTGGTTCTAATTCCTCCACCTGTACTTGCAGGGGCTGAACCAATAACCATCATAATGGTATAAACTAGCTTACTTGCCTTGGTAAAGTCATTTAAGTTAGCGGTAGCAAAACCAGCACTACGAGTTGAAAGTGATGTAAAAAATATTGCAAACACTTTATTAAAAGTAGTCCCATAGTAAGAAATAGTATGAGCTTTAAAAAACTCAATATTTTCTTTTGAAACCGGTTCACCAGATTTAAACATATTAAAGTTTCACTGATCCATTAAAATTTTTAGTTTTATTTGTTCTTGAAATGATAATGAGTTTGTATTATTAAGCGCTAACTTGTTAAATAAAGTATCTCCAGCGATGCTAGTTGTTTCATTAATTAAAGTTCAGACAAATCCAACTAAAAAGATTAACAAGTAAAAAGTTAATGAAACTTTAGTAAATAAACTAAAGTGATATTTATTTTTTCTTTTACGAATTTTATGACGGATGTATTGACGAATGTCATAAATTGCAGGATAACCTAAACCACCAATAATTAGTAGGATAATAAAACAAACTTGTAAGAAGTAATCACTATAATAAGGCATCAAACTATTTCCAGAAATGATATCAAAACCAGCATTATTGATTGCAGAAATAGTATGGAAAATTCCAAATCTTAGCGACATTACAATATCACCTTTGGGATTGATGTAATTATTTGCTAATTCGTTTTGAATCGCAACTGTCATTTTAGGTCCAGAAAAATAAAAGTAGACTGTTAAAATGATTGAAAAAATAAAAATAGATAAAAATAAGAATTTAACCGAGTTTATAACTAATCTAGTTGTACGAACTGGATCATCACTTCCACGCTCAGTTTGAAGTAGTTTAACCTCGCTTAAAGTTGCTGATTTTTTACCAAATAAGTAATTAATAATAAAGAATTTGAGTGCAAAAATTCCGATTCCACCACTTAAAATCAAAACAGCTATAATCGCCTGACCAAACCAGTTTCAATGTTCAAAAGTATTAACAACAACTAGTCCAGTATCACTAAAAGCACTAGCTGTAGTAAATACAGCATCAATATAGCTGATTTGGTTATTTTCATTTTGAGTTCATGGACTAAATAACAATAAACTTGAAACTATCACGATGACAAAGTATAAAAAGAATAAGTACTTTAGATGTGGTAGTTTTCTTTTTCAGACCATGATTTTTCTAAAAAAGTTGATAAATTTACTTTTACTTATTGAGCTTTTTAGTTTTTGGGAAAAGTTCACAGCACTCCTTTTTTAAGTTTTCTATAATTATAAACTATTTACTATATTTAAAGGCTTATTTTTGATTGGATTAAAAGTTTGATTTTTACACTAAATTTAGATCTAAAAGCTTGGTTTTACTATGGTTTTACGGATTTTGGTTGCTAAAAACTTAGCATAGCAGTTTAAAAACTAAAAATAATTTCTATTTTAGTTAAATAGAAATTATTGAAATTTAAAACTTTTAACTTTTTTGGGCTATATTTTGTCAAAGTTGATAGTATTGACCTTGAGTTTTAATTAATTGTTCGTGAGTACCTTGTTCTGCAATTTTTGCATCACTAATAACTAAAATTAAATCAGCATTTTTGATTGTGCTTAAACGGTTAGCGATAATGAAAGTGGTACGGTTTTTTATTAATTTATCCATTGCATCTTGAATAATTTTTTCAGTTACAATGTCAATATTGCTTGTGGCTTCATCTAATACTAAAACTGGTGGATTTTTATAACTTGTACGAGCAATTGAAATGAGTTGTTTTTGACCTTGAGATAAGTTATTTCCTGAGTCATTTAATAAAGTTTCGTATTTATCTGTCATTTTATCAACATGCATTGCTAAATTAGAAACCTCAATCACATCGCTTAATAGCTCGTTATTTAACTCACTTTCACCATAAACTATGTTGTTAGTTAAAGTATCAGTAAATAAAGTTGGTTGTTGTAACACATAACCAAGTGATTTACGTAAATCTGTTAGCTTAATATCGTTGATATTGATACCATCATAAAATATCGACCCATTAGTTGGTTGATAAAAACGACATAGTAAGTTTGTTATTGTAGTTTTACCAGCTCCAGTTTTTCCTACTAAAGCAACTTTTTGACCTTTAGTAGCGCTAAAACTCATATTTTCGATAACTTTGGTATTTTCATCATAGCTAAAACTAACATTTTTAAATTCGATCTCACCACTTACAAGTTTGTATTCAAAATCTAAATCTTTAGGTATTTTTCAATAAAATTTCGAATCTGGGTGTTTTTGGGTTTCAATGAATTTATTATCTTGGAAAAATCCTTTGGTTAGTTCAATATATCCATCGTCTGTTTCTACTTTGGTATCTAAAACTTGAAAAATTCTAGAACAACCAGCTAAAGCAACAACAATGCTATTTGAAGTATAAGTTATGTTGCTAATTAAGTTATTAAAACTTCGTGCAAATTGAGTAAACGAAATTAAAGTACCTAAACTAATAAATATAAATAAAGTAGCGTTAGGATCATTACTTTTTACCGCTATATATCCACCAACTAGTGTCATTACCGCGTACGCTATTCCACCCAAGTTAAAGGAAATAGGAAACATCATATGGCTGTAAGTAGATGATTTATAGTCAGCTTTATTTAATTCTTGATTAATTTTTTTAAATGTTTCTTCAGAATCCTTTTCTTGGTTAAATAACTTAATAGTTCTTAAATTTGAAAGCATTTCCTCAGAAAAACCAGTTAATTCACCTAATTTTTTACGTTCATTTGAACGGAAAGCAAATGATTTTTTAACCAAAAAGTATGAAATAACGAAGATAAATGAAATTAAAACTAACATTACTAAAGTTAAGAATCAGTTTAACACAAACATAATAATAACTGACACAAAAATAGTAAATGAAGAGTTAATTAAATCAACTAAAGAGGTGTTAACAAAATCTCTTAAAGTTTGAACATCGTTTGTAAAACGAGATAAAATATCACCTTTAGCATTTTGATCAAAATACTTAATTGGTAATTTTTGGATATGTTTATATAGCTTTAAGCGTAATTTACACATTGTTCCAAATGTGATTTTAATCATAATCCGTACGCTAATAAATGAAAATAAGACAGCTGTACCAAAAATGATTGCCGAACCAATTATGACTAAAATAAACTTATTTTAATCAAAACTTAAGTTTGCTGGAATGATATCTTTTGTATAAGGTTCTAAAAAACCACCTAAAATGATTTTACCCATAAAAATTTGGTTATAAATCATTCCAATATTACTAAGTAGCATAAAAATTACCGCAAAAATAAGCGCAGCTTTATTCGATTCTCAAACTAGTTGTAAAATCCGTTTGATAGTTTGAATTCGTTGCTCTCTAGTTAATTTTGGTCTAGGTCTATAAGAAGTATTATTAGAATATTTCATCAATACCTCCTATCGCTTGTTGAGTAGCGTATAATGTTTGATAATATTTGTTTTCAGCTAAAAGTTGTTCGTGTTTTCCAATCGCTTGAATTTGTCCATCTTCCATAATTACAATTCGATCAGCATCAATGATCGAATTAATTTTTTGAGCAATAGTAATTTTCGTACAGTTATTAATTTCTTTTAATGCTTTTTTGATCGAGTTTTCGGTTTTAGCATCTACAGCACTAGTTGCGTCATCTAAAATTAAGATTTTAGGATTTTTAAGCAAGGCACGAGCAATTGATAATCTTTGTCTTTGTCCACCACTAAAGTTTTCTGCTTTTTGTTCTACAATATGGTCTAATTGGTCAGGAAGTTCTCAAACAAAATCTTTAATTCCTGCTTTTTCTAAAGCGTCTCACATTTCTTCATCAGTTGCATTTTTATTAGCTCAAAGTAAATTTGAACGAATTGTTCCTGAAAAGAGCACACTATTTTGAAAAACAGCAGAAATATGGTTAGTTAAGTTAGTTAAATCAATATCTTTGACATTAATTCCATCAATTTTAACACTACCTTCACTGACATCATAAAACCTAGGAATTAAGTGAACAAGTGAACTTTTTCCACTACCAGTTAGTCCGATAATTGCAATGTTTTCACCAGCTTTAATGTTTAAGTTAATGTTATTTAAGTTATTAATTTCTGAATTAGCATACTTAAATGAAACATTTTCAAAGCTAATTCAACCATTTAAGTTACCTGTATAGGCGTTTTGTTTGCTAGTGATACTAATTGGGTGATTTAATACTTCATTTACACGCTTAATTGAAGGAATACTTCTTAAAATCATCCCTAAAATAGACATAAGACCAACTAGTGAACCAGAAATCATTCAAATATATGAACCAAAAGCTGTGATATTTCCGATTTCGAAATTAGGAGTTTGATTAACTAAAAGTTGAGTACCTATTACTGCTAATGCTAAAATAGAAGCAAAAATAGTCCCATTAATTATAGGTGAGTTAAAAGATAAAATTTTTTCACTTTTGATTGAAATATTTCTCAGTATAGTTGTTTTGTCTTTAACTTTTTCAAACTCTTTATCTTCAGCTGTAAATGACTTAATTGTACGCATCGAAGATAGATTTTCCTGTAGTTTTAAATTAAAATCATCATATGCTGCGTATAGTTTTTTAAATAACGGAAAACTAAATAGTCAAACAATGGTAAATAAAACTGATAAAAGAGGTAAAGTAACCACAAAAATGAGTGATAATTCCTTACTTAAAGTAATTGAAAATACCAAAGCTAGCCCTAATTGGATCGGTAATCTAACTACTGCTCTTAAAATAAAAAACACTGAATTTGCTATATTAGAAGCATCACTATTAATCCGATTGATAATCACTCCGGTCGGAAATTTATCTAAATCTTGAAATGAAAAGCGTTGCACTTTAGAAAATAAGCTATTACGAATATTTTTAGCGATCCCAGTTGAAACATAAGAAGTTGTAAACGAGTGAAGTACACCAATAAATAATGAACACACAGTTAAACCAATTAAGATCGCACTACGATATAGTACAATATCAAGGTTATTTTGTCTAATTCCTTGGTCAATTACAGCACGAAGTTGTAGTGGTGCAAACACTTGCATAATAACTTCAGCAACTACTAATAAAATAGTCACTAGTGCCATTAATCTATAACCATATGAATGACTAATGAGTGTGATTTTTTTAGTTTTGGACGGCACAAATCCTCCTAGTTTTTACAAATATTATACATTTAATTTTAAGTAGTAAATTAGCCCTTAAAACGCTAAATTTGCTAGCATTTTTTCAAATTTAGCTAATTATAAAAGGTTAAAAAAACACTATTTACTAGTTATTCAAAACACAAAATAATTTTTATCTTTTTTTGTTTTTTTTCTAACTTTTTATTATAAATTGTTAGTTTGCAAACGGATAAAAATTGTGGCTCATACCAACTAATTTTTAGTTTTGAAAAACAAAAAAGCGCAATATTTTGTGCACTAAAATTTTTAAAGTAATATAATATAAACAAGTTTTACAATTTAAAAATATAGTATTGGAGTAAAATGAAACAACGACTAATTAGTGGTATTAAACCAACTGGTGATTTAACTTTAGGTAATTACATTGGGGCAATTAGAAATTTCATTAAGTTGCAAGATCAATATGAATCGTATTTTTTTGTTGCTGATTTACACGCTTTAACAACTGGAACAGTAAATCCAAAACAACTACAAAAAGATCGTGAAAATATTGTTGCTTTATATTTAGCTTGTGGACTAGATCCAAATAAAAGTGTTATTTTTTATCAATCACAAGTGCAAGAGCATGGATTAATGCAATGATTATGTACTAGTGAAACTACAATTGGGGAATTACAAAGAATGACCCAATTCAAAGATAAAGCAACCAAGCTAAAACAAGGCAATGGTACAACTAAAGTTCCAACTGGTTTATTAATGTATCCAACACTAATGGCTGGCGATATCTTACTGTATAATGCTGATTTAGTACCGATTGGTGAAGATCAAACCCAACACTTAGAGTTAACTAGAAATATTGCAGAAAGATTTAATCACAAGTATAAAACTAGATTAAAAGTGCCAACTGGTTATATTCCAGAAGTTGGAGCTAGAATTAAGTCTTTAACTGATCCAACTCAAAAAATGTCAAAAAGTGATAAATCAGATAAATCATGCATTTACTTATTAGAAGACCCAAAGCAAGCATATAACAAAATTATGAAGGCAATTACTGATAGCGAAAATAAAGTGTGCATTTCTAATGATAAACCAGGGGTTTTAAACTTATTAAATATTTATGCAGCTTTAGAAAATAAAACTCTAAAAGAAGCTGAAGCTAAATTTAAAGATGCAAACTACAAAGAGTTTAAAGAAAAAGTAGCCACCTCAGTATTCAATTTACTAACCAATATTCAAACAAAATACAAACAATCATTAACGCTAGTGCAACAAGTAACTGCGTTAGGTGCAACTAAAGCAAGTGGTATTGCAAAATACACCTTAAACAACTTAATGCTAAAAATGGGATTATTTGGAGAAACAAATGAAAGCAAATAAAGAATTAAACCATACAACTAGTCACTTACTCGGGGCAGCTGTTGAAAGACTTTATCCAGGAGTAAAGCTTGGTTTTGGACCAGCAACTGAAGAAGGTTTTTACTACGACTTTGAATTTGTCGATGCTTTAAGTGACACTGAATTAGCTAAAATTGAAAAAGAAATGAAAAAACTAGCTTCAAGAAACTTAGAAATGGTTCAAGTTCCACTTGAAGAGTACGATTTTACTAATAAACCATACAAAAAAGAATTATATGATGAATTAGTAGCTAAAGGTGCTAATATTACTTTTTATGCTTTAGTTGATCCATTAAATAAAGAAAAAGTATTTATAGATTTATGTGCTGGTGGGCACGTTGAAAGTACCAAAAAAATTAAGAATCTAAAATTATTAAGTCTAGCTGGAGCTTACTGAAGAGGAAATTCAGATAATATTCAGTTAACTAGAATTTATGGAACATCTTGAGAAACTAAAGAAGAATTAGAACAATATTTAGCAATTTTACAAGACCGTAAAGAAAGAGACCATCGTAAAATCGGTAAAGAAATGGAGCTATTCACCTTCAATAAATTAGGTGGACAAGGAATGCCATTTTGATTAGAAGATGGAATGTACATTCATAATGAAATCAGAAATTTAGTATTACATATGGACCGTAAATATGGATTTACTGAAGTTTTAACCCCTCACTTTGGTGAAGAGGAACTATATAAAATTTCTGGTCATTTAGCTCACTATAAAGATGATATGTTTAAACCAATTGTGGTGGAAAACGAAAGATTGATTCCTCGTCCAATGACATGTCCACATCATATTATTTGTTATAACACTAAAAAGCGTTCATATCGTGATTTACCAATACGTTATAGTGAACAATCTCAGTTATATCGTTATGAAAAATCAGGTGCTTTAACTGGACTTGAAAGAGTTAGAGGTATGCTTTTAACTGAAGGGCATTCATTTGTTCGTAAAGACCAAATCGCTCAAGAATTTAAACATATGTATAACCAAGTTAAAGAAACTTTAGAAGCTTTTAAGATTCAAATTAGCTATGTTTCTTTAAGTTTAAGAGACCCAGAAGATAAAGAAAAATACTACGCTGACGATAAAATGTGAAATGACGCAGAAAATGAATTAAGAACTGTGTTAAATGAACTAGGTGTTCAATACGAAGAAAAAATCGGTGAAGCTGCTTTTTATGGACCTAAAATGGACATCCAAATTTATACAGCACTAGGACACGAAATTACTGTTTCAACTTTACAATTAGACTTTTTATTACCTCAAAGATTTGATATTTGATTTACTAATAAAGAAGGTAAAGACGAACGTCCAGTAATGATTCACCGTGGATTAGTTGGTACATATGAAAGATTTGTTTCAATTTTACTAGAACAAACTAAAGGTGTATTACCATTTTGACTAGCTCCAAAACAAATTACTGTAATTCCAGTCAATAACTTAGAAAATATCGAATATGCTCGTGAAATCAATGAATTATTATTTAATTTAGGTTATCGTTCTAAAATTGATGAACGTGATGAAAGATTAAACAAAAAAATTCGTGAAGCACAAATGAGCAAATCTAAAATTCAAATCATTGTTGGTCAAAAAGAACAACAAGAAAAACTTGTGTCATATCGTAAATATGGTGAACAAGCTGTAACAACAGTTAGTTTAAGTGATTTTATTTTAATGTTAAGTGAACTAAAGGCTTCTCGTGACTAAACAAAATCAAAAAACTGATAAAGAAAAGTTGCTTAAACAACTTCACTATATTAAATTAGCCACTTTCGTTGTTACTGTTGTACTTGGTCTATTAAACTTCTTATTAAGCTCAAGTATTTTACCTTGACCAAATTACTATAATCCATTTTGAGGTAATATTTTAGTTAACTTCTTTTATACCGTTATTATCTTTGTTGGTGGAATGTTTTTAGTTTATAAGAAAAAAATCTCACTTTTTACATTACAAAATAACATTTTAATTTTAGGTATATTTGTCACTTTAAGTTGAGTGCCTCATTATGAAAATGTTAATAACATTCAACCTGATTTAAATGGTGAACTAAAATGATACTGATATAGATACGACACTATCACTGTCGCAGTTATTTATGGGTTAATTTACCTAGCTAGTTTAGCTGCGCTTACCCCAAATAATATTCATAGAATAAAAAGACTGATTTTCAAAGACAATCAACTAAGTAAAGAGGAAAATAAGTCACCAAACAATTCAAAATAGTAAAAAAAATCTCCACATTAGTAATATCAGTGTGGAGATTTTATTTTTAATAACAAACCCATAATATGCAATTAGAATTTTATATCTAATGCTATACAACCAAAATAAAAGCACTTATTTTTAGTCAAATTAACTAAATAACGCAGCCGTTTGTTTACTTATTTACTGGATTTTTATATAATTAAAATTATGAAAAGAACTATTAATTTAGGTATCGACAACAGAATTAAAAGAGCAATTATTTTTGACAAAGAAATGAAGCAAATTATTAACAATTTAGCTGATTATTTCAAAATTGATAAAGAAGAAATTTTGCTAGATGTACAAATTGTAGGACCTAAAACAATCCAGAAATTAAATAAACAATATCGTAATAAAGATTATGTAACGGATATTTTATCTTTTGGAGTTGGAAATGAAAATATGTATGACCAATTACCAGTAAAATTACTTGGTGAGTTAGTTATTTGTTGAGAAAAATTAGAAAAGCAAGTTAAGGAATTTGGTCATTCAATTAAACGTGAATTTTGTTATTTATTTGCTCATGGTTTAGTTCATCTTATGGGCTATGACCATGAAGAAGAAAATGAAAGAGTACAAATGAATCAAATAGTGGATGATATTTTTAATCCTTTACAAATCACAAGAGAGGAATAATATGCTTGAAAAATTACAAAACTTATTGCAATATTCATATAGCCCATATTCAAAGTTTAAGGTGGCTGCTATTGCAATTGATAAAAACAATAAACAATACTATGGTGTAAATGTTGAAAATGCAGCTTATCCATCAGGTTTATGTGCAGAAAGAAGCGCCTTATTTGGATCAGTAGCATACGGAGCTGAAGTGGGTAGTTTTAAGGAAATTCATATTATTAGCCAAAAAAACGAAATCATAAGCCCTTGCGCTGGTTGTAGACAAGTAATGACCGAATTTATGCCAATTGATGCCAAAGTTTATCAATATAGCAACGATGGTAAACAAGTTAGAGTTAATACAATAAAACAATTAGTTCCATACGGAATTAGAATGGATGATATTAAATAATGAAAATATGTTTTATTAGTATCATTGGTAGACCTAATGTTGGAAAAAGCTCACTAACTAATGCTATTGTTGGCTATGACGTTGCAATTGTAACTAAAACAGCTCAAACCACTCGTGATCAAATTATCGGTATATATAATGATGAAGATACTCAATTAATTTTCACCGATACTCCAGGAATTCATAAACCTCAAAATAAACTAGGTGAAGCGTTAAATAAAAATGCTTATGAAGCTGCTAAAGATGTCGATGTTGTCTTATTTTTAACTCCAGCTGATGAAAAAATAGGTCCTGGTGATAAAATGATTTTAGATAAAATTCAAAACCTAAAACATAAAATAGCTGTTATAACTAAAATCGATACAATCAAAAGCCAGCCTGAAAAATTACTAGCCAAAATGGACGAATTGCAAGAATTTCAGTTTGAACATATCGTTTCAACTTCAAAAGACGATTTTAAATCAATTGATGCTTTAATTGATTTAATAAAAACTTACTCATATGAAGGACCGTTGCAATATGACGAAAGTTATGTAACTGATAAATCAATGCGTTTTATAGCTAAGGAAATTATTCGAGAAAGCGCAATTGAACAGCTAAGAGACGAACTACCTCACTCAATTGCTGTTGAAATTACTGATTTTATTGAAGATCCAGATGATCTAGATGAATTTGGAAACCAAAAAATCTTAATTAACGCAACAATTTATGTTAAAAAAGATTCTCAAAAAGGAATGGTAATTGGTAAAAACGCTTCAAAAATCAAGCAAATTGGAGTTAATGCACGTATGAAAATCATGCGTCAATTTAACCAAAAAACTACACTAAATTTGAAAGTTAAAGTAGCCAAAAAATGAATCGATAACCAAGAAGCTTTAGCAAGATTTGGTTATAAAAATTAAAGGATAATTATGGATAAAACTACACAATTTAAAAAGCGTTTAATTAGCTATTTAGACATTCAAGCAATGTCAAGATACGAAGAACCTGTAGCAGATGAGTTAAGAAACAATATTAAAGCTGGGGCTTATCAAATTTCTCGTGATAAAATGGGTTCAATTATTTTCTACAGAAAATCTAAAAAAGCTAATGCTCCAAAAGTAATGATTGCAGCTCATATGGATGAAGTTGGCTATTTGGTTAGAGATATTAGCGAAAATGGCCAATTACTATTATCACCAGTTGGAGGTATTTGACCAACTGTTGTAGTTGGAACTAAAGCAACTTTAATAGTAAACGAAACAAACGAGAGCTACCCTGGAGTATTTGGACATACTTCAATTCACATTATGGAACGAGATAAAGTGTCTAAAGCTATTACAAACGAAGAATTGTATGCTGATTTTGGTTTTAAATCAAAAACGGAAGCTTTAGAAGCTAAAGTACAACCAGGAGATAGAGTTTGTTTATCTGGTGAATTAATTCAATTTAAAAACCCTGATTTAATCGGTGGAAAAGCAATGGATAATCGTGCTGGGGTAACAGTTTTAGAATTTATTGCTAATAATCTAGCAGATGAAGAGCTAGATATAGATTTATATTTATTTGGTACTGTACAAGAAGAAGTAGGAACAAGAGGAGCTCGAACTTCAGTAAGTATTATTAACCCTGATGTAGCTATAGTTTTAGATACTACTTCAAGTCACGATACAATCGGAACAATTAAAGGAACAACAGCTTTATTTAAAGGTGCTGCTTTAAGATATAAAGATGGTGGAACTTTAATGGATACTAAATTAATTAATTTCTTTGAACAAACAGCCACAAAACATAACTTAAAAACTTACCGTTTTGTAGCAATGGGTGGAGGAACTGATGCTCACGAGCTACAATATGCTCCTGGAGGAGCTAGTGTTCTAACTATCTCACTACCTCAAAGATATTTACATAGCCCAATTGGGGTATGTAGCATAAGTGATTTACTTGAAGCAACTGAATTACTTACAAACTTCTGTAAAGACTTTAATGAAGCAGAATATAACAAAATTAAATACCAATAATTTAAGTTATTAACTTATTTTGGTTATAATTAAAATAAGCACAGATTTAGATAGGAGAGAGAATGATTACATTATCTGGAGGAGAGCTAGCTGGACTAATCGTTGGACTAGTAATTGGTATTGGTTTAGCAGCCGCTATTGTTACTTTCTTTGTAACTAAAAGAATGTTTGAAAAACAAATTAAAGAAAATCCACCTATTACTGAAAAAATGATTCGTGTTATGTTTGAACAAATGGGTCGTAAAGCTAGCGAATCACAAATTAGATCAATTATGCGTAATATGCAAGCTGCTAAGAAGAAAGATTAATCTATTTATTAGCAATTATTCAAAACTATCATTAGTTTATTAAGTCCAATATGGACTTTTTTATTGCAGAAAATAGCAAGATTTAAAAAGTATTATAAAATAATATTATGAATTTAAAACTAGGACAAAAGCTCCCATACCATTTTTGGGACAAAAAAAGAAAAATAACCCTCATATTAGGTGTTATTTATCTATTATTAATGTTTGCTGCTACTTTAATGGTTTGGATCGTTGATAAAATTAACTATGTAAAAGTTTTAGAAGGTTTAGAACCGGATAAAATTAAATTTTTATATGAAAATAACTTACTACAAAAACCATTAAATACTTTTTGGGGTACAACTTTTACTTTTACTTGAATTTCAAACATTGCAATGGGAATTGTTATTATTCTATTTGCCATTTATCCAACTAAATGACAAATGCAACGAGCAATGTTTTTAGTAACAGTCTATATTAGCATTACTTTTTTAGTCTTTTGAGCTTTAATTTTTGTACCTGCTTTAATTAATAGAACAATCGATCCATTAAGATTTATTCCAAGTGTGATGGTACACTTTGTTACTCCTGTATTAGGAATTGCTACATTTATTTACAACCGTAAAGCTGTATCTATTTCAAAATGAGCAATGTTTTTATCATTTATTCCACTGTTGGCTTACTACTTTTTTGCAATGATTGTTTACTTTATCAGTGATGATTATGTTAACTTATTCAGTCAATTTGCTAGCGAAAAATCAGCCTTTTACCGTAAACTTGGTGTGGTAATTTACCCATTTTTAAACTTTAGACAACCATTTTTCTACACTGGTGGAAATATATTTGCAGTAATTACATTAAACTTAGTATTATTTGTTGCATTTATTCTTTTAACTATTGGAATAAGTTTCTTTTGATACAAAGTATGTAAAGTACAACTTGATCGTCAAAACAAGGCTTGGGACGTTAGATAGCACTCATATGATTGTTTTTTTATATTACTTTCTAAATTGTCTTAATTAAAATGATTTTTACTATTATTAAAGGTAATTATTTAGTGTAAAAACATAATTTACACTAAATTTTTAAATTCTTTTGCGATGTTTCATAACATATTAATTTATTAATATGTAATTGGTGCATTTAAATGTGATAAAAAGAGAAAAAATTTTCCATTTTCTTCTTTTTTTTTTTTTTTTTTTGTTTAATAGGTATGGAAATAAACGAATTTAACGATAGATTTTATTACATTTTTGATTCGAAATAAAAACTATTTAATAAACAATTGTTTAATAAGCCTAATCATATATAGAAGTTCATAATAATAAATAGTTTTTATTTCTAGAGGTAAATTATGAAAAATAGAAAATTTAGATTAATTTTATCTGCCGGTGTATCATTAGCAATCATACCTACAATGATTGCTGCTAGTTGTGGAAGTAAGGCTACAACTGAAGGAAATACAAACTCTGAAACATCTGGCGATACATCTAATACAAATGCAGATGGTGACAAAGATAAAACTAACCCAAGTGAGCCTACTACTCCTGAAACAGATGGTAAAGATAAAGAAACTAAACCAACTGAACCAGTTGTAGATCCAGTTGCTGAACTAAATAACGAAAAA
Source organism: Mycoplasma corogypsi (assembly GCF_045276875.1). Lineage (NCBI taxonomy): Bacteria > Bacillati > Mycoplasmatota > Mollicutes > Mycoplasmatales > Mycoplasmataceae > Mycoplasma > Mycoplasma corogypsi. Next base: position 513,042 of record NZ_CP174163.1, read on the forward strand.
ACTAAAGGTAAAAGCAGTGTAGCTGCTTTAGAAAATTTATCTGCAACAGTTAAAACATCATTTGATACAAAAATTGATTCAGCAACTACAAAAGACGGAATTAGTGCTATTGTTGAAGAAGCTAAACAATTGGATGCTGCTGTAGTTGCGTTAGTAGCACAAGTAACTGAATCTAAGAAATTAGAAGAAGGTGCTAAAGATATTACAAATGATGCAAAAACAAAATACCAAGAAGTATTAAAAGCAGCACAAGACTTATTAACAGAAAATAAATTAAATGAAGCGACAGCTACAAAAGCTAAATTAGAAGAAGTAACTGCACAATTAAAATTAGCTTCAACAAATTTAAGTGCTTATGTTGACTTTTCTGGAACATTAGCTGCATTAAAAACTAAATTAGAAGGTAATGTTGATTATTTAGTTGCAACACTAAAAGACAACCTACTAAAACATGTTACTGCTTTAGAAACTTCAGATGCACAAGTATCTGAAAAAGTTAACAAAGTAGCTGATATTAACAGATTATTAACTCATGCAGAATCACTTAAAGGTTTAGTGTCAGAAGGTATCGATTTAAGAACTACATATCCTAAAAATTACTACAATTCAACTAATAAAGCAGCATTTGATAAAGCCTTAAACGATGTTTTAGTTTTATATCCAGCATATAACTTTAACAGTGATAATATTGAAAGCACAATCGCGGCCCAAGACAACACTAACCCAAGAGTTTGAGGTCCAAAAAGAAGCGATAATGAATTACAATTGGTTAACTATGTAAAAGAAGTTGACGGCAAAGTTGTTAAGGCAGAAGAAACCGATCTTAAAGCTACTGCTGATTTAGTAGCAAAATTAGAAGCTACATTAAAAACTGCAAAAGATGGATTAGATGGTGAAACAAGACAAAATTCACCAGCATATTTCAAAAATCCATACGGATATATGTTAAGTTGAAACAGATTCTTACCAAATTTAAGTATTCCTCATCTTCCTGGTATTGGGGTAATGTTAGCAAATGATGTTGAAGGTGTTACTGATAATGGTGTTTATGATGAATCTAAATTTGAAAGTATCCAAGATGTAACAAATAGAAAAACTGTTTTATTAGAAAAATTCAAAGAGTGATTCAGTCATGATGAAAATCTACAAAAAGCAGCAGAAACATTGACTAAAACATTAGGATCAGAAAACTTTAATAACGTTAAATTATCTGAACCTAAATTCACTTTTAAATATGTTTACTACAAAGATAGCACATCTAGACGTGTATTATTAGATCCAATTGTAACACTAACAGTTACTGCTAAAGATAATACTGTATTAAAAGAAGAATCGGAAAAAGAAATTAAATTGCAACTTCGTGATTTAAGAGATTCAGAACTAGATAGTGGAATGTATCCATTCGAATTACCATGAGTTTACTTTACAGCTTCACCTGCACCAAGTAATCAAATTACAACAGACAACAAAAAAATTGCTTGAGACTTTTTAAATCAAATTGTTAACTATGATGGTCCTACAATTCCACTAGATGCATCATCATTAGTTGGTAAATTAGGGGTTACAGAAGGTGAAAAACCAACTGTTAATAACACTTCAACTATTTCAAGTAATGAATTCAACGAAACATTTAAGGCTTGATTCTTGAATCAAACAAACAAATTCCAATACGGAATAAGAAACTATATCCATAAACTAGATAATAGATTTAATGTAGATAACGTTGATAATGTAGCTGCGAGTGGGATTTTTGTTGCATATCCAGATGATCTTAGCAATACAGTACACAATTTAAGATACCGTGAATTACCAAGAGTGAAAACTCAATTTGCATTACAACAAGTCCACAGTGATAAAGAAGCAGTTTACTTACCAATGTATGCCAGAACACAGAATGGGTGATTAAGAATTTTCCTAATCAGAATACCATTAAGTAAATTTGTAAAACCAGTTGAAACATTTGGTACTGTAGAAACTGCACCAGTCGCACAACCAGAAGGTGAACAACCGGCAGCGGCAACAGCAGAAGCTAATCCTAGTTAATATTCCTTTTATTTATAATTAGTATTTATTCAAAGTCATTCACAAGTAACATACTTGTGGTCAAATTCATTCCTAAAATATTTAAACCAAAGCACACTGTATAATTCAGTGTGCTTTCTTTTTTATGTATATCTAATTATTTTTAGTAAAAAATAATAAAACTATTAGTAGCCTTTTAATTTCTGACGCAGCTGAGAAATACATAGTCTAGAGTTATCAAGTGAACCTAAATTTTATTTTGAATTTAGATAAAAAAGGTATTTTAATCTCAAATATATAGTGATGTTTTATATAAACTTTATTAATTCTTAAACTACAATAAATAGTTTTAACTGATATATAATGACCATAACACCAAAAATAGCAAACTATAAGGTTCTCTTTTAAGTGGTTATATCGAATTTCATTCCGTGTTTTTTTACCATTTTCTTCTTTTTTTTTTTTTTTTTTTTGTTTAATAGGTATGGAAATAAACGAAATTAACGATAGATTTTATTATATTTTTGATTCGAAATAAAAACTATTTAATAAACAATTGTTTAATAAGCCAATCATATATAAAGTTCATAATAATAAATGGTTTTTATTTCTAGAGGTAAATTATGAAAAATAGAAAATTTAGATTAATTTTATCTGCCGGTGTATCATTAGCAATCATACCCACAATGATTGCAGCTAGTTGTGGAAGCAAGGCTACAACTGAAGAAAATACAAACTCTGAAACATCTGGCGATACATCTAATACAAACGCAGATGGTGACAAAGATAAAACTAACCCAAGTGAGCCTACTACTCCTGAAACAGATGGTCAAAAAGAACCTACAACACCAGAACAGCCATCAGAACCTACTAATCCAAGTACAGATGGAGAAAAAGATAAAACTACTCCAAGCGAGCCTACTACTCCTGAAAAAGATGGTCAAAAAGAACCTACAACACCAGAACAGCCATCAGAACCTACTAATCCAAGTACAGATGGAGAAAAAGATAAAACTACTCCAAGCGAGCCAGTTGTTGATACTTTAGCTGAATTAAATAAAGTAAAAGAAACAACAAAAAATGATATCGATGGACTAAATAACTTAAGTGATTCTGCTAAAACTGAATTAAAAAATAATATAAATCAAGCAACTACAAGAGAAGCAGTTACAGCTGTTTTAACAAATGCAAAAGCATTAAATACAGATGTGTTAGTTTTAGTTGAGCAAGTTACTGAATATAAAAAAGTTGATGCAAGTGCTTTAGCTAATGATAATCAAGCAAAAGTTGCATATCAAGAAGCATTAAAAGTTGCCGAAGATTTATTGGCTGAAAATAAATTAAAAACAGCAAGCACAACAGTAGCACAATTAACTGATGCAAATACTAAACTAAAAACAGCTACAGACAATTTAAAGTCTTACACTGAATTAACAGCTAGTGTAGCTCTACTTAAAACTGAATTAGGTGAAAATTCAAACATATTAGTAGATGACTTAAAAACTAACTTATTAGCTCATGTTGATGATTTATTATCATTTAACGAAACAACTTCTGTAAAAGCTGAAAAAGCTGCTGAAATTAAAAAATTATTAGAATCATTAAAACAACTAAAAACATTAGTATTTGAAAGCCAAAAAGTTAGAAATGATTATACTAAGGAATATTATAACTCTTCAAATAAAGCTGAATTTGATGAAGCATTAAATAAAACATTCGCTTTATATCCAGCATATAATTTCAAAACTGTAACTCCTCAAGAATTAGAAGCCGCTATTACAAATTCAGAAAGTTTTGACCCAAGAGTTTGAGGTCCAGTTAGAGCTGAAGACAGTTTAAAATTAGTTAATTATGTTAAAGAAACAGATGGCAAAGTAGTAAAAGCTGAAGATGCTTCATTTAAGTCTACAGCTGATGTGGTTTCTAAACTTTTAGCAAACTTACAAGCTGCTAAAAATGGGCTAGACGGAACTACAAGAACCGATTCAAAAGCCTACTTTAAAAATCCACACAACTACACATTAAGTTGAAACAGATACTTACCAAGTATGGCGATAGAAGACTTACCAAATATTCAATACATCTTGCAAAATGATGAACAATCTGACTTACAACAAAATGGACCAGTTGATAAAGATGTAGCAAAAAAAATAGGTGGCGTAAATGATGTAAAAACTAAGTTAACAGATAAATTAAATGCATACTTCAGTCAAGTATCTAATTATGCTGACTTAACTGAAAAATTAACAAAACAATTAGGATCAGAAAACTTTAATAATGTTAAATTAGATAATCCGGTTATTTCATATAAATACCTATATTTCCATAAAACTCAGTCAAATGAAAGAATTATTTATCTAATACCAAGTGTTACTTTCGACGTTAAACCAGTTGATGGTATTTCATCATTAAGTGAAAGTCAAAATACTATTTCACTTGTTTTACGTAATATTAGAAATAAATCTGTCAATGATGGTATTTATCCATATGAACATAATTCAGTTTACTTTACTGCTTCACCTGCACCAACTACTGAAATTACAGCAGAAAATGAAAAAATTGCACGTGAATATATTAACTTATTTATTAACTATGATGGTCCATCAATTCCATTAGATGCATCTGGGTTAACAGGAATTGGTGTTGAAGAGGGATTAAATAAAACAGTAAATGGTACCGCTACAATAACAAACACTGAATTTAATAGTAAATTTAAAAACTGATTCCTTGATAGAAATAATAAATTCCAAGAAATGTTAAGAAGATACATCAATAAATTCGACAATAGATACAAATTTGATAATGATTGATACTTTAAGAAAAATGGTATTTTTGTAGCTCAACCTGACAATGAAATTGTTCCTGCATTTAATTTAAGATACCGTAGAGTAGATGGTTTATCTGAACACTTTGTGCTTCAAGAATTAAAAGGTGATACAGGAGCTGTATATGTTCCTTTACAAGGTAGAACAAATGAAGGTTGAGTTAATGTATTTTTAGTCAGAATACCATTAACTAAATTTGTAAAACCAGTTCAAACATTTGGTACTGTAGAAACTGCACCAGTCGCACAACCAGAAAATACACAACCAGCAGCGGCAGCTACAGATAACGCTAGTTAATATTCTTTTTATTTATAATTAGTATTTATTCAAAGTCATTCACAAGCAACTTGCTTGTGGTCAAATTCATTCCTAAAATATTTAAACCAAAGCACACTGTATAGTTCAGTGTGCTTTCTTTTTTTCATGTATATCTAATTATTTTTAGTAAAAATACAATAAAACTATTAGTAGAACTTAATTTCTGATGCAGCTAAGAAATACATAGTCTATGATTATGAAGTGAATCTAAATTCTATTTATTTAGGTAAAAGTGGTACTTCAATCTCAAATATATAGTGGTGTTTTTTATAAATTCTGAAACTAAAAATAAATAGTTTTAACTGATATATAATGACCATAACCTCAAAAACAGCAAAATAAAAAGCTCTCTTTTCAGTGGTTATATCAAATTTTATTCCGTTTTTTTACCATTTTCTTCTTTTTTTTTTTTTTTTTGTTTAATAGGTATGGAAATAAACGAAATTAACGATAGATTTTATTATATTTTTGATTCGAAATAAAAACTATTTAATAAACAATTGTTTAATAAGCCAATCATATATAAAGTTCATAATAATAAATGGTTTTTATTTCTAGAGGTAAATTATGAAAACTAGAGGTAAATTATGAAAAATAGAAAATTTAGATTAATTTTATCTGCCGGTGTATCATTAGCAATCGTGCCTACAATGATTGCTGCTAGTTGTGGAAGTAAAGCTACAACAGAAGAAAATACAAACTCAGAAACATCTGGCGATACATCTAATACAAATGCAGATGGTGGAAATAATAATACTAACCCAAGTGAGCCTACTACACCTGAAACAGATGGTAAAGGTAAAGAAACTAAACCAGCTGAACCAGTTGTAGATCCAGTTACAGAATTAAATAATGAAAAAACTAAAGGTAAAAACAGCGTAGCTGCTTTAGAAAATTTATCTGCAACAGTTAAAACATCATTTGATGGAAAAATCGATTCAGCTACTACAAAAGATGGAATTAACACTATCGTTGAAGAGGCTACACAATTGAATGCTGCTACACTTAACTTAGTTAATGAAGTAGAAACAGCTAAACAAAGTAAAGAAAGTACTGCAAGCTTAAATGGTACTGAAAAAACTACATATGAAGCTAAATTAGCCGAAGCTGAAGCATTATTAGACAATAAGAAATTAAAATCAGCTGACACTACAAAAGCTAAAATTGATGAATCAATTACAGCATTGAAATCAGCTGTTACTGAATTAAAAGCTTACTTAAGCTTAACAACTTTAGTTGCTGAAGTAAAAACAAAATTAGATGAACAGACTGGTGAAAATGCTGTGCTTGTATCAACATTAAAAGATAGTTTACTAGCTCACGTTAACGCATTAGTTGCATCTAATGGAACAGTTAGCAAAAAAACAACTAAAGCTGAAAATATCAAAAGAATTTTAGAAAGTGCAAAAGAATTGCAAACTGTTGCATTGGAAAGTTTAACTTTAAGAAACGAATACAGTAAAAAATACTACAACGCTTCAAATAAAGCTGAATTCGACCAAGCTTTAGATAAAGTACTAGTTTTATATCCAGAATACAATTTTGCTTTAGAAGCATTGACTTCTGCACCACAAGGTGAAAATGCATCAAACTCAAGATATTGAGCACCAGTAAGAACAACAGCTCAATTACAATTAGTTAACTACGTAAAAGAAGAAGGTGAAAAGGTAGTTAAAGCTGATGATGCTTCATTTGATACAACAGCTGCAGTTGTTTCTAAACTATTAAATAGTCTAAAATCACAAAAAGAAGCATTAAACGGTGATTCAAGAAATAATTCTGAAGCATACTTCAGAAATCCATACGACTACAAACTAAATTGAAGCAACTTTTTACCACACCTTCAAATTGAAAATCTTCCAGGTTTAGAAATAAAATTAATATCAACTGAATTAACTAATCTTACTAAAGTTGGATACTACAGTGAAGATCAAGTTATTTCTTTAGAAAAAGTTAAAACTAAGAAAAATGAATTACAAACAGCTTTAGATAAATGATTCGCAAATACTGAAAACTGAAAATTATTATCTGATGGTTTAGTAAAACAATTAGGTGCTGAAAAATTCAATAATGTTGTTTTATCAAGTCCTAAAATTACATTTGAGTATGTAATGAGAAAATACGGTAATAGTGATGCTGATAGAAGATTTTACGCATTCCCAATCGTTACATTAACAGTTGCTGCTGCAAACAATTCAACATTAAGTAGTAATACAGTAACAGGAAATACAATTTCATTAAGACTTAGAGACTTAAGAAATCCAAAAAATCCTAATAATCCACTACAATTTACTTGAACATACCCTGATACAAATGAAGCACCAAATGGTAATATTTCAGATGAAAACCTAAAAGCTGGTTGAGATGTTCTAAATACATTTGTTGAATATAACGGACCAGCTATTCCAGTTGATGCATCTGCATTAGTTGGGCAAATTGGTACAACTGAAGATTCTGCAAACCAAACAGTTAATAAAACATATGCTATTACTAATAACGAATTCAATAAATCATTTAGAGACTGATACTGAAATGGAAATAATAAGTTCCAAAATGTTGTAAGAAATTACATTAACAGATACGACAACAGATTTAACGCGACAAATTCAACAACTGGTAATAGAGGTGGTATCTTCACTGGTTACTCAAACAATAACACAAGAAGAACCTTTTGATTCATTACTCATAAAAATGATTATGATAAATTAGTATTACAACAAGTTAAAGGTGATGAAAATGCTGTTTACTTAGCACTTCAAGGTAGAACTTGAGACGGTTGAATCAGTACATTTTTAGTAAGAATTCCATTAACAAAATTTGTTAAACCAGTTGATACATTAGCTGCAGCTGCTACAACCGAATCACAAGCATAATAAATTAAAAATATTGAATCCAATTTAAACATATTCCTTTATTCATAAAATATTCCAATATAAGCACATAGTTACTTATGCCCATTTTATAAAAAAGAACCTGTTCTATTTTTAGAATAGGTTCTTTTGTTTAGTTTTAAACTTTTTATCTAATATATAAACACTATGACTTAAAATATCATAAAACACTAAAATAAGACTAAAAAAGTACCAAAATCGGACAAACTTAGGAAAAAATAACTATAAAAATATTTACAATTAAAGTAGGTAAAAAATGGTTGTTGGTGAGTATGAATGTAAATGTACTTAATTTTTTATATTTATTATTAAAAGATGGGAAACTGAACTATACGGTCAAGGTTTTATACGTTTTTGATAACTAAAATATGGAAAAGTTTAAAATTTAAATGCCAATAAATCCTAGTTAAAAGGGGTAAATATGAAAATTAAGTATAAAAAACTTCTAATAGTTAGATTTTTAGCTTCAATTACACTTCCAGTTTCACTTATTAGTTGTGAAAATCAAGATCAAATTGTTAAAACTATTAATGAAAAAAATAATGAAAAAGAAATAGCACCTAAAAAACAAGATAATGATTCAAATAATAATTCTGATAATAATAAAAATAATATTGAAAACACTGATAGTACCGTAGAAAACAGATCAAATGACAATAGTAGTTCTACAGATGTATCATCGGTTGTAGATACACCTGAAAATAACAGTGACCAAAGCCTACAAGACTTAATATCAGTGTTAAAAGCTTATAAAACTTCTAATCCGAAATTATTTGATTATGATTTATTAATTGCAAAAGAAAATTCAGTAAGTTCATTATCAAGTTCACAACTTGAAGAATATAAAGCCAAATTAGTTTCAGCTTTAAATAAGCTAAAAACTTGAACTAAAATCGATAACATACTTAAATCAATATTAAGTGATTTTAATTCTGCACAAAATAGCACCAAATATCAGGCTTTTAGTTCAAAATATGAAGATTTAAAAAGAAAATTTAGCGATTTAAATCTAAATACAAATGATATTTCATTGATGAATTCAATAAGTCAACAAAGTTTAGAACTAAAAGCGGAAATTGAAACTTATAATACTAAATGAACGGCGAAAAAGAATAAATTAAATGAAGTAATTAACTCTGTTAGAACTTTTATAAGCGCAAATAGTGCTGTCGCTAATGAATTTAATTCATTATTAAGTTCAATTACAAATATAGATAATCAAAATATCGAATGACTATCAACCAAAACAAGTGAGTTAGAAGCTAAATTATCTTCTTTAAGTGTAAATTCAGCAAATACAGAAGCTGTTGACCAATACTTATCATATTTAAATACAACAATTACCCCTTTTATTGAGAAAATTAAACCATTTAAAAGTGGCATTTCTGATATAGATAAACTAAATAACGCTATTGTAAGTAAACCAAAACTTATGGTTTCTACTACTAGTGAAATAAATGATTATCTATCTAAATTAAAGGTGATTTATGGTTTAATAGCTCCACTATGAACTGAAGAAATTATTAATCTGAAAAAATATGCTTTAGATAATATTTCTACCACGCAAGCTGATGGAGTAAGTAGATACGGAATTACCCTAAATTCATTATCAATTAATTTAGATAACTCTAAATTGTATTTAAAAACAAATGTTTCAGCAAGTGATTTAACAAGTGAAATCAAAGATGTTCAATTAGATAATTCAAATGTAAATAATTTATTAATTAGCTATGGAATAACAAAAGGAAGTTTATCCACTACTGTATTAAAAAGTATGTCTTTTGGTTCTGATCAAACTGCTAAAAATGCTTTAGATAGTATTAATAATGCTAATTTAGATTTAAAAACAATGTTTGAGATTCGTAAATATCAATTCCCTGATTTATTTGATCAAGAAATTAATGCGAAAACTCAAGATGAAATAGACAACTTATTTAAAAACAAAAACATCAGTGTAGCTAATTACTTTAAATACAGAATTAAAGCTGGTAGTTTTAATTCTGATTCAGGTGAAACTAAAGTTACAATTGATATTTTATACAACAAAAAGGTTGTAAAATCAGTTGAAAATGTTTCTTTTGGTTCTCAAATTATCAAACCAAATGGTCTAAAAAACTTAAACTTACAATATTCTGAAATTTTAACTAAAAACGAAAAAGAATACTACAATAACCCAACTCCTTCAAATACAATGAATGAATTTTTTGGTCGTTATGTAGCTATTTATTACATTCGTGATGTATTAAAAAGAGGTTCTTCAGCAGCTTATGATCAATGATATCAAACATTTAGTAATATAAATGCAAGACTAGATCCATTTAATAGTTATCAAGAAAAAATTAAAGTATTAAACCACTTTATTAGTGGAGTTTTTAACTATAACAAAACTGAATATCCAACAGTTGAAGTATTAAATTTAGATAGTAGACATATTTTTGTATATACAGCAGCAACTAATTCACTTACATTTAAGGTTAAATTTACTAAAAGAGATGAAAGTAGCTTTACAACTAATGTTGTAGTAGCTGCAAATACATATGAAACCTTAAAACTAAAAGCTGATTTAAATAACTTTATTAAAGATAATAATGATTTTAATACTTTAGTAACACTCAAAAATAGTGGTATTTCACAATCAGATTTTATTGCCAGTGAAGGTACAGCTGATAAACTTAATCAAACATTTAGTTACCCAAAACTATACCAATACAATATTGTAGTAGCTGAAACTAGTGATGCAAATAACATAAAGGGAACACTAAAAGTTAGTTATAAACTGCAAAAAGATGGTAGAGATTTACCAACTTCAGTAGTAAGTGATAAATACACTTTATCATACTTTAAACCACTAACTAGATTAGATATCAAACCTAAAAATGGTAAGGAATGATATACAGATGAAGATTTTCAAGGTGCAGGAATTGTAGCACCAACAGGTAATTTACAAGCTGAAGTAAATAAAATAAACTCAAGCAACTTTGTCTATCGATATACTGATGGAAAAAGAATGGTTAATTCAGGTGAGATAATTCGCCAAAAAGCTTGAGATAAAATGAATTTCTTATTCGATTTTAACACTAAAGTAGAAGTTGCAGATGAAAATGCTAGAAACTTTGAAAGTGAAAATTATAAGGATAAAGGTCCTAGATTGCCAGAAACAGTACCAGCTGGTTCAAACGCATTAGGTACAGGTCAGTCTAATGGATTGCAATTAGGTAAATTATTAAAAGATTACTTTGTTTATTACTATGATGTACAACCAGCAGGAAGACACATTAGAAGCCAAGGTGTAAGCGCAGCAACTAATGTTGGTTCTATTAAATTTAAACTAGGATTTATTAACAAATCAGATAATAATATTAGATTAAAAACTTCTGACTATATAACATTTACAAATGTTCAAAACGATTATAAAGACTTTATGATAGAAGACTTTTTAAACACTATAAGTTATGAACAACTGGGTATAAACACTAACTCACCGCTATTAAGTAATACAGCTTCTGCATTTACAAAATTAGATGAAAGAACAAAATCTAACTTTTTATCTTTTTCTCCATTAAACATCTACACATTGCATCATGGCGTATATGTTTCAAGAGAGAAAATAAAAGTGGATAAAACAATGCTTTCTAACGATAGACTTGGTGAGCTATATATCACTTTAAAATACGAAATAGATTCTAATACATTTATTCATGGTAAAACCTGGTATAAAATTTCAGGTTTCCGTAAATCTGGAAACGCTGGAAGTGGTACTTCAGATGAAACCATAATCAAAGAACTAAATAAAGCGCTTAATAACAATAAATACAACTATAGACAACCTCTAGTTACATTAGTAAAACCAGATGAAGTTGTTAGAGATAGAAATATTGAATTAACTTTAAAAGATAACTTCTGAGAAATTACAAATAAAAAAGCTTCTTGAACATTTAAAAAGCAATACTATGAAAAATTAGTTGTTTCAACTAATAAAAATCCAAAAATACATATGCATTTATATGGTAATACATTGTATTTTGATGATGATAGATTAAAAAGAATCGCTTTCGATGATCAAGGTATAGACTTTGATATTGATTGAAACGATCTAAATAGAACAAAAACAGTCACTATTACACAAAGTACTAAACAAGTTCATGTAACACAACAACGGAAAAACCTAATTATTGAGTATAAAATTGTTGCAGAGTTAACTGATGAAGGTATTAAATTCACAATGACATTAACTAATCCAGATTATGGATTTGCTAGTGGTGAATTATTTAAGGAAACTAGATCAGTAGATTTAGATAATACATATAATGATGTAAAAGGCACTGTAATTAATGGTCGTGAATTTTACCTAGATCACTTTGCTTCGAGAGTTAATATTTCTTATACAAATACAGTTATGGATGAGCACTTTTCAGAGTATCCAACTAACATTCTAAATTATAAGAAAATGGCATATACACAAGAAAATATGCCACTTCCTATTTATTCTCAAGACAATGAAACTGATCCAAGTAAATACAATCCTAACCAAAATGTTCATTGGTTAACTAACCAAGGTTACAAATTTGATACACAATATTTACTGCATTCATACTGAAATACTAAATTAGGTACAGAAATTACTCAAAGAGCGTTTGCTATGAATTTTGGTACTGCAACTATGGTTGGAAAAGTAAGCCCAAGTGATCCAAATGATGGAAGAGTATTTGTTGTAACAAATAACCACGTTATAAATGATCATAGTTTACAAACCGATCCACAAAAAGCGATATTGGAAAAGAAATTTCAAAATATCAAACCAACAATTCCTGGTAAAAACTACGGAAATAATGTGGATTCAGGTTTTAGTTACTGAAGTGGTTTATACAATATTCAAACTAAAGCACAAATTGTTTGAAGTGGTATTAATCAAATTGGTATTGAATTTAGAAAAGAATTTGACCGCCAAGCTAAGATTTTAAGAAGTTTAGGTTATGTGCAAGTTAATAATAAATTTGTTGATATGACTATAATTATTCTTGATGCTCATGAGTTAATTAAAACAGCTCAATCCGAAGGTAAATATCATACTGCTGAATATTATAAAAATTGATTAAAACTTCCTTCATTACCTCTAAATGACTTTACCAAGTACCTACCACCTAGCGAAGATAGAGGTGAAGAAAAAGTTCAAGCTAGATTTGCATTTAGAAATGCTTTTGCAGGTGGATTTTTAGGTTTCCCTTACGGAAAACAAGCAGGTTATATCATAACTAGAAGTAAGTGAGGAACTGAAACTAATACATTTGATCATCAAACTCCATTTATGCCAACATTTTATAACTCAGGTAATTCAGGAACAGGTGTAATCGACGCTAGTGGTTCATATGCTTCAACTATTAATAGTGGTGCTCCAAGAAAATCTTTAACCTCATGATTGTATGAAAATAATGGGTTCAATTATTGAGGATTAAATAATGATGGACAAAATCCATTTGACTTGCTAAATAAAAATTCATTAGCTAGAAACATAATGAAGCTAAACGCATTTTCACCTAATGATTTTGGTCTTCCTTGATATTTCAAACCTTTTACTAAAAAATAGTTTTTAGCTGTAAAACCAGAGTTTTAGTCCCAAACTACCTAAAAACTTAATTAATTTTTACTATTAAATTTATTATGTAATAAAATTTAAATATTAATTTACACACTAATTTTTAAGTAAAAATAATTGGGAATCAAATATGAAAAAGAAAAATAAGAAAATTATTAATCTAGCAGGTATCAGTTTAGCTACTATTACACCTTTAACAGTTTTAACTGCAGTTTCTTGTGAAACTCAAGAAAAAACTTCGTCTATTCAGTATACAAATGAAAAACTAGCAAACAAATATACAGTTAAAGAATTTGAACACAACTTTTGTAATAATCAGGAATTTAGAAACAAGTTTTTATCAACTATAAACGATCCAAAGGTTATGGAAGATTTATTAAAATTAAACAATAAACATTTTGATAATGTTAAAATCATTAAAACCGATAATAACTATTTATCTCTAAATATCTTAAATAGGTTAAATATTAACTTTAAGTCTGATTTCTTTAAACAAAATGAAGATACAACTGAGAAAGATGATATTAATAGAGAATCTGAAAATACTACTGATCCAAAGAGTGAGAGTGATTAATCTACAACACCAAAAACTGATGAAGCTAGTACAAGTGAAGAAACGGTTACACCAACCAATCCTACTGATCCAGTTCAACCTGTAAATCCTAACCCCACTGAGCCTACCGAACCTACTAGTCCATCTCAACCATCTGTTCACCCTAATACAAAAACAGAAATACCTTTTGATCTAGCATTAGTTAACACAATTGATTCAACTAATTTCTATGCTAAAAATCCAGAAATTGACCCTGAATACGCAGAAAAATACAATCAATTGACAGATAAACAAAAGAGTGACTTTAAATATGCAAATTATTCAGTTGAACTTAATAAATTCGATGAAAACGGTTTCATTAACCCATACTATTTAAAAGTTAAACCTTAAGAAACTGAAGATGAAAATTTTGATTGAGGTGATGCACCATTAGTTAGAAAGAAAGATTCTTTATTAACTGAACAGGATTTACATGATATGTTCAACTACAGTATGTCTAAAGCTAGATTTGAAGGCTTTAAATTTGGTCAAAGACGTATTCCACAAAAATTTATGGCTGAGGCATATTTCACTTGATTTCAAAAGTATCACAAAGACTTCCCATACTATACAACTACTAACTCATCAATTAGTTTTGATGTAAGTGATACTGGATATGTAAGAGGTTCATGAGGTAATTATAATTTTGCTCAAGGGTGATTATATGAAGGTATTTTTAAGGAAAACTTAAAAGAATTTATTAAAAAATCAAAAGACTTAATTAAAGAAGGTATGAGTGATTTAGATAAGTTTTATGTTTTATATCAACATGTTACTTATTGATACAGATATGATTTAACGAATTTAGCTAAACCATTAGAAAATATTTTAATCGAGCACACTGGTGTTTGTGCAAGTATTGCAAGTACATTAGAATTTTTATTAAACCTTCACGGTGTTTCTGCTGTATCTCTAGTAACTGGATATCCTAATTTAGATTTTGAATTTACCAATTACCACCAATTAGTTTGAGTTAAATTAAAACTCCCTGGAACAAATGAATATAAATGATATACATCAGATCCAACTTATGGAAAACAATCAACAAATAAAAACCATATTTATCCATTTGCTTCAACCATCCCAGGCATAATAAATTACCAAGAATTTCTATTTGGAGCTGGTGTTAGTCCTACAAAAGGTCATTCAGGTGTTCAGTTTTTTAACTCTAAGTTTTGATTTATGAATTGAGTACCAGAAAACGTTTACTATGCACCAACCAAAACAGAAGGTGTTTTCCCTAATGGTTGAATGATGAGCTTTGTTGATGACCCTAATGATAAAAGAAGTTCATATCAATATTGAGACGGTAAATGATACGCTTTAAGACGTTATCAATATAAAGACTCACAAACTAACAAAGTTAAATACAAAACACAATTTATTTCTAACACTATCGACACAAAGACACCTACAGAAGAATCGTTAAGCTCATTCATAAATGATGAAAATATAGCTAAAGAAATTATGTTGCAAGTAAGTGATGCAAATAAATTACCTTTATTTTATTCTTATAAATCATTATTTTTCTTTGTTCGTCAAAATAATAGTGGTGTTAATTACAAACAAATTTATGTGTATGATAAACAAACAAATATTGGTAAAACAATAACAATAGATACTAATAAAAGACTTATTAATTTCTATGTTGATTACAATGGTTTACATTGTCAATTATCAGATAATTCTTGAGTTACAATTAAACCAGAAAGTAATCAAGAACTAAAATCATTAATTGATGGATATAAATACACAAAACAAGATATTATCAATGAATTAGTTCTAGCTAAAACAATCATTAATTCATTTACAATTGGAAACAACATGCACCAAATGAGTGTGGCTTCTAAAAAGGAATTTGATAAGTTTTCAAAAGAATTATCATTAAGAGTTTTATTGGCTAATCAATCTACTGATTTAAAACCAGAAATAGCAAAAATTAATGATAAAGTAGAAGAAATTTTAGCTAAAGTTCGTACTAAATATCAAAAAGTGTTTCTACTTAATATACCAAGTGAAAAATACTTTATAAATAAAGCCGATTTTGATAGATATGGTTATAAATTTAACTTAAATAGACCTGTAGCTGCTGAAATAAAATCCATTATCAACACGTATGTAGATGTTTATAATTTTGATGTTTACTATAGTGAAACTAAAGGTGGAAACTATCAAAAAATCATATCAGATGTGAGATATGGTCAATTAAGCATCAATAACCAAAACTTTACAAAACAAAAAGGTTGAATAAAGCTAAAAATTAAAGTTCAATACGATCCAAATAATACTCTTGAAACTAAACCATTTTACCTAGAAATTACTGATGATAACAATTTAGTTTACTACGAATCTGGGTTAAAATTTGGATACCAAAACACTAACTATAACCTATCTAAAAAAGACTGATTTGATCAAGAAGTTAATTTAGATATAAATGTAGGTGTTTTTGATAAATACAATGTTACAAATAAATTGTTATATGTAAACTTTGATAATCTAACCTTAAAAGAAATAGATAGTAATTTAAACACAGGAATTAGATTAGGTAAAATTAACAATTCAAACCATGGTATATATGTGATAGAACAGCAATTAACATCTAAAACAGATCCTAATTTAAGTTTTAAGGTTTATACAAATTCATTTTTCGCCTTCACAAAAGAAGATATTAATAAGTCTAGCGACTTCATCATTAACGCTTTAAATGTTTTTAACAAGTAACAAAAAACTCCAAATCTAATAGTTTGGAGTTTTTTAGTTTCATTAATTTAGTTTTCTTCGTCTACTAAATCATCATCTTCACTGGTATCATCAGCAAATAATGCTTTTTCTTCATTGGTACAACTTCTTGTAAAACGACATTTAGGGAAGTTATTACATGCGACAAATTTTTGAGCTTTTTTATTTGTTTTAATCTGCAACAATCCACCATCATCTGGACAAGGTTCTTCAAGTTCAATGAGAGGGAATGTGTAAGCTTCAATTTTATCACTTGCTTGTTCAAATTCTTTTAAGAAGTTTGAATAGAATTCATCCATAACACTATTTTTAGTGTTTTTGTTTTCTTCAATATCATCTAATTCTAATTCAATTTTAGCTGTATATTCTTCATTGATGATATTTGGGAATGATTTAATTAGTCTTTCTAATACAATTTGACCAAATTCAGTTGGGTGCAGTGATTTATCTTTTTCTTTGGTTACAAATTTACGTTCTTGAATAGTACTTACTGTTACAGCAAAGGTTGATGGACGACCTACACCGATTGCATCTAAAGCTTCAATAAGTGATCCATCATGATACCTTGGAGCTGGTTTAGTTTGATGCTCTGTGAAGTTAAATTCATTAACATCAACTTCTTGATCTAATGTATATTTTGGATCCACTATTTTGTCATATGCACTTGCTTTATCAGACAAGATATAGTATCCATCAAATTTAACTTTTGAATAGTTATTTTTAAACTTATAGTCACCTGTTTGGTATGTATATGAAGTAGATGAAATAATTGGAGCTTTCATCACTGATTGTAAGGTAATTTCGTAAATTAATTTATATAAACTTAAATCAATATTATCAATGTTTGGATATTTTTCTTTTAGTAATTGAGGAGTTAATTTTAAGTTTGTTGGTCTGATTGCTTCATGGGCATCTTGGTCACCACTAATACCTTTAACATCTGTAGCTACATATTCTTCACCATATTTATTAGCTACAAATTTTTTAGCCTCTGCTACGAATGTAGCACTTAATCTAGTTGAATCGGTTCTTGGATAAGTGATAATCCCATCTTCACCATTATACCCTTCGAATAACCTTTGTGCAGCTATTTGCGTTGATTTGGCATAAAAACCACTTTTACTATATAAAGTAGATTGTTTTAGTGGTGTAATAGCTCCTAGTTTTTTATCAGTTTGTTTGATATTGATAACTTTTAATTTTTTAGGTGCTTTTGTGAAATATTCTTTAATTTTATCTAATTCATTATCTAAAATTCATTCTTTTCGATCTGAATTAGTAGCATTTTCATTAAAATAATATGCTAAATCATTATTCGGTGCTAATACAGCATGTAATTTAAAGTATTTTTCAGGTATAAAGCTTCTAATTTCATTTTCACGATCAACAACTAATTTTAAAGCAATTGATTGAACTCTACCAGCTGTTGGTGAACCTGGGGTGTTTCTTAATTTGCTTCTTAATAAATTACTTAATCTAAAACCAATGATACGATCTAGCAATCTACGAGCTTTTTGTGAATCAATTAATCCTGAATCTAATTGCCCACGGTTTGCTAAAGCATTTAAAATAGCATCTTTGGTAATCTCGTTATATTTAATTCTTCAATACTGTTTTTGGTCTAATTTAAATTGAATTCTTAAGTGATCACTAATTGCTTCACCTTCACGATCAGGGTCAGTTGCCAAATAAACTTCATCAGCTAAATCAACTTTTTCTTTAATCATTTTAACTAATGGTTTTTTAGAAGCATCTAATGAATATAATGGCTCTCAATTTTCGAAATCAATCCCTAAAGCTTGCTTACCTCTAGTTTGCATTTTAAAAATATGACCACTACTTGCAACTACATCAAAATCACTTCCCAAATAGGTTTGAATCGCTTTAACTTTGTTTGGCGACTCCACAATAACTAATTTTTTACTCATATATAAAAATATACACTTTTAGTAGGTATAGCAAAAAAGAATTTTTAGAATTTACACGCTTTTTAGAGCCTTATTTTAAATATTTAAAATAAAACAACTTATAAAATTTTTTTAAGCAAAATTACTAAAAACATTGTATTTAAGTGCTAAAATAATTGCTTTTAATCTACTAAATAAAAATATATTATGGTATAGTTATTTATGAGTATCTCTATAATACTCCTTAGTTGCTAAAATCTCAGCAACTCAGATTAGACCATAAGGAGAAAAAATGATTAACAAATATGAAATTATGGCAATCATTGACCCTAAATCAGAAATGTCATCATACGAAGCTTTATTAAGAGAAGTTTTTGGAAATGGTGTTAAATCTGTTGAAAAATTAGAAGGTAATGAATTAGCCTACGAAATTAACAAATCAAAACACGCACACCGTATTTTAGCATTAGTTGAAGCTGAAGGATCAGCTATTGCAGAATACACACGTAGAACAAACATTTCAAAAGAAGTTTGAAGAAACTTAGTAATTAACCTAGATACAGAAAAAGGAATTAATGCTAAACCTTCAAAATTCAGACCAAAAAGAAAAGCTAACACATTCACAAAATCACCAAGACCTTTAAATGCAAACAACGCAAATAAAGAAGTTAAAGCTAAAAAACCAGCAAGTGCTGAACAAGAATAATAGTCGTTTATTATTTCGAAAACAGGGGGTCGTATGTATAACAAAGTTACATTAATCGGTAGAACTGCACAAGATTTAGTCTTACAGGAAACAAAAAATAATAGACATTATTTAAGATTTAATCTAGCTGTAAGTCGTAGAAAAATTAACGACCAACGAATCTCTGATTTTATTCCAGTAGTTCTTTGAGGTGAATTAGCAGCTGCAATTGCTAAAAACTCACTAAAAGGAACTTTACTTGTTGTTGAAGGTGAATTAAGAACAAGTACCTATCAAAATCAACAAGGTCAAACAATTAAAGCGTTTGAAGTACATTCAAACTATGCTTGAATTTTAGAGAATAAAAATCAAATCGAAGCTCGTAAAAGAGCAAGTTCATACAACCAATTAAGTAATCAATACGGAAATCAGTATGCAGGTGTTCCATATCCAAATCAATCTGGTTTCCAACACGATCCATTTCATCAATCAATTCAACAAAATGAAATTTTAGGTCAACCAAGCAATGTAGGTATGGCTTTTAGTGATGTTTCTTACAATATTCAAAACAGTAACACAATTACACCAAACGAAATTAGTCCAGTGAATTCAGATCAAGCAGCAGAGTATCCAACTAATGGAAACTTTGATGACGATGATGAGTTCATGAATATAATCGAAAATATTGAAGACATTACAAAATAATTTCAAATGATAATTTTATAAGGAGTAATAATGGCATACATTAAACGTAAAAAAGCATATGGTTCAAGAAGAAAAGTTTGTGAATTTTGTGAACAAAAAGTAGGTTACGTAGATTACAAAAACTTAGATGTTCTTAAAAAATACGTAACAGTTACAGGTCAAATTAAAGGTAAATCATCAACAGGAGCTTGTGCTAAACACCAAAGAAAAGTGTCTACAGCAGTTAAAAGAGCTAGAATCGTTGCTTTAATGCCTTTCTCAGTTGTTCGTGTACGTGTTAACAAATAATCATTGTTAATAATTTCAAGTGTATCAATTGTCATACACAATTAAAGTCTCTACTTGTTAGAGACTTTTTTAATGCTTTTTTTTGCTTTTTTAGGTATAAAAAATAGCCTTATGGCTACTTAAATTATTTATTGTATAAATTATATGAATCAATACGAGAAAGTGTCTTTTTAAGCTTAAGTTCAAGCTTAGAAATGTCAGTATCTGATTTTTTATCTGATAACATTGCTTGAAGTTTATCACGGTCATTTTGAGCACGAACTAGGTCAATGTTTTTAACATTAATTATATCATCAGTTATAATGTTAATTTTTTCTTTATCAGCATAAACCAATCCACCACCAATTACGCAAGTAATGCACTCTGGTGAGCTTTTTCAACCAATAAAGACATTTCCTATTTCCACACTACTAAACAGCGGCTCACGACCAGGTTGTAAAGCGATATAACCAACTGCAGTTTTTAGCGTTACAATCGGCACATCACCTTCGTAAAACACACCACTAGGAACAGTGATAGTTAAATGCACTGTTTTTTGTTTTGTGTTTTCCATTAGCTTTGGATAATTCCTTCAGTTTTTTCTGAATTAGTCTCTTGTTCTTGTTGTGTTTGTTTATTTGCTTTTTGGTTAGCTTCAGTTAAAGCTTTGTATTTAGCAATTACATCATCTAAACTTCCTGCATAACGGAATAAATCTTCAGGATACTCATCATAAGCTCCAGTTAAAATTTCTTTAAAGCTTCTGATAGTATCATTTAACGAAACATAAGCACCTTTAATACCAGAAAATTTTTCAGCAACATGGAATGGTTGTGATAAGAAGTTTCTAATTCTACGAGCACGAGCTACAATTTTCTTATCTTCTTCACTTAATTCACCCATTCCTAAAATAGCAATAATATCTTGTAATTCTTTAAATCTTTGTAAAATAGCTACCACTTCTTGAGCTACTTGATAGTGTTCTTGACCTACAATTAATGGGTCTAAAAGTCTTGAAGAAGAATTAAGTGGGTCAATTGCCGGATAAATACCAAGTGCAGCAATTGAACGATCTAAAACTGTTTTAGCATCTAAGTGAGTAAAGGTAGTTGCAGGAGCTGGGTCAGTTAAGTCATCAGCTGGAACATACACAGCTTGAATTGAAGTAATTGAACCACGTCTAGTTGAAGTAATTCTTTCTTGTAAAGCACCCATTTCAGTGGCTAATGTTGGTTGATAACCAACAGCACTAGGCATACGACCTAATAAAGCTGATACTTCTGAACCAGCTTGTGTAAATCTAAAGATGTTATCAATAAATAACAACACATCTTGGTTTTGTTTATCTCTAAAGTATTCAGCCATTGTTAAACCACTTAAAGCAACACGCATACGTGCACCAGGAGGTTCATTCATTTGGCCAAAAACTAATGCTGTTTTATTTAAAACACCAGCTAATTTCATTTCGTAATAAAGGTCATTTCCTTCACGAGTTCTCTCACCAACACCAGCGAAAACTGATAGACCATTGTGTTGAGTTGCTATGTTATTAATTAGCTCTTGAACTAAAACTGTTTTACCAACTCCAGCTCCACCAAATAGACCGATTTTTCCACCTTTAGCATATGGAATTAAAAGGTCAATAACTTTAATACCAGTTTCTAAAATTTCTGATGTAGTTTTTTGTTCTTCATAGCTTGGACTTGGAGCGTGAATTGGGCTATGTTCAACATCTTTTTTAAGCGGTAAATTATCAATTGGTTCACCTAAAACATTGAACATTCTACCTAAAACATCATTACCAACTGGCACTGAAATTGGAGCACCAGTATCTATTACTTCCATCCCTCTTTGTAAACCATTAGTTGAAACCATTGAAATAGTTCTAGCAGTATCATCACCAATGTGTTGAGCTACTTCAAAAGTAAAGATTTTACCATCAGCTTCGACAGTAACAGCATTTAATAATTTAGGTAATTTACCTTCACTAAAACGCACATCAACTACTGGTCCTAAAATTTGAACAATAGTACCTTTGTTTTGTGTCATGGCTACCTCCTTTTTTATGTTGCGTCTGCACCAGCCACAATTTCGTTAATTTCTTGTGTGATAACACTTTGACGTTCTGAATTGAATTTTTGTCTTAAATCCACAATTAAGTCTTTAGCGTTATTTGTGGCATTTTCCATCGCATTACGTCTAGAAGCCATCTCAGAAACTTTTGATGAACTACCTAAACAATAAATTAAACTTCCTACATATAATGGAATTGAATTTTTGAGAACCACTTCGGCATTTGGTTCAAATTCAATAATTTGAACATTCTTATCTACAGTTTTTACTTTTGGACCAATTTCAAGTGGGAATAGTTTCTGTGCTACCGCATCTTGACGAATGTTGTTAATAAACTTAGTATAAACTAAATTAATGCTATTTATTTGTTTGTTAGCGTACATTTCTAAAGCATCTTTAGTAATTTGATTTGAAATTTGATAACTTACTTTTTCACCATAATCAACAAAGTAATTGATAATTTGTTCTTTAAAATGGCTACTTTGTAATAAGTTATATCCTTTTGTACCTAAAACAATGATTTTATCTTCTGGTTTTAAGGTTTGTTTTAATAGGTTAATGACATTTGAGTTATATGAACCACATAAACCTAAATCACTAGTAATTACGACATATAAGTCTGAATTAGCTTCAGTATTTTTAGGGTAAATGCTATAAAATTCATTTGGTTCAACGTGTTTAATTAAACTATCAAAAGTGTCCATTAATAAGTCTAAATATGACTCAATGTTTTCGTATTCTTTACGAATTTGACGAAGTTTAGCTGTAGAAACTAATTGCATTGCATTAGTTATTTTTTGAGTGTTTGAAACTACTGCAATACGATTTTTAATTGCGTTTAAGTTAGCCATTATTGAATACTTTCGTATTTTTCAGGAAGTGGTTTGTACATACGAGCATCATAATTTGGAATTGAAGCGATAATTTCTTTCACAATGTGCACAAGTGCAACTTCAATTTGTTGGTATACTTCTTGGTCTAATTCACCAGTAGCTTCAATTTTTAGTTGTAATTCATGTACTTCGTGCAGTGCTCAGTTCATTACAGCATCACGATATTCATGCATGTATTCTTTTGGAATTGGATTAATAATTCTTTCTTTAACACCAATTAAAATTATTGCTTGAATTGACTGAGGAATTGGGAAATATTGCTCTTGTTTTAATAACTCATACACTTTAGCTCCATGTAATAATATTGACTTAGTTGAATCATCTAAATCAGAACCAAATTGAGCAAAAGCTAACATTTCATTATACTGAGCTAATTCAAGTTTTAATGAACCAACCACTTTTTTCATCGCTTTAGTTTGAGCAGCTGAACCAACACGAGAAACACTAAAACCAATATCTACAGCAGGTCTTTGACCTGAGTTAAATAAACTTTCTTTGGTAAAAATTTGACCATCAGTAATTGAAATAACATTAGTTGGAATGTAAGCTGAAATATCACCTTGTTGAGTTTCAATAATTGGTAAAGCAGTAATACTTCCACCGCCATAATCTTGGTTCATTCTGGCAGCACGTTCAAGTAATTGAGAGTGTAAGTAGAAAACATCTCCAGGGTAAGCTTCACGACCAGGTGGTCTTCTTAACAGTAGTGATAGTGTGCGGTAAGCGATAGCATGTTTAGATAAATCATCATACACGATTAAAACATCTTTGCCTTGACTCATTCACTCTTCAGCAATTGTAACACCTGTATAAGGAGCAATGTATTGTTGTGGTGCTAATTCACTAGCTCCAGCAACAACAACGGTTGTATAACCTAAAGCATCTGCATCTGAAAGTTTTTGAACTATTTGAGCTACAGTTGAATTTTTTTGTCCAATTGCAACATAAACACAAAGTACATTTTTACCTTTTTGATTAATAATTGAGTCAATTGCAATCGCTGTTTTTCCAGTTTGTCTATCTCCGATAATTAATTCACGTTGACCTTTTCCAATTGGAATCATAGTATCAACTGCTAAAATACCAGTTTCTAGTGGCTGGTTAACTTCTTTACGAGACATAACTCCTGAAGCTACTTTAAATACTTCACTTCTCTTTTTAGATGCTATTGGACCTTTTCCATCAATTGGATTTCCTAAAGCATCAACAACTCTACCTAATAACTCATCACCAACGCTAACTGAAATAACTTCACCAGTTCTTTTAACTGTATCACCTTCACTAACGCTATTGGCATTACCAAATAAAGCAACCCCAACTGTTTCTTCTTCTAAGTTTAGAGCAAGTCCATAAACTCCATTTTTAAATTCAACAATTTCTGAATTACGTACTTTTTGTAGCCCACTAACTAGCGCAATACCATCACCAATAGAAATAACTTGACCAATTTCGCTACGGTCGATGTTTTTTCCAAAGTTTTGAATACGTTCTTTAATAATTGCTGAAATATCATCAAAACGAATTGCCATCTATGCTCCTTTCTTATGTTCGTTATTTATAATTTCTTGTTTTAGTTTTTCTAATGTATTTTGTACACTACTTTCAAGAATTTCTGTTCTTGATTCAATTCTAAAACCACTAATTAAATTAGGGTCAACTACATTAACTAATTCAATAGTTCTACGAGTAACTTTTTGCATTTTTTGCTTGATTTTTTCAAGCTGTTCGTCAGTTAAAGGGAATGCAGAAACCACTTTTAAGAAACGAATTCTTAACTCGCTATTTGAATGTTTTAAATATTCTTTGATTACATGCACTAAAATTGATGCTTTACGTCTTAAAACAATGACTTTAACAGCGTTTATTACAATTTCATCAAAGTCTTTTAAAATTAAGTCAATAGTTTCTAAACGATGTGATTCATCAATCATATCGTTTTTTAAATAGTCGATTAATTCAGGGTTTTGGTGAATAATTTTTAATAACTTTTCAAATTGTGGCTGAATAACTTGGAATTTATTTTCGTCTTTTACTAAGTCAAAAATAGCAACTGCATAAGCAGATGAATGTTGATTAGTATACATTAAATATCCTCAGCATCTTTATCTGAATTTAAGTATTGATTAATTAATTCATCTTGTGTTTGTTGCGAAATTTCACGCTTTAAGATTTTAGTTGCTAATTCTGTTCCAAGGTTTACCACGTAAGTTTTAGAATTCATTTCAAATTCTCTTTGTTGGGCTTGAATGTCTAAAATAGTTTCATCCAACAGTCTTTTTGATTGTGCTCTTGCTTTTGTAGTGTAAAAATCAGCTACTTTATCAGCTCTAACTTTAGCTTTATTGATAATTGTGGTAGCTTGTACACGAGCACTTTTTAAGCTTTCGTTTGCTTCATTTAATTTTTCTAAGCTATCTTCTTTAGCTTTAATTGCTTCATCTATATTTCCTTGGATAAAATCATGACGATCTTTCATCATTTTTTTAACTGGTTTATATACAAAATAAGTTAAAAACACAAAAACGATAATGAAAGCAATAATAGTTGCTACTATAATTGGTCATGAAGGAAATAAAGTTTCAAATTTATCAGCTAATGATAATGGTTTACCATTTGCAGCTTGATTTGAAGCAGCTTCAACATTTTCAGCTGCAAAAGTTAATGTTTTTACAATAGTTGAGTTCATTATTATACGAATTTAATAAGTAAAGCAATAACTAAAGCATAAATAGCAGCTGTTTCAGCAATACCTGATCCAATGATTAGCATTGTACGAATTTTTGCTTCAGCTTCTGGGTTTCTACCAACAGCTTCAACAGCTTTTCCAGCTGCATAACCTTGTCCAACACCTGTTCCAATTGTTCCGATAGCTGCTAATCCAGCACCAATTGCTACTAATCCATCTTTAATATCCATATATACCTCCTAATTAGTACACAGTTTGTGTTTGATTTTGTACTAATTTATTTTTATAAAATATTTTATTTACTATTTTTTTAACTTTTGAGTCTGATTTTTCTTTGGTTTCAGATTCAACTTCAACTAATCAGTATACCATTGTTAACATCGTAAACACATAAGCTTGCAATGTCGAACCAAATAAGTCGAAGTAGAAATGTAAAAATGGAGTAATGATTGTGGCTAAAAATATCATTCCACTAATATTTGGAGTATTTGGTAATGTACCAACTTTAATTCCAGCTGCAAAATAATAGAGTGTGAAGATGACAACTGAACCACCAACTACGTTTCCATAGATCCGGATACTTAGTGAAATTAATGGAGTAATTTTTCCAACGGTATCCAAAATTTTTAACGGATTTAAATAACGTAATAAATAATGTCATTTTTCATAAATAGCACCACATACAAAAATACCTAATCAACTAGCTAAAGCTAAAGTAAATGGCACTGAATAACTTGTTACAATTGGTTCAAAACCAAAAACTGACATAAAGTTTCCAACTAAAATAAAAGTTGATAATGTAATAATGTATGGTTTTGCACGATAAAAGTGATTACCAACAGTATTTTCGATTTGAGTATCGAAAAATCCAACATACGCTTCAGCAATTTGCGCAATACCTTTAGGTGCTTGATCTGGTTTTACTTTAGTGACCTTAATAGCAACGGTAATAGATAAAACAACTATAACTAATACTGAAACAATTAAAGACACTAACTGTGGATGTCAAGGATTGTTTAACGCTTGTGAAAATCCATTCATACTAAGCCTCCTTTCCATATTTATATTTTTTAGTTTTTAGTTTTGGCTGAATCAAACGAAAGATTTCAGCTAAAGCAAAAACAAAAAAGTTAATCGATAAGCCAGCTATAATAGTAATTCAGTTAATTGTAGCTGTTCTTATGTGATCTATTTGGTTTTTGTTTGGAGCAAAATGTTGATTAATTTTTATCGCTGGATAAAACAAAGCAAACACAAATATAGCTATAAAAAACATCTTAAATAAGTAAAAAAAGTAAATTAGCCGCTTATTTGATGCTTTAAAAACTAAAGTTGAAACGATGATATTTACCTTGAAAAAAAAGTAAGCTAACATTCCTCCACTAGCATACCCAAAAAAGAGCCCAAGTAACTTTTGATCTAATAATCCAATGATTAAAAAAATTAAGCACACTGGTAAATAAATTACTCAAAAAGCAATTTCTTCCATTTTTCCAAAATGGTTTTTTGTCATTAGCTCCCTTTCTATATACTAAATTAGTATATAACTTTTTAGTTTTTCTATGCTATGTTTTTTAGATTTTTTAGCATTTTTTACTAATTGTGCTATTTTTACTTTTAACTCTAAAATATAGGCTTAAAAAAATTTATAAATTATTTTTTAAGCTCATTTTTAAGGCTAAAATGCTACTATATATAAATATAAGCTTAATCAGTTAGATTTGAATAGAAAAATTTTTTTACTAAAAATGAAAATTTTAGGGCAAAAAGATAAAAAATAAATGAAATTATGCAACTAATTTAAGTTTTTACAAGAGAAAGAGTAAAATTATAGTGATGTTAAAAATTAAGGGAGGTATTGATGCGCAATTTTAACTATACCACTTTAATATCAACAACTACTACAATTCCAAGTGATTTGCTTGAAAAAATCAGGCTTTTACCTGATTTTGAAGTGAACAATCAATACTACAATCAAGCTAAGCATGCTATTTTTCTGATTCAATCTGCTAATACATATGTATTAAGTTATACCTTAAAAGATTATGATTTAAATTCCATGATTTATAAATGAAAAATCGGTTTACAAAAAGCTTGACATTTTAGTGAAGGAAATGAGGATGCTCAAGAACCACCAGAAATTTTTAAAGCGATTGTTTTAGATTTAAAAAATCATAATCAAACTTTAAAAGATGTTAAATTTAAGGTGCTGAAAATTTATAAAGAAAGATTAGATGAAGCTGCGCTTGATTTATCATTTGTGCACTATGTGCGTGAATATGAAGCAATTTATTTTGGTTTAAATAACTTAACAATGCATAAAATTGCAAATAAAATTATTTCTTTCTATATTAAAAACAAAAAACAAAAGAATCAAAAATTAGCCGACTATTTAAAAAAATACGACGAATGCTTAAAAATTTCAGCTTGAGAGCTTAAAAGATACATGAAGTGAGTGATTCAAACTAATCAATTAGACAACAAGGCTCGTGTATTAGATATTCAAGAATCATTTGGTTTTTATTGAAAAATAATGGTATTAATTAGAAGAATGAAAGTCGATTCTGAAATGGTGTCATTATTTAATAGCGAATTTGCTTAATTGAAATTAGTGGTTAGCCACTAATTTTCTAAATTCATTTTTAACATATTACAATAATGGAATATAATTAAAGGAGCTTATGAACAAAAAATGATTATTATTTGGTAGTTCTGTTGTAATACTACCACTTACTTTAGTAGCTTGCGGATCTGAAAATAAATCAAATGATACTGAACAAGAAAACTTTTTTAGTCAACTACAAAAGCAAAATGTAAATCAAAGCTTGTTTACTACAATTGTTAATCAAAAAGATAAACAAAACAAAAATGCTCAATCTGTTTTAGAAACTCTAAAAAACAGTTTTCTTGACCAAGAAGAAACTAAATATAATAGTGTATTAGCTAATTATCCATTTGTAGTTATGAATAATTTGAACAGGTTAACAATTTATCCAACAGATTTTTATAGCTTTAAAGATTTAAGTGATGAAAAAACACATTCGCGCTTATTTAAACATTTGATTAATAAATATCAAAATGATAATTCGCACGCAGGTCATAGTCATGGTAATGTTTTAAAATTACCAGCTGCAAAAAATGCTCCTTTTTTAACTATTAGTGATATGTATGTTAAACAAATTGATAATCATAGTTATAAAATTTACTGCTTATATAATGAAAAGCATGGCTTAACGAAAAACATTTTATTTGTGTACGATATTAAATCTAATGATATAAGTTTAGAACCAAATATTTATTGATTTTATGGAACTAATAAACAATTAACTTTTAACGATTTAGAGCTAGATAAATTATTTGTTGAACCAAACAATTTAACAGCTAATCATTATAAAGAGTTTGAAAGTTTATTTGCTAATTTAGATGGTATAGCTTTAGTAAAATTTGCTTAAATTTCACTTAAACATATAGGGAATTAAACCTATGTGTTTTTTATTTACTTAAGTTTTTAGCACATATTTTGACCCCATTTATAGACTAGCTTGGCCAGTTCAAAATTTAATACATTTTGACGATATTTTTGCATATTAATTCAAAATTTAACTAATCAAAAAAATTTTTAATGCGCATTTTTTTTCGTATCTAATTTTTTTAGTGTTTTTTATGCGCATCATTTACTTTTGAAGCTATATATTCAGCACTATAGTAAACGTGTCGAGATATGAAGAACATTCAAAAATAATGATTTTATAAATCTTGTTTTTTGATTTTTTATTTATAATATGAATTATAAAAACGAATATGCACTAAAAATTACCTAGCAGCATAGATCAAGCATCTATTTACAGATTTTTAATGATTTTTTTAGGTACGCAATGATATGCATATTTATATAAGAAAGGAGAGAGATGGCTAAAAAGAAAAAATCAGGACAGCCTATTATTGAACTTAAAGAAGTTGTTAAAGAGTTTGATGGTAAAACTGTACTTCACAGTGTTGATTTATCAATTCAACGTGGGGAGTTTGTTACCTTATTAGGACCATCAGGTTCAGGTAAAACAACAATCTTAAGATTACTTGGTGGTTTTGAATGAGCTACACGTGGAGAATTAAATTTCAACGGATATGACATTAAAGACTTACCAGCATACAAAAGAAATGTATCAACTATTTTCCAAGATTACGCTTTATTCCCTAACTTAAATGTTTACGGAAATATTGCATTTGGACTAAAACTAAAAAGAGTTAATAAAGAACATGTAAACGAAAGACACATTACTCTTTTAGAAACTAAAAAAGAAGCTTGAATTAAAAAAGCTAAAGCAAAAATGGCTCAATTAGACAAAATTCAAGAAACATATGAAAAAGAACTTGAAACATTAAAACCTGGTACATACCAATACAAAAAACGTCAAAACTGACTTGACGATTCTGATTTTAAGTACTCATATTGAGAAAACTATGTAAATCAAAAAGTTGAAGCATTTGAAAACAGATACTTCAAACGTAAAATGACTAAATCAGAAATTGATACTAAAATTACAAACATTATTAAACTAGTTGGTTTAGAAGGTAATGAAAATAAAGCTATACACCAACTAAGTGGTGGTATGAAACAACGTGTAGCGTTAGCTAGAAGTTTAGTTATTGAACCAGAAATTTTATTATTAGACGAACCTTTAAGTGCACTAGATGCTAAAATTCGTCAAAAAATGCAAGTTTTATTAAGACAAGTTCAACAAGAATTAGGTCTAACATTCATTTTTGTTACTCACGATCAAGATGAAGCATTAGAGTTATCAGATAGAATCGCTGTTATGCGTGGTGGAATTATCGAACAATATGATACACCTAGAAATATTTACGACTACCCAGTTAACATTTGAGTAGCTAAATTCATCGGTGACTCAAACATTTACAATGCTAAAATTCTTAAAAATGGAAACGTTAGATTACTTGGAAAAGAATTCAAAACTGTTCATGAATTCGAAGAATTCGAAGACGGAAATGAAGTTGATGCATTAATCCGTCCAGAAGATATTGATATCGTTGCAGAACCAAAATCTGTTAAAGGAAAAATTAAAGGGTATGTTAGAGAAATTTCATACCGTGGTAGTTACAACTACCTAACAGTTGAAACAGAAGACGAAGATATTGTTTATGTTGAAACTGAAAAACACTTTGAAATAGATGAAAAAGTATACTTAAGTTGAACAATCGATTCAATTCACTTAATGAAAAAAGATCCTAAGTGAGACTACAGTAACGATGCTTTTCAAAATTAGTGAAAAATTACATTTAAGTAAAAAGACATTGTTACTTATTCCTTATTTTTTCATCTCAGTTTTATTTATCATCCTACCAGTGGTATTAATTGTTGTTAGTGCATTTAGCTTAGTTGGTGGTGAAAATTTCGATTCATCTGAAATTATCAAGGAATTTAACACTTGAAGCATTATCGGACGTAGTTTATGAATCGGAATCGTCTCTGCTTTACTTTGTTTAATTATTGGATTCCCTTACGCTTACTTTATTTCAACTTCAAAAAGTAAAGTATTTCAAATTTACGCACTAAGCTTAATTATTTCTCCAATGGCAATTTTCACAATTGCTAGAATTTACTCCATTAAAGGATTATTTTTAGCAATTTTCGCAACTAATCCAGGTAGTTTAAACAATGAAGCTTTCATTATTTTAGGTTTAACTTACTTAAACTTACCACTTATGGTTATGCCTTTATATTCAGTATTTAAAGACATGCCTAAAAACATTACTGAAGCTTCAAACGACTTAGGGTATAACGACTTTCAAACAATTTTTAAAGTTATTATTCCATATGGAACTAAAGCAATTTTAAGTGGTTTAGGAATGATTTTCCTAGCAAGCGCAACTACATTCGTTATCTCTGCTAAATTACTTCCTGATGGATCACAAAACAAATTAATTGGGGATTTAATTAACTCAAAAATTAACCCAGGAAACAAATACGACTTAAGTGCAGGTAGTGTACTTGTTATTGTAGTTTCAGCAATTTTTGTTGGAATTTACTCACTAATATTAATCCTTCCAAGAGTTATTTTCAAATTCAAGAAAGGAGCACACTATGAGTAATTTAGGTAACTTCTTAAAACGTTCATATATTTATTTAATTTTACTTTTAGTTTATGTTCCACTAGCTTTTGGATTTGTTTTAAGTTTTAACCCAGCAAGTCCTAAAGGTGAGGTTGAAACAAGATTGCAACCTGGTTCATTTACTTTTGAACACTTTGCTAATTTATTTGATGCAGGTAGAGACTTAACTTTTGCTAACACTGTACTTTTAGCTGCAATAGTAAGCTTTTTTGTGATTGTACTTAGCTTACTTACTTCTTACACTTTATACAGACAAAGAAACAAATCTATCAAAAGATTTGTACAATCATCATCAGGAATTCCTTTAATTAACCCTGATAACATTACAGCAATTGGTTTAGTATTAGTTTTTAGTGCCTTTTTTGGTATTTTAGCAACTGATAGTGAAGGATTTATTCGTTTGATTGTTGCTCATACCGTTATGGCACTGCCATTTGGTATTTCACTAATGCTTCCAAGAAGTGAAAAATTCAACAATAACTTATACGAAGCTGCACAAGACTTAGGATACTCAAGTCTAAGAGCTTGATTTAAAACATACTTTGTGTATATGATTCCTTCAATCGTAATGGTTGCAGTTGTTACTAGTGTTTTAAGTTTTGATGACTTTATTATTACCAAAACTGTTTCAAATACCAGCACTTTAGGAAGTAAACTATATGAAGGTTCATTTGAACCTTGAGCTTTGGTGTTAGGTTCTATTGTATTAGTGTTTACCATTATCGGAAACATTGTCTATACTATGGTTAAAGCAAAAAGAAAGGTGGCATAATGAAAAAACGTCTTAATAAAAAAATACTTTTTTCAGCTGTAGCTGGAGTAGCTGCAACGGCCGCTGTTTCTACTGCTGTGGCAATGAAAATTGAAAAACCATTTAAGCCTAGTTTTTACAACTATAAAGCTTATATTTCAAAAGGGAATTTAGACGAGTTAAACAAAAATTTTGAGTACAAAACATTTGATGAAATTAACGAGTTTAATAACGCAATTATTAACAATAAAGCTGTAGCTGGAATTGGAGTTGAATATTTAGCTGCTAAATTAGCTGGTGAAGGTAGAATTGCAAAAATTGACTACAGTATTTTATTTAGTAAAAATGATCAACCAATTAAAGAAATTCAAATTTTAGCTACTGATGATGCTAAAACTAGAGCTTTAAAGAAACTAAAAACTGAAAACTTAGTTAAACTTTCGTTAAGACCTGAAGTGTTTAATCACTTATCTAAATATGACGAATTTATTTCTCGTCAAATTGCACAAAATCAAGGTAAAAAGTATATCGAAGGTCAAAATGACCATAAACTTTGAGAGTACTTTTATCCATACTTTTCTCAAGATGCTGTTGTAGCTTACAATGGTGATAAAGTAAAAATTCCTACCAACTTACTTGAAAATCCAGAAGAAGATCCATACACAATTAACTTCGGAAGCGATGAAGCTGTTAAAAACCATGTTAAAGAACTTGGACCAACTGAATTAGTTAATATTTTCAAGACTTTAAGACAAGCTGGATACCAAAAATTCTTAATCACTGACTCAGTTAGAGATAACATGCTTTATGGAAGTTCTTATTGATTACTACCAAAAAGTAATGATGATCAAGAAGCAAAACGTACAGCTAGTGAATTTACAGGTGAAGTTTTAGATACAACTTACAGACGTTTAATTGACTACTTTACTCAAATTATTAAAGATGGAACTGGATTTGATGTAAAAGATGACAATCACGTTAGCTTTAACGGTGATGGATTAGAAATCTTAAACCGTGTAATCAAAAGTGCAGTTAAATACAAAGATAAAGACTTTGAAGAATACACTGATGCAGAAAAGGCTGAATTTAGAAGAGCAAACGCTAATACTGATACAGCTGGTTTAATGTACAACGGAGACGCAATTGATGGATATTACGGATCAGATAACGTTGTAGGTTATAGCCGTGATGGTGCTTTAAGAGCTGTAAAACCAGCCAATAACATCTTACTAATTGATGGATTAGTACTTTCAAGTGGTGGATTAGATATTAGTGATGCTCAAAGAGCAAGAGTAGAGCGTAACAATGTCGAATACATAAAACATGCTCGTGATAGTATTTTTGCAGGTATGCACTTAGTTTATGATAAAGCTAAAGAAACTAATTTTGATTTAGCTCAAACTTTAGATTTAAAAACTGAAGCTGCCTTAGATAAATTACAAAGATTTAATGAAGAGCTTCAAAAAGACTACTGATTAGATCTTAAAGCTAGAAACTTAAACGCTTCACTATCTTCAACTGAAGCTGCTGCTAATAAATACTTTAGTTCACTCATTAAAGATGAAACTAAATTAGAGCAAACAATTAATTCATTTATTCAAAAAATGAATCCATATGTAAACTTAAGCTTAAACGAAGCAGCTTACAATAGATGAGTTAAAGCAAAAAATGAGCATATCGAACAACTAAAAGA
This sequence comes from Mycoplasma corogypsi, assembly GCF_045276875.1. Classification (NCBI taxonomy): domain Bacteria; kingdom Bacillati; phylum Mycoplasmatota; class Mollicutes; order Mycoplasmatales; family Mycoplasmataceae; genus Mycoplasma; species Mycoplasma corogypsi. Next base: position 547,814 of record NZ_CP174163.1, read on the forward strand.
AGGAAATAACGAAGATAGTAACATTGAAGAAAGAATTAATATTTCTCCAATTGTACTTTCTGAAGCTATTTTAGCTAATGATAATTTAGCTAGCGTTAAAGAATACGCTCAAAAAATCGTTGAATTAGCCAAAACTTACAACAATAACGCTAAAGCACTTAATGCACAATTAGCTAACTTTGTTGCAACTAAACAAGATAATATTTTAGTTCCATTACACTCATTATTAGTTGAAAAAGATGACGAAGGTGCTTACAAATTTGCTAGTGGTTTATATGAAAAAGTTAAAGAAACTGAAGGTGAAGAAGAACAACTTTCATATGCAGCACTTGTTTTAGCTAGACTAATTTCAATGATTGATTTAAATGATTCAGATCAATTTGTTGATGGAGAAGAAAAATACTTTAACCTTGATAACTTTGCGTTTGTTAACTACGTTCCTTCTCGTACTGTGGACTATGAATTAGTTTCAAGAAACTACTTTATGGATATTTTAGAAGGACAAGATAAAAACGCTATTAATTTATACGAAATCAATGACATTAAAGGTGTTATTCAACACGAAGCTATTCAACCAGTTGATAACAAATTACAAAGTCAAATTACAACTTACTACTTCAACAAAACTAAATCTTAGTATTGTAAAAAACCGATATCGATCGGTTTTTTTGTACCTTTAAGTTAAAAAATATGTTTTGAAATAAAATTATGCAGAAACACAAAACCTAAACCTGAAAAATTTCCAAAAAATCTCATTTAACTGCTAGATTTTTCAAAAATATAGTTAATAAATAGTAAAATTAAATATATAAAAAGTGAAGGAGATTGCATCAGATGAAATATAAAAAATACTTTAAATTATTTGCTCCTATTTCACTTTCTGTTTTAACTCCACTTGCTTTAATTTCTTGTGAATCACAAGAAACTCGTGAATTAAATAAACAAAAAGCAGAGCAAGAACGTCGTAAAAGTTTATTACTTGAACAAATCAATCAAAAAATTCAAACAGCACCTAAAGAATTGAATCTACTTTCAGATGATTTAAAACAATTAGATGAACAAGGATTAAATGATTATTTAGCACAGCTTTCTACAAAAATTGAAGCTTATAATCAAAATATTGAAAAAGCTAACAAATTACTTAAACTAATAACTAACAATAATAAGCTCTTTATGAATAAGGAGCGTGATTTTAGTCACGTTACAAGTTATTCAAGTTTTGTCAGTGCAATTCAAGAATTAAAAAACGAGCGTTTTGAAAGACTTAAACAATTGAAGGATCAATATGATAATTCTTTAAACCAAATTACTGAAAAAACTAAAGAATTATCTAAATTTGTAACTAATTTACCTGAATTTATTAAACAAGAATTAACAGGCTCAATTTTACAAAGCTATCAAGAGTTACTTCTTAAAATTCAAAATAGTTCAGAGAATGTTGATATCGATGCAAAAATAGCTGAAAATACTGCATCTTTAGAAACTTTAAAAGCAGAACTAGAAAAACAAAAAGCTAATCTAGAAGAATTAAAATCTGAAAAAGAAAAAGCTGATAAAGCAGCTGAAGAAGCGGATAAAACACTTGTTACACCTAGAAAAGATGTTAGAACAGCCTTTGATAACTATACAAAATTAAGTAAAACTAATCCTCGAGATATCGATGGTTTAAAAGCTGCTTTAAAGGAATTTCGAGATAAAGATGCTGTTTATTTAGCAAAGAAAAAGGAATTTGCAGAATTTTACGATAAGAAAGAAAACGCACTTAATGCGATTTTTGATGCTGTCAAAGTTCTAAAAAATACTGAATTACAAATCAAAGATAAAACCAGTTTATTAGAAGAATATAAAAAATATAAAGCTAACAAAGAACAATTTAGAGCTAATCTTACCAACAAAATAGCTGAAAATACAGCACAATTAGCAATTAACAATACAACATTGACAACCTTAAATTTTGAACAGAAAAAGGCAAATGATGAAATTATTGCTATTTCAAGAGATTTATTTGAAATTAAAAAACAATCACAAGAAATTCAACAAACAATATCATATATTAGACAAAACATTGATAGATTAGGTATTAGCGATTCTAAACTAGAATTCATTTTGCTTCAATTAGCTAAAACAAATAATAGTATTAGTATTCAAAGAACTAATATTCAGAACTTTGCAAACTGACTTAAAGAACATAATTTAACTAATTTTGCTAATTCATTAAGTCAAGCTGAAGCAACTTTAGCGAAATCAGTTTCAAATCTAAATGTTAGATTAGAAACAAGCAAACAACAATTATTAATTAAAGCAGCTGGACTTAATATAAATGATAGTGCAATTGAAGACTTAAGACAATCAAATGATGTTGATAGTTTTATATTAGCAAAAGACCGTGTTGAAGGATTAATTTCACAAAAAACACTTGATATTAAAAGAGATACTTTAACTAAATTAATTCACTCATTAAAAAATGATTATGATGTAAACCCAGCGCATTCAATTTCAGATTTAGAAAAAGAATATAAAAAACTTTTAATTTACAATTATGAAGAAAATTCATTAGCATTAGAAAAGAAAGTAACACAAGCTATTCAAGATTTTATTGAGCAATATCCACAATATGCACAAGAATGAATTAGCAGACTAGATGATACTGTAGGCTATAGTATGCTTATAAATCTTTATTCAGATCTAACTGCATTCGAAATGAATGTATCACTTGAAAACTTGAAGAAAATTTATAAATATAGCGAATCACAATATAACACTAAATATGACGCTTTAACTAACAAACAACAACTAGCAAAAGCAGCAGCTAGATCTGTAAGTGTTCAATTTGTTTTAAGTGATCGTAAATCAGTTTCAGGTTCAGCGTGATTACTCGACTATCATAGAGATCAAGACAATCCTAATAAATATAAGTTGTTTTTTGCAACTAATGTTCATGTTATCGCTAACTTATCAAATGAAAAAGATTTAGATGAGTACAAACAACCGAATGTACCAAAAACAGCTGGAGTAACGTTTGGATTTGTTAATGACTTATTTGACGATGAAAAAGCACAAGAATATACAACAAAATCTAAAGAGATTAGCAAGAAATTATTAGCATTAAAAACTAATAGTACAGCCGATTTTGACAATAACGTTAAAATTGATAATCTTAATAAATTAACAAAATTAAATTGATTTGAAGGTAACTCAGGAACTGTTTTTACAGATAACGGTTTTTCAAATAACTTACCAAGATCAATCTTTGTTGCCAAAGATTTCATTAAAAAAGATAACACTTCGGTTTGAGATAATTACTATACAGATTTTGCTGTATTTGAGTACGATTATGAAGTTAAAGATGATGAAACTTTAATAAGAGATTATGACGAAAGAAACAGAAATCATATTAAAAATGGACAAGTTGATATTTTAGTTGATGAGTGATATAAAAACTCACTTTTAGCCTTTAATAATCATGTTAAAAGAATGATCGGTGCACTAGATGATTCATTTAAGCTAGTAAGTAAAGAAAATATTTACGATACGATTAATGCATTACCTGATTTTCCTTATTCAGATAACAACCTAGCTTTTTTAGGAATTATTAGAAGCAACTACTATAAAGTTGGTTTAAACGATTTCGGTGAGAGAAAGACTATAATTACAGATCAAGAACCACAAGGAAGTGATGAAGATAAAAGACAATTATCTAATGAAGTTCAATATTATTTAAATACACCTAAATATGCTTTCCACACTAAATATTACATTTCAGCATACCCATATGATAATGAAGTGTTTCATCCAGTTTTAAGAACAAGTGTAGCTAAAAATAAGAGAAATGCAGCTTCTAGTGAATTTACAGATTACATTAAAATTTCACTTCAAAATGATAATAATTCATTAGATGAACCAGTTAGATTTGCTGACACCCCACTAGCTTACCATGGTGTTACATATGTTTTAAATAATGGCGAGCTTCTTTCAGGTGGTTCTAGTGGTAGTGTTATCTTAGACCAACAAGGTTTACCAGTAGGTATTTTATGAGGTGCAGGTTATAGACAAACTCCACCGAATATACCAAACTTCGGCACTCCAACTCCAAATAGCCCAGAAGCAAACAATGCAAATAATGAAAATGTTTCAAATAACGGACAACCTGAAACATTTTTAGGGTTTGGAGCTCCATTTGTTCAAGATATTGATATCAGAACAGGAGATTACCGTTTAATTTATGCATATAATTTAATTAACGGTACAGAGCTAAAATACGATTTTATTAAATATCCTTACATTAACTCACTACCTAAATATCCAAATCAAACTAGTTCATATTTAGGACAAGTTAGAAAAATATACGGACAAGACTACAGCACAAGACTATTTCCGGTGCAAAAACAAAGTTAGTAATTTAGTTAACGAACATAACTGAACCCCATTCTTCGTAATTTATCGAAAATGAGGTTCAGTTTTTTAATAACATAAGGAGCACTACAAAAGCAGGCTTTAATCATATTTGTTTAGTGGAATTTTATAAAACACAGATAAAACACTTGCTTCAAATAGACTAAATTTAAAGGTATTGTATGAAGTCGTAAGAATAACATATGAAAGAGATTTACTTCCAGGTGAACCTAAGTTTAGGATAAAAACAAAAGTTTAAAATATAGCTTTTTTAACTTAAACACTGATTATTAAGCGATATTCTAAAAATTAACAAAATCATCTTTTTAATAAATTAAAAATCTGATAAAATAACTACAAGAGTTTTGAGTGTACTAGTAAAATGTCTAAACTCTATAAAATGATCATTATTATTAGAATATAAATCTTTGTAGATTTTTCCATATGAATAATGAACTGTAAATGTGAATTCGCTTGGGTGTGCTTGATTATTAAGTGCTAGGCGTTCGAAACATTTACATTGACTAACAAACTAAAGAAAAGGATAATTAAAAAAACATGTCAGAAAAACAATTAATTAAAGAAAAAAAACCAATTGTTTCAAAAAATAAATTATTAGAAGCTGCTGTGTACTTCGGACACAAAACACATGCATGAAACCCAAAAATGAAGGAATACATTGTTCCTAACAAGAAAAACAAAGGTAGCCACATAATTGATGCTATCAAAACACAAAAACTTTTAGAAATCGCTTACTCATTAGTAAACCAATTAGCTGCTAAAGGTGCTTCATTTATCTTTGTCGGAACAAAAAAACAAGCTAGAGAAGCTGTTAAACAAGCTGCTTTAAGAACAGATTCATTCTATGTTTCAGAAAGATGATTAGGTGGAACATTAACAAACAACGAAACAATTATGTCTCGTGTTAAAAAGATGGAAGAATTAGAAGCTAAAGCTGCTAAAAACTTCCAAGGTTACACCAAAAAAGAAGCTTTAAACTTTACAAAAGAATTAGAAAAACTACACAAAAACTTAGATGGTATTAAAAACATGAAACGTTTACCACAAGTTATGATCGTAGCAGACCCTAATGAAGATGCTATTGCTGTTAAAGAAGCTAGAAGAAAGAAAATCAAAGTTATTGGTATTTTAGATACAAACGCTGATCCAGATTTCTTAGACTTTGGTATTCCTGCTAACGATGATTCAGCAAAATCAATTACATTAATTATGACAGTTTTAGCTGATGCTATTGCTAAAGCTAAAGGTGGAACACAATTATTTGCTTACCAAGATGATGAAGCTATTGTGTTACCAGAATCACAACAAAGAGCAAACAATCAATAATTTATTATTAAAATTATCTAACCATTAAAACCTATAGGAGTAATCATGGCTGACAACAAATTAGAATTAATTAAAGAATTAAGACAAAGAACAAATTCAGCTTTAATTGACTGTAAAAAAGCTTTAGAAGCTACATCATATGATATTGAAGCTGCTATTAACTGATTAAAAGAAAACGGTATCGTTAAAGCTGCTAAAAAAGCAGGTAGAGTTGCTGCAGAAGGTGCAGTTAGCGCACTAGGAACAGACAAAAAAGCTGTTATGGTTGAAATTAACTCAGAAACAGACTTCGTTGCTAAAAATGAAATGTTTATTTCATTAATTAAGGAAGTTCCACAAGCGATCTTAAATTCAGATGCTCAAAACTTAGAACAAGCTTTAACTGTTAAATTAGCTAACGGTGAAACAATTGAGCAAGCATTAGTAAATGCAACAGCTACAATTGGTGAAAAAATTACACTACGTCGTGTTGAAGTAGTTAAAACACAAGAAGGTCAAGTTTTAGGAGTATATACACATATCAATAACCGTGTTGCTGCGATTGTTACAGTTGAAGGTTCAAATACTGAAGCTGCAAGAAACGTAGCAATGCATGTATCAGCTATGAACCCAGAATTTGCTTTAGTTGAAGAAATTCCAGTTGATAGACTTGAAGCAATTAAAGCCGGTTTTGAAGAACCTGCTAACTTCTCATTAAAACCTCAACAAATCCAAGAAAAAATTGTAACAGGTTGATTAGATAAACAATTATCAGAATTTGTTTTAGCTAAACAAGCTTTTGTTGTTGATGATAGTTTAACTGTTGAAAAATACTTATCAAACCACGGTTCAAAACTAGTTGCATCAGTGAGATACGAAGTTGGTGAAGGTATTGAAAAAGTTGAATCAAACTTTGCTGCTGAAGTTGCAGGAATGGTTCAAAAATAATTAATTAATTTCTAACTTTTACAAAAAAGTAAATACAACAAAATGTGTATAAAAATAAAAGATACTGCGTATCTCTAAACTTTATACACTTTTTTTATTAATTTTCACACTTAAATGAGTTTGAAAAATTACAAAGGAAGCCTATGAAAAAAAGTAAAAAACCAATGAGTATACTTGGTAAATCACTAATTTCACTTGGTATTCTAACAGTCGCCTCTGGATCAATTATTGGCGCAATGTATGGTTATGCTAGAAACTCTGATGAAGTTTTAGGGACATACGCTCCGATTGATCACCAATTACTAAGTACTAAAATACATAGTGAAAATAACAAAATCAAAGGTGATGTTAGCGTCGTATTAGTGGGTGATACTAAGAAATTAGCTGGAAAATATAACTTACAAACTGATAAATTTCAATTTTTAGACAATAATAAAGAGTACACATTCGATGAGTTTTATGCAGCTTTTTTCAACAGATTCAACCAAGAATTCGCATTAAAAATTAAATACGGTTCATTTAGTTTCTTAAATGAATATGTTTTGGCTGTAAAACCAAAACAGTTTTATGATTTCTCACAGTGATTCATGAACAATGTTGCTTATGGACCAGACATTATCACTTTAAATACATTCCGGATTGTTAGAGGTGCTGTGCAAAATGGTAACTCAATTACATTAGGTAGCCATGCGACTGATCGTAAAGAATCTAGTGAAATTAAATTCTATCCTGATGCATTTTTCGGTTCACTTCCACTATACAATGAAGCTGGAGGTGCTGGACTTAGACCTGATTCATTAGCTTATACCACTTTTAAAAACAATGTAAGTATTGATACATTAGAAGAGTTTCTAAACAACATTCCGCTAGCAACTGCAGTTAAAAACAACCAAAAACGTTCATTTAGTCAAAGTTATAACTTTGACCGTGATGAGCGTCATGCAGATAATGACCGTGCTAGAGGTAGAGACGATGACTTTAACATCGAAAGTTTTTTAGGTATACCAATGCCTTCAAAACTAGTTGGAATGAGCTTTTTAACTTATAAAGATGAAGCATACACTCACACAGTTGTAAACGAATCTAGTGATGAATTAGGTGTAAACGCTTCATCTAAGCAATATTTTGCAACTTTAATATTGCCAAATAATCTAACTGAAGAACAATTTAATGAATTCAAAAACCAAAATGCTGGATTATTTGACAAAATTAAATTTAGTGACTTAAAATTAAGAAAAATCAAAAGCGTTTCAAAACAAAGAATTAGAGCTATTGAGTATGATGAATTAGCGTTAGGAATTAATTTCGAAGACACACCTCAAAGCGATAACCCTGCTTTAAGTGAATTTTACTTAACTAAAAATGTGCGTAATCAATATGATATTGCAACTGAAAACACTTTAGCTAATGCTGTAAGAAATTCAATTGTTAATTTCTTAGATTTTTATGATATAAATGCTTATTTAACTGAAAATTCAAACAAAAACATTTTTGTTTACCAAAAAGATAACACAGTTAAATACTACGCTTCACAAGCACAAGCATTTAATAGACTAAAACTAAATCCAAATGATGCCAATTTAGTTGAATACAAAATTACAAAAATGGAAGTTGTTAAAAATAACAATATTTTTAACTTGAATGTAACTTTAGAAAATAGTGCTGATAAAACCAAAACTAAACAAATTAGTTTTGCTTCAAATATGAACCAAGAGCAACTAAATAGTTTTGAGGAATTTAAGCTAGCAGCTGGTTATTTAGGTAAAATTAATCCATTAATTATTGCATCAGCACCAGGAAACCCTAATGTTGTAGATGAAAACGGAAATAAACTATCTAAATTACAATCACAAACTTACCAACTTTATACAGAAGTATATAACGGTGTAGTTGAAAAAGTTATTCAAAAATACCCACAATTACTTAAAGACTTAAATGGTCCACATATTCAAAAAACACTTAATAACCAAGGTTTTTATGAATTCAAAGTAGTTGATGGACCATATAAAGGACTATCAGATGGAGATAGAATCGGTCTTCCAATTATTCTTAATACTTTTATCGAAAACTACGAAGGTATTTCAACAGACTTCTTAAAATACGTTGGAGCTCATGAATATGGACACCACTATACACTTGAAGGTTCTCAAAACCTTAATGAATCAATTGATTCAGTTATCGTTGGTGCTTTAAACGTTCGTGGTGGAGCTAATATTCAAAGTTACTACAACCAAAATGCTTTAAGAAACTACTTATTCGCTCGTACCGGACTTGATTTTGAAAGAGTTGACGCTTTAGATAACAAAGATAAAAATGGTGAATTTATTAACTTTATTTACGAAACTTTAAAAGGTAATAAAGTCGTTGAAAATGATACTTTAGTTTGAGGAAACGGATATAAAGGTGCTGATCCATTTACTGTTATTGAAAAACCTGAACGTCGTTTCTTACAAGATGAAGAATCATTAGCTAATGCTGCTAAATTAAGAGATGTGCGTGTAGGTGATTTATACATCGCTAACGCTTTTGATAGACACTCAGGAACTCTAAACCCATTTATTAGAGGTATTATTAAAACTATCAATAATAAACAAAGCAATGAGTTTGTTAAAGTTACAGCAAAACACATTTTAGAAAACATCACTGACGGAATGGGAAATAAAATTAAATTTACCATTTTAGGTGATCAAAACACTTCAAATAAAGAAGATGTTTTAATTGACGTAATTAAAAGCGAAAGAGTGGACGGACAACTAGTTGTCAAAGAAGTTTATATCAAAGATAAAAACAACAATCCAGTAATTAATGTTCCGTTAAATACTAAATTAAGCGCTGAAAGTGAAAAATATGTTTTAGAACAAGTAAAAATTATCACAGACAGTATTAAAAACTTAATTGATGCAAACCAGTTCTATTCAGGTTGAAATAATAACGCTACCTCAATTTCAGGAAAACCAAGTATTAGTTTTACAACTTTATTAGAAGGTGTTGATAAAGCTAAATTCGCTGAAGTTGTTAAAGCAAGAAAAAACCCAATTGAAAAAGATGCTAAAGCTAACTTTTATAGTTTTACCTTAAACGGTAAAGAACGTAGCGCCTACCAATACAATGTAATTAATGAAACAGATACATTAAGTACTCAAGTTCAAAACTTATTAATTGGTTTTAATAGCTTTTTAGCTTCTAGAGACAGTGAAATTAAAACTACAGTGGACGCTTTAAAAAGACTATACCCAAATGATACATATGCTAAAGATCCAGCTTTTAGAACTGGTGGAACATTTTCAGGAGCTAACGCTACATTCGCTTTTAAAGCAGCAGATTCGAACTTTAGTGCAACTTACACATTTCCATACTTTGCCAAAATAGGTTTTAGTGAACTAGCTAGCCAAAGAATTCCACGTTTAAGAGCTTTAGCTGAACAATACGAATTAAAAATTCCATACGGACAAGCTCCATTTTCATTTACATTCCCAATATTTTTAGGATTTACTGGTCAAAGTAGATTTATTAAATATTTAGATGCAAATAATCCAAACTTAACAACAGATACACCAACAAATACTTTTGTTGTAGTTCCTTCAGATATTAACCGTTTACTTGCAAATAGAAATATTACAAATGTAGGTATTGATGATCTTTTAATTAGCTCATTTAACAACTTTACTCAGGTAAATGATGCAACTACGAACGTAAAATTAGATGGATTAAAATTTAACTCATTAAAAGATATGTTTGATATGTTTTCTATTGATTATTCAAAAATTAAATTTAGTGGTGTAGATGCAAATAACAACCCAATTTACAATGTGGATGTCGATTATGCCAAATCTAAATTTAACTTTGAAACTCTAAAACAAAAACTACAAACCAAAATTGAAGCAGCTAAAACTCAAAATAAACCAGAAGAAGCAAAAGCACTTGAACAAGTGATACAAAGCGAACAAAACCTAGCTAACTACATTCTAAAACTATTTAGAAACTCTAACTTATTATGAAGTGTTAAAGACTTTAGTATAGTTTCTCAACCAAAAGCAGATGGAACTAAAACTCACGGTTTAATTGAAAATAGAGCTATTTTATCTCAAGAATTTGGTATCACAATTTTAGATCCTAAATTTGCTCAAAACTATGTTGAAAGCAATGAAGCTTATAATGCTTTAGATGAAGGAATTCAAAAGCAAACTATGACTATTGAAAAACTTCAAGAGTTAGTTGATAGTTTTGTTATTGAATTAGGATTAACCGAACAAGAAGATATTAAATCATTAAATACAAATGACTTATTTAACTTTTTAGGTAATACTTTCTGACTAAAAAACTTTGGTAAAGATGTAAATGGATTTTTAAGCGATTTTGAATATTCAGTTTTAGGTACAGGGTTACCTTCAAATGACTTCTTAAACTACAACTTATCAAGAATTGAAACATTAATTCAAGATAAAATGACTGACTATATTTTCTCATTTGCTGAAACTTTAACTCGTGATTATGTACAAACTACATATGTACCTAACTGAGATAATTTCGGAAACTTACCAAATTACTTAAATAATGTTTCTGAATCACTTACTGGTTTAGATTACATAGTTGATGCTACTCAAATTAACTTTATTAATGATTTAAAAAACTCACACAAAGATATTTTAGAAGGTGAAATGGTAGCTACTTTAACTAATACATACGCTCCGTACGCTGAAAAAATGAAAAAAGATTTAAACGAGCTATTTTTAGAAAGAGTAAAAATCTTAAATGATGAACAAGTTGTTAGAACAGAAAACAGAAAACTACAAGATGAATTAGTTGAATTAAACAAACAATTAAACGCAACTAGTGGTTTAGGAAAATTTGCAATTATTAACAAAATTTCTGAAGTAACTAAAAAATTTGACACTAACAGACAGTTAATCCAAGCTTCAATTCTAAAAAGAGGTGAAGTAGCTCAAAAAGTAAAAAATATCTCATCTAAACTTCGTTTAGAATGATTAGCTAGTGCTAAATTAAACAAAAATGTGCTAACTTCAGACCAAACAAATGAAAGACAATCAAACTACTTTGGTCAATTTATAACTAAATCTAACGGTTACTTTAGCGACAGATTCCAAAAAGATAAAATTAATATGCCACTTTATAAAGATGATGGTACACCTGTTGAAATCCCACAAAATCAAAGAAGACTAAAACACTTTAATGGAACTGATTATGTTTCAAATGTTCCTGAAGCATTCTTTGTGTCTCAGTTATTAAACTATGGAGTTGGAAATAGAAACATTTCAAGTGTGTACAGAAATAAAGAACTAGATGCGATTTCTTTATATGGATTTTTAGAAAACACTGATGCAATCAAAAAAGCTGTAAATAACGGTGGATTATTTATTAAATTTACAAATATTGATGATGCAAACGATGTACAAACTTTAGCTGTTAATATTCAAAATACTAATAATTTATTCTGATTAGAAAAACAAGCTGATCAAAATTCAAAACGTACTTTAGAAAGCTATGGATATATTTCATGAATGAGTGATTACATTCTAGCTGGTAAGTATCGTGATCAAAAGAAACTAAAACCAAAATCAGCTTATGCAATTGAATTTGTTGATAAAAATGGTAATTTTGTAGCAAAAGCTAATACTGGAAGTTTACAAAAAATAGCTGAAAATGGTAAATTAGTAAGCCAATCACCAATCAATGTTTCAGCTGCAAATACTATTAAAGATCAAAACGGTAAAGTAGTTGATAAAGCAACTATCGTAATTGATTATCAATTTAACACACTAGGATAGGAAGGAGGCAAAATGAAAACAAAATCAAAAATTTTAATGCAAGGTTTTTTAGCTTTTGGTAGTGCTAGTGCAATTATGCCATTAGTTGCTTGTCAAACAACTAAAGAACAAACTACTTTAGAGCAAACAAATAACATTATTGATTATGATTTAGGTTTAGCTTCTGAACCTATTAATAACTTAAATTATGTGTTAAGAAATTCAATGAATAAGGTAACACCAGCTTTAGTTGAAGTTTTCTTAAAAAATGGACCAAATGAAGATTTAAAATCATTATTAGTGCCTCAAAAATACAATTTCGTATTAGTAGATACTAGAAGATCTAAAGATTCATCAAATTTTGACGCTTTCTTTAATAGCACCAAGAAAAATCCAAATGATCCAAATTCAACTTCAAGTTTAAATAGCGAAGGCGGATTTGGTAATGTGCAAGGAAGCTCATACGGACTTCACGATTTTAGTATTTACGGTGGATTAGGTAAAAATAGTGTCGGTGATGACGTTAAAAAAGGTGCATCAGTTTATGCGTTCCATAACCCTAAAAACACCAATAACTATATGGCTGTAACTGGCTTTGTAAATGAAGGTAAAAACGTCTGAAGCAACGGTGATATTGTTTCAGCACAAGACATACGTGATTACATTGAATACATTTTAGATTACAATAATGGATCTGAAAAATTCGACCAAATCAAGAAAATGGCTTTTAGAAATGCTGAAGAATTTATTAATGCCCAAGTTGAATACAACAAACAACATGGTAAGTTTTACAAAAACCCATGAGGAAGACACGAATATATAACTAAAAAAGATGAATTTTTAGTATCACACGCAAAGGAATTAGTTAAACTAGGGTTTAATGATGCTAGTTTTAGTAATTTTGCAAGTAAATTTGAAACTTACTTTTCAACCGAAAATGACGAAAACTTCAGTGCTTTAGTTAAAGCATATAGCAACATTTATAAAGAAAGTTTAACTAATGCAGCTAACTTTTTAACCTCATTAGTTGCAACTGAAGAAACTAAAGATTTAGTCGAAAGCTTATCTAAACAATTTAATTCTCTAGTTGGTTATGTACAAAACCCATACGCAAGCGTATGAGATAGTCAAAAAGAAGACCAAAGCGATTTAGAACAAGTAAATAATATAAAAGAGGCTGCTTTAAAATTTGGTTTATACACTGGACAATACTTTTTAGATTATTCTAATGAAGAAGTAAGTAACAGTTTAGAATTAAATCCAAACTTTAGCTTAGATAAGAAAATTCAACCATTTAAACTACTAAATAAAAATGGTACAGTAGTTGAAATTATGCTAGTTAAAAATGTTTTTGTAAATCCTTATCAAACTTTTAGTGTTACAAAAAATAACGTTACAGAACTACCAAGTAGCTTAGAAACTAGTGCTAGACAACTTTCATACAATAAGTATGGATTTACTGCTATTTTCAACGAAAATAAAACCCCAGATTTAAGTTTCTTATTAACTCATGTTTTAATGCAGTTATTCCCAATTAACCGTAAATATGTTGAAACTGAAGCTGGTGGAATCTTAAACTACGGAATTAATAAAGATAATTTCTTAACTACTGGTCCATTTTTACTAGATAAAGAACGTTTTATTTTAGGTCCTCAAGGATATATGTATCTATTAAAAAACAAAGATTACTACAATGTAGATAATGTTATTCCAAATACAATTAAGATTTTATTTACAACCGACCCTAACATTAACACTATTTTCTTTGAAGATAACATCATTTCTCAAGCACAAGTTCCAGGAACTAAAATTAACCAATTTTGATCAAGTGCTACTACACGTAAGTACTTAAAGAAAAATACAGGTTATGGAACTATTGGACTAGGATTTAATCTAGATAAAGAAAGTAACGGAAATAGCTACATCCAAGATCAAAACATCAGAAACGCAATTTATTACGCGTTAAACCGTGAAGAAATGTTAAGATACGTAGGTTGAGAATTCTCATTCCCAGTTAATATTTGAACTGCTTTTGGTCAGTATAAAACATTTGACGGTAGAAACCTAGAAATGTTTTTTAACAACAAAGAAACAGGAACTTTAGTTCCAGATCCAAAAGCGCCAAATAAATTCGTTTCTTATCCACTAATTAACTACGATTTCTTATTACACTTAGCTAAGTCATATAACTTTGAAAAAACAGTACGTCACGATAACCTTTATGACTTAAATACCGCTAAATTCTACTTAAATCAGTTCAAAAAATCACACCCAAATGTTCAAGGTATTACTTTAAGATACTTAAATAACTCAAGTGATGAACAAAGAAAAGCTGGATTATTCTTAAAAGAAAAAATCGAATACATGAGTGGTGGATTTATTCAAGTTGAAATTAAGAGTCTACCAGATCAAGTGTTTGCTTCATTTTATGAAGAAGGACAATTTGACTTCGTGTACCAAAACTATGATAAAATCGGTGGAAACGCACCACAAGACTATATATCAGCATTCTTTAGACGTGATGGGTTAAATCAAATTGATGGAATTACATTCGGATTCAAAGATAATCCTAGTGGTGGATTTATTTATGCTGATTACTTTGTCAAATTATTAGTTGATAAACTATATGGTGGTTCATATGAGAATGCAACTAAAACACAAGTGGATGCAATTAGAAACATAATTAACCAAAACGCTGAATTAAATAGCCAATTTGAAAAAGCAATAGCAGCTCAAAAACAAAATGAAAATGATTTAGTAGCTATTGTTACATTTGTAAACAAAAACATTAACTTTATTTTAGGTGAGCTTAAAAAAGACAAAAACAACTACGCAAGTGAACAAATGGCTAAAAATCTTCTATATTATTTAATTGCTAAAAACCCAAATATTAAGCGTGCTAAATTAGAACAAGCTACAGTTAATATTTTTGTTGATAAGTATACTTTAGAAGACTTTTTAACTCATACTAGTGAAACTAGAGCTAGATTAATTGAACCAAATATTAAAATCAATAAACAAGATGCAAATGGAAATACTGAAGCTAAAGAATTAGACTTATGAAGTAAAGCTATTGATTTATCACTACAAAAAAATGATGAATCAGTGCAACAATATTCAGACCGTTTAAGTTCGTTTTTCTCAGGAAACTTTACAACTGAAGAAGCAAAACAAGGTTGAGCACAAGACTATATTTATTCTTTAATTGGAACTTTTGAAAAAATCTTACGTGATGCAGCTCCTGTTGCACCACTTATGGAAGTTGATACTAACTGAGAAGTAAGTAAAGTAGGAGGTGTTTCATCACTATATACTTTCGACCTTCAATACGCTTATGATATCACTAGACCACCAAGACCAGGACTTCCTACAAATATCGGAAATGGAGTAGGTTAATGAAACAAAAACAACCAAAATATATAATTAGCGATAATAAAATAATTTTTAGTAACAAGAGAAACGAAGATAAAAGTTTTATTGAAAAGTTAACATCAATTAACTCGCCATTTTTACAAAGTACAACTAGATTTATCACTACATTACTAGAGTTTCTAATCATCGGACTTATTGCTATTTCAATTACTTTCTTTTTAATTAATATCATTCCTGGTTCAACTACTTTAACAAGCCAAATTAAAGATTCAGAATTAAGAAAAGCTATTGAAGCTCAATATAATTTAGATTTACCATTAATTCAAAGGTACTTTATTTACCTAAAAAACCTATTTAGTGGGGATTTTGGTATTTCACTATCACTATTTCCACGTCAAGAAATTAATGCTTTTATTTGAGAGCGTTTCTATATGTCATTTTTAGTTGGAATTTTTAGTGTGGTTTTAACTATTGTGCTCGGAATTTCAATTGGTGTATGGGTTGGTAAAAACCCAGGTGGTGTAGTAGATGTTGTTTCAAGTGTTATCGTAAGTATCTTTTCTTCTATTCCATCAATTGTTTTTGCTTTACTACTAGTCTTTATAGGCCGTTTAATTGGATTGCCATATATCTTTGACCAAAGAAACTTCCTATCATACATCCTACCTGGTTTAGCTTTATCACTTGGAAGTATTATTGTTTACATTAAGTACATCCGTACTGAATTAAACCGTGAACTACACTCAGTTCATGCCAAATTTGCTTACTTAAAAGGTGTAACTAAAAACCGTTTTGTGTGAAAACATGCACTAAAACCAGCTTTATTCCCAATCGCTACTTTCTTACCAGCTGTTATTTTTGGTTCTTTTATTGGTAGTGTGTTTATTGAACAAATCTTCTTCATCCCTGGTGGAGGAGCAACATTACTACAAGCAATTCAGTCAAAAGACTATAATGTTATTTTATTTATCGTGGTAATTTTCTCACTACTTACTACACTTTCATTTGCAACAAGAGATATTCTTTATGAAGCTATCGATCCAAGAGTTAGAAGGAGAGGTGCGTAATGCAAAAGTTTAAACAAAAAGTTTGAAACTGATTTTTACAGCGTTATTACAAACTTCAAGCTCAAGAACAAACTAATCAAAAATATAGCGATAGCCCACACCCAAACGCTTTTGTATCACCATTTAACCACAAAGCATGACAAATTATTGGAGATGCTTTTGAGTACAACGAATCTCAACACTTAAGTCCACAAACTAGCTTATTTAAAGAATTTATTCACCGTTATTCAAGAAGTTTTTTTGGAGTATTTGGTTTAGTTACTTTATTTTTAATTGTATCGTTAGCTATTATCGTGCCATTTACTACTCCTGATCCTACAATTTCAAATGTTATGTCTAAAAACTTAACATTTAACGAATATGATAACAATGGAATTCATCATATTTTAGGTACTGATGCAGTTGGTAGAGATCTTTGAGCTAGATTATGGTGAGGTCTTAGATACTCACTAGCTTTATCGTTAGTTGTTACAACTATCGAAATTATGATTGGTTTAGCTATTGGAATTATGATGGGACAATTTGAGAGATTTGATAGAGTTATGACTTTTGTAATTAAAGTTATTTCAGTTGTACCTAACATTATCATCTTGATTTTATTAACCATTATTCTAAGTCCAAGCTTCTGAGTTATTGCTTTAACCTTATCAATGACTGGTTGAATCGGTATGGCTAACCAAATTAGAGCACAGGTAAAACGTGCGAGAAACTTTGAATGAGTAGCAGCCTCAAAAGTGCTAGGAACTCCAACTTATAAAATCTTAAAAAACTATGTACCTGTAATTATTCCAATTTTAATTACACAATTAGTTTTTACTATTCCTGGTGTTATTTTAAGTGAAACTTCACTAGCATTTATTGGACTAGCAATCGATGATGTTCCAACCTTAGGGAACTTAATTTCAGAAGGACAAAAACTATTCCCAACATACTTAAGATATGTTTTTGTGCCAGCATTCTTCTTAGTTACAATTACTACTTGTGTGCAATTTATTGGATCAAGCATTCAAGATGCTTTAAGAAGACAAAAATAAAAGGAGCTATATGAAAAAAGCTAATTTAGAAACTAATAAAGCTAAAAGTAGCTTCTTACAAAGAGTTAAAAGATTTATTCCATTTTTAAGAAATCAAAGACAAAACTTTGATTGAGATGAATTTTACAAAGATGTCCAATATCAAGAATTTTCAACTGGTGAAAAATTAAAAATAGCTGCTGAAATTAATGATATTTACTTATCATTTACTAACCCAGCTCGTCCAGGTGAAAAAAACTTAGTCCTACGTGGACCAAGTATTAAAATCTATGAAGGAAAAGTACACGCTATCATCGGAGAAAGTGGTAGTGGTAAAAGTGTTATTACCTCACTTTTATACGGACTAACTGGAGATAATGCTGTTATTGATAAAGGTGAAGTTAAACTATACAACAATAATGTTGAAAAATTTAGCTTTAGAAATTGAGAAAACTCTCAATACCGTGGAAAAATCGTATCAGCAGTATTTCAAAACCCTATGTCAACTTTAAATCCAACTATGAAAGTTGGTAAACAAATTATGGAAGGTATGCTAATTAATAAAGTAGTTAAAACTAAAAAAGAAGCATACGATAGGGCCATAGAATACTTAAAACTAACTAAAATTAATGATCCAGAAGCTGTAATGAACTTATATCCACATGAAATGAGTGGGGGTATGATTCAGCGTGTAGTTATTGCTGCTATTGTTACACTTGAACCTAAAATTTTAGTTATGGATGAGCCAACCACTGCGCTAGACCCAACTGTGCAAGCATTAGTTTTAGATGTTATTAAAGATTTACAAGAAAAACTTAAGTTATCAATTGTTTTCATTACTCACGACTTAGGTGTAGTAGCTTCAATTAGTGATTACATTTCTATTATGTATGCTGGACAAATTATTGAAGAAGGAACTGCTAGAGAAATTTTAGGTTTCCCACAACACCCTTATACTTGAGGATTAATTTTATCAATGCCTGATTTAAATAATGGTGAAAGATTAGAAACTATTCGTGGTAGTGTTCCTGCTAACTTAAATAATATTGTCGGAGATGCATTCGCTCCTAGAAATAACTACGCTTTAAGTAATGATTTTGTTGAAGAACCTGGTTTTTATTATGTAAGTGAAACTCACCGTGTTAAATCTGCTTTATTAGATGTTAATGCACCAAAATATCAACCACCTCACTTAATACAAAAAATGTGAAAGGAGTATTTAGCTAAAAACCAAATCAAGCAAGTTATAGCTACTAGTGTAAAAGATGGTAGCACAAAAGTTGTTTATAAAGCTAAATAATTATGGCTGCATATATTGAAACTAAAAAAACTATTTTTGGTAAAAAATACTATCTAAGAGAACCATTAAAAGGAACTAAAGAAATGTTAACTCCAAAAAACGGAGAAGAGATTCTAGTTTCTTTAAGAAATGTTGATATTACTTACGGAAGAGGAACTAAAGCATTTAGAGCTGTAAATGACTTTAACTTAAACATCTATAGTGGTGAAGTTTTAGGACTAGTTGGTGAAAGTGGTAGTGGTAAAAGTACCATTGGTAAAACACTAGTTGGACTAGTTCCTTATAGTTTTGGTGAAATCAAATTACTTGATAAAACCTTACCAAAGCAATTAAAAAGAGGAATTAAAACTGGTAAGAAATTAAAAGAGTATAAGGAAATCTTAAACTTTATGGTTAATAAAGTGCAAATGATTTTCCAAGATCCAGCTAACTCACTAAATCCACATATTAATGTTGAATCAGTTGTTTCTGAAGGGTTAGATAATACTAAAAACTCTAAAGAAATTTATCTATATAACTTTGATCAAGAAGTTCAAAAATACCTATATAGACACTTTATTAGACATAAAACACACCCAAAATTCCACTTTAAATATTTAACAGAGTTAAATACTAAAATTGCAACAAACGAAAATGAAGCTTATGATGCTTTATATGTAAAGTTAGCTTTAGATTTAGAAGATAATAATGATTTAGAAGCTTTAACTTACTTACAAGAACAAAAAATTGAGCGTGATAAATTAAACAAACTTTCAGAAAAAGAATGTAAGAGATTTTTAGTTAGAGATATTTTAAAAAGCGTTGGACTTGATGAAAGTGTGATGCGTCGTTATCCACTGGAGTTTAGTGGTGGACAACAACAAAGAATTGGTATTTCACGTGCTGTAGTACTTAGACCGCAATTGTTAATTGCTGATGAGCCCATTTCTGCGTTAGACGTTTCAATCCAAGCACAAGTAGTTAATATATTTAACGACCTAAAAGAAAAATATAATTTAACAATCTTATTTATCGCTCACGACTTAAGAATGGTTGAATATATTTCTGATCGAATCGCTGTTATGAACAAAGGTAGATTACTAGAAATAGGTTCTACAAAAGAAATAGCTCACCATTCACTTCATCCTTACACCAAAAGCTTACTAGATGCAGTTCCATCAATTGAAGGAACAAAAGGAAGTTTAATTGGTTATGTCTATAATCCACAAATTCACGGTTATAACGATACTATACAACCTGAATGAATTAAAATTAACGATGATCACTATGTTTTAGGAACAGAAGAAGAAGTTAATAAATGAAAACAAGGTATCTACGAATAAAAGGAGAAAAATGAAATTAAAAAGAACATTACTATTAGTTTCATCGGCACTTACTGCATCAGTTCCTTTAACTGTTGTAGCGTGTCAAGATCCTACCCAAACTAATAGTCAAACTCAGCCAAAAGCTGAAACAGAAGAAGAAAAAAGAGCTAGACTAGCAAGAGAAGCTGAGGCCGAAAAAGCTAGAATGGAAGCTGAAAGAAAAGCTAATGAAGATAATGCTAGAGCTAGTTTAAGCACACTAATTTCTGCTAAAACAGATGAAGTTGCTAAATATAGCAAATTTGAAGCAGAAAAAACAAAACTAGAAGAAGCTTATACTGAAGCTGAAGGTTTATTAGCTAAAGAAAATCAAAGTTTAGAAGAATTACAAGCTGCATTAACTAAAGTTCAAAAAGCCTTAGAAGCTGCTATTCATGCTAAACAAGAATTAGACGCTAGACAACAAAAAGTTGTAACTAAAGCATTACAATTAAGAGACCTATTTATAAAAACTTCATCATTTACAAACTCATTTTATAATGATGAATTAATTAATGATTACTTGTCACTTGATTCAATTACAGCAGATAGTTCACAAGAAGAATTTGATGCCGCTGAAGCTAAAATTGATGCTCAAATCACTAAATACAATGAACATAAAGAGCTATTTGAGAAATACTATGAGCTGATTGCATTAAGAAATTGAGTTTCAGAGATTGTTAATATTATTGAAGTATATGCAAAAAATGCATCAGGTAAATTCGATCTTTTAACAAGTAATTCAGTTATTAAGGCAGTTGTTGGTCCGTTATTTATTACAGACAGAAAAAATGCTCAATTATTTGATGAATTTAACACTGAATTTAAAAAATTCGGAACTGCAAACTATGGATTTATGTCAGAACCAAGAGACAAAAGAGTACCAAACACGGTGGCTAAAATTCAAGAAGGTATCGATGGTGTTAAAGCACTAGTTGAAAAATATTTCTATGATAAAACAAAACTTTTACTACCAATTTACCAAGTAATTGCAACATATTACAAAGAAGAATTAGATAAAAACTTATGATTAACTCAAGATTCTTATAAAGATTACAAAGATAAACTAACTGAAACTTTAGCGCTTGTTAATATAGAAAAATTCATAGCTGAAACAAGTTCAAGTAATTCAAATACACCAGCATCAAATTCAAATGAAAGTTCAGCAGCTGCCCCAATGCAGCCAGGAACAGCTATAGCTACTAATACAGCAGCTGAACCTGCAAATGCGAATAATTCAGAAAATACTGCATCTGTTTCAGATGAAACAGTAAACTCAATCAAAGCATTAATGGCTAAAATGCCAGAAGTTTATTTTATTAAGTTTTCACTAAATCCATTCTTTAGATGAAAATTAATATTCAACAACTATACCAATATTACAATTAACGCTTCAGGACAACCTACAAAATATTGAGAACCTCTTAAATTTAATGAAGAAACTGCTAGTCCAACAGATAAGAAAACACTTATAAATACACCTTCAACCGTTGTGTATCTAAAAGAAAATTTAAAACCTCTACCATTCTTATTTACAAACGAAAAAACTAAAGCAGCATATGACGCTTTTGCAAATGCATTTAGTGAAAAAATCTTAAATGTTGACCCAAGCAAAGGTACAATTTTCAAATATACAGCTACAAATAACGATAATCCACTAGCAGGTAGAATTTCAGGATACTCAGTTGATCCAACTAAACTAAAAAATGATGATAGATTCACTATTGGTCATGCAAATAAATTAGCTGCTGCATTCTACTTTGCAGCATTATATAATCTAACTGACCAAGCTATGCTAGATACATTAATAGGTCCAGAAGTTCCTAACAACGTTGCAGGAATTAGACAAATAACACCAATTCCAAACGGTATCTTCTTCTACAACTATATTAAGAAATTAGATTCTGATACAAGACCAGCAAATAGATCATCTGTTGATATCTAATTAACTCACAAGCACTTATGTGCTTGTTTTTTATGCTTTAAGACTTTATTTATCGAGAAAATTAAAAATCTTGTAAAATATAATAACTAAATTGCTAGGAGGAAATATGGCTTTAAAAGCTGGTATTGTCGGATTACCAAATGTTGGAAAAAGTACACTATTTAGTGCGATTACTAAAAAACAAGTAGAAGCAAGTAACTATGCTTTTACAACTATTGAACCTAATATTTCATCAGTTCCATTGGTTGATAAACGTTTACAACAAATTGCAAAATTAATTAATCCTGAAAAAATCATTTATGCAACTTTTGATTTTGTGGATATTGCTGGATTAGTTCAAGGAGCTTCAAAAGGTGAAGGTCTTGGGAACAAATTTTTAGCAAATATTCGTGAAGTTGATGCAATAATTCATGTTATTAGATGTTTTGAAAACAAGAATATTATGCACGTGGCTAATAGTGTAGATCCAGTTAGGGATAAAGAAATTATTAACTATGAATTGTTATTAGCTGATTTAGAAACAATTAATAATGTTTTAAATCGTGTAGCCAAAAAAGCTAAAGCTGGTGATAAAGAAGGTTTAATAGAACAAGCTGCTGCAACCAAAATTAAACAAGCACTAGAACAAAATATTCCTGCTAGAAAAGTTGACCTTGATGAAAATGAAATTAAATACATCAAGGGGTATCATTTATTGACATTCAAACCAATTATTTATGTAGCAAACTTAAGCAATGAACAATTTGCTAATTACCAAAATGATCCATTATTTAGTTCACTAAAGAATTCACTAGAAGCAAACAAAAAACTACTACCAATTTGTGTTCAATTAGAAAGCGAATTAATTGAAGTACAAGATGAAGCTGAAAAAATGGAATTATTAAACATGTATGGAATTGAAGTTAGTGGATTAGATGTTTTAACTCGTGAAGCATTTGATTTATTAAATTTAGAAACTTACTTTACAGCTGGTGTAGTTGAAGCTAGAGCATGGGTGTATTATAAAGGTTGAGGAGCACCTAAATGTGCTGGGGTGATTCATACTGACTTTGAGAAAAAATTTATTAAAGCTGAAGTTATTTCATTTGATGACTACATTAGTTATGGTGGCGAAGCTGGAGCTAAAGCAGCTGGAAAATTAAGACAAGAAGGTAGAACCTACATAATGAAAGATGGTGATATTTGTCACTTTAAATTCGGAAAATAATTCTAAAATACTAAAACGCTGAAAATACAGGCTATAAATTATTTATTTATAGCTTTTTATTTAAACTTATTGTGTTAAAATTTATAAGCATAAATAACAGCAGATTATTATGATTGGAATTAAAATTTAACTTGTGTAACAATTTACTAGTAAGCAAGCTGCTAAGGGCTGAAAGTATTAAGTTAAATTTCCCCAATTGGAAATAATCCCTCTATTATATGCAGAAAGAGGAAAATATGTCAAGATACACAGGACCAGTGTTCAAGAAATCACGTCGTTATGGTTTCTCTCTTTTAGAAACAGGTAAAGAATTTTCTAAAGGAAGAAAAAGAGAATACGCACCAGGTCAACACGGAAACAGAAGAGTAAAACTTTCAGACTACGGTTTACACTTATATGAAAAACAAAAAGTTAAATACATGTTCGGTTTAACAGAAAAACAATTAAGAAGAGTTTTTGAAAAAGCTGTTAAAACACCAGGGGTTACAGGTACAGTGTTACTACAATTACTAGAATCACGTTTTGATTCAGTAGTTTACAGAGCTGGATTCACACAAACAAGAAGACAAGCTCGTCAATTAGTATCACACGGACATTTCACATTGAATGGTGAAAAAGCAAACATTGCCTCAATGTCAATTTCTTTAGGGGATAAAATTGAATTAAAAGAAGCTTCAAGAAACAACAAACAAGTTAAAGAAGCTTTAGAAAACAGAACACCATCAGCATGATTAACAAGAAAAGACTTCACAGTTACTTTAGATAGACTTCCTGAAAGAACAGAAGTACACACAGAAATTAAAGATGCACTGATTGTTGAGTTCTACTCAAAATAGTAACTAGAAATTGGAGAATTAAATTATGAAAAAAGATATTCACCCAGCTTATCATGAAGTTAATGTTAAATGTTCAACATGTTCTAAAGAATTCAAATTTCACTCAACACGTAAAAGTTTTACAGTAGACGTATGTTCAGGTTGCCACCCTGTTTACACAGGAAGCAGAACTCAAGCTAAAGCAACAGGTAGAATTGATAAATTCAACAAACGTCTTGAAAAAAAATCACAAAAATAATTGATTTTTAGCATAGCTATTTCTATAGCTATGATTTTTATTTTTAGAGGATTAGAGGAATAATTATGAAAAGAATTTATCTAGCAGGTGGTTGTTTTTGAGGTGTGCAAGGATACTTTAAAACAATCCAAGGTATTAGATTTACTACAGTTGGCTATGGAAATTCAAAAGTAGAAAACCCTAGTTACAAACTAGTTTGTACAGGTGAAACTAATGCAGCTGAAATGGTAGAAGTATACTACTATGAAGACCAAATTAGTTTAGAACAAATCATCAAAACTTTATTTAAAGTAATTGATCCAACAGCGCTAAATTTCCAAGGTCCAGACCACGGAACTCAATACCGTAATGGAATTTATTATGAAATCGAAAGCGATAAGGAAGTTATTTTAAAAACAATTGAAAAACTTCAAGCTAACTATAACAAAAAAGTAGTAACAGAAGTTTTGCCACTCCAAAACTACTATTTAGCTGAAGAATACCATCAAGATTACAGTGATAAAAATCCAACAGTTGAATGCCACATTAAGTTTTAATAAAAAAATAGACATAGCTAATCTATGTCTATTTTTTTGTTACTAGTTTTTGATACTTTCTTTAATGTTTTTAGCCACTTTTTTACCTACTACTTTGGCCAATTCTTCTTCGCTAGCATTATAAATATTTGAATAGGTTTCAAAAGTTGCCAGCAGTTTTTGTTCAGTGCTTAAACCGATTCCTTTAATTTGTTGTAGTTGTGAACTAAAATTACTTTTAGTATGTCTTTTTCGCATAAAACTTTTAGCAAAACGATTCACTTCAACTTGCATACGAGCTAAAAAGTTAAAGACTAATTTGCTAACATTAATTTCAATTCCGCCTTTATTAACCAATTTTCTAGTACGATGTTTATCATCCTTTACTAATCCAAACACTTGAATTTTTGTACTAATTTGGTTTTCTTTTAAAGCGTATAAAACTTGTTGGATTTGTGCAAAACCACCATCACATATAATGATATCACCATCACTTAAAATATTTTTATCACTGTAAAAAAACCTAGTAGCAGTTAAATACATCAGCTGCACATCACCTTGACCTTTAAGTTTTTCAAAGTACTGCGTATGATTGAATTTTCGATATAAACTTTTAGCTTCTTTTCCTTGTCGATATGCAACAGCTACTCCACTTGGTATTTGATTGTTAATGGTTGAGTTATCAAATAAATAAATTGTTTGATTGTAAACATTTTCACCGAAAATACTACGCATTTCGTCTCAAAAAGCTACATTTAATTCTTCTTTAAGTTTATATTGATCAATTAACGATTGATTAATAATATTATTTTGATCAGCTTGCATAATTAATTGTTTTAAGATACCTATTTTGGGATATACAATTTTGTTCGCAAATAAACTATTAAAATCATTACCTTGAAATTCACTGTTTAATACGATAGTATCAGGTATTTCATTAAATTCATAGTATTGCTCAATAAATGAATCGATGGTGTGTATTAAATTATCAACAAGTTGCAAATCAAAACTAAAGTGTGAAATTTGCACCCCAAAACGATAAACAACTATTAGGATAAATAAATAATTATCTTTTTCCTTAAATGAGAAAACATCAATGTTTTTAAAGTTAGTTAATTCGCTAATTTGTCTTTCTTTTAACTCATTTAAGACATTTAAGGCTTTTTTGTACTCTAAAGCTAATTCAAAGTTTAAGTTATCAGAAGCATCAAGCATTTTTTGATGAATTTGCTTTAAAATGTCACTATTTTTTAGTTTTAAAGTTTCAATGACAGCTTCAAACTTATTTTTCCAAAACTCAGGTGTTTCATTTAGAATTGGTAAACCATTTTTGTATAAAAATAATCGTTGCAAAATGTGAACCAATTCTCTTAAATTACTTCTACGTGTAAATGGACCAAAATAAAAGTTATTTGGCGTTGATTTAGTAATTCTAAAAGTACTTTTAATGTATAAATTGTTATTAAAACTAATATTTAAGTATGGATAGCGTTTGTCATCTAAAAGTTGTAAGTTGTATTTAGGATTATAAGTTTCAATATAGTTTCGTTCTAAAATATAAGCTTCTTTATCGCTTTTTACTACGAAAATATCAAAGTCACAGATTTGGCTCACCATTTTAGTGGTTTTATATGAGTTAATAGAACCTTCAAAATACTGGTGCATTCGGTGAAATAGGTTTTTAGATTTGCCGACATAAATAACTTCATTTTGAGCGTTTTTTCATAAGTACACACCTGGTTGTTTTGGTACATTTTTTAATTTGGTTAATAGTTGCTCGTTAGTCATAATTAAATTTTACTATTAAAAGCATAGAAAAAGCAGCAAAAGCTGCTTAATCATTAATTATTTAATTTCTTATTTCTTTTTGTTAGCAGGTTTGTCTTGAACTGCTTCAACACCTGGAAGTTTTAACCCTTGTAATAATTCAAGAGAAGCTCCACCACCTGTTGATACGTGTGAGAATTCTTGTTCCATTCCTAGTTTTTCAACAGCAGCAACAGAATCACCACCACCAACTACAGAGTAGCATCCTTCTAAATCAGCAACAGCTTTACATACTGCAAGTGTTCCAGCTTCGTAGTGTTTGAATTCAGTTACACCCATAGGTCCGTTTCAAACAACAGTTTTTGCACCTTCTAATGCTTTAACAAATAGCTCCATTGATTCAGGTCCTAAATCTAGCCCCATGTATCCATCAGCAATTTCTAAACCAAAGTATGTAGGTTCAACATCAGCGAATTCTTGAGCACAAGCGTGGTCAACTGGTAAAATAACTTTTTCACCGTATTTTTCTAAGAATTGTTTAGCTAAATCTAAATATTCATCTTCAACTAAACTTGTTCCGATGCTGTGTCCTTGAGCTTTTAAGAATGTATAAGCCATTCCACCACCGATAATCATTTTATCAGCGATTTTAACTAAGTTTTCTAATACTGGTAATTTATCTGAAACTTTAGCACCACCAATAATAGCAACATATGGGTGTTCTGGGCTTTCGATAGCTTTATTTAATGAAGAAACTTCTTTTTCCATTAAGTACCCTAAAGCACTTTCAGCAATGTTTGAGCTAATTCCTACATTTGAAGCATGTGCACGGTGAGCTGTACCAAATGCATCATTAATAAACACATCACCTAATGATGCTCAGTAAGCACCTAATTCAGGATTGTTTTTGCTTTCAGCTTTATCATTTAAATCTTCATAACGTGTGTTTTGCATTAATAACACGTCACCTTCTTGCATTTGTGCAATTGTTTGTTCTAAAACTTCACCTCTTGTTTGGTTAACAAAAGTAACTGTTTTTCTTAATTGTCTTGCTAATTCAACTGCAACAGGTTTTAATGATTTACTTTCTAAATCTTCGCTTGATTTAACTCTACCTAGGTGTGATAATAAAATAACTTTTCCACCTTCTTCAATAACTTTTTGAATTGTAGGTAAAGCAGCTGTAATTCTTTTGGTTGAAGAAATAACTCCATCTTTAACTGGAACGTTAAAATCAACTCTAACTAAAACTTTTTTCCCTTTAAGTTTTAAGTCGTTAATTGTTTTTTTCATATCGTCTCCTTTGACAAAATATAGGTTCTACAATATTAATATTATTATATTAAAAATTAAGTTTTCTATTATCAAAATAATTTTTATTTGTGCCATTTTCAGATATTAAAAAAGCACTAATCATGCACCTAATTAGTGTGTAAATTAGTCTTTTTAAATAACCTAGATACTAAAACTAAAATTCTAATTAGTTTTAGTATAATTGTAGCACTGGGAGTTTAGTATAACGGTAGTGCTGCAGTCTCCAAAACTGTTTGTGTGGGTTCGAATCCTGCAACTCCCGCCAGTGTCTAGCCTTGCTAGATTTTTTTATACAAAAAAATGCGTGGCCACGCATTTATTACTTGCTTTTTTGGTTAGTTTCGTTATGCAAAGTATATGAAATATGAACTCCAGCTTCATTAATTACTAACTGATCTAAATGAGCTGGTGGGTTTTCATAGATTAAATAACCTTCGTTGAGTTTGATAACTTTGAAAATGTTAGCACAATCATAAAAAGTGCTCATATCATTTAGATTGCTTGCGATTTTATGACTAATTACAGCTGCTCGAATTTTGGTATTTTTAATTAGATTGATTGTTCTAGTATCAATATGTTCAATATATAAAGCAGTAGCAATACCTTTTTGATAATCATTTTCGATCTTTTGAGTTAGTAATTTATAGTCAAATAAACCTTTATAAGCATAAATTAAAAAGACCGGAAAAGCATTAGAAGCTAAATTAATAGTTTGTTTTAAATACACTTCTTGAGAAACTTTAATGATTGAACTTTTAATATCAAATTCATTAGCAAAATTATTTTCTTGTAGTATTTTAGGTAAATTTGTAATACTTGCATTTTCATAGATATAACTTAAATAAGGAACTTTTTCAAAAAATTTGTTTCAGCTTCATTCGTTATTATCTTTATTAACCATTTTAATGATTTTTAGTTTACTTGGTTTTTCATCAAAATATTTAATAATATAAGTTAGATCAATATTAAAGCGTGAATATTCGTTTAGTTGCGATAAGAAAGTTTCAAGCCTATTTTTAAAGTCCTTAAAATCATCTTGATATGAAATATTAACTGGAATATCAAGGTATTTTAGTCAATTCTCTTCTTTACTAAAATTATTATGAATATGATAAAGTGAGTACTTGATGCTAGTTAAAAGTAGTTCGTTATCTTCTTGAGTTTTAACTGGACTGTAATTAAAAATTGTTCCACATAAAACATATCTTAAGCTAACTGAACTTTTGTTTATGTAAATTATTTTACTTCGAGCTTTAGCGTAGTTGCGATTTGAAAGTTTTTTTGTAACAAACCAAACCATACCTTCATCATAGAAAAAGTTTGCTTTTCGTGGGTTAATACCACAATATTCAAGTAATGCCACAAGTTGTAAAGCACTAACTTTTTGATCAAAGTAAAAAGGACGAAGTGAAAAAGCTATCACAGTTAAATTATCATTATTTCGAAATTCTTTATAAATAGTTTTATCTTTTTTAGTTTTGTAGTTATCAAAGAAAACTTCATATGGATATTTATTTCACTTAATCTCAGCGATAAAAATTTGGTTTACTGTATGTTTGATTGTGATTTCATAAGTAAACTTCATTTTTTTACGCTGATCATATCAGTAAAATAATTTATCCCCAAAACTTAAGCGATGCCAAAATTTGCTATTTGATTCAAATTCACTATAAAATTCAGGGTGAATATTATAGTCATTATCAAAATAGCGTTCTAGTTTTAAAACAAACTCTGGTGCAAAAAACTCTATAAAACCAGCATATTGGATATAGCGATTAGGATTAAAGTTTGCTTTTTTGGCATCAAAAATTGATGATAAGAACCTATTTTTACTATTTAAACGCATCACACGCTTGTTATTGTAGTCAATTTTTACTAAAATTGTTCCACTGCTTGAACGCACATAGTGATAGTAAAGTAAAATCGAAAAGATTAGTGCAGCTAAAATAAAAGCCGCTACTAACGATGAAATAATGATAATATCTGTCATAGTTATTTATTTGAAATAATTTGAATTGAAGTGTGATTTTTATTTAGCGTTTTGGTTGATTTATCTTTAACAAAGTAAACAATAATTTCGTTTTGTAAAACTTCTAAAACTTTTCCTTCACCAAAAATAATGTGGCTGATTATATCACCAGGGACGTAGTTAGCTCTTAAAGCATCTTCATCATCAACATTGTTTACGCTAAAATCATTTAATAAAATAGTACTTTCAAGGTCAATACCCATTTCTTCAATAAATCTTGAAGGCACCTTGTTGTTATCTGTTCCGATTAATTTTCCACGTGAATCGGAAATAAATAATTGTTTTTTAGCACGTGTAATAGCCACATACATTAAACGACGTTCTTCTTCTAAAGCTGAAATAATACGTGTATTCATATCTTCATCAACATAAAGTGGACTATATAATGATTTTTTCGATGGGAAAATATCCTCACTAAGCCCAATAATAAAAACGTTATCAAATTCTAAACCTTTAGATGCGTGAGCTGTCATAAGTGAAACATAGTTTGAGTCATCATAACCATCATCATCTAATGTAAAAGCAGCTACCATATCTAAGTAATCTTTAGCTGTTTTGTTTTTATTAGCATCATCTTGTTCTCAACTTTTAATTGAGTTAATTAGCTCTTTAACGTTGTCAATAGCAGTTCCACGCAGGTTTTCATTTCCATTAATAAATTTGTAGTATCCAATTTCTTCTAAAAACTTATCTAATACAGTGCTGATGCTGTATTTTTTAAGTGCATTTTGGTACATAATAATTTTTTGTAAAAATGGGAAAATGTACTTTTGAATTTTGTCTGTGCCAATTGGTAGTTCACGATAGTCTTCAAATAAAGTTCTATATAAATCTTTTTGTTTTTGAATCCGACCAAATTCCTTGATTTTATTTAA
Source organism: Mycoplasma corogypsi (assembly GCF_045276875.1). Classification (NCBI taxonomy): domain Bacteria; kingdom Bacillati; phylum Mycoplasmatota; class Mollicutes; order Mycoplasmatales; family Mycoplasmataceae; genus Mycoplasma; species Mycoplasma corogypsi. Next base: position 579,066 of record NZ_CP174163.1, read on the forward strand.
GGTCACTGGACCAATTTGACGAGAAGGAATGTTAATAACTTGCTCTAAAGCTAAATCACGCTTTTCAACTAAAACCGATAAGAAAGCAATTGCAGTCTTAATTTCTTCACGATCAAAGAATTTAGTTCCGTGTAATACTTTATGGTTAATATTATTTTGCAGTAACGCTTCTTCAAGTGATCTAGAATAATATTTAGAACGGTACATAACTGCAATATTTTTTAATTGTGTCTTTTCTTTTTTAAGTTGGTTAATTTTTTGAACAACTCATCGAGCTTCAGCTTCTGGGCTAAAACCGTAGTAAAACTCAATTTCACTTCCATTAGGATTTTCAGTAAATAACTCTTTACTGTATCTGATGGTATTGTTTTTGATAAATTTGGTTGCAGCATTTAAAATGTTTGGGGTTGAACGGTAGTTTTGGTTTAAGATAACAGTTTTTGAATTTGGAAATTCTTTATCAAAGTTTAAAATTAGGTGAATATTTGCACCTCTTCATTGATAAATAGTTTGGTCTGGGTCTCCAACAATGGTAAAGTGAGTATCCTCTTGTAAGATTGATTTAATAATTTCAAATTCTTTATCAGTTGTATCTTGAAACTCATCAATTAAAATGTATTTGAATTTTGAACCATATTTAGTGGCAATTTCAGGGTTTTCTTTGAATAAACGGTTAGTTTGTGTGATTAAATCGTCTCAGTCCATTGCTTGGTTGATGTATAGTTCATTTTGGTAGCTAGTATAAATTTTAATTAAATGACTATCAATTGGAATGTTTAATCTTTGAGCTAAATAAGCTGGATCTAAATCATAAGTTTTAGCTCATGAAATTTTGTAAGCAACGTCTTTTAGTTCGATTTCTTGACGCTGAATTTTTAGGTTATCGTAAATTTCACCTAACATTTTGTTTTTTACTTTATCATCGATAATTGAAAAGTTATTTTTATAACCAATATTTTTGTAGTAAATACGTAAGACATTTAAACAGAATGAGTGGAAAGTTTGTATTTTGATGTGCTTGTTTTTATGCGGATGAGTATTTCTAATAACCCTTTGTTTCATCTCATTGCATGCTCGATTAGTAAAAGTTAAAGCTAAAATGCTTTCTGGGTTTACATTTAAATCGTTAACAAGCATTGCAATTTTACGTGTGATAACCTTAGTTTTTCCAGTTCCTGGACCTGCAATCACACGTAAATTTGTATCAAAATATTCAACCGCTAACCGTTGATTAGGATTTAAGTCACTTAATAAATCAATCTTCTTTAGAAGCATATGTACCACTTTCTTTACTTGTCAAACATATTTGTAATTTGATTTTGTTTATTTTTGAAGGTATAGTAATAATTTTTAAGATTACTTTTAAACGGATAAAAAACGATTTCTTCAGCAATATTTAGCACTCTAATGTTTTTATAAACTACTCTAGTATGACTAACTAGGTCAATTAGTGATAGTTTTTTCTTGTTAAAAATCATAACAAAAGGCGTTACAGCCACAATAAACGCTAGCACTGTCATAAAAACATAAATAAATTTACTAGCAATTAAATAACGAATGTTTTGATTATCGGTTAAATGAATTGCAGCTCCTTGTGCATCAAAAGCAATAATGTCACTTGGGTAAATTAAAACTAAAGCAAGAAGCAAAATAAAATCCAAATAAAAAGCTAATAAGTAATTACGTTTTAGAATTGCCAAATAACTAAATTGTTTAGTTTGTGTATCAATGATCATAATTTGAAACAGTTGATACATTAAGGTTTGCCCTTTGGTTCAAATCGGATAAATAACCAAATAGAAATTTAATCAAACTAGCCAAAGTATAATTGGAGTATAAAAAACAACAGCAATGTTTTTGTCCGTGAGTATTTTATTCTTAAATACTACAATGTAGAAAAGTAATCAAATGCTGCCAGCTAAAATAGCAAAATCAGCTACATTAGCTAAAAAACGTCTCATTACGCTTGTGTTTTTATATAGCATATTATTGAATTTCGTGCAAGAAGCCGTGTTTTATTAGTTTCTCAATTGGAGTTTTTAAACTATGAACTTCGTCATTGTTTTTTAACATGTAAAAATTAGTATCTAAAAAAGCAGCAAAATCACTTGAATTTTCAATTTTCATAACTAATTCAATTTGTTTTTGTTTTAATAATTCACTACGTTTTTCAATAATGTCTTTTTTTCCAAAGTATTTGAAGTTTTTCGATAAAAATGTACTTTCAAAAAGGAAACCGCTTAAAAGCAATTTAATGAAGTAATATCTTGCATATTTTAGTTCTTGAATTAGTTTGCAATTGTTTTTTACGACTAAATCCTCAAGGTAATTGAAGGTATCATTGAAATGTTTTGAATTGAATCAAATATCTGAACCAAAATATTCTCTTCAAATACGATAATCTAGGTATTTGTATTTTTTAGCATTAATTAGTAATAGATAGTTGATAAATAAACACATTTTCGAATCATTTGTGTATAAAGGAACAACGTCAATCATTTTCTTAACTAGCTGTTTTTTAAACACCTTGTTAAAAATGAATGGGAATGAATAAGCAATAACTTCTGGTGAATTTTGAATTTCATATTCAAAATCATGTTTTAATCTGGCTGCAGGTTTAAAACGAATTGAACCAACGATTCTAGGTTTAAATTCTAAAATATCAACATTGTGTCTTTCAGCAGCTTCAATAGTTTTACTTACATATCATTTTTTAAGTGTAACATCTGAATTAATTACGGTTACATAATCACCTTTAGCGAATCTAAAGCCGCTTAGTAAGTTATGCTGAAAGTTGTTAATTTTTGTGTTGTATACCACTTGTAATCTCTTGTCAAAAAATGGCATAAACTTTTGAATGATGTTATAGATTTCTTTAGAAACTGAATTTTTATTGATACATAAAATTACTTCAAAATCATTTGTATCCTGCTCTTTTAAATCAGTTAGATATCATTCGATATCTCTTGGTGAATTACCTACAACAGAAATTATTGATAACTTCATATTCCTCCAAAAACTAAAAAATATATAAATCTATGATTTATAACCTATTTTAATTTTACCACATTAGTGTTTTATTTTTGTCTAAGCTTATAATTTTCTGTTTATAAAAATTGCAATTATTTAAGTTTTTTCAGATGATAAAATCTGTATCAAAAATATTTGCTGCTTGATAGTTTGTTAAATCTAAAATTCGAAAATAGAAGTGGGATTAACTTTAATCTCTTCTAACTAGTTTCACTTAATAGTTTAAGCACACTAAATTTAAAAGTACTAAAGGCTTTTTTGCTACACAAAAGTTTACACTTAACTAAAACACTGAATTTACTACATAAATAGTAAAAAATGAATCCTAGCTGTGATAGGATTCATTTTAAATTAAAGGTTTTGTACAGTCAATTAGGAATTTTCCTAATCAGTTGTGTTTTTTGTTTAATTCTGGAATATTGCGTAAATTCGTACATTTATTATGGTAGTCAGTAAAAATATTTTGTAAGTCTTTTATTACACTTCCACTTACTAAATCCATTGATTCGTATTGAGAATAAAAACTTCTAGCATCAAGGTTATTTGAACCAATTCAACCGATTCTACCGTCAATTAGTCCAGCTTTGGTGTGTAAAAAGTGACCTTCGTAGACCATAACTTCTAACCCATAATCCATTAATTTTCTTAGTTCATTGACAGTAACTTTATAAACTAATTTTTTATCAGGTAAACCAGGAATATATACTGTAACTTTTACACCACTTTTTAAAGCTAAAATCAGTGTAGTTTCAAAGGTTTTAGAAACAGCAAAATAAGGGGTAGAAAGTAAAATGCTTTCCTTTGCGTTAGAAATTAATTTAATTAAGTGTTGTTCAATAGTTGAGTAATTTAATGAAGGTGAATCGTTAACTAATAATGCTTGTTCATTATAAGTTTCTTTATTATTGAACTCAAGATTTAAAAATTCCATTGGATCTACATCAGTGTGAGCTATGATGTTTCAAAGCTTGATAAAATGTAAAATATAAACATTAACATGAGGTCCAGATACAAAGTAATTTAAATCAATTCAATGACCGTATTTTTTAGATAAAGAAGCATACTCATCTGAAATATTATTTCCACCTGAATAAACATAAGTACTATCAATAATAATGAATTTTTGGTGATTACGGTTGTAAAATGAAGCACCATTAATAAATGGGTAGTAAATTTTTCCGACTATTCTAATTTTTACACCATATTTTTTAAGCTTATTAATCACTCTTCTTTGGTTAGGCATTAAACCAAAGTCATCAATTAACCACATAATTTGTAAGCCTTCTTTAGCTTTTTGTTTAATAATGTTTAGGATTTCACGAGTAACTTCACCATTTTTGATAATATATGAGACAATCAAAATGCTTTTTGTTGCTTTTCTTAATTTATCAATAACATCTTCATAAAACCAATACCCTTCATGAAATAGATGTACATTAGCTGGCATCTCTTTTCCATGTTCGAAGTTTTCCACACTATTAAAGCTTGGTTTTTTCAGCTTAAATGGTTTTAAAGTACCATTTTCGATATAAGTATTAATATTGTATTTTGGATCATCTTTAATTTTTAATTCTCGTTTATTAACGAAAATTAGTCCAAAAGTAATGAAAATAATATGACCAATAAGTGGCAGTAATAATATTAAATACATATATGATTGCTTGGTAAATGTTGGCCTAATTTGATAATGCAACACAAATAAAATGACAATATTTGCCACATATATAATTAGTGATAATAATAAAGCATAGACCTGACCAGCAAGTAATATTAGAAGTGGAATCCCTGTCAATAAAAGGACTAAAAAAGCTACTTGTATAAATAGTAGGATAAAACTTTTTCAACGTATAAATTTACGGTTCATATTTAAATTTTATTAAATATTTAGATAGATTAAAAAATTAATATTGCGGACAATATTAATTTTGGTCTAATTCATTAATTCTCGCTTGGTGTCTTCCACCTTCAAAATCGGTTTTTAAATATTCATCGACCATTTTTTTAGCTTCTTCAAAACTAACTTGACGACCACCAAATACTAAAACATTTGCATTATTATGTAATTTAGCAAAGTGAGCATCTTCAACTGAAGTAACTCTAGCTGCTCTAATTCCTTTATGTCTGTTTAGAGCATATGAAATACCTAAACCAGTTCCACAAACTCCAATCCCAAAATCAGGTTTACGTGAATCAACATATTCAGCTAATGTTTTTCCTTGTTCAGCGTAACTGATTGATTTTTCATCAGTAGTAGGTCCTAGATCTACAGTATCATAACCAAGTGAACGAACGTAATCACATAACTTTTCTTTAAGAGCAAATCCAGCGTGATCACTGGCTAATGCAACAACTTTTTTCATTTTGTCTCCTTATTAAAGTTGAGTAATTTAATTATATTAAATTCGGCTTGATTTTAATATATTTGTATTATTTTAGTTTAGTTTTAGTTTAAAAGTTGTCTTAATCTTAATAACTAGATGTATGAACTATGAAACACAAATTGATCAAAACGATTGTATGATACATGTTTTTAGACATTATAGTCGTGCATATTTAGGTAAAGATATTGAATATGAAACCTTAAAACAAAGTGTTGCTATTTCTAAACAAGGAACGAATTTAGCTACTTTTAAAAAGTTAGCTCAAAAACACAATATTAAAATTGACTACTATCAAGTTAATTTTAATAGCTTGTTAATGATTGAAAAAGGTGAATATCCGTTTGGAATTGTAATTAAAGATGGAGCTAATAAACATATTGTTTTGTTGGAAAAACATAAAGCTACTGGATTTGTTGCATACAATCCAAAACTTGGAAAAGTTTTACTTGATAAAGAAGAATTACAGAAAAAGTTTGATGGTATTTTAGTTAATTTTAGTCCGATTCAAGAGATTAAATCATCTTTTTATATGAACGAACAAAATAAAATTCGTTTTAAATTACAATCATACTTTTGACCAAAAGTCTTATATTTTATAACACTTTTGGTTGAATTATTAGCTGTAGCTTCTGTTCCTTTTATTTCTAAATTTATCTTAAGTAATGTCATTCCATTTAAGTTAGTTGATCACTTAATTATTACAGGACTATTATTTTTATGGGTTAGCTTTTTAAATTTTGTTTTTAAAATTTTATATAACAACTACTTAAATAAGTACATAACTTATTGGGTCTCCAGTGATTTAAAAACTGTTCTTGAATATATGGAATATAAAAATATTTATGTTTTAAAACACTTATCAACTTTGGAAATTAAAAATAGGCTGCTAGCATTATATCGGTTTTTACTACATAAAACTGTTTTTAGGTTGCTATTAGGTTTTAATATTATTACAATCGGTTTTGCTGGTTATTTAATTTCACAAATTAATGTATTACTTTTAATCGGCTTATCTATTTATGTTGGAATAATCTTATTTATTTCACTATATATGATGCTTTTTCAAAAAGACCATTCTGGGAAAGTTTTAGATCAGCAATTAAGTTTGGATCAAACCTTTGATAACTTAATTAATATTATTAAAGATAATAATGATGTAGTTTTAAGAACAAATTACTTTAATAAATGGGTTAGTGAATATAAAGATCATGTTAATTATAGTTTTAAATATACCAATCACAATAATGCAATTAGTCAGTTAGGTGATTTTATTGAACAGTTTTTTTCTTATATCTTTTTTGTAATTGGTTCGATACAAATTTGAAATGCTAAAATGGAAATTATAGATCTAATCTTCTTTATGACTGCAGCGAGTTTGTTTACTAAACCAATTAAATCTTTAATCCCAATGGCTCAAGCTTATGAACAACATCGAATCGATAACCGAATGCTAAACATTTTTAGTTTTGATAAGCATTATTATGTAAATGAGCCACATAATTTTAGAGAACTAAAAATACAAGATTTAGTTTATGAAACAGGTGATGAAAATAATTTTAAATTTGTAATTAAAGACTTTAAGATATTCCAAAATTTACATTTAGTAGGTGAAAATGGAGCTGGCAAAAGTACTTTTTGCAAGCTAATAAGTGGAATAATTCAACCTAAAAGTGGTTTGATTGTGAATGAGTTAAATACTAAATTAGACATTTATCAAAACACTAACCTTAAAAAGCAAATTTTGTATTTAGATAATAATGAAGTAGACTTAAAAATCAGTGTTTTGGAGTATTTATCAATTGCTAATATAGACGAATTTGATAGCAAAATCAAGCAATATGGTTTTAATGCTATTTTAAGCAAGGCTAATTTACAAGTATTTCACAATACTTTAATTAGTAATTTATCAAAAGGACAATTACAACTTATTAAACTTTTAAAAATCATCTTAAATGACTATAAAATCATTATTTTAGATGAAGTATTTGAAAATTTAGATCCAGTAATATATCTACTGGTTAAAGAAAAGTTAACAGATGTTGTTTTAAACACAATAGTAATAGAAATCAGTCATAACAAAAGATATTTAGTGGAGGTAGGTAGTGAAATCAACATTAACCAAATACTTTCAAAAATATTTTAAGTTTCGCTATTTTGTTGGACTATTTTGTGCAATTGGAACACTTGTTGTGGTTGATTATGCATTACACTATCAAGTTCCTAAAAATGAAAATGCAACCATTGTTTTTCAAAATGAACAAATGTTGCTAAAAAACATAAACCCAAATCTTTTAAGTGTTAAAGAACAAGTTTTGTTAACAACTAATGTGCATAATAAAACTTATCAGTATTACATTAATTTAGATCAGTTATTAGATGATTATTGAGTAATTTCAAATGATGAATTGATGTTATTACTACAACAAAATAATATTCATTCTGTTCCTTGTATCGTAGAGTTAGGAACATATAATGCAGTTGCTTGAATCTTTAACGCAAGTTAAAAAATCTAGCATTTAAGCTAGATTATTTGTGATAAGTAATGTTATTTTTAATGGCAAAACCACGGTAAATTTGTTCAACTAACATAACTCTAAATAATTGGTGTGGAAAAGTCATTTTTGAAAAGTTAATTTTGTTTTCAAATTGACTTTCATCAACTCCATTAGATCCACCAATTATAAAAGTTACATTATCAGTATCTACATATAAGTCTTTAAATGATTCTGAATCGTATTGTTTTCCTTGTAAGGAAAGATAAAACACTTTGGAATTTTTAGGAATTTTTTCTAAAATCAGTTTTGTTTCTTTTTGCTTTTTAAGTTCAATATTATCTACTTTTTGTTCTTTAATTTCAATTAAGTTTAATTTAGCAAAATAACCAATCTTTTTTGCATAATCATCATACAGAACTTGATATTCTTTTGATAATGAACCAACAGCTATAATATTTAATTTCATAAATTATTTTTCTTTACGTTTAGTTTCAATGTGAAACATTAGCATTTGTACGTCAGCTGGGTTAATACCACTAATTCTAGAAGCTTGTCCTATGGTTCTAGGGTTTATTGCTTTTAGTTTTTGTTTTGCTTCACTAGCAATGTTTAAAACATCATCATAATTTAAGTCTTCAGGAATTCTCATAGTATCTAGTTTGAGAACTTTTTGGGCTTGTGATTGTTGTTTTTTGATATACCCATCTAATCTAACAATAGTTGTTAATTCATTAACATAAGGAAAATCAGGCATAATTTCAGCTACATTAACTTCAGGTCTTGCAACTACTTTTACCATACTAGTTCCACCAACAATAGCATATTTAATAGCGATTGGATCTTTTGAAGATATGTATTCGTTTTCTAATTGAGCAATTTTATCTTCAATGATTTTATATTTGTTTAGAACTGATGAATATTGTTCTTTTGTTAGTAAACCAACTTCATAACCATGTTTTGATAAACGTAAATCTGGATTATCGTTTCTTAATAATAATCTATATTCAGCTCTAGAAGTTAGCATTCTATAAGGTTCTTTAGTACCTTTGGTTACTAAATCATCAATTAAAACACCAATGTATGCTTCATCACGCATTAGAATTAATGGCTCTTTGTTTTCTAATTTTAATCCAGCATTAATACCTGCGATTAAACCTTGAGCAGCAGCTTCTTCATAACCACTAGTTCCATTAATTTGGCCACCTGTGAAAATGTTTTTAACAACTTTAGATTCTAGTGAAGGTGAAATTTGTAATGGGTTTAGTGCATCATATTCGATTGCATAACCTCATTTTTGAACTCTACAATTTTCAAGTCCTGGAATTGTTCTTAACATTTTGTCTTGAACATCAACAGGCATGCTAGTTGACATACCATTAACATAAATAATACTTCCATCTGCTGTTTCAGGTTCAAAAAACACTTGATGTCTAATTTTATCCCTAAAACGCATAACTTTATCTTCAACGCTTGGACAATATCTAGGACCTATTCCCTCGATTAATCCACCATACATTGCAGAACGGTTGATATTTTGTTCAATAATTTTATGTGTTTCTTCGTTTGTATAAGTTAAGTAACAAGAAATTTGACGATCTAATTTTACGTTTGATCTACTTGAGAATGATAAAGCGCAATCGCCTAATTCTTCTTTTTCAACCTTTGAAAAATCAATTGAATCCGCGAACACTCTAGCAGGTGTTCCGGTTTTTAATCTCTGTAATTCAAAACCTAATTTAGTTAATGATTGAGATAATTTTGGTGTAGTTTTTTGATTATCAGGTCCACTAATTGTGATATCACTACCACGTAAAATCCTTGAATTCATGTAAGTTCCAGTTGTAATAACCAACACTTTAGCTTCAAGTAAATCACCATTTTCTAATTTTAACGCCTTAAATACTCAATTTTCGACAATAATTTCTTCTGCTACCCCTTCGATTAAAGTAACGTTTTTATGTTCACTTAAAGCTTTTTGAATAATTTCTGAATACTTATCTTTATCAATTTGAGCTCTTAAAGCTCTAACTGCAGGACCTTTTGATTCATTTAATACTTTAATTTGAATCATTGCTAAATCAGAAAAATATCCTTGAACTCCACCTAAAGCATCAATTTCTCTGGTAATAATTCCTTTTGCTGGTCCACCAATTGATGGGTTACATGGCATCATCGCTAATCTACTTAAATCAAACGAAACAAGAGCAACTTTATGACCTTTATTTGCTAATGCAAAAGTAGCTTCAACACCTGCGTGTCCACCACCAATAACAATAGCTTCAAACTGTTTTTTGTTAGTATTATTCATAGTTCTAATATTTTAAAATAAAAATTATTTATAAAAAGTGATTTTATAAATAATTTCTGTTGTTTTTATAGTTTTTATGCTGAAACTAGTTTAATTTTTTGAGTATATTTTTTCTCTGGTGCATCACTAAATGAGTAATGAATAGTTCAAGTTTTTTCTGCTTTATCAAATACAACACCACTTAATATTTTTCTTTTTCTCTTGCCACTATTTGACTCCGTTAATTTAGTTGGTAAATCGAATTTAATTTTTTCATTTAATTTTTCATTTTTTAGTGTAATACCAATATTTTTATTATCAGGTTTATAGTTTCCTGAACCTTGTAGTCTTCAGTATTTATTATCATAAAGTTGTAACTCAATTACTGGCATTCCTTGATTTTCATTTTCAAAGTTAGGGTCTTTAGGTTGTTTGCCCCCCCCCAGCAGGCTTAGCATATTTCTTATAGGCTTTATCACTATTGTATCAAGCATTAAAATCATCATTACTATATGCTTCTATAAGCATGAATGCATCTTTTCTCTCATCAGTTTCTGTTTCACCACTAGATCTTAAAGGTTCAGCATGTGGTGTATCAGCCGCTTCTGTTCCACTACCTGCAGATGGCGCTGCATGATTTCTTTCGCCTCCTGCATTAGCGTTCATAGTTGAATCAGTTCTTCCAGAACTTGAATCATTTGGTTGCGCATGACCTTCTTTATCTGTCATATTATTTGATCCACCATTTGATGCGCTCGGATTACTTGTAGCTGACTCACCAACACTATTTCCAGACATTGTATCCATAGATGCTTTAGGTTTTTCAGTACCCTCTGTCATTCCAGTAGACCCATTTCCATTTGATGATGAGTGTGCAGGTGAATCGCTTTGTGGTCTTTCAGGCGAAACTGTTTCTGGAGCATTAGTTCTAGAAGGCGGATTGGTCATATTAGCAGATTCTGATCCAGCTGTATTTGATGTTCCACCAGCAGATGAACCACCCTGAGGAGAAGAAGCGTTTGGTGTTCCACTAGCTTCTGGATTGTGAGTTGTTCCAGTTCCACTATTTGAAGATGTAGAACCTTCTGTTGGTGTTTCAACTCTTGTTATTGCTGAAAAATACTTATCTGGAACTTTAATTTTATATTCTAGTGGTCCAGATTGAGTTCCGTCAATAACCCTTCCTCTAGCATCTACTCCAACCAAATACACAGTAACAACTGCTTCTCTTTTTGCTTTGTCAAATGTTATTCCTAAATGCGGAATTGGATTATTTCTTCCAGATTTAATCTTTTCACTTGTAACACTGATATCTGCATGTTCATTACCGAATTTTGAAGCAATATCTTTAAAAATATTTTTATATTCTCTGTTTCCTGTTTGAACACTGAATGTTCTTTTTTTATTATCAAAATGAACTTGTGGACCGTATTGCTCACTAAAAGGACTGTTAATTTCATTTAATAATGCTTTATAATTTTCATCAGCCACTGCATCACTATTATTAATTTCAAGCAACTTAGAACCTTCATTTACTTTTGAAGCAAAATCAATAACTTTTTTACGTAGAGTTAAAACAGATTTTGAATCATTAATTTTAGTTTCTAATGCAGTTTTTGCAGAGTCTAATTGTTTTTTAGTTGATTGAGCATTATCATAAACTGCTTGTGCATCATTAAAGTCTTTTTCAACTTTTTTTCTTAAAACATCATGTGTAGGAGTTTCGAATTCTGCTAATGTTTTTTCTCTTGTACCTAAAAGTGTTTTTAATGCATTTTTAGATTTTTCAACTTCAGACTCAGCAGGAGCTGCTGTTTCAGGTGTAGCAGTATTTGCTGGTGTTGTAGTTTCACTAGTAGGTGATGTTGGTTTATCACTAGCATTTGGACTACTTGTTTCAGTAGCTTCACCGTTTGCCGGAGTGGTTGCTGGTGTTCCATTTTCACTTGGTTGTTCTGTTGCGTTATTGTTATTTGGATTAGCACTACTTTCCTCACTAGTTGTGCTTTCAGGTGTTGTAGGTTTAGTTTCTATTTCAGTTTTCGGTTTTTCATCTTTCTTAGTTTCTTCATTTGAAATAGCTTTTTTAGCTTTTGTAAGTGTATCTAAATCTAACAACTTATTTAATTCTTCAGTACAGCTTGATGTAATTAAAGGAGCACTAATTGAAATTAGTGATACTCCAAATAATTTCATCGTTCTCTTAAACTTCTTACTCATCTTCATAACTATATTTTATGAGAATATTTCTAAAGGTTTTAACTAGGTGATTTATGTATTCAATCGATAATTATTACCATTAAAAAATTACAAATTCGAGAATATAAGAGTATAATAATACAAGACAAAAATAAACATTTGTACTTAAAAATTTAAGATATTATGAAATTGCATCACTTGATGCAATTTTTCTTTTCTCAAAAATAATAAATAAAGATGTTTTAGAAACTAAAACAGTTATTTTTTTAATCTTGACTGTACTTAGTAAATATTTTATTCAAATTTTTTTAGTATAAAAAAAGACAAGTAGATAGGCTACTTGTTTTTATTTGTCTTTGGTAATTAATCTTAAAATCTTCAGTTCTTTGGCATTTAAAGCACGATATTCACCTAGCGGAATACCTTTAACAGTAACGCCACCATATTCAACACGTTTAAGATCTAAAACTTTTTTATTAACAGTTTCAAAAAGTTTTTTAACATGATGATAAGTTCCAACAGTTAATACGACAAAATACGATTTTGGAGTATCTGGTACTGGTATTACATTTTGTTTGCTAATTACATCATTAACTTTAACTTCACCATTTAGAATTTTAAGTTCAGCTTTTGATAAAGGTTCATTTAATCTGGCACGATAATTTCTAATTACTTGGTATTTTGGGTGAGTTAGTTTATAAGCTAAATCACCATCATTAGTTAAAAGTAACACTCCAGTAGTATCATAATCTAATCTACCTACTGGAAAAATTTTATAAGGAGTATCAATTAAGTCGGTTACTTTTGTACGGTTAAAGTTGTCTTTTAAAGTACAAACAGTTTTAGGTGGTTTATTTAATACATAATAAACTTTTGGTTCTTCAGTTTTGATTGGTTTGTTATTGATTAAAATTTTATCATCAAAAGTAGCTTTAGTTCCAAGAGTCGCTACTACACCATTAACTTTAACTTTACCATTTGCTATTAATTCTTCACAAAAACGGCGAGAACCAACACCTGCTTTAGCTAATATTTTTTGTAATCTTTCTTCCATTAGTCTAATATCTTTTTATAGATCGCTAAGGCTTGATCTGTAAAAACAACTCCTTTATCAATATTTACTTGGTAGTTTAATTTTACAACTTCTTTAAATCCAGCCTCTAAATCTTTAAAACACAACGCTCTTAGTTTTTGAATTCCTGGAAATTTTCTTCCTTCACAGATTTTATCAGCTATAAATAAAATTTTATCTAGGGCATTCATTTGTAAATCCATTGTGGTATGAACTGAAATAGCTCTTAAAATCGCTTCATCAGCTAATTTATAACCGTACTTAGCTCATAACATACCACAAATTTGGTGCAGCATATGTTTTGGAACATCTTTTAGTTCTGGTAAATATTCAGCAATAAATTCTCTTGAGTTTTTTTCATCTCACTCTTTGGCTATATCATGTAAAATTCCTGCTGTATAGGCTTGTTTGGCATCCATTTTGTGAGCTTTTGCTAGTTCAGCAGCAAAACTTCCACACGCAATTGAATGTTTAGCACGCTTAGCAGTTAAACAGTTATGAACAATTTGATCTAAATATAAGCCACGAGCTTGAATGTAATCGGCTACTTTATCATCAACCACTTCAAAGTATCCTTTTTTAAATGAAGTTGAACTTGCTTCAATTACCTTGTTTTTTAACAAGATACCGTTATATTTTTTAAGGTTTTTCTTGTTAATAATTCCTTCACGTCTAACAACTGCTATTTTAACTAAATTAGCTATTTGTTCAATTTCTTTTCACTTATTTAATTTAGGTAAATTATCTGAACCAATAATTAAATATAACTCATCATTAGGATACTTATGTTTAAAATACTTAACTGCCTCAATAGTGTAAGAAACTCCACCACGTTTTAATTCAAAATCACTTACTTCCATTTTATCTTCTAAAACTAAATTAATCATATTTAAGCGATCTTCATTTTTAGTGATTGATTTTTTTGTTTTAAATGGCGATAGATTTGCTGGAAGAAAAATTAGTTTATCTAAATTTAATTCTTTAATAACTGATTTAGCTGTTTGAATGTGCCCAATGTGAATTGGGTCAAAACTACCTCCGTAAATAGCTATTTTCATAATACTCCTTATTATTTTCTAAATACAGCACCAACTAAATTATCTAGTTTGTGCATTTTTTGTTTACGAACTACTTTATCATAGTCTTTTAAAGTGTAAGCAACACGTTTACCGAATGTTTCGTTTATTTTACCAACTAAATTATTAATTGGATTTAATTTTTCTTGTTCTTTAGTTAAATCTAAAGAATTATATGAGTAAAAGATGCTTTGCAAATCTGAAACTCTCACACCAATACCAATAATATCGCTTTCAATGTAATACTTTTGGTATAGTCGCATTGCAACTCATAGTATTTCTTTATAATCATCAGTAAATTTGTTAAGTGAAACTTGTTTTTGAACTCATTTTTTGGTTCTAAATCTAATTGTTAATGTAACTGTTTTACAAACTTGATTATTATCTTGTAAGCGTTGGACAACCTTTTTAGTTAGATTTTTTAGAGTTTGGATAATTTCCATATCATCTAAATCATAGTTTTCAAAGGTAATTTCATTACCTATTCCTTTAACATCAGCAACAACTCCTGATAATCTTTCATAACGATATGGATTTAGTTGATTAATTAAAGGGACATTGATTCTACCTAATAATTCTCTAATTGTAGGTGAATCTGGTTCAATTTTGGCAAAATCACCAATAGTATTAATACCTATTTCTTTTAGTTTGGGAGTTAAACTTCTACCAATTCCATGATACTCGCTAATATCTAAACTATAAAAGTTTCTTTCTACATCTGCTTCGGTTGTTAAACCTAAACCAAAAGGTTTATTTATGTTGGTTGTCATTTTAGCTAAAAACTTATTATGAGATATTCCAATCGAAATAGGAATATCGAATTTTTTTAGTACATTTAGTTGAATTTGTTTAGCTAATTTTAATGCTTGGTTTAAGTCTTTTACTTTATCAGTTACATCTAAATACACTTCGTCGATTGAGGATACTTCAATTAGTTGTGTGTAGGTTGTTTTTAAGTAGTGAAAGATTTGGTTTGATAAAGCAGAAAAAACTTCATATTGAGCTGGTACAAAAATAGCATTTGGTGCTATGTTTTTGATTTCATAAGCTTTCATACCAGTTCTGCAACCTAGTTTTTTTAATTCATAGCTAATTGAAATAGCAACAGCATGAGAAGTGTTTCGAGAAATAGCCACTGGTTTATTTTTGAGGCTTGGATCAATTGTACGCATTGCACTGACAAAGTAGCAATCAAAATCAATGTGAAAAATAATTGGTTTTTTAGTCATTTTTAAATAGGTTTGGACAAATAGATGCACAAACTAGTCGATTTGGTTGTTTTTTTAGATTATAAAAAATTCATAAATCACCAAGATTAGCTAGTTTTGTTTCATCATCAATAGTTTGATTAATAAAAGCTTCAAAATCTCAAGCTAACTGTTTAGCTTCCGTTAAAGTTTTATTTTTAATTTGAGAAATAAAAATATCAGTAGCAGCTAAAAATACAGCACAACCGTATCCATCAAAGCTGCAATCGGTAATTTTATTGTCTTCTAATTTTAGATTTAAATACAATAAATCATTACAAGTGGTAGAAGCACATTTAATTTGTTGATTGTGGTTATTTGAAACTTTTAACACTTGATATTCAGCTTTTTGATCTTCTGATAATACTTTTTTATTGTTTGGACTTAAATAATAATCCATTAAGAGATTACGAGCTTCATTAGCATCAAAATTAGAAAATTGCTTCATAATAATCTCCTTGTTCTAAAGCTTCAATTAACTTATCTATGTCTTCGTAATTATTGTAAATTCCAAGTGAAATACGTAAGTAAGAATGATTTTCGTAAATATTTCTTAAATATGGAGCACAAAAAATTCCTGAAATAGTATAAATATCTTTAGATCCTAAATAAGTTGCTACATCTTGTGTTCCATATTTTTCGAAAGTAACTAAAGTAATATAATCACCTCTTTTAGTATGAATTTTTAAACCTTCAACTTCAGTTAATCTATCATATAAGTAGTTTGCTAATTCATCTAAAATAGCTTGAGTTTTTTGATATCCAATGCTATTAAAAAAATCTAACGCTGCATCAAACATAAAAAAACCAGCTAAGTCAGGAGTTCCAGGTTCAAAAGCACTAATTGTATTACGCATTGTTCAGTTGTTATGGTCTTTTGGTACATCCACAACAGTTCCACCACCAAATTTAGCTGGTTTTAGTTTGATCAAAAATTCTTTTTTAATAGCTAAAACCCCTATTCCAGTAGGTCCGTAAAATTTATTTGAACTAAAAGCTATCCCATCTACAACTTTAAGTGAAACCTTATCATGTGAAATAGCTTGAGCTGCATCATTAAAAACAAATGCTCCGACTTCGTGAGCTTTTTGGGCTATTTTTTCAATGTTAAAGTTCGCATTAAAATTATTAGTTTCTTGACTTAAAGAAACTAATTTAACTCCTTTGCGAATGTTTTCGTATAAGTTTTCGACTATTTCGACAGTAAAACCATACTTTTTGGATAATTCAATTCAAACAATCATATTGGAACTATGATTGTAAGCGCTTAAAAGCACAATATCACCTTGAGTTAATGTTTGCGAAAACATATAAGCAAAGTTGTTGATTGACTCAGTTGTACCACTGGTAAAAATAATTTCAGAAGAATCTGCATCTAGTAAATCTGCTACTTTTTGTCTAACTTGATTAATTTTTTGGTTAACTAAATAACCGATTTTAGTATCACTAGTTCGAGAAGAAATTGATTTATTAGTATAAAAATCTACCATTGCATCAATTGCAGTTTGAGGTTTTAAAACTAAAGCAGCTGAATCAAGATACACAACTTGATTTGCCATCGGAAATAAAGCTCTGATCTCTTTGTTGTTCATTATAAAACCTTTCTTAAAAGTTGAATAAGATAATCATTGTAATTAGGTAGATTTTTATACTGATCTAAAAAATGATAATAATGTTTACGCTTAATGCTATTTAATGCTAATTCATTTTCTTTTGAATAAAAGTTTGAATGTAAAAATAAAGTTTTTACTTTGTGTTGGTGTTGTTTGTAAGCTAATTGATAAAGTAGGTAGCTAAAAAAGTTAATCAACATTCCAACATGTTGATTGTTTACTAACTTAAGTCGATAAACAAAGTTACGAGCTAACTGTTCAATTGCAACTTTGTTTTTAGTAAAAACACTATTATCAGATAGTAAAACTTTATCTAAAGTAAAAGGTTGAATTAAAGACTGGCTTGCAAAAATGTCAAGACAATAATTGATTTGTTTGATTCAACTATCAGATGTTTTAAATACAATATCTTGGTGGTTTAAAATATCAAAGTTGATTTTAATGTTTTTGTATCTATGCATTTTATTTATCATCTACATCTGATAAAGCTTCACAAGTTACTAAAAATTTGTAGTAGTTTTGCAATAACCCATTAACAAACGCATATTGTTTATCTACTGTAGTAGGTTTTGCGGTTTTATCAGGATTTAGTGGGAAATAAATTTTAGTTATTCTGACAGCTTCATCAATAACAATACGTGGAGATATTGTAAAAAACTCTTGCGAAGCGTTAATTAAGATAGCTCGAATAATTGGACTTAATCTCGTTCATTGTCAGTTAGTGTTGATAAAAGCATTAATAGTTTTAGTTAAAAAATCATAATTTTTAGCAATAGTAGCTAAATGAATTAACTGCTCTTTATCCATGTAAGGAAATTCTAGATAAACATCGTTAATATCGATTTTTTCTTGTAATAGTTCATATTTGTATAAAACTTGAATGTTTTCAACACGACTTCTTTGCCGACTTTTGTGCTTATTTTCTTTGTGATTTACTTTAGTAGTGTTAGTCATAATTCTCCTCTTAGTTATTAAATTATAATATAATTTAATTATTTTTTTAAGCTATCAAACTACATTGTTATAAATGTGAATTTTTTAGTCTAAAAAACAAAAGATAAGCCGAAGCTTATCATTTAATTAGTGCATTTTCTTGCATGTAGTTTTTTCTCAAGTGTCTTAACGGAACTAACATTATCATTAAAATGTATGTGTAAAGCGGAATAACAATTAATGATCTAATGATGATTGGAATCATGATTAAAACATATTTATCAAGCAAGTTAACTGAAACATCATATCTACCGATGTAAGATCAGTATTTAACAAATGCATAAGGACCTCAAACCCATCTAGCGATGACTAAAACACTAGTAATTAAGGCGAAAGAGGTAATAAAGTACAGTATTTTGTCATTATCTGGTTTTTTGGTTAAAAAGATAACTGAAAGTGCAATTATAAAGATTAAAGTGGCAATCGCTAATCCAAAGAGAATATATCCAACATAAACTGGAACTGCTCTAAAACCAAAGGTTTCGCTAATTCTTAACATTCCATTTTTGTTTAGGTTAAAGTTAATTTGTCAGATAAATATTCCAGCAAGTGTACTAAAAGCAACTACTAAAATAATAATTGAAACAATCACAGCTCATTTTTTGTTTTTCTCAACAAAATCAAAAAATAAACTAGCAAGTAAAGCAATAAATACAGGCACAATCGCATAAGTTCAATATCAAGTTCCAATTGTTCCAGAAATAAAAAGAGATAAAGCATCAGCTAAAAAGGCTAATAGCATTGACTTAAAGTATCTAAATAAATAGGCAAAACAGATTACAAATAAGTATTCAAATGACACATTAAATACCCTAGCTACTGTAAATTTAGTAATTCAAATTGTAATCATAAATAGTGCCATTAATAGTCCAGCAATTGCAATTTCTTGGATTGAAATTCTAAACATTCGATCTAGTTTGGCATATCATTTATTATCTTTAAAAATTGATAAATAAAGTGGCACATTAAAATATGAAAAATCAAGTTCTGAATGCTCTTGCACTATCACTTTAAGCCTTGGTAACATATATTTTAGTTCATAATATAGAGTTGCTATACTACTGATTCAAATTCAGTTATAAACTGAATTGATTTCTTTTAGTTTTTCAAAAGTAATTCGATTATAGCTTCAGTTTAAGTCAAAATATCAACTTGCATAATATTTAAAAACAAATGAAACAGCAATTAAACCAACACCAAATAATCCTAAAAATAATTGAATACCAAATTGGTCAAAATTATTAATAAAAGATAGCACTAAAAAAGTCACTCCAATAACGAGTAACAAGCTGTTTCGAGCGAATTTATTGATACTTTTGTTTCTTAAAAACTTGTAAGCTTCCTTGTTATCTTTTAGGTAATATTGCATATTATTATAATTTTAATATAAACGCCATTTTTTTAGTTAAAAAAGAGTAAAAAATTCATTTTTTACACTAAAAACTTGATAATATTACACATTTTGATTTTAGTTATGCTAAAGCGTATTTTCGAGCAAAAAAATAGCATTAATATAGTATAATACTAGTATAAATTTAACATTATAAAAAAAGGAGTAAACATGATTAATGTTAATGAATTTAAGCCTGGGATTACATTCCAAGACGAAGGTGAAATTTATGTTGTTTTAGACGCACAACATTCAAAACAAGGACGTGGTCAAGCTAACGTTAAAGCTAAAGTTAAAAACTTAAGAACTGGTTCAACTACAATCAAATCATACACAGGTGGAGATAAAGTTAAACCTGCAATGATTGAAAAGAAAAAAATGAACTACCTATACAATGATGGTGAAAATATTATTTTAATGGATAATGAAACATTTGTACAAATTGAAATTCCATTATCAAAAGTTGAATGAGAACTAAACTTCTTAAAAGAAGGAACAGATGTACAAATCCGTTCATTTGAAAATGAAGTTTTAGATATTGAATTATCAGCTAATATTGAACTAAAAGTTACTGAAGCTCCTGATGCAGTTAAAGGAAATACAGCAAACAACCCACAAAAGAAAGTTGTTGTTGAAACTGGATATGAATTAGAAACACCAATGTTCATCAAAGAAGGTGATGTAATCTTAGTATCTACTGAAACAGGTAAATACGTAGGTAAATCAAATAAATAATGAAATACTTAAATGTTAATTACAACAATAGTCAAACATATTTTGTTGACCAAAACGCTATTTTAAATGTTGTTGAATACGCAATAACTAAAACTAAAAATGTTAAATTAGCTACTCCAACAAGATTGCATTTAGAAGATAACGATTGCAATGTTCAGATTTTTGTTGACATTAAAGTTAAAAAATCAGACAAATTAGATATTAATGCAATCGTTAAATCACTTGTTGAAATAATTGAAACTGGTGTAAAAAACCTACTTGACGTTCGTCCAAAGAATGTTCAAATTGCAATTCTTGGTTTATATTAATGAAAAAAACTAAACCACAAACTATTGATCCAGCTATTTTTCGAGCAGTTTTTATCCGAGACATTGAGCAAGAAGTAATTAAGCGTAAAAAGAATAAATTTTTACTACTTAGAAGAAAAACCATTGAGCAATACCTTAGCAAAATAACAAAATTACACGCTGAACTCTCAAGTGCTAAAATTGCCAATAAAGATTTAGCAGCAAATCGAAAACTGTACAACAAACTAAAAAGCGAAATTGTATTTATGGGTACTATTTGATACTTGCTTATAGTTTGTGTACTGATTTTATCTATTATCGTAACCTTAACTCTAAAATTTATAATATAGACTATGAAAAATACACTTAAATTCATCATTGATAAATCAAAATCATTCACAGCTCAAGATTGAGCTACCTTTTTGATTGGTTTGTTTTTAATCGTAAGTATTTTAACTACGACATTTTTAGAATGATATTTTGTGTCAGTGCGAGCTAAAATCGCTTTTGATGAAATTAGAACTAGTATTGAAAATTCAGGGTTAACTGATGCTGCTAAAAATTTAATTTATCCTAACGCAACTAGATTATTTTGAGGTGGAAGTACATACTGATTTACTTTTATGTCAAATACTTTTATGTCAGTAATTTTAGTAATTTACCCACTTATAAATAAATCTCAAAAAGCACAAAGATTATATTTTGCTTCAATTATTTATATTATTTTAGTTGCTTCAGCTTATTGAACTGGTGTAACGATTGTTCCAAGTATTTTCACACATACTTTTTTAGATGAAAAAATCAAAACTTTATTAATGCATGCTGTAGGTCCAATTTTAGGTATTAGTACTTTGTTTTGAGAAAAAAGACGGATTTCAGTTTCAAATAGAACCATTTGAACTTTGATGGTTTTTCCGGTTGGATATTTGTTTATTATGATTATTCCAACTTACATTTTTGGTTATAAATTCAAGGAATTTGGTGGAACAGAGCTTCAAAGAGGGATTATAATTTATCCAATGATAAGTTTTGATAACCCATTTGATGTTAATCAAAAAGGTGCTCCAGAATGAGTTAAAATTTTCTTAGACATAATGATAGTTGTTTTAGCTTTTATTAGTGCGCCTATGGTTGGTGCTTTAGTTAGAAAAATGTTCTTTATTCGTAAACCTGGGCAAAACCCACCTGAAAGAATTTTCTTTATTCACCCAAGTACCAGAAACATTATTCAAAAGCTTAAACTTGAAGCTAAAAAACGGAAAAAAAGCTTTTTAGTTCCAATAGATGCTCAAGAAGAAGTTGCTCAATTTGAACAGCAACTGAAAGAAAATCAAAACAAAGAAGAACAAGAACCAAGCAAACAAGAAACTACTGAAAAATAGGTGTAAAAAGACAAGATTTAATTGTCTTTTTTTCACACTGAAAACTAGTTGCATAAAACTAAAACGAAAAATGGTATAATTTTATCACTAAATTTAAAAAGGAGGGTCATTTGGCTAAAATAAATCGCACTGATTATATTGCTAGTTATTTTCTTAATACTAAGAAAATTTATCAAACAAAATTAGCAAATAACATCATCACATTGCAATTTTTCCAACGTAAAGATAATGTCGTATTAGCTGGAATGAGTGAAGTTTTAGCACTTTTAGAAGCCGAAACTGACACTTCAAAGTATAAGATCAAATACTTACCAGATGGCTCAATTATTAATCAAAAAGAAGTGGTGCTTGAGTTAGAAGGAAACTGAACTGAATTTGGAATTTGAGAAGGTATGATCGATGGAATTCTAAACCGTTATAGTTCAATTGCAACTAACGCTAGAAATTGTGTTGAAGCTGCTAAAAATAAACAAGTAATTTTTATGGGTGATCGAGCCGATCATTACTTAAACCAAGAAGTAGATGGAAAAGCAGTAGCTTTAGGTGGAATTACCTTAACTTCTACAATTGCTCAACAAAAACAACAATTAAATAACCTAAACCAAAAACCATTTGCAAGTATGCCACACGCCTTAATTCAAGGTTTTGACGGAGATACGGTTGCAGCAACTCAAGCTTATAGTGAGCTATTTCCAAATCATAATATTATTGCACTAGTTGATTATCACAATGATGTAATAGGTGAATCATTAAAAGTTTATAATGCTTTAAAAGATAAGGTTTGAGGGGTTAGAATCGATACTTCAGCTAATATGGTTGACCGTATGTTTGATAATCAAGAACCTCATTACGGTGTTAACCCAACTCAAATCAAAAACTTAAGAAAAGCACTTGATAATGCCGGTGCAACTAACTACAAAATTATTGTCTCAAGCGGTATTACAGCTGACAAAATCACTGAATTCGAAGCACAAAACACTCCAGTTGATTACTACGGAGTAGGTCAAAGCATTTTAAATATCAATATTAATTTTTCCGCTGATGCTACTATGTTAAACGGTAAAAAACAAGCTAAAGAAGGTCGTTGCTATACATTTAATGAAAAATTAGTAGAATATAATTAAGGAATAACATGCTATTTACACCAAGTAATAACCCATTTTACAATACAGATAACTTTTTACACGCTGAACAATGAGTGTTAATTTTATTAGGTTGTATCTTTTTAGTCTTAACACTAGCTGCTTTTGCTGTTTATTTTTTCTATTCAAGAAAAAAATTAGAAGAATTTAAACAAGAGCAACTAGACCAATACATTAAAGAAAACCCAAGAAGACAACACATTAAATATCAAAATACTGGAATGTTTGTTCCTGCGTGAGAAAGAGCTAAATTTAACGCACCTTTAATTTTAGCTGTCTTATTTTTAGCATTAGCTATTATGTTTTTCACAGGTACAAAATTAACAACTTTATAAAACTTAAAAAATATGTTTCGGCATATTTTTTCATTTTAAAATATAATATTAAATGCACAAGGAGAACTATGAAACGTTTTAAAAAATCAGTCAAAGAAGCTGGTGGTTTCTTCAAAAAAGGAAATATCTTACTATTAGCAGTTGGTTTATTACTTGGAACAATTTTTAATGAAGTGGTTAAATCACTAGCTAATGATATTATTATGAACCCAATTGCAATTGCTTTAGGATTTAAAGACATTGCACAACTACAAGCTAGTGGGTTTTTATATGGTAAATTTTTAGCTGCACTTTTAACCTTTATTATAGTAAGTGTAGTATTATTTGTCATTTTAGTAACTTATTTTTATGCAAAAAGTTATCATACAGACTATTTAAATTCTAAAAAAGCTCCAGAAACTCCAAAACCAAAAACTGATGAACTAATTTTAGAACAACTTCGTTTACTAAACGAAAAGCTTGAAAAATTAACACCAAAAGACCAAAAAGAAGAAAATTAATGACCAAAAATGGTCATTTTTTTGTTTATGCCTAAAATATAGTTAAATAAGACCAGTTTCCATTATTATGAAAAAACTAAAAAGGAGTATAATTTAATAAATTACATTTATTAAATTAGATAAAGGAACTTTCTATGAGCATACTATTTGACGAAAATAAAGAAAACCAAACAAAAAATAACGAGCAACAAGCCGCGATGGAAGAAAACAAAGAATACGATTATGACTATGATAATCAAATCGTTTTCAAGAAAAAAACTACTCAACCTAAGGTTGTCGAAGAAGATGATGAAGTTATCCCTCAAAATGACGAAGGTTATTTAGTTAAACCTGCAATCATTGATACTAAAACCGACCGTTTAGAACCAGTAGTTATTGAAAACGAAATGAGAACTGCCTTTTTAGAATACTCAATGAGTGTTATTGTGTCTCGTGCTTTACCAGATGCTCGTGATGGATTAAAACCAGTTCATAGACGTATTTTATACGGAATGCTAGAATTAGGGTTAAACCCAGGAAGTCAACACCGTAAAAGTGCTCGTATTGTTGGGGATGTTTTAGGGAAATACCACCCACATGGTGATTCATCAGTTTATGAAGCTATGGTTCGTATGGCACAAGATTTCTCTATGCGTTATCCATTGGTTGATGGCCATGGGAACTTTGGTTCAATCGATGGTGATGAAGCAGCTGCAATGCGTTATACTGAAGCTAGATTAGAAAAATTAGCTGCAGAAATGTTAGATGGTATTAAAAAAGATACTGTTGATTTTGTTGATAACTATGACGCTAGTGAAGTTGAACCTTCAATTTTACCAGCTAGATATCCTAATTTACTAGTTTCTGGAGCTACAGGTATTGCTGTTGGTATGGCAACTGAAATTCCACCTCACAATATCGGTGAAGCAATCGATGCAGCTATTGCTTTAGCTAAAAATCCTGAAATCACTATTAGAGAATTAATGCAGTACATTAAAGGACCAGACTTTCCAACTGGTGCTACAATTTTAGGTACTAAAGGTATTTTAGATGCTTATGAAACTGGAAAAGGTAAAATTCCAGTGCGTTCAAATTGCGACATAGAAGAATTAAAAAACGGTAAAGTTCGTATTATTGTAACTGAAATTCCTTATGCGATTAGAAAAACTTCTTTAATTCAAAAAATTGCTGAATTACATAAAGAAAAAGCTGTTGAAGGAATTGCAGATTTACGTGATGAATCAAATAGAGAAGGTATTAGAATTGTTATTGAAGTTAAAAAAGGTGTTAACCCTCACATCTTACTTAACAAGCTATACCAAAAATCATATTTACAAACTAACTTTAATGTAAATATGGTTGCTTTAGTTAACGGTGAACCTAAATTATTAAACTTAAAAGAATTATTAAATGTCTTTTTAGATCACCAAAAAGAAGTTGTTCGTAGAAGATTACAATTTGATTTAAATAAAGCTTTAGAAAGAGCTCATATTTTAGATGGTTTAAAAATTGCTGTAAGCAATATTGATGAAGTAATTAAAATTATTAAATCATCAAAAACAGACCAGGAAGCTCAAGATCGTTTAGTCCAAAGATTTACCTTATCAGAAAAACAAACCAAAGCCATTTTGGATATGAACTTAAGAAGACTTACAGGCTTAAGTATTCAAAAAATGGAAGAAGAAATTTTACAGCTAAAAGCTGAAATTGAATATATCCAAAGCATTTTAGCTTCTGAAGAAAAATTAATCGATACAATTATTGAAGAAATGCAAGTTATTAAAGATAAATTTAATGACAAGCGTAGAACTAAAATTGATGAATCTGGAATTAGTGAAATTTCAGATGAAGACTTAATCGTAGAGCGTCCAATTGTAGTTACTTCAAGTGTTAACGGTTATGTTAAACGTATGAATTTAGAAGACTACACAGTACAAAACCGTGGTGGTATGGGTTCTAAATCAATGAAAACATACAACGATGATGATATTTCAAACATCATTCAAACCACTACACATACTGACTTAATCTTATTTAGTAATTTTGGTCGTGCTTATAAGATTCGAGCTCACCAAATAACAGAAGGTTCAAAACAATCTAAAGGTTTACCATTTATCAATATCGTTCCTTCATTAAATGCTGAAGAAGGTGAAAAAATTATTTCAATGCTAGATGTAAATGAATACAGCGACACACTATATTTAGCAACTGTAACTAAAAACGGAATTATTAAGAAAACTACTTTATCAAGTTTTGAAAACATTAGAAGTAATGGTCTAAACGCTTTCAAACTAGCAGATGGTGATGAATTAGTTAGAGCCTTTATTATTTCAGATGAAGATGATATTTTAATAGCAAATAATGTTAAAAACATTGTTAAATTCAAAGCTTACGATGTTCCACCAAGAGGTCGTGTGGCAATGGGTGTAAAAGCTATTACCCTAACTGAAGGCCAAAAAGTTATTTCATGTTCATCAAGTCGTGATGGAGAATTAATCTTATCACTAGGAAGCAAAGGTTATGGAAAAATAACTAATGCTGATGAATATAGAACCACAAAACGTGGAGCAAAAGGAACTACTGGAATTAATAATGAAAAAGCTGGTAATTTAGTTTTTGCTCGTTATGTAAATACCACTGATGAATTACTAGTTATTACTTCTTCATCAATTACAATTAGAACTAAAATTAGTCAAATTAGCGAAACATCAAGAAACGCTAAAGGTGTTAAAATCATTAACCTAAAAGAAAATGATGAAATCGTGGCAGTTGATGTTATTAAAAATGATGAGTCAATTTCACAATAAAATGCACAGCTGTGCATTTTTTATTTAGTTTTAGTCTAATATCGGTCTAAAGTTTAATAATAAACTGTATGCATAAAGAAATTAATAATTTTGACAAGATGACGCTAAAACACTTAGTAGAAATCTCACCCAACATAAGTGATATGTTCTTAAAAATCTACGATAACTTCTGGATTATAAAAGACAAATGTTCGCATAGTTTAGTTCGTAAAGAAATAATTAGAATCGTAAAATCAATACCTAATTCAAAGTATAGCTATAAGCTGCTAAAGCTTAAAGTTGAAACTCGTAATGTAAAAATTGCATATATTTTAGCTTCAACTAATGGTTATAAGCATATTTTTACTATCAAAATTTGTACTAATAATGTACTTAAGCTAAGCGTAAATAGTTTATTTGATAACGATAAAACAAAACTTTATACCATAAAGCGACTAATTAACCTCAAAAGTACTACTAATGAAGTTTTGCTATCATTGTACTACGATATTTTAGTGTTGGATTTGCTAGGAGAATCGATTGAAAAAAGTTTAATAGTGAAGCTACTAAATAGCAAAATTTCAACTATTGAAGAGTTTAATTATAATCGCTTACATCAGTTTTACAAAACCTTTAAGTATAACCCAAATCAAGCACAATTTTGATAAAAAAATCAACCAAAATGGTTGATTTAAGTTAACAATAATTAATTAGATAATGTTATTTGCAAATAGAATAACTAGTGCTAATAATGCAGCAATAACTGCGAAAACAGTAAATAATGAGAGACCTAAAACTTTGTTACTAATTAGTTTTGATCCTTCTGGTACTTGGTATTCACCTTTAGTTCCAACAACTTCTAAAGCGTGAACTTCTTGAGCTACTGGAGCTACTTGTTGTGTTGTTGCAACTGGTCATTCAAATACTAAGAATGTATCACTTGAACTTGCTCTGTTTGAGTATAGTGCATATGTGTATTCTGATTGAGGAACAAATCCTACTTGTAATCCATTAAATAATACATATGAAGCGAATTGAGATAATCTAACTTTTGAACCTGTTTCGTCTTTTACATAAACAGCGTTAGCTGGTGTAGATGCTAATTCTTCTGAACCTAATACACGTTCTGCTAATGTAGCAACTGATTTTGAAAGTGAGTAGCTAATTAATTTTAGTAATTTTCTTTCTTCTGAATCTAATGGAAGAGTTTCATCTAACATTTGAGTTCTACTTAATGTGTGTCCTAAAGTTGCTTGAACAGCTTCAAATTCATCAACTGAAACAAATGTTTGTCCTTCAGGTAATGAATTTACACCATATTCTAATTTTTTAGCGTATAAAGCTAAAGCTTGAGTTTGTTTTAAATGACTTAATTCACCAATGTAAGCATATTTAACAACACCATTTGAAGCTACAGAAGTTTCAACTTCTCTTACTACTTCCTTAACAACCTCAACCGGTACTTCTCTTACAACTTCCTTAATAATTTCGATTGGTACTTCTCTAATTACTTCAACCGGAACTTCTTTAACAACCTCTTTAATTGTTTCTACTTCTTTGATAACTTCAACTGGAACTTCTTTTACAACTTCCTTGATTGTTTCAACTTCCTTAACAACTTCAACAGGAACTTCTTCTTTAACTACTTCTAGTTCTTTTTGTTTTCTTTTTAGTTCTTGTTGAGCTATTAATAATAGTTCCATTTGTTTAGCTAATGATTCTTTGTCAGCGTTTGTGTCATTTAGTTGAGCTATTAACTCTTCAATTTTTTGTTTATCTTCTTCTGATTGAGATTTCATTTCACCAGATAGTTGTTCTAATTTAGCACGTAGAGTATCAATTTCTACTTGTTTTTTAGATTTTGGTGTTTCACGTACTCATTCATCATCAGTTGGGAAGTAAGTAGTATGATCATTTAAAATTTTGAAATCAACAACTTGTTCAAAATCTTTTTCAGCTTGTTTTTTGTTTCTTGTACCTTCTGGGTTAATAGCTAATTCATTTAGTGTATCATCGTAATTTAAACCACCATCGAATTTATCAACGTTAAGTTCGTATTCAAATTCACCTGTTTCTGGGTTTTTCTCACCGATTACTAAACCACCTCAAACTTTTTTGTTGTTTTGGAATCAAACAGCAGCATCGTATCCTAAGTTTAAGAATCAAGACATAGCGTCTTTACGTGTTTTAAATTGCCCAAGAGGATCTTTAACTTTTGGGTGTTTTAGCATTCATGGATAACTTTTGCTTTTAAGTGGTTGGTATACACATTGTAAACGTTTCATGTTTCTCCTTGTTTTATAAACCAAAGTGATTTATTAAACATTATATTATATATATAAAAAATTAATTTCACCAATGTGAAATGCTCATAAAATAATTAAACTATTAATTTATTCTGAATAATTTATCCTTAATATTATAATATATAAAGCCTAAAACAACACAATTTATGCCGAAAATTCTGATTTTTTCAGTATAAAAGCTTCAAAGTAGGTGTTTTATAGACGAAAACACTGGTTTTATAGTATTAAAAGTTCTTATTTTAATGTAAAAAAGCTATATTTAATTATATCAGGTAAATTTTTACCTATATTTTTATATAATTAAAATATGTATAAAGCTAAAGATGTAGCTTTCGGTAAAGTTACTCGCACAGGTCAAAAATATATCACTGTAGAGACTAAAGAAGGCGCTCTATTTACAATCAAAAAAAATGAAATAAGCGATAATAAAAGACATCGCATTAATGATCTCATTAAACTAAAAGATAGTATTAATTTCATTGTTATTAGTTATGAAATCGAAAGCAAAACTGGATTTGGTAGTTTTAAGAAAAACCATCCAAATTATCAAGATAACCCATTTAAGTATTTTCTAAAAGAAACTCCTGGTGGTTTTGATCAACTAATAACATACATTAAATATCACATTAGTAAGTTAGAAGATCTAAAAAATAATTCTAAATAACAATTTATATAAACTAAACCCCACCTTCTGGAATTTAAAACAGAAGTGGGGTTTTTTGTATAAAACAAGAAAATAGCAAAATTGTAATTAGATTTTGAAGTGCATATAAAATATTTATAAATTTTTACTTGGATTACAAAACTTTTATATTATAATAATAAAGATGCTTGTTGAAAAACAAGAATGAGTTAGCTATGAGCTAACACTGCTTGAGATATAACCCTCCCTTCACATAATGATTTAAACTCACATTATGTGAGTTTTTTATACTTTTAGGTTTTTGTGGTTAATTTTTTGGTTAAATTTAAGCCAAATCACATCAAAAATTTTTAATTTGCTTAAATAATTTTTTTCAAAAAATTAATTTTTACACTCTAAATTTTGCTTATTTA
The DNA here is from genome assembly GCF_045276875.1 of Mycoplasma corogypsi. Taxonomy (NCBI): domain Bacteria; kingdom Bacillati; phylum Mycoplasmatota; class Mollicutes; order Mycoplasmatales; family Mycoplasmataceae; genus Mycoplasma; species Mycoplasma corogypsi. The sequence continues at coordinate 609,357 of NZ_CP174163.1, forward strand.
TATCATTTTCGGAAACTATGATATTGTAGAAAACAGGCAAAAATCTCTTCAAAATTACAAAAATTTTTAGAAAAATTTAAGAATTTTATTTTATAAGCTAGCTAAAGCCCTTATTATATAGTAGCAATCTAATAAATTACTTTTTTAACTGTTTTTTAGTGTAAAAATACACTTTTTATTTTTTTATACTTTTGGAGTAAAAACTACTAAGTTAATTTTAGTGCCTAAATAGTACTATTTTTAGTCGATGTTTTTGGTCGCTTTTTTTTTTTTTTTTTTGCAGATTTGTTATAATTTTTATATGAGCTTATTAAACAGTTTGAACTACGATCTTGAACAATTAGATGAAGTTAGCGCAGCTGACTTAGATCCAATGCTAGAAGGCGAAGATCAAAACAATGTTGATCAAGATCATAAAGATATGAATGATGATTATGCAGGCGGAAGTTATAACGCAATGCATAAATATAAACAAAAACAATTAACTTACAAAGATATAGCTAGGGCAGCTGGAGTTTCTATTTCTACTATTTCTCGTTTTTACAGAAATGGATATGTAAGTAGAAAAACTAAAAAGATAATCAATGAAATAGTTAAAGATTCTGGCTATATTCCAAATCACGGTGCAAGATCTATTAAAGGCAAAAATGATTTTATCTATGTAATTTTACCTGTTTGAGCACACACTACTTATTCACAAATAGTTAGTGGAATTATCGGTCAAGCAAGTACACAAGGAAGAAAAATTATTCAAACCTACACCGAAGAAGATTACGAAAGCTACTGTGAAACCATTAGATATATTTTATCTTGAAAACCAAGTGCAATCGTAGTATTTATTCAAGAATACAATAAAGAGTTATTTGACTTTTTAAAATCTATTACAGAAACTAAAGTTATTGTTTATGGACATCAAGTAACAGGCTTAAATTGCATTCAAATCGATGAAGTTAATGCTTTTTACAACTTAACTAGAAGATTTTATGATGTATTAAACCTAAATAATAACAAAATGTTATTCTTAGAAGATCGTAAATTATCTGAAGATACAATTAATGCTCGTTATAGTGGTTTTGAAAAAGCTTGCCGTGAATTAAACATTGAGACTGAAAGATACGTTTTTAGTAAACGTAAGGCTGAAAAAGAAAAAGAAATTTTTGAGTTTTATAAATACACTAAAGGAAATGGCATTACCAACGTAGTATGTTCAAGTCATGAAGCCTTTATTTCACTTTCTATCTTAGGCTACACTACTTTAAGAGTTACCGACATGGGATATACAAGTGTTTATGATATTATCCGTAATTATAAAGCCAAAATTTTTATCGATTACGCATATATTGGATACGAAATCTATAAAATGATAACTATCGATTCAATCGATAACAAACCTCAATTTAAAGTAATTGATCCAAAAATTATTTCTTAACAAACTAAAAAACTGCTTCGGCAGTTTTATTTTCCGACTTTACTAATTTTGCTACTATTTTTATACAAAAAACTAAATAGGCTGTATATAATTTAATTATGAAAGTATTAAAATACATATTAGAATCCAAATATCATAAAGCAACGATGAAGTTTCTAACTATTATTTTTTGATCTAATTTAGAAATTGAAAACTCATTAACTAAATGATCAAGACACGTAAAAATAGCTAGAGGCACATATGCTTTTATAGTTGCTTTTGCGTGTTTTATTTCGTTTGGTACATTATTTACTGTGCCAGATGCATATTTTAGAAATATTTATGAAACTTTTATTAAATGATCAACTTTAATGACCATTTTTATTTTCATTATCGATTATGCTGGACATGCTTTTACCTATAGGCATAATTATAATTACCTGAAAATGAATCTTTTTAAGGCAATGCTCAAATATATTTTCTCCTTTACTGGACTTGTGATTTTAGCTTGTATTTTTGCGTCAATGCATGTCTTAAAATTCATTATCGCTGATGTAAATTCATCAACTCAGCGTGTCTTTATTACTTTTGAATCACTTGGATTAGCTAGAATTGTGCGTTTATTTATGGTACTTACCTTATTTAAACCGTTTGCTGCTATTACTGGTGTGTTTGAAAAACAAAGAAAACTACTTACATCAGTTTTCTTTATTATTGTGGTTTTAATCTTACTATTTGCAATGATTATTTGAAACCAAGAACTAAATTATTTAAGAGATTTAGAAAAAGGATGGTTAGCTAGCGTTAGTCCTAATTACGCTGATCAACCAGCTTTTAAACCGTTTATTGAGCTTAAAAAGCTAGTGCCTGATTCTCAAGACTGAAATAATAAGCTATTAGACATTGGACAAAATGATGTAGCTAATGCAGTTAAAGTGTTAAACGAAACTGATACATCATCATTTAACGCACTTTCAAACGGTTATGTAAACGACTTTGGTGAAGCCTTTTACTTTACTACTATTACTTTAACTACAATTGGATATGGAGATTTTGTACCACATGCTCCAATTTCAAGGGTAATAGTAAGCTTTATTGCCCTTTTAGCTATTGCAATTATCGCCATCCCATCAGGGGTTATTGCTGGATCATTTTTAACTGAAATGCAAGAACAAGCTAAAAAAGTTAAAAGAACTAAAAAAGATGACAAATTAGCTCAAGAACTTTTAGAAGCGCAAATGCAAGAAGCTAAAGAGGCTGCTGAAAAAGCACAGTCTGAAACAGAATCAGAAACTGAAAAAGAAAAAGATGCTTCTAAAAAGGAAACAAAAGAAGATAAGGCTGAAAAGGCTGAAAAATCTAGCAAAGATGATAGTAATGAGGATTTAGAAGAAAAACAAAACAAATCTCATAAATCCCATAAAGTAGATAAAGACGAAGAAAAAGAAACAAAAGAAAAAACAAAGTCTCATGATAATCATGATTCTAAAAAGGATAAAAATGATTAAATTAGGTTCTCATGTTCCATTTAAAAAACCAGGGTATTTAGCCGAAGCTGCTGAAGTTTCAGTACAAAACGGCGCTAATACTATGATGATTTATTTAGGTGCTCCACAAAATACAGCTAGAATTGATGTTAATCAATATCAACTAGAAGAATACGAACAAAAATGAATGCATTTAATACCTAAAGAAGATATAGTAGTGCATGCTCCATATATTATTAATTTAGCTAACCCAGATAAACAAGCTTTTGGAGTAGATTTTCTTATCGCAGAAATCAATCGTATGAACTACATTGGATGTAAATATTTAGTTTTACATCCTGGAGCGTATACAACCCATACTGAACAAGAAGCTTTAGATACTTTAGTTGATTCATTAAAAAAAGTAATTGAAGAAACTGAAAATATAGTAATTTGTATTGAAACTATGGCAGGTAAAGGTACAGAAATAGGTGTTGATTTTGAACAAATAACATACTTATTAAAATGAATTGATAGCGATAGAATCGCAGTTTGTTTAGATACTTGCCACTTATGAGATGCTGGTTTTGATTTACAAGAATATGAACAATTTAAACAAAAATTAAGAGACTTTGATTTACTTAAACACGTAAAAGTTATTCACCTAAACGATTCAAAAAATGATGTTGCTTCACACAAAGATCGTCACGCTAATATCGGAGCTGGTTTTATCGGAACTGAAACACTAAAGAAATTTGTCCACGATAAAGACTTTGATAATATCCCAATTATTTTAGAAACACCATACATTGATGACCAACCTCCATACAAGGAAGAAATAGCTTTATTACTTAACAAAAACTAGTTAAGTATATAAACCAAAAAGCCTATAAATTCAATTATTTCGATTATAGAAATAAAAATTTTATTGTATAATATAACATAGAATTGTTAACAATATATAAAGGAGCTCAAATGGCAAGAGAAGGTTATACATTAGCATGTACAGAATGCAAAATGGAAAATTACATTTCTAAGAAAAACAAAAAAAACCATCCAGAAAAAGTAGAGCTTAAAAAACACTGCTCAAAATGTAATTCACATACAAACCACAAAGAGAAAAAATAGTTCTCATTTCCCAGCACGTAAATCAAGCGTGCTATTTTTTTATGCCTAGATTTAATAACTTTGGTTTCGGTTGAACTTACAAATGTAATTCAAAGTCTTTGTTTTAACTAATATGTTTATTTTTTTTCTTGCAATTTGTAGTTTTAAAAAAAGAAACCCCCACTTCCTTTTTTAAATTCAGGAAAATGGGGTTTATTTCAAATAATGAAATTACAAATTTATTCCATCTTGGTATCACTTTTCTTAATTCAACCTTTTTTGTAATTTTCTAGTCTATCCTTAAAGGTTTCTCAGTTTCTGACTAAAACATCATAGTTTTGGTTAGATTCATCATAATTATTGATCGATGAAAGTATTTTTAATCTTGTTTTTTTTAATCTTTTTTCAATGAAAAATTTAGCAGCAACTCCAAAGAAAATAGAAACAGTTATTAAAATTCATAAAGTATTAATACCAGAATACGCTATTGTTCAAAGTATTCTATTTTCAGTTGCTTCGTAGTATTTATCATGCACTCATGAAACAAATTGTAAAATACCAACAATTGAAAATAAAGACCCAACAACAAAAGCAGCAATTGATTTGATACTATTTTTGTAATCGTTTTTAACTTTATAAATATCAGTTATTTTACTAATGTGTTTATTTTTAGCTTGTATTGATAAATTTAATTGATCTAGACCAAGCATTTGATAACAATTTTGAACCATTGTATACAGTTTGCTAGTAGTATTTTGCATTTGTACAAATGTATTAAATTCAACCACTCATTTTTCATCATTTAGCAATTTTAAATCATCAGTTTCCAAAAACTGATCCATTTTTGAGTTGAAATTATTTAAATCGGTATTAACTTTATTAAGTAGCTCAAAATAAGAAAAACTCATAATCATTTTTCTAACTTTTTTATCTATTTTGTTTGCAATATTTTTAATATATTCAATATTTTCATCATTTTTATTATTTGTATCAACATAAAATGAATAATCGTCAAATAAAAATTTTATGAACTCATTAAATTCTTTATTATAACAACCACTTATATACTCCATAATTAATTTGTCGCCATTTTTTTCTGTTGATATCAAATCAAAAACAAATTTGATTTCTTTTGGATCATTGTTTTCAAGTTCTTTGTTGTTTTGTTGATCGTTTTCTAGATAAATAGCCTTGAAATTAAACTTAAACCATTCAGTACAAATATCTCAATTTCATAAATTATTGTTGTTTTTGTCTGTATTAATTGAGTTTATATATTTTAGGTTGCAATATTTTGATATCGCTGAATCTAAATTACCACATGAATCACCATCATTGTGATAACACATAGTATACTTACTAAAGTCACTAAAAACATCTAATTGGTCTTTGGTATAAAAGTATTCAATATTATCAAATTTAAAAACTAACTTACTCATTTTACCTCTAATAATTTGGAATAATAATTTTATTTTACTAAATTAAAAACCATACTAAAAAACTATTTTGGTAAAATTATTATATGCCTGAATATCCAGAAGTTACAGTCGTTAGAAAGTCACTTTCTAACTTAGTAGAAGGTGTTAAAATCACCAATGTTGTTCTTTTAAATACTAAATTTATCAAAAATGCTACTTACCAAGAATTTCAAGAATTTGTAAAAAATAAAACCATTGAAAAAATTGAAAATGTAGGTAAATTCATAATTTTCTATCTTTCTGAAAACCACAGAATGTTATGTCATTTAAGAATGTCAGGTAAGTTTTATGTTTATAAAGCAGGAGATGAAACTCAAGCAAATTTACCACATAATTATGTGTTTTTTACATTAGATAATGGTTACATAATGGCTTACAATGATGCTAGAATGTTTGGTGGATTTGAAATTATAGATCCAAGCGATACTAGAAGTGTTTCAGAAATTAAAAATTTAGCCGAACTTCCTGCTTTTGTTAATGTAGATAAGCTTTATGCTAAATTACAAAGAAAAAACATTAGCATCAAAAGCGCTTTACTCGATCAATCACTAGTGTTAGGAATTGGAAATATTTATGTGGATGAAACACTGCATGCTTGTAAAGTTTATCCTATGACTAAATGTTCTAAAATCAGTAAGGAAAAGTTAGCTGAAATTTTAACTACAGCACAACAAATTATGGATAAAAGTATTGAGTTAGGTGGAAGTAGCGTAAATACTTACACATCAGTTAATGGGATTGATGGTAAGTTTCAAAATAAACTAAAAGTTTATGGTAGAGGTGGTTTAATTTGTCAAACTTGCTATAAAGTAAATGTTGCAAAAGTTAAACTAGATTTTAAGGAGAATGGTCGTGGGACTAGTTATTGTCCTAACTGCCAAAAAGAAGCTTAAATGGAAACAAAAAGACTTGTATTAGTTGTTGATATGCTTAATGGTTTTAGTAAATTTGGTCCATTAGCAAGTAATAATGTAACTAAAATTATTCCAGTGATTAAAGATATTGTTGAAAGCTCAGATAATAATATTTTCATTTGTGATTCTCATAGTGTTAATGATTTAGAAATGAAAAATTATCCAGTTCACTGTTTAACAAATTCACCAGAAGCTGAAGTAGTTGAAGAATTAGCACCATATGCAACTGAAAAAATATTGAAAAATACAACTAATGCTTTTTGAGAATTAGATCACAAATTGCTACTAAAATACAATCAAATTGAATTGGTTGGTTGTTGTACTGATATTTGTGTTTTACAACTAGCTTTATCTCTTTCAACTTTTTTACAAAAAATTAATGCAGATGTAAAGTTAATAGTTTATGAAGACGCAACTGCTACTTTCGATGCACCAAATCACGATAGTAAAACTTACCATCAATTTGCCTTAAATCTAATGAAAAATGCTGGTATTAAGGTAAGAAAATGAACAGAGTAATCGATTTACACGGCTATCAAACCGAAGAAGCTACTATTATAGTAGAAAATGCTTTGTTTGACTATCAAAACCATAAAGTAGATCACATAACCTTTGTAACCGGAAAAGGTGGAAAAGTAATGGAAACTGTGGTAGGTAATCTTTTAGATAAAAAAAGGATCACTTATAGTTATCAAAACCAAGGTGGCGCTATCATAGTTTCAAGGCATTTAAATGATTATTTAATTTTTGATGAAGACGAAGAACAACAAGAATATATTACAAATAATGAACTAGAGGAAATTTTTGAAAGTTTCTCTAAAAACTAGAAGATAAGCGCTTCTAGTTTTTTGTTTTCAAATGTGCATAAAAAAATATTGGGAGAAGAAAGCCCAATATTTGGTGAATAATTAACGAAAACGCAATTATTAAGCGTTTTTTGCAAGTTCAATTAACATTGCAAATGTTTTTGGTTCGTTAATTGCTAATTCTGAAAGCATTTTACGATTGATTGAAACATTAGCTTTTTTAAGTCCATTAATAAATTTTGAATAGCTTAAACCTTCAGCTCTTGTAGCTGCGTTAATACGAGCGATTCATAATTTTCTAAAGTTTCTTTTTACTTGTTTACGGTCTCTAAATGCGTATGTTCAACCTTTAACTACTTGTTGTTTAGCAACTTTGTACCCAATTGATTTGTGTCCAAAGTATCCTTTTGCTAATTTAATTCATCTTTTACGTCTTGCTCTTGTAACTGTTCCGCCTTTAACTCTTGCCATTTATCTTGTTTCCTTTCTTAAAATTTATTATTTTATCTTGTGAAATCTAAATAATTAACAAGATTAAATCAATGCTTTAAATCTTTTTAAGTCACTTCTTGACATTTGAACAGATTTACGAGATTGACGTTTTTGTTTAGTAGTTTTGTTTTGCGCTAAGTGAGAACGGAATGCTTGTTCTCTCATGATTTTACCAGTTCCAGTAACTTTAATACGTTTTTTTAACGCACTTTTAGTCTTCATTTTTGGCATTTAATTCTCCTTCTTTAGTCTCTTGACTTTTTTCTTTTAAGTATTTAGCGATTTTTTGTTTATTAGGTTGGAGATTCATGTCTAAGAAACGATCGTTAACTAGTTTTGGTTCAGTAGATTTATCAGAGATATCTTCTAGAGTAGCATAAAAATGATTAAGTGTGGTAATTCCTAAATCTTGTCTACCAATTTCACGACCTCTTAACTTAAGTGAAACTTTAATTCTGTCTCCTTTAAGTAAAAACTCACGTGCCTTACGAGATTTAGTTAGTAAGTCATTTTCACCAATCATCGGTGTTAAACGAACTTCTCTATTTTGAATATTGGTTTGTTTTTCTTTTAACTCTTTATCTTTTTTCTTACGGTCATATTTAAATTTTCCATAATCTAAGATACGAGCAATCGGTTTAGGGTTAATGCTAATTAGCACTAAATCCTTCCCTGCATTTTTAGCTAATTCAAGTGCTTCTCTAGTGTCCTTAACACCTAGTTTTTCACCATCAAGACCTACAAGAAATATCTTTTTGTATGGGATATTACCGTTAACGTAGTGCTCTGGTGTTGGTTTCCTTTTATTGTGATTTGGTTGCATAAACTCCTTAATAAATGAAATCTTTCGATTTTTTACGCTTCCCTACTAAAAAAGGTATCAGAATTAGTGATACATTTAATTGTAGCTAAACCCAAGGTTATTGACCATCAGGTGAGAAACGAATTTCTTCTTTCTGCAATTAAATCTTTATTAATTTATTGCTTATTAATTTTATCATAAAAGTAAAAATTCAATATTTTATTTTTAAACAATTTTATATGTCTGAAAAATAACTAAAAAGTTTAAAAAATATTGCTTTTTGAGCAATAAAAATTACTTTTTAACTTCTGCAATTAAGAAGTTGATATTTTTACCTAATTCTTTAAATTTGGTCTCGTATTTAGTTAGCCTGTTATTTGCTTGATATTTACTATTATGTAAATCAGTAGTTTGATCAACAATGTTTCAACCGTTATTTTCAAATGATTCAAGGCTGTATTCATATAATTTATCATTATCTGTCTTAAATCATAACTGTCCATTTTCAGCTAAAATACCTTTATATAAGTCTAAAAATGTCTTGTAAGTTAATCTTCTTTTTTCATGTCTCTTTTTAGGTCATGGATCACTAAAAGTAAGTCATAATTGATTGATTTTACCAGTAAATAAGGTTGGTAAATCAATTGCATCTCCTGTAATTATGAATAAATTAGTTAAATTATTTTCAACTATTTTTTTCATAATTTGCTTTGCAACAGTTGGGAATTTTTCAAAAGCAATGTACTTAATAGTTGGATTTTCTTTTGCTAATTGCAATAGCATATCACCTGTACCTGAACCTATTTCTAATACATCAGATTCATTTAAATGATATGGAAATTGCTTAATATAATATTCAAATTTGTCCAACTTTTCTTGTGCAGTTTTATCAAATCTAATTCTCATGAATTGATTATATCAAAAACCAAATAAATTAAACTTTTTAACACTTACACTAGTAATTTAATGCTTAAAAATGCTGTTTTTTGCTAAAATTATTATTACATTAGAGGTAATATGACAAAAAAGAAATCTGCTAAAAATAAAACTATTGATTTAGACATAAATGAAGGTAAAAAATACTTAGATAAATGTATTAAAGCTCAAAATATCACTACTTTAGATTCGGTTCTAAATAAAACTATAAATGATGATACATTTTTAGTTTTAGATAAATTGCCAGATAAGTGTGTAGATCTACTTATTGTAGATCCACCGTATAACTTAACTAAAAATTATCACGGAAATACTTTTAGTAAGAAAAAAGAAGAAAGTTATGAAGAATACACTAGAAACTGAATGCAAAAAGTTAGAAGAGTCTTAAAAGATGAAGCTTCAATTTATGTATGTTGTGATTGACAAAGTAGTATTATTATTTCAAAAGTTTTAAGTGAATTTTTTGTGATTCAAAATCGTATTACTTGGCAAAGAGAAAAAGGTCGTGGCTCAATGAATAATTGAAAAAACGGTATGGAAGATATTTGATTTGCTTCAGTTGGTCAAAAATATCATTTTAATGTTAATAGCGTTAAAACTTGTAAAAAAGTTATCGCTCCATATCGTATAGATGGAAAACCAAAAGACTGAATTCAAACTGAAGAAGGTAATTTTAGACATACTTATCCATCAAATTTATGAAATGATATTTCAATACCATACTGATCAATGCCAGAAAACACTGCTCATCCAACTCAAAAGCCTGAAAAATTAGTGGCAAAAATTATTTTAGCCAGTTCAAATGAAAATGATGTAGTTTTAGACCCATTCCTAGGTTCAGGAACTACTAGTGTAGTCGCTAAAAAACTTAATCGTAAATTTATCGGAATTGAGCAAAATCCACTTTACTGCGTTTGAAGTGAAGTAAGGTTAGAAAAAGCAGAAAATGATAAAAATATTCAAGGATATTCACAAGGGGTTTTTTGAGAAAGAAATACCAGTGGTATTCAAACCAAAGTTAATAAAAAGGTTAAAAAATATTCAAAACAAATGTCTTTACTTGATTAAAGCACTTATAATACTAAAACCTAGAAAATACAAGGTTTTAGTATTTTTTATACATAAATCAAATTATTGAGCATAAAAAATGAATTTTAATGTAAACTTCAAAATATTAAATAACAATATTTAGGTAAATATGATTAAAAAACTAACTTTTATTCCAATTATTTCAACACTTACAGTTCCAGTTTCTTGTGCTAGTGTTTTAGATAATAAAACAAATGAAGATACAAAAGATCAAACAATAGATGTTTCAAACAAAGACAAAGATACTAATGTAGAAAATCAAAAGATTGATGATGATATGGATAAAGAAAATCCTAAAACAACCTCAGAACCGAGTGAAGCTGACAATAATTCATCTGATACAAATAATAACAATCAAAACAATGATGAACCCATCATAAATGATGAAAATAATAATTTAGAAGCTGCCCAAAATGAACTAAATGAATTAGCCAAAAAATTACAAATCAATTTCAAAAGGGAACTTACAGTTTCTGAAGCTTTAAATATTAATAACTATCAGTATACTGTTAATCCACCAATTAAGTTTAATCTAGTTTCATTAACCCAACACAAAAGCAGTGTTGTATTAGTATTTAATTTATCAAATACAGAAAACAATTTAAGAAGTGAAAATGTTTCTAAAACTTATAGTGAGTTTAAGGAAAACGAACGAATTCATTTACCAAAAGCTGAGACTATTAATAACTTAAATCTTGATAATTTAGCAACTTTAGCAAATTTATATCAATTTAATCCAAACCAGTTAGCTAGTGAAAACGCTAAATTGTTAGTGCCTAAAAGTAATGATATTTGAAATATTACAAACATTTCAATTTATCAACTAAATGATTTAGAAGGTAAATTATCATTTAAAGTATCTGGATCATATAAAGGTGTTGATTTTATTGATCAACTAGTAAATATTACTAACTTTAAAAGACTAAATACTAGACTTGAATCGGTAAGTTTTAACTTTAATGATAGTTATATTTATGAAAATAGGCTAACTAACCAAGACTATTTAAATTCAACTGGATCACAACTGCTTAAGTATTTTGAAACATTACAGTTTTCAAATTCTGATTATTATGAATTTAATATTCTTGAACTAGTAAAACAAAATAAACTAATTATTAATAACTTATCAATTAATAATAATAGAGATAACACCTTAAATTTTAATGGTACATTAGTTGTTAACGGATACGAAAATGGTAGAAAAATCAGCCAAAATATCTCAATTACCTGACATAAATCAACCAATTTTAGTTTACATATTAATCAAGATAAAATGTATAACTTTATCTTGCAAAATAAATTAAATATAAATAATGAATATTTAGAAGCGACAAAACAAATGTATGCTAGTCAAATCTGAAGTGAATTTATTACTTCAAAAAGAATTAATAATCTTGCAAACATTGTTTCAATAGATCAAAATTTTAGAAATGTATACAACCAAAACCGTGAAATTTTAGTAGAAAACGTTTATGCTGATGATTATAATGGTAATTTATATTTAGTTATAAAAGTCGCATCTGAAAATAATCAAAATTTAGATCAATAATCTAATCAAAGAACTATTAAATTAAGTAATTTTGAAAAACTTAAAGACAGTGAATCTAAACTTAAAAACTCATTTTTAATGTTAGCAAATGCTGATTCAAATAATAGAACTATCAAACTAGTTGAAAGTATTTATAACCAAGCCGAAAATAAACAATCACTAGAAATAACTGGACAAAAATTATCATTTATTTTAACTGGTGGTAATTTAGGTTCTTGAGCACCAATTAGACAGTTACCTATCGAATATAATGATGATAGAAATAGTTATACGCCTAATACAAGATTTAAACTATTTTTTAATGGTTCACCATTACAGGAATATTTAAATACAAATGAAAATACTAATTTCTTAAAAAAATCAAATAGAAATTTTTACACTATCAAAAGATTAGAAATTACATTCAATAAAATGTACAACATCAATATTTCAACATACTCAGATAATCTTAAAAAATTAAAATGTGATATTGATTACACAATAGAATTGACAGTCTTAAATCAAAGCCCTGAAAATCCAAATGGGCAAGAAACTATAAATTTAAATTACAGTTTTAACTTTGATTTCTTCCAAAATTAATTATTTACCAAACATTAATTTAGTATTTTGTTTTCTAATTTTTTAGGGTAAATAAGCTATTAAGTATGAAATTTTTACCAATTTTAAAAGCTCACTTTTTTTAGCTATGTGCAAAAAAAGTTTATAATTATCATATATATAAATTAAAAAGCATCTTTTTTGAATTTATATTTCACTAGATGCCGAGGTTATAATAAAATTTAAAAATAAACTTGGTAAAATAATTTTACCTGCTTTGACTATCTTGCCGTTAAGTACATTAACAGTGATATCAGCTTCATGTACAGATACAGCAACAAATAAACCGAAACCTAAGCCAAAGCCAAAGCCTAAACCTGACACCAATAAAGAAACAAGTGGAAATACTACTGAAGGAAACGAAAATCCAAGCGTGACTCCTGAAGAACCAACAACACCTGCAACTGATGGCGAAAGTAGTTCTTCAACTACTGATAACACTTCAACAACTCCAGTTACACCTACACCTGAAACACCTACTCAACCTTCTTCTGGTGGTTCATCAGGTAGTGGGTCAAGTAGTTCTGGAGGTTCAGGAAGTTCAAGTGGATCAGGTGGATCAAGTAGTTCTGGAGGTTCAGGAAGTTCAAGTGGATCAGGTGGGTCAAGTAGTTCTGGAGGTTCAGGAGGAACTGTTACTCCACCTAAACCAGATCCAAAACCTAAACCTAAGCCTGAACCGGTAACTCCGCCTAAACCTGCTTGAAAAGCTAACCCTAATTATGTAAGGGAAAATAATCCAGGTGTTAGAAACTATAATACATTTAATGTGTCTGGACCAAGAACTGAAAATGAAGAAAAATTCTTGAAAAAATTGTCAACTATTATTTCAAATGCAAATGCTACTTCAAATAGAGTTGAATGAAATAAATATGTCAATGAATTAGGAGCTTTAATTCAAAGCTCTAATCTTACTGAATCAGAAAAAATTCAAGCTGGTACATCTATTTATTCATCAAAATATAGATTTAATACAGATGGTAGATATCCTAATGTACCGATTGCAGGTGAAGTTCGATTTGTTTCATTAAATAATGATCAAAATATACTTAAAAATATTAATGGTACATATTTACCAAGCGTTGCAAAACCATTAGTTTTTAACATAAACTTGCTTAAAGGCAAAAGTGATATTTTATTACCTGATAAAAATGTTACATATTCATCAACTGCAAACATATTGCTGTTTTTCACATTAAATAATTCAAATAGTAAGCTATATTTTGTAAATGGTTTTATAGATGATATGAATTTAGGTGTCGCAAATCAGAACGGTATATATAACCAACAAACAGGAATATTCGGAAAAGGTCTAGGTCGTATAGGAAGTAACGATTTAAATATACCAAGCGATACCGGTATTGGTGTAATTTTACAAAGAACAAACAATCCTACATTATATAAATTATGATTTGTGGGTGCTAACCCTGGTGGTTACTTCATTAGTGCTTTACGAAGTTCGGCATCACCTAATGATTCATCAAATAAATATTCATGAGGTGGTTTTCATGTTTATATCAAATTACAATAATATATAACCCATAACGCCATTAAACTTGGCGTTTTTTTATTCAAAAAAGCACCACACAGATAAATGTATGGTGCTTTATATAATTAATCTTCATCTTTTAATTGCAAGAATAATTCATCTAATTGTTGTGGTTCTACGCTACTTGGTGCATTTGTAAACATATCTTCACCTTTTGAATTTTTAGGGAATACAATAACATCACGAATTGATTTGTTATTAGTTAAAATCATAATAATTCTGTCAATTCCTAAACCAATTCCACAGTGTGGTGGAACACCATATTCAAAAGCTTTTAAGAAAAAGCCAAAACGATTATCTTGAGTTTCTTTACTCATACCAATTAAATCAAACATTTTCTTTTGTTCTTCATTATTTGAAATTCTAGCTGAACCACTTCCAAGTTCAAATCCATTTAGAACTAAATCATAGCTTCTAGCTTTAATTTGGTCTTTTGGCAATTTATCTAAATCTTCTAATTTATGGTCAAATTGAGTAAATGGGTGATGAGCAGCAGCTCAAGTGTCTGATTCTTCGTCATACTCAAACATTGGTCAATCAACGATTCAAGAGAAATTATATTCATCTCTAGCTCATTTATATCATGAATTTAATTCAACACGTAAAGCCCCTAAAGCTTGTGAGGCATTTTCGTATTTATCAGCACAAATTAAGTATGTACCACTTTCATTATTGAATTGTTTTAATAATTTTGTAACAGCTTCTGGAGTTTTTGCAGCAAAGTTTGAGTGAACAATTTCCTTATTATTTACAACAAAGTAAAATAATGCTTTAACTTTATTTTTCTTGGCAATTTCTTCAAGTGTTTTGAATTCTTTTTTAGTAATTTCTTCAGTAAAATGCAACATTCTTTTTGATGGTGCTAATTTGATAATGTTAAAGTCAGTTTCATTACAAAAATCATTAATATCTTGAATTTTTAAATCAAATCTTAAATCTGGTTTATCAGTACCATAGTCTCTGATACATTCATCGAATTTTAATCTCTTAAATGGAGTAGTAATTTCTACACCCATTACTTTTTTCATTGCATATTTAAATAGTTGCTCAATTTTATCTTGTAAAAATGCCACATCCATGAAACTTACTTCAATATCTAACTGGGTAAATTCTGGTTGTCTATCTTTTCTTGAATCTTCATCCCTAAAACATCTAGCAATTTGATAATATCTTTCAAAACCACCAACCATTAATAATTGCTTAAATAATTGTGGACTTTGAGGTAGTGCATAAAACTTATCACGATTTCTAGTTGGAACAATAAAGTCTCTAGCACCTTCTGGTGTTGCTTTACTTAAAATAGGAGTTTCGATTTCAGTAAAATCTTCACTTTGTAAAAATTCTCTTAAAGCAAAAATAAATTTATTTCTTAGAGCAATATCATGTTGTAATTTAGGACGACGTAGGTCTAAAAATCTGTTTGTTAATCTAATTTCTTCTTTTGTATCGATATCATCTCTAATTTGAAATGGTAATTGGTCTTTAGATTCAGAGAAAACTTTATATTCTTGAACTACTACTTCGATATCACCAGTTTCAATAGCTGGATTTTTATCTTTTCTTTCAACAACTAAACCTTTTACTTCTAAAACACTTTCCTTAGTAAAGTGAACATCACTTTCAAATTTTAATTGTGTAATCCCTTTTTTGTCTCTTAAATCAACAAAACTAATTTCACCCATACGACGTTTATTAGCAACTCAACCGTATAAAGTTACTTGTTTTCCAACGTCTTTTAATCTTAATTCATTGTTATAAATTTGCTTATTCATAACCGAATTCTCCCTCTAATAGTTCTTCAATTTGATCAACGCTAATGTCAGATACTTCCTGATCTGCAATAAATCTAATTAAATCAATAATTCCTTCTTCGTTTTTAGTGAATGTACATTTTTCACCATTTACTAGTGATTTTGCCACTAGCATTTTATTGCTTACATTTTTATCATCATAAATTAGAATTGAAGCATTGTATTTTTGAGCTTTTTCAAAAACTTTTTTAGATTTAATTAACTCGTATTCATTTTTTACTTGGTCAAAAAATACTCTTAAATAATTATTAGCTAAATTATGCATAAAATCAAGGTTTTCATCGTTTTCGCTAGCTGCTAAATAAATAGTACAACTACTTACATAATCATCCAGATTGTTTTCTTTGACAAATTTATCATAAATAATTGTCATAATACGATCAACACCAAAACCAAAACCGATACTTGATAGTTTCGGTCCACCAATTTGTTCAATTAGGTTTGAATATCTTCCACCTCCAATTAAAGTTGACTGACTACCAGCATTTTTGTCTGTTGCAACAAATTCAAAAACAACTTCATCATAGTAATCAAGACCTCTAACTAGTTCATTTGAAAGTGTATATTCAACACCATAATCATTTAATTTACCAATTAATTGTTCTAAATATTTTTTAGATGCATCAGATAAATAATCACTTATTTTAGGTGCATTAGCCATGAATGGTAATTTTGAATCTAACTTATCATCTAAAATTCTTAAAGCGTGACCGTTTGTTAATCTTTCTTGTGAAACTAATGATAATTGTGATTTATATGGTTTTAAGTAATTAACCAAAGCTTCTTCATATCTTTTTCTAGTTTCTAAATCACCAATTGAATTAATTTTTAATTCTGTTTCAACTTCTAAATGATTTAAGATAACTTGTGCCATATAAATAACTTCAGCATCTTTTAAGTAATTTTTATCACCGATAAATTCAACACCAGCTTGTCAAAATTGACGATAGCGACCTTTTTGAGGTTGCTCGTATCTAAAATATGGCCCAACATATGCATATTTTTTATTTTCTGATGCGTATCATTTGTTTTCAACTAATGCTCTAACAAATCCAGCAGTACCTTCTGGACGAAGGCAAATTTCACGATCACCTTTGTCTTTGAATTCATACATTTCTTTATTAACAATGTCGCTACCTTCACCTACAGAACGCTTAAATAAGTTTGAGTTTTCAATAATTGGTGTTTCAATTAAACGGTAGTTGAACTTTAAAATTGTTTGATTAAAAATGTTAAAAACATAATCTTTAACTAAATAATCAACAACGTTGTAGTCCTTTGTACCTTTAACCTTTGAATACATAATTTTTCTCCTAATAATTAATGTGTAATATTATTCAAAATTATACTATTTTTAGTTGCGTTTTTTCTTGCTTTTTGTGTTAATTGTTGAATTTAGATGTTTTTGTTCAATGAAATTTAATTACGGAATATTATTGTTTAATTCATCTATTTTGCGCTTTAAATTTTCATCAATTTTAAATGATTTTAAAACTGTTATAGTGTCTTTAATTTTGGCATAAACTTCATTTTTTAAGTTCTCATTAATTGAATTAATTGAAGCTTTATTTTTATCGTAATATTTATTAATGTTTTGAAGTAAACCATCATAGTCATTAACAGTTTTAATACCATAACCACCTGAAAGGCTTTCAGTTTTAGTTGGAACTACAATTTTTTCATCATTTGAGTAATAAATTTCTTTAATACTTTCTAAAAGTGTCAATGCTTTTTGAATTATATTATGAGCATTTTGAATAATATTTCCAAATGTTAATTGTACTGCTATACTGGTTTCTATATCATTTATTAAATCTTGTTTTTCTTTTGATAAGTTTTCTGCTTTTTCATTTAGTTTTTTAATTTCATCTTGATGTTTTTTGTGCATTTCATCAATTGTGGCTTGTAGTTTACTATTTTCGTTATTTAGATTATTAATGTCGTTGTTAAATTTTTTATTAAGTGCTACAAGAGTAATATTTAACTTTTCTATATCAATAATTTTGTCTTTTAAGGCTGCATTATCTAACCTTAAATTACTATTTAATTCAGAACTTTTATTAAGTTTTGCAAACAAGTTGTTTTTATCAGTATTTAAATCACTAATTTGATTGTTGAGATTTGCAATTTCAACTTCATAATTTTGTATATCTGTTTCTAAAGTTCTGATTTTGCTATTATATTGGTCGATTCTATTATTTAGTGTTCCTATATTTGTATTAAGTTCATCAATTTTTGCATTATAAGCTTTTATTAACTGATTTTCTGCTTCAATTTCTTGATTTAACGACCTAATTTTAGACCTTAAATATTCTTTTTCTACTTCAAAACCAGAGATTTGGTTTTCTAATAGTTTTCTATGTTTATCATTTTCAGCTTTTTGTAGATTTAACTGATTAATAATTTCATTATTTAACTTAGTTTTATAGTCTAGTTTTTCAACATCTTGAGAAATATCTGAAATACTAGTATTATTGCTGTTGAAATTTAACCCAACTAATTTACCAATTTCAACCTCATAGGAACTAATTAAGTTATTTTGGTAATTAAAATTAATTAGTAAATAACTAATTTGTCAAAATAGTGATTTTAGAATAAAGTTTTTGTTTTGATTGTCTTTAAAAGATTGAATTGATTTTGATTCTTTTTCCTTAAACTGCTTGTTTAAAGTAATCTTTTCATTTTTATGCCTTTTTTCATCAATTAATAAATGTGACAAATTATCTGATAATTCCAGCTTTCTAGCAACTAGAGAACTAATTTTAATTTCGTTAGTTAAAAACTCTTCACTAGTTTTATTAATAATTAAATTGCTTTCAGCTTTTGTTGTTTCTAATTGATTATTAATTTCAGCTAATTCATTTCTAATGCTAGCTATTTGGTTTTGGGTTTGAATTAAATTACTATTAACTACCTCAATTTGCTCATTTAAGTTTGTTAATTCATTAATATTATTAATTGCAAGTATTTGATTGGCATTTAAATCAATATTTGAAGTAATAACTTGATTATAAAAACTTAAGATAATCAGGATTAAATCGCTGGTTTTTTCAATAGTTTGGTTAAATAACCTATAACTTAATTGCGCATTAACTTGGGTTTTGGAGTTATTGTTAATAATATTAAGCTTTTCATTAATTATAGCTTTTGTTGCAGCTGGTAAATTGGGTAAATTAAGCATATGATTTAATACTTTTAACACTTGGTTATAAACTAAATGGTATTTTTGATTATAAAGATTAAACATAGAATTAATAAACTGCATTTTAGCATTATTATCAATAATTGAACTACTAATTATTTGATTATATCTTTCATTAGTTTGATTTAAGCCATCGATGAGCTGATTATATGTTTTATCAATAACATTAGCTTGTTGAAGATATTGCTCAATAAATTCAATTTTTAGACTCAAATT
Source organism: Mycoplasma corogypsi (assembly GCF_045276875.1). NCBI lineage: Bacteria > Bacillati > Mycoplasmatota > Mollicutes > Mycoplasmatales > Mycoplasmataceae > Mycoplasma > Mycoplasma corogypsi. The sequence continues at coordinate 628,779 of NZ_CP174163.1, forward strand.
ATGAGCAAAGATATTATTGTAGTTTTTGTAAAACAAAATTGCATTATAAGTTCTTAATTTAATGACATTAGCAATGTTATTAAAGTTAACTAACTCAGTTTGTAGGTTGCTGATGTTATTGCTTAAAGTTTCTACTGCTAGGTCTGAATCTAAATCTAAATTTAAATTTTGTTCTTGATAATTTTTAATACTAACTAACATTAGTTTTAACTTTTCAATGTAGCCATCAAGAGTTTTGTTTTCTAAAACGCTATTAGCTTTAACTAAATTATGGTGTGCGTTTTGATATAAATCAAATAAGTAATTAAGTTTTAGTGTCATTTTTTCTTTGTATTGCGCTAGTGTTTCGGTATTAAGTTCAGCTAAACTTAACTCGCTTAAATACGAAACTGGGTCAATGCTTATTTTCTCAATTTCATTTGAAATTACAGTTAGTTCTTCATTTTGCTTAAGTAAACTGATTTGGTTAATTTTTAAGTTGTTTAGGATGTTTTGTGTTTCTTTTTTAGTTTCAACTAAATTATTATTTCCTTCATTAAAAATATTTTTAGCTTCATTAATTGATTGAATGATGCTATCGAAACTAAAACTAGTTTTATTAGTAAAAGATTCAAAATTATTGTTAGTTTTATTGAAATTAAAGAGCGATTGGTTAGCTGAATATTTAAAAATTAATGGCACAGTAGTCGCTGAAATACCAGCTAAACCAAACAAACTTCCAAATATGATTTTCCTAGTTTTTGTCATTTTTTAAACTCCTTACACATTATTATTAAATTGATAATAAAATTTAGATCAAAACTGGACAAAAATAGGAATATAATAAATGCTTTAAAAATACCAAAAACACTATATTTCCAATGTTTTAAGCTTAAAAGTTAACCTTTTGAAATATTTGTTTTCCAAAAGTTAGTGTAAAGAAAAACAATCATTTTTTAGCATAAAATGATTGTTCAAATATTATTTATTAAATTGATTTTTTTATTGTTATAATGTATATAAAGAGAGCCAATTTTTTATTTTAAATTGGTATTAAAGTCATTAAGAAGGAGAAAGAATGAATAAACATATAATCTTATTAATTAACGGAAAAAGACGAAGCGGAAAAGGTCTTTTAAGTAATAAAATTGTTGAAAAAACAAGCAAAAAATACAGCAATAATGTGCATATTTTATCTTTTGCTGAGCCAATTAAACAAATCACTCAACCAATTTTAGAAGAGATTAAATGAGATGGTCAAAATAAAGAAGTTGTGCGTCCTTTATGAATCGCTATGGGTGAAGTTGGTAGAAATATCGATAATAATTTATGATGTTCAAAAGTGTTTGACAAAATTGAAAATATTATTATTGATTCAGCTAATAAAGATCAAGATAGTTTATTCATCATTGATGACTTAAGATTCCCAAACGAGCTAGATTACTTTAAATCTAGACAAAAAATACTTGCTGATAAAGTGAAAAAAATTCATAACGGTGATGTGAAAGTAACTTCAGTAAGAATTGAAAAATTCCTAGATCCAGAAAAGTTCATCAAAGGTGTTGATGATAACTCTACTGAAACTAGTTTTGATAAATTAGTTAACATTTGCTTTGATTATATAGTGCCTGCAGATATTTTAATTGATAGAGAATGATATCCTAACTTCCAAAATGTTGATGTTATTGCTCAAACAGTAATTAAAAACTTATTAAAATAAAATGGCTAAAAGAAAATATTACAATAAGACTCACTATATAATTGACAAAGAAAAAAGAGTATTAATTTTACTTCCTGAATGATTTAAAGCACTACAAGATTCAAATAATAGGTTTGAAACTTATAAAAAATTAGGTGGAAGTACCATTCCTAACATATTGCTTAAAGGTGATCCTTTTAAATCGGAATTCGCTGCTTTTTGTCATATCACAAGACTTTCTCAACCTGTTTTGATTAGTAAATATATCGAGGCTGGTAATGTTTTAGAACCTCGTGTGTTTGATTTATTGAGAAAAACTTTATCTAACAAAAACATAACTGTTGAAAACTATGTATCAAAAGATTTAGGTTTTGATTACTTTAAAAATAAATACAAGTTTTTTCAAGGTGTTCCTGATGGGTATATGAATAATAATTCATACTTTGAGAAAAAGAATGAATTACACCAGCTAAAACTTAAGTTATATGAACTAAGTTCACAAAATGACCCAGAATATTTAGACTTAGAAAGTAAAATTTACCAACTTGAAGAAGAAGTAGAAAAAGAAAACCGTGAAAATGGTCGTATTTTAGAAATTAAAACGGCAGGTGCTAAAAAATATGACTTATGAGAAAGAGACGGAGTTGATTTAGGTTATCGTAAACAAGCACAAACTTATGCTTATTTAAATGGAAATGATAAATATTCAATTGTTGCTGTCTTTTTAAATGAAGAAGATTACTTAAATCCAGCTGCATTAGATTTTAGAACACACAAAGTTAAAACATATAATTTTAATGTAAACCCAGATGAAGTAGCTGATGATTTTAAAATTGTTGAAGAGTGATATAAAAAATACACTTCGCCTGAAGCTAATGTTTCTCCTGTTTATGACCCTATTCGTGATGCAACACTAATTCAATATCTTGAATGCGAAAATGAGCAGCAATGAGCTGAATTATTGGAAGAATTCAAAAGAACTGGTAAAGCAGATCCAGATCGAACTATTTATGATTAAATTGCGTAATCGCAATTTTTCTTTTTAAAAGAAAATAAGCCATATAGGCTTATTTTCTAGTTAAAACGCTCTTTTAAGGTTGAAACAGTTATATCATTAGATAATTGTGGATTTACTTGACCACCAGTTTCTTTCATAATTGCACCTAAAATAAATTTAATTACACGATCAGGACGAGTTGGGTATTCATTAATTAATGCTTGGTTGTCATTAATGATTTTATCTACTAATTGTTTTATTAAAGCTGGATCAGTAATTTGTTTTAAGTTATGTTTATCTAATAATTCTTCAATGTTTCCTTCAAATTTAACAAGTAAAGGAACTAGCTTTTTAAGTGATTTACCTGAAATTATTTCACTGTCTAATAGTTCAATAGCTTCTTTAATATGATCTGGTTTAATACCTAATTCATAAGCTTTTAAACCGCTAGCATTTGCTAAAGAAACAACTTCAGCAAAAAATACTTTTGAAAGTTTATCTTTATCAGCGTACTCAATTGAATCAAAATACTTAGCTAAATCTAAATCATCTAAAAGACTTTGAATATAAATATTTTGAATATTATGACTTTGATATCTAGCTAATTTTTGAGCTGGTAATTCCTTTAGTTCAACTGAATCAATAAATTCTTTAGTAAGTTTGATAAACGGAATATTTGGTTCTGGAAAGTATTTATAATCTGTTGTACCAGTTTTAGTTCTCATTACTATGTTTGAATTAGTAACATCATCAAAACGCTTGGTTTGTTGTAAAATTTCTTCACCTTTTAGAATTTTTTCTCTTTGGATTTGAATTTCATTTTCAATTGCTCTTTTGATGTTTGAAAGCGAGTTCATATTTTTAATTTCAACCTTAGTACCAAAACCTTGGTAACCTAGTGGTCTTAGTGAAATATTTATATCAGCTCTTAAACTTCCTTGTTCTAATTTAGCATCTGAAATTTCTAAACATAAAGCAGTTTTTCTAATCGCGTCTACATAAGCTGCAGCTTCTTCTGCGCTTTTAATAACCGGATAAGTTACTATTTCAATTAGAGGAATACCGGCACGGTTATAATCTAGCTTAGTACCACTGTCAGCATGATATTGTCTAGCAGTATCTTCTTCTAAATGAATACGCTCAATTCCGATTTGTTTTACACCATTTTGTGTAGTGATTTCAATAGTTCCGTTTTGTCCAATTGGTCTGTAAAACTGTGTAATTTGGTAGCCTTTTGGTAAATCTGGATAGAAGTAATTTTTACGGTCAAAGTGTAGTTCATCATCAATTTGCATGTTTAGGGCTTTAGCTAAAGCAACACCAAATTTAACAGCTTGTTTGTTCACTTGTGGTAAGCAGCCAGGGTATCCTAAATCAATTTGGTGAGCACATGTGTTAGGTTCAGCATTAAAATCAATAGGAGCAGGTGAAAACATTTTAGTTTTAGTTTTTAATTCTAAATGGATTTCAATTCCAATTATAGTTTCAAAGTTGTTCATAATCCTCCTATTTTAATTGGCTAATAATTTCTTCAAAATATTCACCATAACCTAATAATTTTTCATCGCTATAAAGCTCTGAATCTAAAGCGATACTAAAAGGCATATTTTCATATGTAGCTAAAGGTAAAGTTAAAGATGGGTTTCCTACTAAATTTGAACCTGTTAAAATGTAGTCCATGTAGTCATTTTTACTTTTATCACTAAATAATGGAGCAATTCCTACATAAGCTGGGAATAATAATAAATCTGCTTGTTTGTGTAAGTTAGTTAAGTAATTTTTAATTACTCTACGAGCTTTTTGAGCTTTAATAAATAATTCAGCTTGGTTTTCTGAATATAAAAAGTAACTACCAAGTGATAAACGTTCTTGAACCATTTTTCCAAATCCAAAACTTCTGGTTTTTAGCATTAATTCTTCTCAACTAGCTCCATTTTGTCTATTACCAAAAGCTATTCCATTTAAGTTAGCTAAATTAGCTGAAGCCTCAGAAAAACTAACAATTTGATAGACTGGTTTAATTGCCCTTAAAACATTTTCATCTGGTTTTACAAATTCTACTTGCACACCTTCAGCAACTAATTTATCAGTTAGTTTTAAGAAAGCTTCTTTTACATATGGTTTAACTAAATGTAAAACATCTAAAACAATAATTTTATGTGGCTTGGTTTTTTGGACATTATCGATTTTAACTTCAACTGATGTCATATCTTTTTCATCAGTGCCAAACATAGCTTGAGAAGCTAAAACTAAATCATTAACATTGTGAGCAAAGTAAGCCACTGTATCTAAAGAAGATGAATAAGCAAACATTCCGTATCTACTGATTGCTCCATAAGAAGGTTTAAAACCAGGAATTCCACAAAAACATCCAGGTAATCTAACTGAGTCTCCTGTATCGCTAGCTAAAGCTAAACCAATATTTTTAGTAAAAGTAGCAACTGAACCACTTGAAGAACCACCGCTATATCTATTTTTATCTAATGGGTTAGTAACTAATCCATAAGCACTATGAGTTCCAGTTCCACCTAAAGCTAGTTCATCATTGTTGACTTTCGCAACTGCAATTGCACCACTTTCGTATAATTTTTGCACACAAGTAGCATTATATTTTGGTTCAAAGTTATCTAAAATCAGTGAGCTAGCACGTGTTTTAGCATTATCTGTAGCAAAAACATCTTTAATCGTAATAACTACATCATTTAAAAGCTCATTTTTTAAACTTGTAAGTTTGTTTGGAGTTTTGTAAACAAAACTTACAGCATTATTTTTGTCGTTTGATACTTCACTTAAAGCCTGGTTAAAATTACCTAGATTTTTAAATTTTCTATCCATTATTTCACCACCTTTGAAACGATTATATAGTTTTCATCTTTTTCTTTAGCATTAGCTAAAATGTCTTTTTTGCTGATTGAATAAGACATATTAGGCTTATCTTCACGTAAAAAATCATACTGTAATGTTTCATTAATATGTGTTAGTGGAGCTACATCTTCTAAATCAAGTAAATCTAGATACTTTAGTTCTTTTTCTAAAACATGTCAGTTATCTAAAATTTCATTAATAACTATTTCAGTAGGCTCAAACATTAATGAACTAACAATTTCTTTTAGTTTGTTGTTATCAATTTTTTGCATTGTACTCCTATCATTTAGCTAAAGCGTAAAATTCCATATTATTTAGATATTTTAACTCACCAGTTAATCCTGATAATTTTAAGTAATATGAATGAAGCATTAAACGATCCATTTTCTTACCACCATAGCGTCTATCTCCATAAATTGGTTTACCAATGAATTGTAAACTAACTCTGATTTGGTGTTTTTTACCAGTTAAAATTTCAGCTATTTTCTTTTTGTTTTCAATATATAACTTAGTAATTGCTAATTTTGAATTTGGAACTTCTACTTTTGAAGCTTTAACTTTTTTGTTAGTTTCATCTTTATATAGGTAAAGTTTTAATGTTTGCTCAGGTCCATTAAATTCACTTTGGAATTGGTATTTTTTAGTAAATTGGTGGTTGTGTTCATTTAGTCGACTAACTGCTAGATAAGTTTTTCCATAAACAATTATTCCACTTGTTTCTTTATCTAGCCGACCAATATGAGAAGGTTTAAAGCTATCAACTTGCTTGTAATTTAAGTATGAAAGTACTTGGTTATCTAGTGAATTGTCACTTCCGTGCACTTCAACTCCAGCTTGTTTATTTAAAACTAAAATGTGTTCATCTTCATATAAAATAATTAGATTCGGCTTAGTATTGACTGTTGTACTAGCTACGCTAGCATCAAAAATTCCATAGATAACTACTTGGTCGTTTTCGTTGATTATTAAGTCTTTTTGGTTAGTTCTTTTCCCATTTACTTTGACATCTTTTTTACGAAAAATCTTTTCAATTTTACTATTTGGTAAGTTATTTAAATATTTTTGCAGTAGTTTAATTAGTGTTCTACCTGCATCATTTTTAGTTGCTATAAATTCAAACATAATTTGTTAGAAAATAAAAAACCTATTAATTAAAGGATTAATAGGGCTTTTAAATACTAATGATCCTCTCTTTGACTACCGTATAAATCAAAATCAGAGTTTTCGTTTTCTACTCCATCCACGAAGTTAAAGTCATTCATTTTTGGTAAATCACGCATATTAGTAATTCTAAAGTGATCATAAAACTTGCTTGTTACACCATATAAGGTAGGATTTCCTGGAGTTGGTGAAACTCCAACTTCTTCAATAACTTTTTTAGCAAGTAAAGTGTTAATAACTTGGTCACTTGCTGTTCCTCTAATTGCGTTAATTTGTCCTCTAGTAATTGGTTGTTTGTAAGCGATAATACCAGCTACTTCAATAGAAGCATTTGATAAACGTTGTTTTTTAGTAACAGTAACCATTTTTTGCACAAACTCTTTAACAGATTCTCTGGTTGCTAATTTGTAATTATCATTAAAGTTAACAACCTTAAGACCACGATCTTGCTCATTAAAAGCTTTATGAAAGTCTTGCATAACTTTCTTAGCTTCACTTACATTATTAAGTGAGAAAATATCTTTAACTTGTTCTAAATTAAGACCTTCATCACCTTGGATATATAATAAAGCTTCTAAAATTTTATTTTTCATGATATCCTTCTCCTTTAGTTATTAAGATTTCGCCAAATTGTTCATCTTGATGAATGTGAATAAACTGCTGTCTTGATAAATCTAAAATAGCTAATAAAGTAACAACAAAGTGCTTAATTGATGGCACTGTAAACACCTGTTCAAAAGTTAAACGGTCATTTTCTCTTAAAAGTTTTTTAATAATTACAATTTGGTCAGCAGGTGTAACTTTAAAACTTTCAATTTTGGTTTGTCTTAATCTTTGAGCATAAACACGTTCAAACATTTTTCTAAGTACCATAATTAACTTAGTTGGATTTGAATGTCCATCAAGTCTTTCATCGGTAGTATCAACGATAAATTCATCAATATTACTTGGTTTTTTAATAAAAATGTCTTGACGTTCTAACTCTAAAGATTTTAAGGTATCTCTAATTTCCTTAAATTGTTGATATTCAACAAGGTCGCTAATTAGTTTTTGTTTAACTTCTTCAATTTCTTGATCCATTTCACTTGGATCTTTTAGCAGCATATTTGTTTTTAGTTTTAACAATGTGGTTGCCATAACTAAATATTCACCAGCTATATCAACTTCATCTTCCTTAAGTTGATGAATGATATCTAAATATTGGGTTGCAATTTCTAATAAGTTAATATCAAGAATGTTAATTTTCTTATCTTTAACTAAAGATAAAAGTAAATCTAAAGGTCCATCGAAGTCTTTAAGTTTAAAAGTATATTCGTTTGAAACATATGTTGTATGTTCTTTGAATGGATTTTTAAATATTTGACTTGTTAAATGTTTGGTTTTACTAGGTTTTAATGACATAACTATCTCATTTCTTTGGCGATTAAGTTTCTAACATGCTCACCAATAGATTTTGAATCTTGAGCTAAGAAATTATTAGCTTTTAAAACTGGTAAAAATTTAACAGTAATAGTTAAACGTCCTTTACGTTTTGTTTTATCTAATGCAAATTCAGAATTTTTGATGCAAACTGGTACGATGTTGTTTAGGTTTTTTTGTGCAGCGGTGAAAGCTCCGCCTTTAAACTCACCTAGTTCATCACCTTTAACTCTAGTTCCTTCAGGGAAAATGACTCCATAGGTTTTATTTGCTTTAATTTCTTTTGTAAAATTAAATAATTTTTGAATACTTTCTCTAAAGTTTTTACGGTCGATTGTTGCGCAATCTAATAATTTAAGCGCATTACCAACCATTAATTTTTTATTTAGTTCATCTTTAGCGATAAAAGTTGGGTATTTGTGCATTGCTCCAGCTTCTTCTGATTGTTTTTGTAAAGCTGCAATTAGCACAATTGGATCGATATTCGATTTATGGTTTGGAGCTAAAATTACTCCTCCGTTAGCTGGTAAATTATCATACCCTTCAACAACTAAATCAATGTTATACATTTTTAAGATTTTTTTAGATAGTTTTAGAATGTATGAGTATCTATCTTCGATTGGTAATAATTCTGGTGTTTTTTGATATTTACGAGCTTTTGATCTTAATCTTCAAGCTCTTAATAATCAAATTGGACTAGTTAATACTTGTTTTAGGGTAATATTAATTGCAAGCTTTTTCATATCTCTCCTTATTAATCATTCTCAACTACCATTGCAATTAAAGTGTCGTTTTCGTGTGTAATTGAAATGCTGAAATTTTTAAATCTTCAAACCTTATCTAATTTATACAATTCTACTTGTGAAAAATTTGCATATGCGTTATTAGCTTTAAAAATTGCTTCTTTAATAGCTCACGCTCTAGCTAAAAATAACGCTTTAAGATCAGTTTCAGTTTCTAAGTATAGTTTATACTCATTTTCAGATAAAATTCTTTTTACAAATGTATCTGGTTTACCTTCAAAACGAGAAATTGAAGTCATATCGATTCCTAATTTAAACATGGTATTAAAATTATAAAAAATTATTTAGTAAAATGAAAATTTTTTGCATAGTTTTGTTAATTTTTTACTAGCAAAATTAAATATTTCAATTTTTGTCTATTTTAGAGCTAAAAATAAACTTTTTACAAAAGATAAAATCTTATTAGATTTTATTGTTATCATACTAAAACGCCTTAATTATCATTGTTTTAGAAGAAAATAAAAAAGTTATTGATGAAACAATAACTTTTTTAGTTCAAATCTAACTATTCACTAATTTTTAATGTAATGTGGAAATCACCAGTTTTAGTTTTCTCACTATCATTTAAGATATACAGTTCGTACTTAATTTCATAGTGGTTTGGTGAAATAACTAAATCATACATTCTAGTTTGAAGAATCATTTCTAAAACTTTATTATCGACACTAACACTATAAGGAAAATTAGCTAATTGATCTTTTTTTAAGGTAATAAATTGTGAACCAGCAATGATATTAACTAAATTATCTGAAATTTCGAACATATTTCTAACTTGGTTAGAAGGTTCAACAAAATCAAAAACTACTGGAAATTCATCAGTTTGGCTAATTGAAACAGGAGCAGTAAATTCAATTACTTGTTCTTCTTTTGAATGATCGTAATTGATAATTGATTTAAAAGTAATTTTTTTACTCATATTGACTTAAACGTTTAAAAACTAGTTCCTGACCATATAAATAGATTGCTTTGGCTAATTCTGGTCCATGTTCAACACAAGTAGCGGCTAACCTAATTGGCATAAATAGTTCTTTTCCTTTAGATCCAGTTTCTTTTTGAACTTGTTTAATCACACCATTTATTGATTCAACATCAAAATTAACTTCTTTTAGTAAGGCAGTAAAAGTTTTAACTACTAATAATTCTTTTTCATTAAAATCAACTTTACATTCGCTTACATTTAAATAAGTATCTAGGTGAGATTTTAATTCTGAAACTGTAGTTGAACTTTCTTTGAATGTTGAAATAAATAAATCTAGTCACTCTGGGTCAAATTGATCTTGGTTTAGATTTAATAGTTTAATTAACTCTTCATTTGACTTGTTTTTTAGATATAGTTTTGAAAATCAGTTCATTTTGACAATGTCAAATTTTGATGGGCTTTTGCTTAATCTTTCTGGGTCAAATTTAGTAACTAATTCTTCTTTAGATAAAACTTCTTGAGCATCAGCACTAGTTCAACCAAGTAGTGCTAGAAAGTTAAAAATACCTTCAGGGATATAACCTTCATTTTTGTAATCCTCAATAAATTGTTTTACTGAATTATCTCTTTTTGAAAGTTTTTTACCTTCCATGTTGGTAATAATTGTTAAGTGTCCAAAACTAGGAGCTTCTCACCCTAAAGCATCATAAATTGCTAGTTGTTTAGGTGTATTTCCTATGTGTTCTTCACCCCTTAAAACATGAGTGATGAACATATCATGGTCATCAACAACAACAGCAAAATTATATGTCGGATAACCATCAGATTTGTAAATAACTCAGTCCCCAATTTCGCTAGAATTGAATTCAATTTTGCCTCTAACAATGTCTTCTCAACTATAAATTTTGTCTTTTGGCATTGCTAAACGAATAGAATATTCACCAGATTGATCTCTTTTTTGTTTTTCTGGATCAGAAATTTTTAACCAATTTCTATCATATCTAAAGCTTGCGATACCTTTAGCATCGCTTTCTAGTTTTTGTTGTTCTAATTCTTCAGCTGAATCGTAGGCTTTATAAGCAAACCCTTTTGCAATTAAATCATCAGCAATTGCTCTATATCTATCTAATTTTTCACTTTGTCGGTAATTTCCACAAGCTGGGTTTTTCTTGTATGGACTTTCATCAGGAATAATTCCAAGTCAAGCTAAATTATCTAACTGTGATGCCTCACCACCTTCAACATTACGTTTAAAGTCAGTATCTTCAAGCCTAAAGATAAAATCTCCATTAAAATGTTTAGCAAATAAATAACAAAATAAAGCTGTTCTGGCTCCACCTATGTGTAGATATCCAGTTGGACTAGGTGCATAACGAGTTCTTACTTTTTTATCCATTTTAACTCCTTAATAAGTATTAAAATTATAAATTAATTTATTTAGTTAGCTGCATAAAAATCATAAGCTTTTTAAATTATCTAAAAGCTTGGTTTTACTACTTTAAAAGTTTAAGTTGATTCAATTTTATTTCTGTGATTAGTCTACTGGTCTATAAATTAAAGTTTTAATATTTTATTATTTTAATATAATTAAAATACTAAATTTAAAAAGAGAAATGCTAAAAAGGAAGCTTTATGTCGCTAAAACAAACTATTAAAAATGAAATAATAAATGGTGTTAAAAAATTACAAAATGAAGGTTTTTTTGATGCTGAATTTAATGTTGATGATTTAGTAATTAACTTAACTGAACCGAATGTACCAGAAAAAGCAAATCCAAATAATATTCTGTTTGATTATTCAACTAATGCTCCGTTTTTATTGAAAAACTATAAAAAAGTTGCCCCAATTGTTATTGCTGAAAAATTAAAAGAAATCTTGATTGATAGTGAGTATATTAAAGACATTATGTGTTCTATGCCAGGGTTTATCAACATCGTTTTAAGTTATTTATCTTTTATTAAAGTTATTGATGAAGTTAATCGAAAACAAGATAAATATGGTGCAAATGTTGTTAAACCTGAACAAATTAATTTAGAATACATTTCAGCTAATCCTACTGGTTTTTTACATGTTGGACACGTGAGAGGTGCTTGTTTTGGAGATGCATTAGCTAAAATTTACAAACATGCAGGACATAATTTAGAAACTGAATATTATGTAAATGACGCTGGAAATCAAATTAATGTATTAGCCGATTCAGCTCATGTTAGATATTTAGAACTTTTTGGTGTTGAAGCAACTATGCCTGAAGATTGCTACAGAGGGAATGACATTGTTTGAGCTGCACAAAAAATCAAAGATTTATATGATGATAAATTCATTGACTTATCAATTTATGGTTTAAGAGAAGAATTTAAAGAAGCAGCAGTTAAAGTTTTATTATTTAAAATTAAACATGATTTAAGCAGACTTAATATTTCTTTAGATAGATACTCAAGCGAAAAAGATATTTACAATAATAACTTAATAGAACCAGTTTTAGAAAAATTAAAACCACACACATATGTAAAAGATGGCGCTTTATGACTAAATACGACTGAATTTGGTGATGATAAAGATCGTGTATTAGTTAAAAATGATGGTTCATCAACTTACTTGCTTCCTGATATTGCTTATCATGAACAAAAATTTTCTCGTGCTAAAAAATTAATTAACATTTGAGGTGCAGACCATAGTGGTTATATTGCTAGAATGAAAATAGCTATGCAATGTTTAGGTCACAATCCAAATGATTTAGATGTTTTAACTATTCAATTAGTACGTTTAATTAAAGACGGACAAGAATTTAAAATGTCTAAACGTGCTGGAACATCTGTGACATTAGAAGATTTATTAGAAGTAGCTTCACCAGATGCTATTAGATTTACTTTATTAACTCGTGAAATCAATAGCAAATTTGATTTTGATATTGATTTAGCTAACTCAACCGATTCAAATAACCCTGTATTTATCGTTCAATACGCTCACTCACGTACAGTAAGTTTAATTAACAGATTAAAAGAAGCTAAAAAAGGTGAATTCGAGCTTACTGCAAAAGCTAAAAAAGTTGTCGTTATGCTTGATGAATTTACTGAATTAATTCAAACTATTGTTTCAACTAACAAAGTAAACTTAATGAGTCAATATTTAATTAATTTAGCTAAAGCTTTTAATAGTTTCTATTCAGAAACTAAATTAATCGGTCATGACAACGAAAGCGAATATGCATATTTAGTTAAAGCTGTTCAAATTGTGCTTCAATTAGGGTTAAAATTAATCGGTGTAAGCGCTCCTGAAAGTATGTAGCCTTTTCATTTATAATTTTAATATTTACATATATAATATAATAAGCTATAAGGAAAGGACTATATGTCAGATAAAGTATTTACAATGCTTGATATTGCAAAAAATATTATAACTAAGGATACCTCAGCATCACATCAATTTGACGATATTTTTGCTCAAGTTGAAGAAGTATTATCTAACACTTGAAATGAATACGCTTTTAATAACCAATTAACTTATGAAGAGGTTAGAAAAAGAAAAATCGGTGAACTATGACGTATTCTAACAGTTGACAAAACATTCAAACGTAATGAACACGGTGAATGAGAATGTAGTAGTGCAGAAGTCTTTTAATAATTATATATTCATTGAATAAGGAGAAAATTATGGCATTAACAAACGCAACAGAAATGCTTAAAAAAGCAAAAAAAGGAAAATACGCAGTTCCTCACATCAACATTAATAACTTAGAATGAGCTAAAGCAGTTTTATTAACAGCTGAGCAAGAAAAATCACCAGTTATTGTTGCTACATCTGAAGGTGCAGTTAAATACATGGGTGGATTTGACGCAATTAGTGGAATGGTTTTAGGATTAATTAAAGACCTTAAAATTACAGTTCCAGTTGCTTTACACTTAGACCACGGTTCATACGAAGGTTGTTTAAAAGCTATCGAAAATGAAGGATATACATCAATTATGTTCGATGGTTCACACTCTCCATTTGAAGAAAACTACACAAAAACAGCTGAATTAGTTAAATTAGCAAAAGCTAAAAACATGTCAGTTGAAGCTGAAGTTGGTACAATCGGTGGTGAAGAAGACGGTATCGTTGGTGATGGTGAATTTGCTAACCCAGAAGAAGCTAAGAAAATTGCTGAGTTAGGAATTGATGTTCTTGCTGCAGGCATCGGAAACATTCATGGCCCTTACCCAACATCATGAAAATCATTAAGCTTTGAAACATTAGAAAAAATTTCAGAAGCTGCAGGTGTTGGTATTGTTTTACACGGTGGAAGCGGTATTCCAACTGAACAAATTAAAAAAGCTATTAGCTTAGGAATTACAAAAATTAACGTTAACACAGAATTACAACAAGCAAACCACAAAGCTTTAAGAGAATACATCTTAAGCGGTAAAGATTTAGAAGGTAAAAACTTCGACCCACGTAAATTATACAAACCAGGATTTGACGCTATGTGTGAAACTGTTAAAGCTAAAATTCACGAATTTGGTTCAAACGGAAAAGCTTAATTTTCTTATAATGATTAAAATAAGTGCGTTTGCACTTATTTTTTTTTTTTTTTTTTTTATTTACTTATGATGAAATAAATTGTCCAGTATAAACTGTAGGTCCTAAGTTGTTATTTTTGATTTCGTCCACTGCCATATTATATACTTGCTCATATTCAGGAATTTTGTTATTTTCTTGATAAATTTTATGTCAACATAAGTGGAAAATAAGGACATGTAAAAGCTCTTCGCTTTTCGGAAAATTACCATTAAAATTATCCATAATATCATTTGCAAAAATCTCAATACATTTACTTTTGTAAATATCTACATCTAGTTTGTTACTAATTTTAGCCACATATTTTAGATTATCATTAATGTGAAAGATAAAAATTTTCTTATCTTTTAAATGTTCTACATTGTATTTCATATTACTCCTATTTGTAGTTACGAGAAAATACTAACTGTGCACTATGCATTCATATATTTCGCTTGTGCATTTTAGCTTCGTTTTGAGCCTCTATTAATGCATAATAAAGCTGGTTTTCTTTATCTTTTCTAGGATTTAAGCTACCTAAATCTGGCTTAAAGTTATAAAAGGAATTTCTAGCCAAGCCATTAAACACCATTTCGTAATTTACTGATTTTTTAACATCATAGTTTTGATCTAAAAAAATAATTGCCAATCTTCTACCGTAAATATCATTTTTACGAAACTCAAACCAAAAGTACTCTTGTTTATTAGCTAAGTCTTTAAGAAACAATCTAGCACGTTGTGCATAAAAGTCTTCATAAGGTGCTAATTTGTCTTTATTATCTCTTTTTAAGGTTTCTGGTGTGTCAATAAATATAAGTCTGACTATATCACCTATATCTGTTTGTACTGTATCACCATCAATAACACGAATAATACGGTATTTAGCGACAATAAAGTGGTCATCAGTAGTGAAATTAGTTTGAAATCTTTCATTAAATTTATAATAAAAACTTTGACCACAAGAGCTAGATGCTAAAAAGATTAGTAAAAAACTAAGCAAAGTTAATATTTTGTAATTTCATCGCACATCTTATTAATAAGAAAAACTAAAATATAGCACTAAAACTAAACTAAATTTATACCAAAATAAATTTAGTTATACAAAAAACCAGACCAAAGGTCTGGTTTTACTATGCAATTAGTAATTATTAAATTAGAACTTGTCTTTTGGTAAATAAACATATCCATCAATACTTGTTACATCTGAAATAGAAATAAAGGCATCTGGATCAACTTTTCTAACATCTTTTATTAAACGCATTACATGACGGAATAAAGCAATTGATGTTACAACTGTAAATTCTTCACCTTTGTATCCACCTTCAGCTTTAAACATTGTCATACCGGTTACAATTTTACGGTCTGAATTAATTTTGTTTTTAATTTCTTCTGAAAGATTTGAGAAGATTTCAACACGCACTAATTTGAATTTTGGATAAAGTTTGTTTAACACGATAATATAAACAATATTAGTTAAAACAGTAGCAACAAAGTTTGGTGATAAATATAATTCAAAAGTTCACGCTTTGCTTGTAACGCTTGTTAGAGCATTGTATTGGTTTTGTAGTTGTACAAATTCGCTATTTAATGCAACATTGTAATTTACGACATCTCTAATTAAATTAGCTTGATTTGGGTTATTGATATAATCGGTAAATAACACACTAGCTAGAGCAGTATTTTGTTTTGCATTAAAGTTAAACGCTTGTAGTTTAGTGTTAACTTCAATTGGGTTATTCAACCCTGAACGTATCATAATGGCCGCATTTTGAACTTCTCTAGTTAATAAATCTGAGTAGTTTTGTAATTCTGAATTTAATTTATTAAATTCGTTTAATACAGTATTATCAAGCAATATAAGTTTTTTAAGTTCAGAACTATAAAGCGCATTGTCTAAATGTTCATAGTTATTAACAAATAAGAATTTAGCAAAGTCAACTTTTTGAGCTTCAGAAAGTGATTTATTAAAGTTATTAAAAATTGAATGTGCTAAATCAAAATTACCAGATTCTAGTGCCTTTGAAATTTTAGCAACTGCATCACTGTAATTTTGGTTGACTGGGTTAGCTAAATTAAAGTCTTTTAGTACTAGTTGTGGGTCAGCTATTACTTTTGATAAAGCTTTAATATTATTCATTTGTTCAGTTTTGGCTTCTTGTAATAAAAGAGAGCCAGGAAGTCATGAACCAACTAACACCGAAATAAAGACAATGATAATATTCATATACCCTGAAATTGAACCAAATGATTTTTGCTTTTCATTAGCATATCACTCACCAATTACCCCAGTAACTCCAGCAGTTCCACCAATAATTTGAATAATAGCAAAAATATAAGCTAGCATATACCCATAAGCAATTGAATAAATCATTAAAGCAATAATGTTTCCACCATCACTTCAAAGTAGTGGAATAATGCCACTTAAAGCTTTTTTATACTCTGGTAAAACATTTTTTACAGTAGTATTATCAAAGTTTCCAATTAAATATACATCATTAGCCCCTGGTATAAGTCCGATACTAAATGAAACTAGTGAAGAAACTGCTAAAAATAGAACTGTTAAAGCTGTAAAGACTTTACCAATCTTTTTATAACCGAAAATAAAGATTGGAATACTTAAAATAATATATAACACCCAAAAGACAAACTGATCAATTAAGTTTCTAATAGCTACAGTGATACCTGAATCAGCTTTAATTGCAGTTACAATTATTCTCGCAGCAGATTGTCCAAAAGCTGCTAAACCAAAGTTATAAATTCCAACATTTTTAACGAAAAATACGCTAATTGTTCCAAAAAATAATGCAGCTAAAATCGTAATAGAAATAATCTTTCTCATTGAAAGATGTGAATATAAAGAATTTAATTTAAGACCAAAGTTTGACATTTTGGTGCGTTTATAAGTCGTGTTCGCTTTTATGATATTTATATAATTAGTGTCAAAACCATTAATCGCATCTTCAATATCTTGGTCTTGTTTTCTTTTATTTTTAAAAAAATTAAACATAGACCTCCATTATGTAGAGAATAAAATAAAAAACTCCCAAAATTAGGTAGTCGTACTTATTATTTTACTAGGTTTTTGCTTAATATATTGTTTTTTCTTAAATTTCTTTTTAAAAAGTGGTAATGTTTTCATATTTGAAAAGTATTTAACTAGGTGTAAATAGCTTAAAAATAGCACTAAAATTTTTATAAATTATGCTTTAAAACTATGGTTTTTTAGTGGTTAAAATCAATTTTTTAATATAATTAAAAAATGAATAAAGAAAAAATTAAAAATTTCTCAATTATCGCTCATATCGATCATGGTAAAAGTACTTTAGCAGATCGTATTTTAGAATATACAAATACAGTTGCTAATCGTGATTTAAAAGCTCAATTCCTTGATTCTATGGAATTAGAACAAGAAAGAGGAATTACCATTAAACTTAATGCTGTGCAAATTAAGTATAAAGATTATGTATTTCACTTAATTGATACACCAGGACATGTCGATTTCACTTACGAAGTTTCTCGTTCATTAGCAGCTAGTGAAGCTGCACTTTTAATCGTTGATGCATCACAAGGTATTGAAGCTCAAACTTTAGCTAATGTTTATTTAGCTTTAGAAAACAATTTAGAAATCATACCAGTAATTAACAAAATTGATTTACCTAGTGCTAATGTAGAAGGTGTTAAAAAAGAAATTGAAGAAGTTATTGGTATTTCAGCTGAAAATGCTATTTTAGTTTCAGCTAAAACTGGACAAGGTGTACATGAATTACTAGAAGCTATCGTAAATTATGTACCTTCTCCTAAAAATGCAGATGATTCTAAACCGCTTAAAGCTTTAATTTTTGATAGTTATTTTGATCCATATCGTGGTGTTGTTATGTTAATTAGAGTTTTTGAAGGTAAATTATCAACTGGTGATAAATTTATCTTTATGTCTAAAAAGAATGAACAACAAGATTACCACGTGATAGATTTAGGGGTTAGAAATCCTCACGAAACTAAAAAAGATTATCTTGAGGCTGGTGAAGTTGGATGGGTTTCAGCTGCAATTAGAGATGCTAAAGAAGTTAATGTCGGAGATACAATCACTTTAGCAAATAACCCAACTAAAGAAGCACTTCCAGGGTATAAAAAGATGAAACCAGTAGTATTTACTGGGTTTTATCCAATTGATACTAGAGATTATTCAATCTTAAAAGAAAGTTTAGAAAAGATTTCTTTAAGTGATTCATCAATTACTTGAGAACAAGAAACTTCAAAAGCTTTAGGTTTTGGTTTTCGTGTTGGTTTTTTAGGTCTATTACATATGGAAATTCTTCAAGAAAGACTAGACCGAGAATACAAAGTGGGTATTATCGCCACTGCTCCATCAGTTGAGTACAAAGTATTTATGACTAATGGGGATGTAGAAATGATTTCTAACCCTACAATGCTACCGGATCGAACATTTATCGATCACATTGAAGAACCTTTTGTTGAAGCTACAATTTTTATTCCAAACAATTACATTGGTAATGTTATGGAACTTTGTCAAAACAAGCGTGGTATTTACAAATCATTAGATATGATTGATGAGCGCCGTTCTAAGGTTGTTTATGAATTACCACTTGCAGAAACCATTTTCGATTTCTTTGATCGTTTAAAATCAACTACTAAAGGTTATGCTTCTTTCGAATATGAATGAATTGGTTATCGTGAAAGTGATTTAGTAAAAGTTGATATTTTACTAAATGGTGATAAGGTTGATGCCTTTTCAGTTATCACTCATAGAGATAGAGCATATGAAAGTTCTAGAGAATTGTGTCAAAAACTAAAAGATGCTATTCCTAGACAAAACTTTGAAGTACCTGTGCAAGCTGCAATTGGTGGTAAAATTATTGCTCGTGAAACTATTAAAGCATATCGAAAAGATGTTACTGCTAAATTATATGGTGGTGATGTAACTAGAAGACAAAAACTACTTAAAAAACAAAAAGAAGGAAAGAAAAGAATGAAAAAACTTGGGTCAATCGAAGTACCCCAAGAAGCATTCTTATCAATTCTTAAAACCAATATTGATCCAAAACAATAATTAAAATAAGCTCTACAAAATAGTTGTGGAGCTTTTGTTTTAAATTTAACTTATATAAGTTTAAAAATTGTATTTCCAAGTTTAAAAGTAATAAATTAATGAAAAAATCACTCAGAAAATACTGAGTGATTTTTGATTGACATTATTTATCGTCTTCTCATTCAAATTGGAAACCATATATCACAACGGTATCGCCAGGCTGAATTCCTCTACGAACTAAATCTTCTCATACACCAATTTTTTTAAGAATATTGTTAAATCTTAAAAGGTTATCATAAGTGTTTACAGGGATTTTGTCATATAGTTCTTTAACTTTTTTACCTGAAACTTCAAAGTATCCTTTGTATAACTCTTCGACTGTAAAATCAGGTTCAAAAGTAATAACTTTCATTTCCTGTTCTTCCATTTCGACTGGAGCTAGGTTATGTTTTTCGATTAAGTTTCAAAGCGCAGCTTTAACTGGTTCTATATTTTCATGATTAATTGCAGAAATTTCAATCAATTCAACATTTGGGTATTTTTTCTTGAATTTTTTAACATTACTATTAAAAGCATCTAAATCTTTTTTGTTAGCAATAACTAATTGAGGTTTAGCTTCAAGTTTTAAGTTGTAATTTTTTAGCTCTTCATTAATTGTTTCGTAGTCTTCAATTGGGTTTTTATCTTCAGAACCAAAATCAATAATATGAGCTACAACTCTACAACGCTCAATATGTTTTAAGAATTGAATTCCTAAACCTTTTCCAAGTGAAGCACCTTTAATTAACCCTGGTAAGTCTGCCACTGTAAATGAATTTTCGTGAAATTCTACTAAACCAAGTTGTGGCACTAAAGTGGTAAAAGCATAGTCAGCTACTTTAGCTTTAGCATTTGAAACCACATTTAAGAAAGTAGATTTACCAGCACTTGGTTTACCAATTAATCCAACATCAGAAAGAATTTTTAAAACAATATGAGCTTCAAATTTTTCACCAGGTAAACCATTTTCGTACAGTTTAGGGGCTGTGTTTTTGGCAGTCTTAAATTTAGTATTTCCACGACCACCTTTTCCACCTTTGGCGATTAAATATGGCTTATTAGCTTCGATTACATCAGCTACTAGTTTGTTTCCGTTATAAACTAATGTCCCAATTGGTACTTTGATAAATGTATCGCTACCACCAGCTCCATAAAGGTTTTTAGGACCACCTTTAACTCCATCTTCAGCAGTGATGTGTTTGTTTTTGTAAAAAGCTAAAAGTGTGTTTTTTCCTTCGTCTCCGACAAAATAAACACTTCCACCTTTTCCACCATCACCACCATCTGGTCCACCACGATCAACGTGGGCTTCACGACGGAATGACATCATCCCATCTCCACCTTTACCAGCTTGGATGATAACTTTAACTTCATCAATAAATTTAGCCATATTACCCCCATTATTATAAGTAGCATAATTATAACATTTTTTACTCTAAAATTAGCTGGTAATTTTTTAGTGTAAAGCTGTGGTTTTACACTAAATTAATAAACTTTAATTAAAAGAAAAATGTAAAAAAGTGGCAAAATTCACACCTTTTTTAATATTTTTGGTCTTAAACCACTCTTTTGAGACTAAAAATAATGAAATTTATTTTTTTATTTTATAATACTAGTAGAAAGGAACACATGCCAAATAAAAAACAATTTAATACTAAAACCTTTATGGCTTTAGGTATCAATTATGTTATTGGTTTTGGATTCGTCACTACAATTACTCAAGTTACCAGTTTTGGTTGATGAGGGTTATTGGTTTTCGTTTTAGTAGCACTTTTTACACTAGCTAGCGCTTTTGTGTTTAGTCGATTAACAAATGAATATCCTAATGAAATAGGTAGTTCATTTAGTTATGCTAATAAGCTTAAAAAACCAGCGTTTTCATTTTTTATTGGATGAAATCAATACATAAGTGGACCACTTTTAGCTGGTAGCGGAGCATTATTTTTAACTAGTATAGCAGATGTGTTTGTTAAAGACAGTGTACTAACAGACAGTCAAAAAAGTATCATTATTAATGTGGTGAGAGTGCTTTCAATTTTATTTTTTGTGGCTTTAATTTTCTCATCAACATTAGGATTAAAATTTTCTAAAAAACTAATCTTTTTCAATATGGCAATTAAGTGATCAGTTTTAATTATCGGTATGGTATCATTTGTTGCTTTAGCTGAAAAACAAGGGTTATTAGCTAAAAACTTTGCTGATGCAGCATCGAAAAAGATAGATACCTATATTATTATGCAAAATGTATTGCTGTTTAGTTTTGCTTTTAGAGGAATGGAAAGCTTACCATCATTTTCAAATCAAGTAAAAACTAAAAACTTTAAGTTAGCAATGCTCGGAATCTTTTTATTTATTTTTACTTTCTATTTATTCGGTTATATCTTATTTGCGTCAACTAATTTAGTTTCTGCACCAGGTAGTGCTTTCTTACTAATTTATCGCCTTACTTTTGGTTTAACTGGGGTAATATTATTTGCTATTTATTTAGTTACATATAATATAGCTTCACTTCTAACAACCACTTTAAGTAACGCTCGTATATTAGCTTCGCTTAGTGAAGAAAGATACTTG
The DNA here is from genome assembly GCF_045276875.1 of Mycoplasma corogypsi. Classification (NCBI taxonomy): domain Bacteria; kingdom Bacillati; phylum Mycoplasmatota; class Mollicutes; order Mycoplasmatales; family Mycoplasmataceae; genus Mycoplasma; species Mycoplasma corogypsi. The sequence continues at coordinate 650,811 of NZ_CP174163.1, forward strand.
CCAGTATCTTTATCAAAACTAAATAAGAAAAATGAATATAAAAATGCTATTTGGTTTAACTTTGGTCTTACGATATTATCATTATTAGTCTTTACCTTAATACCACTATTAACAGTTCAAAGTGATGGAAAAAATAGTGTTAATTACTTTAATAAAGTGGTAGAACTAGGAACGATTGCATTCTTTATGCAATCGCTAGGGACTTTTGTAACAGCTTTAGTTTTAGCTTATCAAAAAAGAATTGCACCAATTCCTTGATATGAACAAGCAACATATTACTTTTCAATTATTTTCATTTTAATAGTTACATTAGTTAACTTTATTCCACCAATTGGAGGTAAAAATACTTTCACTTTAGGGGATGGAATTACGTTAATTTCGTACGCTATTTCAATGATCTTTGGATTTGCTTTATACTTATATTCATGACACTTTAAGAAAAAAGAGCACATTCAAATAGAAAAAGAACACTCAACAAAAGATTTATCTAGATATGAACTAGAAAAATTAGGATTAAAAACTAACGATATTGATAGCGATTATGTTAGCGAAAGCTAAAATAAGAAAATTCACTTAGATGCTTCTAAGTGAATTTTTTAATTATTGATTATGTGCTTCTAACTCAGCTTTTTCTTCTGGTGTAACCACTCTTAAAGTCATATTACCTAAATATGAATCTGAACCAGAAACTTTAATTAAGTCAATAACTTCTTGTGAATCAACAAGAATATCTGTAACTCTTCTAGCATTTGATAGACCGTAAAATAGTCCAGCGAATTGGTTTTTGTAGCCTTTTTGACCAATTAAATTCTTACCATCACCTTTGATATAAACTTTAGTGACTGATCTATTTGAAAAGATGATTTTTGGTTTATCCTCTGGTCTTGGTCCAAAGTTAGCCAACATTGCTTCTCATTGTTGTTTATCGAATTGTAATAATGGAACGGTAAATGTATCTGAATCAGCATATAGTTTTAAAGTTTTAAAACGTTTTTGCTTTTTGTATCTATCATTTAAGTCAATACCGATTAAACTGGTACGAGTAGGAATATTTGATAAGTCAATTTTTACAGGATATGAACCATCACCATAGTTACCGTTATAAACCCTTCAATCACTATGTTTATTTAACGCTAACTTAAATCCTTCTTTAATATCGCTATCAGTTGCACCTATGTCAGGACGAATAACATTAAATTGGATAGCTCCAGCTGATCTAACTGTATTTCAAACATTAATACTTTCTCATGATTTAACTGGAATATAATCATATGCAATCGCTTTTGTTTTATTGAATGCAATTGGATCAATACCTCAACCATATGAGTTTGTATCAGTTCCTGGTACACTTAAATCACCAATATTATCATTAGTATTATTTAGCGAGGTAATTAAGTCAACTTCAATCAATTCACGATCTTTTAGAGCTATAATACCAAACATTTTTTCACTAGCAAAATCTAGTGTAACTTTTTTAACGCTTTTCGGCATCATTTTTAACATATTGTAAAATGTTCTATCATTTTCAGATGTTAGAATGTTTTTAAAGTAGACACCGAAAATGTCATTACCTTTGTATTTTTTAAGAAAATCAAAATAATGTTCAATCGAATCCGTACCAGTAAAGTCGACATCTAAAACCTTGAATGTTTTGTTTTTATCAGCAACTGCATCATTATCGGCGTTTGGTTTATAGGTTCAAACTCTAATTTTGTCATCTTTAGGAACATTTTTAAAGTCTTTATCTAGTACCATTTTGTTTCTATCACTAATTGGTACTAAACCATATTTAATATAGTTGTCAGTAGCATCAGTTCTGCTTCAACCAGTGTATTCACCACTTAACAATTTGTCAGAAGTTCTATTGTAATAAGTGTTATTAGCAAAGGCTCTGCGTTCGTTTGCACGTTTAATTGAAACTAATGTAGAGTTTTCTTCATCGCTTTGAGGACCATAGTTAATTCCCAGGTTAAATCCTCAAGTGTTAGCGCTAACATGGAAATCAGGAACATTTCCTTTTGCGGTTTCTGAGTCATACATACTCATTGCAACTTCAATTTGTGCTTTTAGAATTTGTCTTAATTGTTCTCTATTAGGTTTATTTGGAACATCATAAGGAAAGACATCAACACCATTTAAGTATTGCACAAATGAACCTAACCAATCCTTATTGGTATTGTATTGTTCTTTGAAAATTTCTTTAAAGTCTTCTACTGTATAATCTTCACTTGCTGATTTGCTTATCAATTTAGAAAATAAATTAAATCTCTTTTTGTTTTCTTTATAAACAGCATCTGGAACTTTGCTTTTTGGAACATCTGGTAATGAACTTGGTGTTTCTATAAATACACTATCAGGATCTTCTTGATTTCCTGCATTATTTAAAATTTTATCTACTTCTTCTTTTGTTAAAACATCCCTAGCAACAATTGAATCAGGTAATTTTAAAGTTTTATCTTGTGCTTTTTGAACTGGTATTGTATAGTCTCCACCAGAATCTAAACTAGCATATTCGTTAGAATTAACAATGTCATAGCCTTCAGGAACATATGGAACAGCACTAACTTTGGTTTTAACTTCAGTCATAACATCTTTTATGTCAATAACTTGTGTTCCAAAAACAAATCTAAATTTTGTATTAATACGTTCAGCATCAGAATTTCTTGTTACGAAAATATTGTAAGTTTTTCCAGTTGGTAATGCAGTTAAGTTTAAGTTTTGACTAGCATTTAACTTATCATCTAAAGTGTAGTTTTTTGGAATAATATCCATAATGTTTACAGTTTGAGTCCCTGGTTCAGATTCAATAGTTTGAGCATTAACAATTTTGGCATTGAAAACAAAATTAATTGTTGTTCTAATTTTGTTATCTGGCTCTTTAGTGCTTTTTTCGATTTTTAAATCGTAGGTTTTACCAGGATCTAAAGCATTAAATTGTAAACCTTGACCAGAACTAAAGATATAACCTTTAGGTAAGAATTCGTTAGCGTTAATTTTAACATCTTCAAACTCTTCAATAGTTTCGATTCTAAAGGGTTGCTCTGTATTGTCATTTAAAATGTATCTAAGTTGTGTAGTTAGTTTTTTAGCTAGTAATGTTAAGTTAATAACATTATTTTGACCAATGTTAAGCATTGTTCCAACCAATGCTTCCATATCATATCTTTGGTAATGAGGCAAGTATTTTTTAGCTATTTCAACAATAGTTAATTTTTGATCTTCAACAGTTAAAGCAATAGGTGGAATAATTGTTGTATTTCTTAACTTAAATTCAACAAAAGTTTGTTTTAATTGATCAGCTTCAATAATGAAAATTGTATTAACTTTACCAAGTAATATTAACTTACTTGCATCAAAATTATCACGATCTGGGTATTTATTTGGATCTAAAACATAACCTTCTGGTATATATTTACGAAGGTTAATTTTTAATGTATCTAAACGACGAGATTTGATTTTAACTTCTGGAAAAGTTTTCCCATCTGGTGTTTGGAAAATAATTGTTGTTGTTACTTCTTTTAATAAGTCATCTGAAATAGAAGAAGATGCATCAGGACTAGCTTCTATTATTTCATGATTTAATCTCTGAATTCTGCTAATGTTTCCGACACCAACTTCATTTGAACTTTTATTAAAAGATTGAAAAACTAAAGCAATAGGTAAACTAAGACCTAATGTCGTAGCTGACGCTATAGCTGTTGATTTAAGTATTTTTTTCTTTTTTGCTTTGTTTAACATTGTTGCCTCTTATTTATATTTAAATTATAAACTTTTTTACTTTTTGCCCAAAAAATGTGGTTTTTCCAGCTTTTTACTTTTAAGCTAAATATACAGAAATAAATAATGTGGTAATTTTCGCTAAAGTTATTAATTTGAAAATATTTTATGACTAAAAAACTTGCAAAGTTAGTTTGCAAGTTTTAAATCTTTAATTATTAATCTGAAAAATCATTAATTCCGTTAAAGGTTTCTTCTTCTGGGTGACTAATATCTCAAAAGCCAGTTTCTTTACGATGCATAATTCTGCTTTGGCGTTTAGTTTCTAAAATTGATCATAGTTTAATGATTATAAAGTGACTTGTGATAAATCCACTAACTACACCAAAAATAATAGTTAATCCCATTTGTCAATCAATTCCAGTATTAAAGGCAATAAAGACTACGATGCTGGTAATTAAAACTAGTGATGAATAAATTGAACGAGACATAATTTCCGCCACTGATTCATTTGCTACGTTTTCCACTTGTTCTTTATACAAGTTTCTATAAGCATATTCATGACTGATTTTGTTTTTAATCGTACTAAATAGAATAAATGTGTTGCTAATACTAAAGGCAACAACTGTAATTAGCGCAGTTAGAATTAATTCATTAATTTCAATACGAGCTACAACAACAAACGCAACTACAGCTAGAAAATCAATAAATAGAGAAATAAAAGCACTTAAAGCGTATGTATAACCATGTCTAATGAATATATATATAACTAGTAATGCCACGATAATTGACATAGAAATAGAGACATATTTAACTAATTCTGAAGCAACTAAACCGCTATAAGTATAAAGTTCGAAATGAAGGTTGTTGGTTTTTGCATATACTTCTAATAAGTTTCTAACATCAGTAATTAATGCATTATTTTGGAATGAAACTAAAACATTGTAATGCCCAAAAGTTGTATGAGTTAGTTTAGTTTTATCAATGAGTGAATTTAAAGCAGGATAACGAACAAAAATATTTGTAAGATCAACTTTAACTTGGTTTGCTTTTTCTAAATCAAATCCACCATCTGTAGATACTAAAGCCTCATTTGAAGCTCCAAATCTAGTTGCGATATTAATACCACCTAAAGCAGAACCATTTATTCCTGCAAATGATGCATAAACAATAATTCCTGCAATAATAAAGGCAACAGTTATTAGGCTAAATCATTTTGAAGATTTTACATAATTGATTGAATTTGTTAGGTGATTGAATTTTCTAGGTTGTTCAATTTTTGAACTTCATACACCGAAAAATCTTGGTTTATTTTCAAATAGACCTGAATTGATTAGTCAGTTAGCAATAACTCTTTGGAAAATTAAAGTGGTAATTAAGACAAAGAAAATAGATAAAGTTAATACAGTGCTATAACCGTGAATTACACCTGAACCTAAATAAAATAGAATAAATGAAGCTAATAATAAGTTAATATTAACATCTAAAAGTGGCGGTAATTGGACACGTTCAGCTGTTTTGTAAGCTTTTTTGAGCGTCTGTGCTTCATATAAATGTTTTTTGAAATTTTCAAAAGTTAAAATACTTGAATCAACATTTATACCAATTCCGATAATTCAAGCTGCAACAACTGCTGGTGAATATTCACCTCTTAAAACGGTAAATACAACTAAAGTTAAAAACATGTATAAAGCCATACTGATTGTACTTAATGTACCAAGTAGTCCATAATTTCAAATCATTAAAATAGCAATTAAAGCAGAAACAATAGCACCAGCGATTAAAACATATCTAAAGTCTCCTGTTGCTTGAAAATATTGAATTTGTACTTGTTTGTTAAATTGTAAGTCAATAGTTGATAATCATAAAGTACTTGCAACATAACTAGCTTGATCTTTATCTCATGCAGTAGTGCTTTTAATGTTGTATGAATCAACATTGGTTTGAGCAAAAACACGAGCTTCTGTGTTTATTAGCAAGTATGGTCTAAATTTAGTTTCAATAATATTCTCAGCATTAGCTTTTGGCATTGGTGGTTGAGGAATATTAGGATTTGGATTAGTTTGTGGACTTTCAGGAGCTACAGCTTGGTTTTTATGAATATATACTCATGGGTTAAACTTAGCTTTTTTTCATCCTTCTGGATCATTCTTTTGAGCATACTGCACTAATTTATCTAAATCTTTTCAAACTAAAATATTATGAATAGATGATCCTACAGCAGGATCATTTTGTAATTTTGTAATTGAATTTGCAGCATCAATTCATTGATCACGACGATCAACATTAATATTTACACTTCAAAACGCATCTCTTGTTCCACCTAATGTTGATTCAAAAGTAGCAGCAATTGAACCAACAGATTTAGAAAATGGAGCATTGTAATCTTTAATGTTTGAAGTAATTCAATTTCCATCTTGATCAATTAAACGAGCATTAACATTGTTAGCTAATGTTTGGTTTCCATCACGATAAAACAGTGGTCTTCCATACACATCAGTTAAAGTTACATTTGATGTAGTTAAAAGACTATTTTCAAATCGATCATAATTGATATCTTGACGAATTGAAGTATCTAAAATCCGATCACCAGCTGGACGCACTTCTGCGTCAGCATATTCAGCTTTTTCTCCCCTCAATTTATTTTGAACTTCAGAAGCGATGTATCTAATTAAAGCATCATTATTGTTTGAAGTGGCATTTTCATTATCGATTTTTGCTGTAATTCTTACACCACCACGATAATCTTTTGAAACATGATTGCTAATGTTTGGTTTTAAGAAAAATAAACCCCCAAAAACAAAAGCACATATAGCACCAATAATAGTGATAAACGCAACAAAAAAGCGTAACACATTCTTATTGAATTTGATTTTAGATTTAATCATATTGATTAAATAATACCACATTTAGCATAAAATAGAGCTAAAAACATCATTCAAATTTGTCTATAAATTCAAGCTTTAAAGTCTTTGACGTTTTAAATATTCAATTCCTTTTTGTGTAATCTTTCTCCCTCTTGAAGTTTTTAAAATGAACTTGTGAAATAGTAAAATGGGTTCAATTTCATTGACAATCGTTTCTTTCGAATGCAACACTAAACCGCAAATAGTATCTAAAGCTACTGATAACTCATCAAAACCTTCATATAAAATTTGCATATATTCAATATGGTCTTTAGTTAGTCCGTATTCATACAAATCAAGGGATTTGAATGTAGTATGTATAATTTTTGTGTCTATAATTCCAGAGTTTTCGCTAATTGCAAAGTCATTTACTCTAAAAAGTAAATTGTTGGCTAATCTTGGTGTTTGGCGAGAATATTTAGAAATTAAGCTAATTGAATTTTTTGATATCTCTATATTGTTGTCTTGGCTAGTTTTTTCAATGATTTGGTTAATATTTTCATCAGTATAATCAACCACTCTTGCTAAATATCCAAAACGATCTTTTAATGGTTGAGCTATATCATTTAATTTGGTTGTTGCGCCTATTAAAGTAAATGGTTTAATGCGCATACGCATCGCTTTAGCATTGTCGTCTACTCCTAAAATTAAATCAAAAACAAAATCTTCCATTGCATTGTATAAAAATTCAATTACATTTTTATTAATACTATGAATTTCATCAATAAAGACAATGTCATTTTCCTGAATTAAGCTTAAAACGCTGATTAAATCAGACTTTTTTTCGATGTTAGCTCCTTGAATATAGTGAATATTCACTTGTAATTCATTAGCTATAATGCTAGCTAATGTAGTTTTACCCATCCCAGGTGCACCGTAAATTAAGGTATGTGGAAATGAAGTTTCTTGTACTAAAGTACTATTAATCATAGCTTTTAATGTTTGAATAATTTTATCTTGACCAATAAAATTACTAAAGCTAGTTAGTCTATTTTCTAACTTATACATTTATACCCTTAGTATGTCTATTTTGAGTTATTCATGTAATTGAGTTGCTTAAGATTTCTTCATCAGGTAGATTTCAATCTACATTAGATAAAGCACCATCAATTTCATTTTTACTAAATCCAATGTTTTCAAGTGAACGAGCAATACTATCAATAGTTTCATTTCTTTTAGAGCTAGCTTTAGTTGACGTCATTTTATTTAGCATTTTGGCTCATTTAGTCTTTAATTCGACAATTATTAGTTTTGCTGTTCGTTCTGAAATATAGTTAAAGCCACTTAAAGATTGTCAATCATCATTAGCTATTAAATTAGCAATATTTTCTCAACCTTTATCAAGTAGTGAAATAGCAATTTTTGGTCCAATTTTATCAATACTAATTAGATCCATAAATAATAGTCGCTCTTTAAAGTCTTTAAATCCATATGAATATTGCATATATTCGTTTCGATATTCATAAAAGTATAATTTTACTTTTTGTCCTTGCTCAAAGCGAGAAATGTTTGGCACTGTCACAATATAGCCGTTTCCATAACTTTCTAAAATTAGGTTATTACTGTTTATTCAGGTAATTTCTCCAAATCTGTATAAAATCATTTTGTCTCCTTTTTGGTCTTCGTTTTATTATTAAATAAAACACAAATTTAAGACAAAAAATGGACTAAAAAAACACCAGTTTATAATTCACTGATGTCGCTTTATATATAAAGTGTAATAATTTAATTATTTTTGGACACGATCATTAATTGCTGTGTATCCTAATACTTTTTTACCTTTGTAAAAACCACAAAATCTACATACAACATGTTGTTCAATCATGTTTGAACAGTTTCCACATCTAACTAAGTTAGGTGTTTCTAAAGCACTGTGTGATTGTCTTTTATGTTTACGTTGTTTTGAAGTCTTACGTTTTGGTACTATAGCCATGGTCTTACCTCCTTATTTGTGGTTTTTAATTTGCTTTATAATTATATATTATAAATTTTTAAATTAAAACAAAAATATATTAATTTAATACCTATAAAAAACTATAAATAAATTATCACTTTTTAAAGAAAACCTAACGACATCGTTAGGAAAATCATCGAAGGTAAATGATTTTATTGCACTTTGTTTTTGTTAACAAATTCGTCTAAACGTGAGTGTTTTCTAGCACCCTTGTTAGCGTGGAATACACCTTTAGATACTGCTTTAGCAATAACTTTGTGTGCAGCTTGTACTAAAACTGTAGCGTTTTCGGCATTTACTAAAACTGCTTCTCTAGCTTTTCTAATAGCTGTTTTAACACGTGATTTCATAGCTGCGTTTTTTACACGAGCTGCTTCCATTTTAGCAATACTTTTAATCTTTGATTTAATATTTGCCATGATTTCCTCCCTTTTTCTTGGTTAATGATTTAACTTGTGAAAAATCTTTAATATTATATATTAAATTTATTCAAATTTACAAAATTATTATTTTCTTTTACATGCATAACTTCAGGATTTTAGGAAAAAGTAGAAAAAATTAACATTCGTAAATGTTAATTTTCTATGTTTAGACTTTTATTTTATTATGATGATCTTTTCTTTTAAGTTTAGATGCAACAACTGCTAAACTGATGATAAATGTTATATTTAATGCAACAGAAACTGCTAAAGCACTTAAAATCGCAACTGTAATAATTCATTTAGTTGATGATTGGGTTTCTTTTGTTTCTGGGGTAGTTGGTTTTGTAGGTTCTGGTTGTTTTTCTTTATCATCACCAGTTGAAGGTTTTGATTCAGCTTCTTTTTTAAGTTCTTCATATTCGGCTGTTAGTTTTGAAGATAAGTTTAACATTCTGTTTTGGTTTGTACCACCAATAATATTCATTTTAACTAAAGCTACTGGTAGTGAAGAAAGTAAATCTGATGTTTTAGGATTAGACACTAGACTAAAAAGTTCTTTTTGGAATTGAGATTTTTGAAGACTGTAAATTTCTTTATCTTTTTCAGGTAATTCAGCTGGTGGATTGAAAGCTGCATTATATGCTATTAAAAATTGAGAAATATATAACTGAATAGCAAGTGTAGATTGAGCACTAAATAGTTTCTCAAATTTAGTTTCTTCTGATCCAGTGGTTCGTCTAGAATCGTTATAAATTTTATTTAAATATATTTTTAATGGATTAAAGTAACGTGCCAAATCTGGATATGTTGTTGTCAATGTATTTAAATTATTATTAATATCTGTCATTGGAATTTTAGCATATAAAAGTCCTAAAATTATATCTGTTGATTGAGGATTAGTTGCTGAACCTGTTGAAGCCGCTGTCGCTTCCATACTATATGAGTATTTAGCTTTGTTTTCAACTTTATAGTTTGAAACTAGTGTTGCCTCTAATGACTGAACTGTTGAGCTTGAATTATTGTTTGAAAGGTTTTTAATGTTTTCATTTAATTTATTAATTCCTTCAAGAAGTCTAGTTTGGTTAGTTGCACGAATAAGGTTCATTTTTGCTAAAACTTTTGGTAATACAATAAATAAATCACCTTTGTTATCAGCTGCTTTAAATTCTGCTAAAAATTCATCTTGGAATTGTTCTTTTTGAAGAGTGAAAATTCTTTGATCTGCCGCAGCAGGGTTACCTGGTAGTGTAAACGCATTATTGTAAGCTGCTAGAAATGTTGTAATTCAGTAGTAAATTGAAAATGTAGATTGTAAAGCAAATAAAGAAGTTGTTTTTTGTAAATTATTATCTTTAGCATTTACTAAATCAGTTTCTAAAGTTTTTCTTAATGAAGTTTTTACAGCTTCAAAAAACGAAGCTAATTTTGGATAAATATTAACTAAATTATCAGCACGATCATCAATTAATTTTAATGTTTCATCAACTTTACTTTTTAAACGCTCAACAACATCGTTACTTACGGTTGTCATTACATTTGTTGCCGCATTATTTCCACTAGCGGATGCACCTGTTTCAGCAGTCGCAGGTGTTCCCGCTTCTCCATTATTATTAGATGAATTGGTTTCCATTGATAAAGCAGTTAAAGGCGCTACTAAAGAAATTGTACTTACAGACGTAAGAAGTAATGTTTTTTAATTTTACTATGCATAAAATGATGTCCTTTGAAATGTATGCGTACAATATAAGTCTATACCCATATGTACTGCTATTAATATATTAATTATACCTATATATATATTATATTATTATAGTTATATTTTTATCCACAAAAAGAAATGTGGTAATTTTATTGGCATATATTCACATATAAATTATCTTCTAATTATAGATGTTTTGCATTAAATTATATAAAAAGTTAATATTGATATTAAATTGAATATTTATTTACTTCTTTTAGTTTTACAGGATTTTTAATATTTTAGATATTAATATTAATTATGTGAAATTTAGACAGTTTCATATTTCTCTTAAAGTTATACAAAAAAAAAAATTAACATTTTTTACGATGTTAATTTTTTGTTTCTTACGTTGAAGTTTATTTGTTGAGTCTTGGATTATCTATTCATGAATTTTCTAATTAAAAAGGCTAATCCAGTAATAGTTACTAAACCTAGTGAAACTGACACAGCTGATATAATTGCAATTTTAGCTGTAGAAGTTTTTTCAGGTTTAGTTTCTTCTTTTTTCTCTGGTTTTACTGGTTTAGGTGGTTCAGGTTTAACAGGTTCTGTAGGAGTGGTTGGTTCAGCAGGCTCACTAGGTGTTGTAGGTTCGGTAGGTGTAGTGGGTTCCGCTGGAGTTGTATCACCACCACTTGATGGAGTTTCAGGTGTAGGAGGTGTAACTTCTGGTTCTTTAGGTGTTTCTGGAACTACTATTGGTTCAACAGGTTTGATATCCTGAATTTTACGACCAGTACTTTCATAAAGCGGCACTAGTTCAGCTAGTTTATCTAAAATTTGATTTTGAAAAGTAGCTGAAATTGTATTCATGGCCACAAAAGCGGAAGGGATAATTGTTATCATCGCTTTTGAATCTGAAGTTTTACCCTTCATAAGCATTAAAATTTGGTCTTGAAATTGTCCTTTAGATAAATTTAGTATTTCTTTTTCTACTTCAGGTGTTTTTGTTGTAATTTTATATGATATAGCATATGATTCTAACAATTTAGCTACATATAACTGCATAGCCAGTGTTGTTTGAGATTTTAATAGTCTTTCATATTTATCTTGTGCTGTAGTATTAGCAACGTCTTTATCATATTGTTCTTTTAAAGCTTTACTAAGACCATTAAAATAACCTGCTAATTTAGGAAACTCAACAGAAAGTTTTGATAATCCAGATGTAATTTCAGTTATTGGTATTTTTTATATAAATTCTTAATTAAAACATCATCTGCATTTTCTTGTGCTCCAGTTGCATTCATAGTAACAGAAACACTATTATCAATACTGTAAAATGGTGTGTTTAAAGATTTATTAATATCGTTTGTAGCGAAAGTTGAATCTAATCTTCCGGTTGTTCCTGAAGATGGTCTAGACATATTATTAGCTGGTAGAACTTTTTGTACTTCTTCCGCTAATTGTAAATATCTTGCGTAAATTCTTGTTTGATTTACAACTGCTGTAAGGTTCATTTTAGCTAAAACTGTAGGTAAAATAACTAATAAATCACCTTTTTCTTTAATTGCTGTGCTTAAAAATTCTTTTTGGAAAGTTTCTTTTTGGACTGCTAAAATTTGTGAATTATCTTTAAATAATTTGTTTTTTGGCACAAATGATTCATTATATCCTACTAAAAATGTTGTCATTCAGTAGTAAATAGAATATGTAGATTGTAATGAAAATAGATTTTCTACTTTATCACTCTTGTTATCGGTATTTTGACTTTTAGCTGTTTCAAATGATTTTTGTAATGCTACTTTTACATTTTTAAAATAAGTAGCTAAATCAGGATATGCAGTAACTAAAGTGTCTAAATTTTTATTAACTTCTGTCAATTTGCTTGTGATAGCAGTTTCTAACTTAGAAATAGCCGTATCATTTGCATCTGTTGCGGTACTTGCACCAGCTTCTCCAGTAGCATTAACGTTATCAGATGTATTATTTTCCATTGATAAAGCAGTTAAAGGTGCTCCTAGAGAAATTGCACTTACAGACGTAAGAAGTAATGTTTTTTTAATTTTGCTATGCATAAAATGATGTCCTTTGAAATGTATGTGTACACTTAAAAATCCATGCCCAAAATGTGTACTCAATATATATATATAATTATTATAGTCTTATTTTTGGGGTAATAAATATATGTGGAAAATTTTTAATACTAGTATATAGCTTTAAAAGTTTTTTTCTTTGTTATTAAGTAAAATAAATTCCCCATTTTTTAGATTGTTGTCCACAAGTCTATAAGGACCAAAAACACTTCGATGTAAAGATTTGACTGTATATCCAAACTTTGAAAACATCCTTTTAACTTGATGATATTTTCCTTCTTTAATTTCTAATTGACAAAAATATTCAGATAAAATTGTAAGCTTTGCGCTTTTAGTTAGCTCATTTTCACCAATATCAACTCCGTTTTCGAATGCTTGAATTAGTTCATCTTTTAGTGGTAAATCAACTAAAACGTCATATACTTTTGCAACATGTTTTTTACCATTAACTAATTGATGAGCATATTCACCATCATCTGTAATTAGTAAAATACCAGTTGTATCTTTATCTAATCTTCCAACTGTATGTAATTTATTAAAGTTTAAATTTAATCCTAAACTTTTTAAATAATCAAAAACAGTTAAATTTATTTGATCACTGTTTGCACAAACATAACCAGCTGGTTTGTTTAACAATATATAGTGAAATTTATTTATTTCTAATTTAGTTTCATCTATGTAAATTTCATCTAAATTAGAAACTTTTATTGAACTAGTTATAATTTCACCATTAACTTTAATTTTTTTAGCCTTTAATAAAGCTTTAATCTGACTACGAGTATAGCTAGAATTATTAGCTATAATTTTTTCGATTCGATCCATTCTACCTACTTTTTTTATATTATATTTTATTAATTACCTTTAATCTATTATATAATAGTTTTACAATGTCAAAAATATCGGTTAGAAATATGGCATATTTAGGTTTATATGTTTCTATCATTATGCTTTTAACATTTGTTCCAAATACCGGGTATATCAATATCGGACCAATTGCTATTGCTTTAATTTTTTCTGTAATTTTAGTAATGACATATCATTTGGGTCTTTTAGGTATAATGGTGGGATGTTTGACTATTGGAGTACTAAGTTATATAGGATCATTAGTTTTTGGTGCAATCTTATTTAGTCTTCCTGATGTTGCGATCGTTCCAAGAGTTTTAATTTTTATTCCTCTTGCATTATTTTATGTATTTGTGATTAAGAAAACTGGCCCAAAATACTGAATTAACTTTATCTTTGGTGCTTTAATAGCTTTTAGTAACACTTTCTTTGTATCTGCATACTTACAATTTAGAAATTCTGTTACTGAATATGGCACTATTCATAAAATAGTTGGTGATATTAAAACTTGAATTATCCTAATTTGAGTCAATGCTTTAGTTGAATTTTTAGCTATCGGATTTGTTGGTGCTTTACTTACACCAGTATGTGCCTTTTTATGAAACAAAAATAAAGCAAAAGAACCTACTTATGCTTAAATATTAAGTATAAAAATGAAATATTTAGCATCAAAAAGATGCTAATTTTTAATTTCTAACTATGAAAAAACTGGTGTAAATTTCTATGATTAATATAGTATAAGTAAATTTCAACCATTTAAAACTTAAGTTTATAGTAGAATATTAATGATTAACATGATTAGCTACCAAACGCCTTGTAGCTTTTATGCACTTTTTTAATATTCTTATTAAAATGGTGCAAGTAAATTTAACGTATAATTTTTAGAATTTATATGTCTCATAATCTACCTAAGATTATGTATTTATTAATATCCATGTCATATTTCATGTTAATCTCAAAATCATACTATCAAACAAGTATGATTTTTTGCTAACTTTTTATTTAATTATTTTTATTTGTGATATAATAATTTCAACCACATTGAGTGGTTTGCTAGAAAAAATAAAAATTAATTGTTAATTTTATTTTTTTGATGTATAATAATATAGCAAACAAATGGGGGGATAGCAAAGCGGCCAAATGCGGGTGGCTGTAACCCACTTTCTTCGGATTCGGGGGTTCGAATCCCTCTCCCCCCACCATTTTTTGCCCCATAGCCAAGTGGTAAGGCAACGGGTTTTGGTTCCGTCATTCGTTAGTTCGAATCTAACTGGGGCAGCCATATCACCATAGGTGTAATAATAAACTTATTGCCGAGTAGTTTCTTAGAAATTACCGGCTTTTTTAACACTAAAATCATGAAAAAAAGCTAAAAAAGGTATAAAATAGCATGTATATGAACAAAGAACTAGAAAAGATCACACCAATTGAGCAAGATTCAGCCAAATGATACACTGATGTAGTCAAAAACGGAAATTTAATTGCTTACGGACCTGCTAAAGGTACAATAATTTTTAAACCAAATGCATATGGTATTTGAGAGTTAATCCAAAGAAATTTAGACGAAATTTTCAAAGAGCTGGGTGTACAAAATGTATATTTCCCACTTTTTATTCCAGAAAGTTTATTCGCTAAAGAAAAAGAACATGTTGAAGGTTTTAATCCAGAATTAGCAACTGTAACACATGTTGGTGATAGAGAATTAAGTGAAAAATTATATGTAAGACCAACTTCTGAAGTTTTATTTGCTGATTTTTTTAAAAACGAAATCGATTCATACAATGATTTGCCAATTATTTATAACCAATGAGCTAATGTTGTTAGATGAGAAAAAACAACTAATCCATTTTTAAGAAGTAGAGAATTTTTATGACAAGAAGCTCATACTTGTCATGATAATCCTATGGAAGCTAGAAAATTAACCAGAACAATAATTAGTACATACTCAAAATTCTTAAAAAATTATTTAGCTATTCCAACAGTAATTGGTAAAAAAACACCACACGAAAAATTCGCTGGTGCTTGTTCTACTTATACAATTGAAGCTATGATGAAAGATGGTAAAGCGCTACAAGCTGGAACTAGCCATTATTTAGCTCAAAACTTTTCAAAACCATACAATATAACATTTAAAAATAAAAATAATGAACAAGAGTTTGTTTATCAAACATCTTGAGGTGTGTCAACCAGATTAATTGGTGCAATTATTTTAACTCACGGTGATAATAGAGGTGTAATAATCCCACCAAGAGTTGCTTCTGTTCAAATTGATATTTTAGAATTATTTAACAAAAAAGATCCTAGAGTTTCAGAAGTTGCTGCTGAATTACACAAGATATTATCTAAAAAATTCAGAGTAAGATTAGATTCAAGTGATAAAAACCCTGGTTTTAAGGCATCAAACAGCGAAATACAAGGTGTGCCATTGAGAATTGAAATTGGACCTAGAGACTTACAAAATAACTTAATCACAATTGTACGTCGTGATGATATTGAAAACAAACTAACAATTAGTTTAGACCAAAATATTAAGGAAGTAGTTGCTAATTTACTTGATGACATACATGATAATTTATATGAAAAAGCATTAGAAAGACTTGATAACAATACGGTTTTTGCTTATTCATATGATGATTTCAAAGAAAAAATTGAACAGAAAAAATGAGTTATTACCCCATTTTGTTGTTCAGGTTGAGCTGAAGATCGTATCAAAGAAGAAACTGGTGCGACAACTAGATGTATTCCTAAAAAACTTGAAAAAGAAACAAGAAACATCAAGTGCATTTTCCCAGAATGTTCTAAAAAAACTAATAGATTTGTTATTTTTGCTAAAGCATATTAAAATCAAAAAGTCGCATCCTACTGCGACTTTTAATTTTTAAATCTTATTTTTGTATTCACTACAAAGCATAGCATGCAATAAAAAATAGTGTTCTAAAATCAAAATTAATGTTTTTGAACAAAAAAGTTATCCACAACCTAGGTTAACATAAGAGTGGATATGAGGGAGGAGGTCCCATGCAAACTAAAATAACTGATAATGACAATAAAATGGTTTCAGCAAGCAGCCTTCAGCTAGAAAAGAAACTTGTTGATCAACAATTAGTTGTTGTTAACGAAATCTTTAAAGCAGAAAAACTATATAACCAAATTATTAAAGAAAAGCTCTTAATTTTAGATAGGTTAAGACAAATGCAACAAATAACAGAAGATAAATACTACGATCTAAAAAATAATTTAGAAGATAAAATTAGTGATGCTAATAGTATTGCGAAAACAGTTATTATTAATATGGGACCTCAAAATAAATGGATGATGGAAAAATGTTTCATAGAACAAGCGGAACTACAGGATAAAAAGTGATATGAAGAATATTTTTCTAAATCAACTTATTACAAGAGGAAGCGTGAAGCTATAACTGAATTCTTAAGCTTTTATTTTAATCATGCATTATAATACTGATTTATTATACAATATAACAAAACAGCTTCAAGTATCCCAAACTACACAATCAACTGTAATCAATCGAAAGTATCAAACTAGCGTTAAAGTATCAGAAAACCAAGACTTTAGTGCTGAATTTGAATCAATTGATCCAAAAATAACTGTTAATTTAATCAACGTATATGCAAATGTAAATAAAGTCGATCTTGAACTTAAAAGTCAAATGAAAACTTCTAACAATAAAGTGTTATTAGAAGTAAATGGAAAGTCAATTGGTTATATGTTTGGAACTAATTCTAAAAACATTAAGTTTAATATATTAAATTTAGATTTAGATAAAATCAAACAAATTAAAGTTAAAATTTACTCAAGAATCAAAACTGATAGTGTCATAGCTTACTATCAAATTGATTTTAGTAACTTCACTAAGCAAAAACTTGTAACTCATAATCCTTATGTGTCTTATATTGTGAAATTACCACTCCAATATCAATTTAACTTTCATACCTATACCACACATAAACCACTAATTAAATTTCAAGAAATTAAAATTGAAACATTTCACTTATCACATGGGGCTAAAATTGCAGCTCGTGTTACACAATTATTGCCGAGAAACTTTATTCTAAATAACCATTTAAAAGGTAACACACACATTTATGTAAGATTAGAAGAGATACTAATTGATGGTAAAAAGAACCAAAAGCTTGAAACTGTTGATGAAAACGTAAGTGGCATAACAAGTAATAGTGACTCTAATACAGTCCTAAAAGATTACTCAACTAACAAATATTATTTTAAATATGACTACAATCTAATTAGCAACAAAGACGCAATAAATATAGTTTCAGAAACTCCAATTTCATCATTTGGATCAATTAATTATAAAAATGTAACTAAATCCTTAAGTGCAATATACAAATTTGATTCAGCTTTCTTTGAATTATTATGATATCGAAACATTTTAGAATTCAATCCTAGTAATCAATCAACAACCAACACTAATATCCTAAGTGAAATTAAAATTGAACAACTACCTTCTGATTTAATTGAAGCTAAATTTCCAAAATTAAAATATCAAGTTCAATTACCTATTGATTTTAAGTTTAACGCAGAACCTATTTGAGAATTAGCATGATTTATTAAGCGAAGTAATGAGATTCAGGTCTAGAAAATTTTTTCTTATACTAGCTCCTTTAGTATCAATTGCAGTTGTCGCAGTTGGAACATATGCTTACATTGCATATTTGAAACAAATCAGAAAACCAAATAATAAGAATAATAATATAAAGAAAACCTTCATATCCAAGAAAAATACCCCAAATAATCCCAAAGTATTTCCAAGAATTAATGTAAAAACATTTAGTAATTACCTAAGTTTTGATGAAGAAAACCTACCCTTTATAAAAGAAAGTATTGTTCCTGATTTTATTAAATATGTAGTAAGAAATGTAAAACAATTTAAAGGTGCTATTGATTTTGATTATAAACTCCAAAAAGATGATTTTGGTCGTTTAATAGAGATTTTACTGCTCTTTAATTACTTAAATGAGCAAAATCAGATCGTAGATCAAAGTGCATATCGTATTTATATATCTTAAATTTCAGTACAAATTAAGCAATTAATTTGTACACTTTTTAAACTAAAAGATACCTAAAAATAACGATATTTTGATATAATTTATACTATGAACGTTAAGGACTATGTGTTCGGAGAATTAAAAAAAATGACTAAAAAGTCATTTGATGAAGACTCGGTTATTTCAACCTTGGGTGTTGATTCTCTCGATTTAGCAATGTTAGTAACCGAGACAGAAAGTAAATTTCATATCACTATAAATGATGATGAAATTGCATCCTTGCTAACTATTAATGATATTATTTCACTATTAACTAAATTAATTGAATAAATTTAAAAATTTATTGTATAATACTTTTACTAACACAAAAGGGAGTGTAGTTCAATGGTAGAACAACGGGCTTCAACCCCGTGTGCTGTGGGTTCGAGTCCTGCCACTCCCGCCAAGGTTAGTTTTTTTTATTTTTTTACGATGAAACTAAAAAATAATTTTAAAATACCTGAAAATACTATGTAATCAAGCTTTTAGTAATTAGTTTAGAAGAAAATAATCTAAAAAATTATTTTGTTTTAAGCTACTTAATAATTTAATGAGTGAATTTATGTGGTATAATGTAGGTACTTCAAAAATATTGCAAAATATAGAAGTTGCTAAGGCAACTTCTTTCTATTTTCAGGAGATAAATATGGACTATAAGAATTTACTTAATAGTAAATTTGAAAATAAAATTTTAGATGCTAAACTAATTAGAAAAGATATCACAGTTTTAGAAATTGTCGTAAATACTCGTGAGTTAGCAGAAATTGAAAGCATTACTAAACAAATTAACGAATTTTTAGAAACTCAAGAGTGATTTAAAGATGACTATTATGTAGAAGTGTTGTCTAAAGGAACTGATTTAACTGTTAGTTTAGATGAAATTAACAACAATATTGGTAAAACAGTTAAAATCGAAACAATTAAAAGTTTTGAATCATTAAATATATTTATTGTTGAACTGTTAGAAGATTTATGTGATCAAATTTTAGTTAAATGAAACAAAAAAGGGCAAATCAGAAAAGTTAAATTTGATAAATTAAACATTAAATTAATTGAAGAGTACATCAAATTTTAACCAGTTATAAAGAGGAGAAATAATGAAAGACATTAAAAGATCTCAAGAAAATTTAAGAAATCAAGTCGCTACAGCAATTGATTGATACAAAATCATTGAAGGTAAGGCAATTGAATCAAAATTAGGATTTGATCAAACATTAAAGTTATTTCAATCAGAAATTTTTAGAGCACTTGAAAGAGATAACAAAGAATTAATTTTAGAAGTTGAAGTTAACGAAGATGACAAAACAGTTCAATTTATCAATACTCAAGGTGAAGTTGTTGAAGATGACTTTGAATTTGAAGATAATTTAGCAACTAATACAATGGATCCTGAAAGAAATACTTTCATGCCTCTTTCAACTGCGCAAAAACTTTACGGAAAACAAGTGCAAGTAGGTGATATTGTTAAACTTCCAATTAATTTTGATATGTTAAATCACAAATCAAAAAATGCTATTTTCCAAGGAATTAAACAAGCTCTAAAATTAGCTCAAAAAGAATTAATTATTCAAAAATACGAATCTAAAGTAGGTCAAAAAGTAACTGCTAAACTTACTTCATGTGCAAACACAAATGACACAAATAATAAAGCTTACTACTTTGAATTAGAAGATGGAACTGAAGCATTCATGCCTTCAAGTTGTGTATTTAATAAAGAAGGATTAAATCCTGGAACATACCACGATGTTTATATTGAAAGCATAAGCCCTGAAAGTAGACGTTGCGTTGTTAATTTATCATTCGATTCAAAAAATATTATTGAAGATACTTTAACTCAAGAAATCCCTGAAATTGCAAATAAAGAAATTGAAATCGTAAATGTAGCTAGAGTTCCTAAATCACGTACAAAAGTTGCTTTAAGAGCAACAGATAATAAAATCGAAGCTAAAGATATTTTAGGAAACTTAATTGGTGAAAATAGTTCAAGAAAAAACATTATTGAATCTAAATTAGGTACAGAAAAAATTGATTTAGTGCTTTGAAGTGAAGATTTAAAACAATACATCAAAAACGCATTAAATCCAGCATTAGTAGCTGATGTACTTTTAAGCGAAGATCAAAAAACAGCTAAAGCTATTACAGATAGAAAAAACATTACAGTAGCTATCGGACAAGGTGGAATTAATGTTAGATTAGCTTCAAAATTAACTAATGTTAAAATAGAAGTTTTACTAGCTGATGAAGCAATTGCTAAAGGTATTAGTTTTGATCAATCTGCTTTAGAAAGCTTAAAATCAGCAAGAAGCTTATCAAGTTCAAAAAGTTCATCAAATACAGCTATGTTTTTCAATAAAGTTAATATCGGAAGCATGGATGATATTAAAGCTGATATTAAGAAGCTAAAACTTGAAAGTGATATAGATTTAGTAAAAGAAGTTGATAGCGTATTTTCTAACTCTCATAAATCACATACAAACAGCCAAGCTCCAAAAGCTAAGAGCCACATGTTAAATTTAGATGATATGGATGCTTTATTTGAAGATGTTAACTTAAGTTATGACTTAAATAATTTACAAGACGAAATTGATTATGACTTTAATGAAAAAACAAATGCACAACCTGCATCTGAAACTGAAACTAGTCTAGAACAACCCAAAACTACTAAACCTGCTAAATCTAAAGTTGTTAAAGCATACGAAAAATCAAGAATTGATATGAAAGATTTCAAAGAAGATAGTGCTTTAGCAAACTATGGTTTAGATAGTGATTTATTATTAGAAGACTTTGATTCTTCAGAGTGAGATGACTAATTATATAAACGATAAACACACAAGAAAATGCATAATCACAGGTCAAATTGTAAATATTGGTCAGCTTATTCGTTTTGATTACGATAAAAAAAATAATCAAATAACTTTAGACCTAGCTAAAAATAAAAAAGGTAGGGGAGCATATTTTATCCCAACCAAAAAAAATTGAGAAGAAGCCCTAAAATCCAAAGCACTAAATCGTGCTTTTAGAACTAGTGTATCAAAAGAAACTTATGAAGCCATAGAAGCACAAATAATGGAGGTTCTATATGAACAAGAAGAACAGAATTAGTAATATTAATGATATTAAACAACAGCTTTCAACTACGAAAACTGAATTAAAAGATGGAAAATTTATTTTTACAGGTAAAATGTCAATTTATGATTTTGCCTCAAAAACAAAAATTAATCCAAATGAAATTTTGAAAAAATATTTCCTAGAAGGTAAAACATATAACTTAAACCATCTTTTAGAAGAAGAAGAAATTGCTGAATTATGTATTTCATATGGATTCGATTTTCAAAAAGAAACTAATATTGATGCATCTAATTTTTTAGATGAAGTTAACTTCACAGATAAAGATGAAGATTTAGCCAGAAGAACTCCGGTTATTACTGTTATGGGACACGTTGACCACGGTAAAACAACTTTAATTGACAAAATTAGAAATTCGAACATTGTAGCTAGCGAAAGTAGCGGAATTACTCAGCATACTGGAGCTTACCAAATTAAACACAATGGATTTAGAATTACTTTCTTAGATACACCAGGACATGAAGCCTTTACTAAAATGCGTTCAAGAGGAGCTAAAGTTACTGATATTATCATTTTAGTTGTAGCTGCTGATGATGGTGTTATGCCTCAAACTAAAGAAGCTATCGCACACGCTAAAGCCGGTGGAGTTCCAATTATTGTTTTTGTTAACAAAATGGATAAACCAAACAAAGATTTAGACAGAATCAAGGGTAAATTAGCTGAATGTGATGTAGTTATCGAAGAATATGGTGGAGATGTCCAAATTGTTTACGGATCAGCCTTAAGTGGTGATGGGCTAAACGAATTATTTGATAAAATCAAGCTTTTAGCTGAATTATTAGAACTTAAAGCTAACGCTAAACGTTATCCAATTGGAACTGTTATTGAATCAAGAATTGATAAAGGTGTTGGGGTTGTTTCAACTATTATTGTTGAAAACGGAACACTATACAAGGGTGATTTCTTAGTTGCTGGAAGCAAATGTGGTCGTATTAGAATGCTAAAAGATGCACAAGGAAATGAAATCGAATGTGTAAAACCAGGATGACCTGGAATTGTTGTTGGATTAAACTACGCTCCAAGTGCTGGTGATAAATTCGTAGGATTTAATGACGAAAAATTTGCTAAAAAATTAGCTCAAGAAAAATACACCCAAGATAAAATGAACCTATTGCATGATAAAAACATCCAAAGCACTGAATTAAACGGTAAAAAAATTATCAATGTAATAGTGAAAACTGACGTTGATGGTACTGCTGAAGCTATTAAAGCAACTATTAACGACATGGCAAATGATGATGCTATTATCAAAGTTATTTCAGCTGGAGCTGGAATTGTAAGTGAAACTGACTTATTACTAGCTGAAGCTTCTAAAGCACACATTTTTACATTTAATAACAAAGTTTCTCCAAACATTAAACAAAATGCTAAAGCTAAAGGAATTGACATTATTTCTCATTCAGTTATTTACGAAATTGAAAAAGACTGTCAAAAACTTTTAGACGGATTTATCACACCAATTTATGAAGAACAAAAAATTGGTGAAGCTCACATTATTAAAGTGTTTTTCTACTCAAAAGTTGGAAAAATTGCCGGATGTATGATGGATACAGGAGT
Source organism: Mycoplasma corogypsi (assembly GCF_045276875.1). NCBI lineage: Bacteria > Bacillati > Mycoplasmatota > Mollicutes > Mycoplasmatales > Mycoplasmataceae > Mycoplasma > Mycoplasma corogypsi. The sequence continues at coordinate 674,173 of NZ_CP174163.1, forward strand.
TGTGAGGCAAAACTGTAAAGTTAAAATTTACAGACGTGCAAAACTTGTATTCGAAGGTAAAATTGATTCGCTAAAACGTGAAACTAACGATGCAAAAGAAGTGCTAAAAGGAAAAGATTTTGGTACTCACATCAAAGGATTTAATGACATCGAAGTTGATGATGTCTTAATGTTTTACGAAGATGTAAGAATCAACTAACTTATAATAAAGTAGGTTTATATGGATATTAAAAATTTAATTCGTGATGTTCCTAATTTCCCTAAAGAAGGAATTATTTTCAAAGATATTTCTCCATTATTAGCTGATGGTGAAGCTCTTCATTATACAATCGAACAAATTGCAAAACACTGTAAAGATGCAGATATTATCGTAGGACCTGACGCAAGAGGTTTCCTATTCGGCACTCCTGCAGCTAGTGTACTTAAAAAACCATTTATTATGGTTAGAAAACCAAACAAACTACCTGGTAAAGTAATTTCAATGAACTACGATCTAGAATACGGATCAAATACACTTGAAATTCAAGAAGGCTTTGTTAAAGCTGGTCAAAAAGCTGTTATTGTTGATGATGTTTTAGCTACTGGTGGTACAACTAAAGCGATTATCAAACTACTTGAATCACAAGGTGTTATTGTTACAAAAGTAATTGTACTATTAGAATTAAACCAACTAGGTGGAAGAGAGCTACTTGGAAAAGATGTGGAAGTAGTCTCATTGATCAATGTATAGAGCGTAAGCTCTATTTTTTATACTTTTATGACTTTGTAATAAAATTAAACCTAAAATACTATACTTTAAGGCACAAAAATAATCAAATAAATTTTTAATAATAAAAACTTTTTGGTATAATAATCATACAGACAAACGGCACCATAGCCAAACGGCCAAGGCATGGGTCTGCAACACCCTGATTACCGGTTCGAATCCGGTTGGTGCCTCCATTAAACGCGCTCGTAGCTCAATTGGACAGAGTGTTAGGTTACGGCCCTAGAGGTTGCGGGTTCGACTCCTGCCGGGCGCGCCATATAACGAAAGTTACCAAAATATAAAAAAGCCATCTTATTAAGCTTAAGATGGCTTTTATTTTTTCTTAAAAATATTTTAACTGCGTAAAAGTCTTATTTACGCAGTTAAATAGATTTATAAAAAACTAATTAATTCTATAAAATTATTAATATGACAATTTCAGATATAACGTTGATTTTAATTGCTTTTGCATTTATCAGTATTGTATTCGTTCAAGTTATCAATCGGAAATTTTATAAATTTTTAGATAACTATTATATTCGAATGGGTATAGGACTGTTTGTTCTTGCTTATGTGATTGCTTTTAGATTTTCAGGAGACTGAGCTAAAATAATTGAATACATTCAATTAGGTCATAAAGCACCGCAAAATTGAGCTGGAAGGATTGATTTTGATAATCTAACCAACATGCAGCGATCTTTAGCTAGCGACTTTATTAATAATCGTGATTTAGTATATTATAACTACACTTTAAGTAGAGTATTGTTAATTGAACTATGTCCATTTTTTACTGTGGCATTATGTTTAACTATGATTTTTGGCAAAAAGAAATTCGCTTCTTTTATAGTTAGTCCATTTTGTATTTTTGCTTCACTTTTAGTTATTCCGTTTGTAGCAACTACTGACCAAACTAATGCATTAGAAAGCTTTAAGAGTTTTAGAGGAGCAATTAAATTCATTTTCTTTGGTTCTGATTTATTTAGACTTTACTACTTTATTCACTGATTTATTCTTGTTTTTGGATCACTTGCTTTTGTCAACTACGATCCAAAATTAAATCACAAAACTAAATCTGAAATTATTGTTAAAATCCATATTACTGCCTTTATTTTCATAATGTATGTAACAACTATGAAATATAGTTTTAATATCATTGAAGGAACAACTGGATTATCTTATTACGACTGAATTACTGGTTCATTTAGAGCTGTAGGTACTTTAGTTAATAAATTTACTTCATATGTACACCCAATTGATGCTATTATTTTCTATGCTATAGCTTACTTTTCAATTATCGGTATTGCTTTACTTAGATTTGCATCATTTGGTTTAATTAAAACTAAAATTTTACCTAAATTTAAGTTGAAGTTTCAACGTACTTAAAACTGCCAGCCATATGCTGGCTTTTTTTAATATGGAATAAGTCTGCAAATTTATTTTTTTCTTGCTATTATTATTCGTTTTATAGTTCTTAAGCTAAAATATAAATAGTATATAGTAGCTAAACTTATAAAGGAGATAATTTGAAATTTGAATCCATTATTGATACACTGGTCAATCGCAATTATCACAAGCTAAATTCAGATACTTATGTGTTTTACAATAATAAAAACCATAAGTTAGAAAAAGATGGATATAAGTTCCATCTCGCTACTAAACCACATGACACACGTGAAATTTTCGAACATATCATTCCAGTTTTAAACCAATTTAATTTATCTTTTAAAGTTGTTGATGCTAACCATATAAATGTTGGTGAAGTTACTTTAATTACCATCTATTCAAAAGATAAGCCTACTACGCTAGAAGTTGGTGAGATTTTATTAAACTTACTTGATGAATATGAAGGTGAAGTTATCCAAGGGGATCTACCATTTAAGTATTCTAAAATTTTATACTACACTTATGGAGCTATTACTTTAGATAACGAAGATCAAAGCAAAAATCAAACTAGCTGAAAATCTAAGTACAGCATTACTGTTTTAACTAAACAATTAATGCTAAATAAAAAGTACCAAATCGAAAATATCATCCAGAAAAAACCTTGAGGAAATACCTTACTCGTTAAAGACATAAAAACTAATCAGTTTTATATTGCTAAACAAGCTAAAAAAGGTGTTTTAACTAACAATCAAATTGATTCATTTTTAGTTCAAAGCCATGAAATTCATTTAGCTAGGGAACTAAATTCTCATATGATACCGAAATTTATCGATAGCTTCGCTTCGAAAGATGACTACTATTCTATTTGAGAATACAAACAAGGCAATAACTTAAATTACAGTTATAAAGGTTATTCATTGTTTTACAATTGCCGTACAATGGATTTAACTAAACCACTTGAAGATTTTGGTAATATTTTTAGTTCACTGTTAGACTTTGTTTCTACTAATCCAAATTACGAAATTAACGACTATTCTTTATATAATTTCGTTTTTGATCAAAATAGCAAAACTTTGAGTTTGGTTTGTTTGTATCAAATTTTTAACAAAGACACTCAAGACGAATTTAAAACCAATATTGTGATGTAGACGCAATGAGACTAAGTCAAAATAGTGATTATAACTACAAAAATATCAGCATCTATAAAATGGCATACACATTTTTAACTGGTGATTCATTATTATTTAGTGAAAATAGTATGTTGCAAATTTCACTTTATGTAAACTTTTTATTAGGACTAAATCCTCAAAGTAGTTACTTAATTAACTTTTTTAATGAGTTGCTTAATACTGATTTTACTGATTTAACCAGGCTAAAAGCTATTTTAAATAAAACCATTGAACCAGAAGTTCAACCAGAAAAATTAGGTATTAGCTGATCACTTGTTAAAAACATTCCAAAACAAAAAATTGGTATGTTAAAAGTTAATAGTATTTACTACTGAATGTACAAATTTCTTAAAGCGAAAAATTTATCAGCTAAAACTGTTAAATTTGCCGCTAGACATGTTTTAAAAACTGGATTGTTATTAAAAGAATTTAACCTAGAATTTAATGAACTATTTTTTAAACTATTTAAGTACACTAAAAACCAAAATAAATTAAGTGAAATTCAACAGTTTATAACCAACCTATCTGAAAGTATAATCATTAGCAGTAATCTAATTGGGTACAAAAACAAAGATTATATTAGCACTTATCTAAATAACGGTTTAAGCGGCTATTTATTCTTATTGGTTTGATACTATAAATTTGTTGATAAAGATGAAAAAGTTAAACAACAATTAATTGAATTTTGTGATTATTTATTAAATTTCCACTCTAATAAATTTAACTTATCTAATGGTTTATTAGGTATTATCGCAATTTGTTATATTATAAGTCGTGAATTTAAGCTAACTAAAAACTATAAAATTTTATTCCAAAATATTGAACACTTACTATACGTTAGCTATCGGATTGGTATTAAAAACAATGCCAATACTCAACTTGATAAAAATGATAATTATTTCCTAAAAGTGCTATATAAAGCGCTTAGAAAATATAAGTAAACAAAAAGACTACAAGGTTTGCTTGTAGTCTGTTTTATTAACTTGCAATTTTTTGTTTTGCTTGTTTATAATTACACTATATATAAATTATGATTAAATTATTATTTAACAACTAAACAATTCAAACATAGATTGTAATCAAAAGGATAAAATATGAAATTAAAAATTTCTACTGACTTAGCTTGAAAATGATTTATTGATGAAGAAACAATAAAAACTTTAGATACTGATGAAAATGGCAAATGATTGATATTTGCTAAACATGAAAATATTGAGTATTTAGATGATTTAGTATTGAAAGGTTTTGAGCAAGAATCTTTTATTGCAGTTAAACGTACTAATGAAATCTATGACCCAGTGTATGGAATTGATAGTGTAGTCTATATTTTTTATGCTAACTACAGTGACTACGATAGACATATTAAAATTCTTAGCTTTTTAAAAGAAAATAATTTAATTCGAAAAACAAAAACCGGTAAGTATTTTAATATCTCATTTAAATTAGATGAACAAACTTTAGAGGGTGAATATATGTGAAACGGTGGAGTAAATTCTACGTTGAAACTCAATATGATTATGGATTTAGATACCGGTGATTTTTATGATGAAAAAACATTTAGAAATAATATATTGGATTACTAGAAACAACAACTAACACTAATGGTGTTAAAGCAGCTCCAGATATCAATCATTTATTGAAGTGTTTTTTATTTTTCATATCATCCTTTGTGATTTATGCAACAAAGTAAAAATATTATTATTAAAAAACAATGGTGACAATCGATAAAATGTAAAAGCGTTTACCATTGATAAAATTGACTAAAAAACTCGTAAATTAACTATTTCAAACAAACAAAAAGACTACAAGTTTTACTTGTAGTCTGTTTTTATTAACTTGCAATTTTTTGTTTTCTTAATTTAATTTTCTTTCTAAGTAGCACGATACCGGCAACTAGTCCAACAATTAAGATAGTACCAGTTACAGCTGCGATTGAAATAGCTACAGTATTAAAGAAATTTTGTTCATAATCCATGTTATATTTCTGGGTTAGTAAATTATCCATCATTAATTTAACATTTAAGATATCTTCATCATTACCTAGTGAATTAGATAATAAGTTATGTGACATTCTAAGTTCTTTAATAGTATCTTGTGCTTTAGTTTTAGTTTTGCTTGTTAATTTATAGTGTGGTGCATTATTGTAGTATTTTTCAAATTCATTTAATTGTTTAAGTAATTTTCCATACTCATTTGATAAATTAGTAGCTTTAGCAACCACTTTATCTACTTGTGCTTTACCACGAGATTTTTTGATTTGATCATTTAAAGTTGTTTTTAGTTCTGGACTTAAGTCATCAAAGTTTTGTATTTTATCTAAATTAACTTTAATGTTTGAATTATAGTTTTGTGTTCCATCTAGTTTAGCTTTAGCTTTTTCTAAATCATCTAAAGCTTTTTTAATTTTAGTTAAATCAGTAGTATTTAGTTTTAAATCACTTATAAGCTCATTTAACTTATTAGCAGCTTCTAAATAATCATTTCTAGCTTCATCAGAAGCGTATACATATTGATCTGATTCTTGTTCAGTTGATAGTAAGCTGGCAGCTTCTTTAACAACTGTAGCTTGTTTATCTAATTCGTTAGTTGTAGTGATTAATTCATTAACTTTATCTACTGAATTAGCATTTTCTAGTTGAGTTTTTAGTTCAGTTATACTATTATCATTTACTAATTCTTTAAGTTTTTCAATTGCTTGTGCGGCATTATTTTTAGCTGCTAAAACTTTGTTTTTACCATCTAAATTATTAATTGCATCATTTAAATCTTTAGTTTGTTTTAGAATTTTGCCACTAAAGTTATCATTAGTTAATTGTGAATCATCGATTAAGAATTTACCATCAACTAGTTTTAGGGTTGAATTAACTATATCATTATAAGCTTCTTTTAGAGCATTTTTAGAAGCTTCTGAAGCATTTACAAATCTTTCATCTGTATTTTCTTCTGTTATTTGTTTTGCTGCTGTTGCATTATCAATTAATGGTTTAGTTAGTTTTACTAATGTATCAACTGAATTAGATATTGATGATACTTCTAATGGATCAGTTTTAGAATTAACTAATTCTTCAAGTTTTGCTTTTAAATTGTCAGTTAAACTATTTTGAGCTTTCACTTTTGCTACTACAACATCTTTTTTAAGTTTTAATGCAATATCGTTTAATTTATCTGAAACTTTCTTATCAAAATCAACTACACCATCTTTAGTTAAAGTATTTATTTCACTTAGTAACTTATCTTTTTCACCTTGAGCTAAGTTAGCATAGTCTTCATTTGATTTTAGTTTTTCAATTGCTTTAGCTTTTGAATTTTCAAAAGCTTTGTTTAAAACTTCATTAATTCTAGCACCTAAATTATCACCGGTTGGAAGATTTTCAATTTCTTTAATTGCAGCTAGTTTTTGAGCTTCATCTAATTCTAAACTTTTAGCTAAAGCAACAATAGCTTGTAGTTTTTCTACTGATACTTTATTTAGTGTTACAGATGTATTATCGTTTAATTCATTTGATTTAGTAATTAAGTTTTTAATAGCATCAACGCTAGTAATTGCTGGATTAGGATTATTTAAGTTATCTAAATAATCTTTCATTTTGTCTTTTGTTACATTTAATTCAGCTTGTAGATCTTTTGAAGTAAATTTAATTAAATCAGAAGCCAGTGCTTTTTCTAATGCATCATTATAAGTTGAAGTTTTAGTTAAGCTATGATCAAGTGATATAGCTGCATCAGTTGTATTTTGAATTAGTTCAACTACTGATTTAGCTTCCATTAAGTTCTTTTGGACTAAAACAACATTTTTAATTTGATCTTTAGCAGCTATAGGTAAATGAGTTAAGCTATCAATAGTTTTCTTAAAGTTATTAATGTTTTCGTTTGAATTATCTGTTAAAGCATTTTTAGCTTTAGTTAAATTATTTAATAACTCAGCTAAATGATCTCCATTATATTGAGGATTTACTGAATCATCACTAGCAGCTTCACTAGCTAGTTTTAGTGTATTTTCATAATCTTGTTGTAAAGATGGATCAGCTAAACGATAAGTATCGCTATTTTTATCTAGATTACTAATTTCAGCTAATTTTTGTTTAAAGTCAGCCATTTTAGTATCTAAATCACTAGCTTGTTTTACAATACCGTTTTGGGCATCATTTAACATATCTACAGTTGTGGCTTTTTCGATTAAATCTTTAAAGTTAGCTTTTTGATCATTTGTTAAATTAGTTAAACCATCAATTTTATCATTGGCTTGTTTTTTCTGTTTAGCAAAGTATTCTTGTGCATCTAAAGCTGCTTTAGAATTTTCGATTAAAGTTTTTAAAGCTTCTAGATCAATAGTTTGGTTATTTCCTAAACCATTTTCGTTTATACCGTTATTTGCATATGCTGCTTTTAACGCTTCATCATAAGCTTGTTTCGCTGCTGGAGAAGAGTTTTTATATTCAAGGCTATCTTTAAATGTTTTATCAGCTTCTTTTAAAGTTTTAATTGCCTCAGCATATTTTTCATTTAAAGCTTGCGCTTCTTTTAAGGCATCTTCTATTTTTTGGGCATCATCTAATGATTTAGCTTTAGTTTTTAAGCTTGCTTTTAAAGTCTCTGATAAGCTAGATAAACCATTAATTGTTGAATCTACTTTTGCAACTGCTGTTTCTTTTGATGATGCTAATAAAGCAGTTTTTGTATCATTGAACTCTTTTAAGGTTTCTTTTAATTTAGCTTCATCAACTTCACTAGAAGTGTTATTAACTAATGCTGAAACTTTATTTAGTGCTTCATCAAATTTATTTCTATTAACCTCTGAAGCATGATTATAGTTAGCTGAAGTTTTACCTCTAACAGCTTGGTCAGTGTTATTAAATGCTTCACGAATTTGTTTCATTGCTTCTTCTAAGTTAGCAACTTTTTGATCTAGACCAGTATTAGTATCTGTTAATTCAGAAACTAAATTTTTACCATTAACTTCTGTTTTTAAAGCTTCTTTTTGCTGATCATTTAAGTTTCTTGAAACAGTAATTTTATCATTTAAAGCTTGTTTAGCATCAGCTAAAGTTTGATCCCCATTTAATAAGGCTTTTGCATCATTTAGAGCATTTTCAAAAGCTACAATGTTAAGGTTTTCATCTGTACCTTTATTATCATTGTTTAAACCAAATGTTGTTTTTAGTTTTTCTACTGCATCATCATAAGCTTTTTTAGCTGATTCAGTTGAATTTATGTAGTGATTGTGCTTTTTGAATTCATTAGCATCATTAATTTGTTTTACAACTTCTTTGTAATTGTTATTTAGTGCATCAGCTAAACCTAAAGCTGTTTTAATTTCTTCAACATCTTTGTAAGTTTTTAGATTAGTTTTTAATCTTTCAATTAAGTCAGAGTTTAATCCATCTAAACCATTAATTGTTTTATCAGCAGCCTTTGTAGCTTCGGCTTTTGATGATTCTAATAATTTAGTATTAGCTTCTGTTAGAGCGGTTAAAGCTTCATTTAGTTTCTCAGCTGTGTTATTGTCAGTTGTTGCACCTTTAATTACTGCATCAATAGCATTGAAAGCGTTGTCAAATGCTTTTTTACTTTCATCAGTTGCTTTTAAGTAATTATCAGAAGTATTATCTTTTACTTTTGCATCTAAACCATTATAGAAATCAACTACTTTCTTCATTGATTCATTTAAATCACTAGCCTTTTTGTTTATACCAGTTGTTTCATGATTAATTTTTTTAACAGTTTCAGCTTTATCAATTTCAGCTGTTAAATCAGCTCTTTGTTTTTCGGTTAAACTGGTTAATGCTTCTAATTTTGCTTTAGCATCAGCTTTAGCGCCTTCTAAACTATTTTTATCCTCTTGTTTAGCTTTTGCTAAAACTGCAGTTAAATCACTTAAATTATTTGAATTTGCTAACTCTTCTTCTAATGCTGATTTATTAGAAATGTTTTTAAGTTTATCTAGTTCTCTTTTATGTGATTCTTTTAATTTGGCTAATAATTTTTTAGACTCTTCTGCGACTTTTTCCAAAGTGTTAGCTGCGCCAATACTTGTATTTAATTCTTGTTTTTCGCTATCAGTTAAAGTATCATTTTTAGCTTCTTCTGTAAATGTGGCTTTTAATGCTTCAACTACTTCGGTAACTTTTTTAGCAACTTCTGCATCAACATCATTAGTGTTAAATCCAGCTTCTAGAATTTTTATAGCTAATTCTTTTTTAGTTTCTTCACTAATTCCAACTACATTGACTAATTTTTTGATTTCTTCTAGCTTTTTAGTGTTTAAATCAAGATTAAGCTTATTTTTTGTATCAGTTAAACTAGTTTTTACTCTTTCTAATTCTGTTTTTAATAATTCAGCAGTTAGATTTTCTGTTGAGCCTTTTAAAGTTTCAAGTTGATTTTTATATTCTGCTAAATTGTGCTTAATAGGTGTAGTTTTATCATTAGTTCAACCAGATATATCAGCAGTATCAAAGTTTTGAATTTTTGCTTCAAGTTCTGATAATTTTGTAGCAAGATTACCTAAAGTTTTATCTAATTCACTTGAAGTTGAAGCAACAGCATTTAACGAATCTCTGTCAGCGCTTAATTGTGCTAATTCTTTTAATTGGTTTCTTTTTTCAGCACTTAAATTATTTAATCCTTCGATTTCAGGTAGTTTTTTAGCTAAATAAACATCCCCATCAAGTGCGGTTGTAGCAGCTGATAAATCACTTACAAATTTGGTAGGAATAGCTTGCTTACCATTATAATTTTGAGGTAAACCATTAGTACCTTCTAATAGAACTTTAAGATCAGTATTTGTATTGTCTTTATCAATTACATTACTTGATTTTTTAAGAGTTTCATTGAATGTATTTTTAGCATTTGCATCAGAGAATTTATATTTATCTGTTGCTACACCATTATTTTCTTTAGCAATTTTGGATTCATTAACTTGTGCCTTTATTTGCTTCATTAATTCAATAACAGGAAGTAAATATCCTCTGTTTGATTTTTCAGTTGTATTAGATATTGAAACTGATCAATCACCATTAGCAGAATATTCAAAATTATTACCATTATATGAGCCATTGTTAAGGTGTTCACCTGTGTAATTTGCTATTGCATCTCTAGGATCCTCAACTTCAACAATAAACCTCATAAAATCATTATATTGAGCAGTTGTTAATACATTTTTGTTTTCTTTTAACTTGCTAATTACAAATGTTTTCGCAATTAATTCATCAATAAAATTATCGCCATAACTTAGTGGTTCAAAATCAGTTTTATCAGCCGCACTTGTTATCGCTTGTGGTAATGGATAATTCGAATTTGAGTTGCTAGTTAATTTATATTTCTCTAAAATACCATTTTTAATTTTAGAATTAGTTGCATCAAAACCACTTAATATTGGTTTAGTCACTTCCATACCATTAGAATCGATATAAGTTTCTGTTGGTGTCATCGCTAATAGTAAGCTACTTCAAAATTCTTCATATTTCGGAATAATCTGACTTATTCCATCATCAAAAACTAAATCATCAGTAACTCTCGATGTTGCATATGGGAAACTTTGTACTAGTTCATCTATTTTAGATTTGGATACAACATGATTTTCACCAAATCCACCTTTTCCAGATTCAAGAGCAGAGACCTTATTTAGAGCATCATTAACGATATTTTTTAGACCATTAGTAACTTCTTTAGCATAAGTGTTTAATAATCTATTTAAATCATCTTTTACTTTTGTTGTTATGCCACCATTTACGTTATAGTAAGGAGATCTATTGTTATTAAAATTCTGATTAATTCCATTAATCATTTGCTGTAAATTTCCTTTATTAGTCCCTCTTAAGTATGCTAAATTAGAATTTGAAGCATTAATTTTATTATTTAGCTCTGTTGTTAAGAATTTTAGTTCAATTAAATCTTTATATTTTGCGTAAAATTCATTAGCTTTATCGGCAGAAGCATCCTTATTAGCTTTTTTATAATATGTAAATAATTCTTTGTAACTGTCGAATAATACAGATTTTGCTTTTACGTGTCTAGTAGCGTTGTAAATATTAGTAAATATTGTGAATTTTCTGTCACCTGATTCTAAAGCCTTATACGTTTCTGCTAATGTAGAGCCTAATTTTTTTGATAAATCATTTGAATCAAAATCATTTGTAATTTTTTTGTTTGCAGAATTAAAGTCAGTAATAAACTTGTAAAAAGCTTGTAGTTTAATCGATTCTTGCGTTGTTTGAGGACCATCTAAAATAGAGTATGATTTATTTCTTTCATCTTGGTTAGATAATCAATATACAGGAGAACCTATTACACTGAATTGATATCCAAATATTGAAGGGCTTGCATTTCAGTATTGATATTCTCACCCATTAGTCATAACATGTAAAGAAGCAGAAATTGTGGGCGTAGTTCTAGAGTTTGTAGGGATAGGATCATTTAAATATGTTTTAGCAAGATATGTATTTCAGAAATCAGAAAGAATATTTCTAGAAGTCTCTAATACATTATAAAAAGTTGATCCACTGGCAACTGCCTTGAATTGTTTATCATTTCTAGCTGTACCAGCAAATGTATTTGATCATCATCTAATTTTTGGATATAATGGATTATTCAATCTTTCAATTAATAACACTTTTTCTTTATTTGCATCTCTACCTATAGCATTATTATTTGAACCGAAAATTTGTATAGGTCTATCGTTTGGATTGTGTTTCTCACTGGCTGCGAAATATTTGTACATATTTCAAGAACCCCAGTTATTAGCAAACATATCCCTTATATATAAATAAGTTTCATTAATAACATCTCGCACATTATCTCTCCATTGTTGCGGAGTTCGAGACACACTATTTATTACAACTGGTTCATTAGTTTTTAAATCAAGTACTGCTTGATTTGTATCAATCCATTTTTTAATTATTGTGAACGCATTAAATTTTTCATCACTATTATTATTACTTATAGCTTCTTCAAAAGTGTTAGCATTAAAATTTATATTTAATACTTCTTTGATTTCTGGAACTAGTCTTAGATAATCATTTAAACCGAAATAATTACTAAATTTAAAACTTGTTTTTAAATAGTTGGTTTTCTTCGGTCTACTAGCGAAAACGTCAGAATCGTTAATCCCACCTGTAACTCCAGTACTAGAAACAGCAACTAACACTAATGGTGTTAAAGTTGCTCCAGATATCAATCATTTATTGAAGTGTTTTTTATTTTTCATATCATCCTTTGTGATTTCTGCAAAAAGTTGCAAAAAGTGAAAATATTATAATCAAAAAAAAAAAAAAAAAACAATGGAGACAAACGGTGAAATGTGGAAACGTTTACACATTGATAAAATTGACTAAAAAGCTGATAAATTCGATATTTTTGGTTTCTATTATTTCCTTAAAATTGTCTTACTTGTCAAGATTAGTATCTCTTAGGTATAACTTAATAAAGCATAATTTTTCCATTTTCTACAATAAATTCAAACTATTAGTATAAATTGTTATATATTCATTAAAATAGGTAAAATAATTAGTTACTAAAGTATTTATGAATGTTAAACAATAATAACCGCTAGCATTTTCTTGTATCAACAAGTATGTTACTTCTTGATTAGCTATTTTAAATAAACAAAAAGACTACAAGACTTGCTTGTAGTCTGTTTTTATTAACTTGCAATTTTTTGTTTTCTTAATTTAATTTTTTTCTAAGTAACACGATACCAGTAACTAGCCCAACAATTAAGATAGTACCAGTTACAGCTGCGATTGAAATAGCTACAGTATTAAGAAATTTTGTTCATAATCCATGTTATATTTTTGGTTAGTAAATTGTCCATTATCAATATTCTTTTTCCAAACTAATCAATGACTTAGCAATTTCTACATAGCTTTTATCAGTTATTTTTCTTAATTTCTTTTTTGGTATATTTTTAATTCATAGTTAATATCTTTTTTTAATTTTCTTTATTCTATAGAAATAATATTCCGAAGCAATGGTTCCATTCTTGAGACAATACCTGTAACAAGTGCATTCCCCATCATGAAATACCTTTTCTTTTCTGTCATAGTATTTGTCCAATTCATTGGAAACATTTGAATTAATTCACACTCAATAGGAGTTAATGTTCTATATTGCTTTATTTCTTCATCAAATATAATGTGTGATGATCTATTAACCGTTCCCTCACTTGTCAACATTGTTCTTGCAGGTTCATTTAAGTTTTCAGGAAAAGACATTTGTCCCTCACTATAAATATATGAATGACCATTTTTCGAAGTTCTTTCTATACGCTTTGTTCCCTTTAAATATTTCCATTTTTTAAGAGTATCTTCTTTAACAATATATTTAGTTAAATCTATATCTTGAACACTAGCTTGATTAATAATTTGCCCTAATGAATATTTTTCTTCGATGATAGGTGTAATATCTGAATGATTAACTATTCCATCAACCATAACCCCACAATCTAGGAATTTCCCATCTGAAAAATTATTTGATATTTCTACTGTATCTTCATATTTTGTTAAATCAACAACCTTTATTTCACCTTTTAATTTTGCTTTAAATTCTAAATTAAATATATTTTCATTTAATTTGATTTTTTGTCTCTGATTTTGTGCGAATTGTAAATGTCTCTTATATGCAAAAATGAATACTCTTTTTCTTTTCTGTGGCATACCATAATCAGCTGCATTAATAACTCTCCAATGAACATCATAATTTAATTCATCAAAGGTTTTTAACATAATCGCAAAATCTCTTCCTCTTTTTGATGCCGGTGATTTTAGTAGTCTATCTACATTCTCTAATAAAACAAATGGGGTATTTTTAGCAAGTAATACATCCTTTATATCCCAGAATAAAACACCTTTTTTTCCCTCAATACCTTTCTCTTTGGATAATGATCTTGCTACTGAATAATCTTGACAAGGGAATCCTCCTACAAGTAATGAATGATTAGGTATATCTCGCTTTATTACTTTATTTATATCTTCATTCGAATGATTATATTCCCCGAATCTTTGAACATAGCATTCAAATGCATGCTGTATTTTAGTTGATGGTTCAAATTGATTTGCCCAAACAAAGTCCCATACATTATTTTCTATCGCTCTCCCATTAATGTCTATTTCTTTTATTTTATTAAGTCCAACTCTAAATCCTCCGACCCCAGCAAATAATTCCACTACTGTTAATTCCATATAATATACCTCCTACTAAATATCATCTATTATCTTTGATATATAGTCATTATTAAGCCAAAAACACTGATGAGTCATCTTATCCCCATTAGGAAGTGTATCCATATCTGTTTCATTCCCCTCACCATATCAAATCCCATTAATTAAATATGCACTCTTTTTAGAGTGTGGTCTTAAATGAAATATCTCGTTATCACTTTTCTTTGGCAAATCGTTGCTAACTATTATCTTTCCTGTTTTTTGTTGTTTCACTTCAAAATTTACGCCTGTTAAAAATTTTTGTTTGTAACTTTCCCACTCTACTTTACCAATCATTTCTAACTCATCAATCGGCATATTTCAAAACTTTGCTCCTCTTAGAACATAGTCTCCATTGTCATTCTCCTTGAATACAACAAATAAAAATCTAGTTGACTCAAAAAAATCATACTCAAATGAGTTTTCAAACTCTTGCTTCACAAACTCTTTGATAATTATTTTAGGGAAAGACATACTTTCCTTAGGCTTTCCATTCTTTTGAACTCGAATTGTTTTAATTTTTATATTTGCTTTTTCAAACTCTTCTGCATTGTTTGTTTTTATACCTAACATTCTATTCGTTAAAGTTCTATTTATTTGTTTAGAGTTTGTATTTGTATCTATTGAAAATTCTGTATATAATTCATGCTCCGTTTTGCCAATATTGCTATTAATCTTTTCTAAGACTTTATCATCAAAATTTCCATTTTTTAATTCTGACTCACTAAATATTGAGTCATAATTCAATAGACCCTCATGAGTATAATTGTTCAATATATAGGTCATATATGACTGTTTTAGAGAAAAAGCTCTTCTTTTTGCCGGCACTAAGTCATTATAATATTGAGGTTGCAAACTTTTATCCGCTGTCTGTCCTTTAGTGCAAGCGCCTAAATACTTTGTATCTCCCTCAGAAATTTTATGGGCATTTCCTGTCATTACTTTTTCAACTATTTTTTTTATAATCATCAATAATTATCTTTAAATCTTTTGATAATACATCACTATATAAGTTAAATAAATTAACATAATGAATCTTATTTAATATTCTAGGCTGTGTTTTTATGCGATGATACCAAATTAAAAGAATTAATTTTAACTTGCTCTCTAAATGAGATCCTTTAAACTCTTTATCAATCGGCTTATCAAAAGGTATCATCGTTATAACAAGTCTTTCTCCTGCTCTCAATCCCTTAGAATTCTTTTCGTACGGAGTCACTTTTAATTCCATTCCAACCTTATCAAAATCTGGTATAGAGTCACTATTAGGCTTGTAAAAAAATAGTGTTCCTCAAGCAAGTTCCCTAATCCCCCTTTTGCTTTAGGATTATTATAGTAATTTGTTTTTTCATCGAGTTCTTTGCCTTTAAATATACGACTTAATACATCAACAAATGATTGTTCTATCAAATCAGTTGAGTATCTAAAAATATCTTTAATGTTAGCATCATCGTATGGTAGCTTATTCATAGCTATCCTCTCTAACAATTTCTACCACATCTTCAATTTTGCAATCCATCGCTAAACAGATTTTTTCTATTGAATCAAGGTTTACATAAGTATTTTTGCTCATCCTTGATACTACATTACTTGTTATATTCGCAGCTTTTTTCAAGTCTTCTTTATTCATTTCTTTTTCAACTAACAAGTGTCATAAAGGTTTATAACTGATAGCCATTTTATATCTCCTTGTCTTATTAAACATTGTTTTAAATTATAGCATGAATTAGTAGAAAAGTCATCTACAACAATCTAATACTTGTGTTTGCGTTAGTGTTTTTCAAGATAGTCCTATTTTCAATACTTTTGTCTTTCTTTTTCTTTTACTTCTCTATCTCTATTACATTTACAGCAGCCTTAAATATCATTCTCCTTCTGAAAAACTCTAATACTTGTCCCTCTTCTTCTTTCACAGCATACCTTTCATTATGAATGTCAGCTTTTGATGTATTCTTATTTTTAGAATCAAAGGTATATTCCACATCTTCTATCATAACTTTTTCTAATTCTTTATTTATAGATGTACTACTTTGTTATATTTCACCCATGTAGGATATTGGTGTTGTATTATTTCACTGATTTTTATGAGACCAAGAAAGGATTGTTGCTTTTGTATTTTTAGAACGATTATAAGTAAAATTTTTGAGGTAATATTCGCCCTTAAATAAGTATTAAATTTATTTATTCATTGTTTAATGATTGTATAAGCATTAAATGTATCATTTGTTTATTCATTGCTTTACTATATATTGGAGCACTAAAATCAATATTTAATACTTCTTTAATTTCCTTGCTTTCTAAATAGTCAATTAACGCTATTGTATAGATGGCATTTAGTTGTGTATTAATAAATGTTCTGCTTATATTTAGTCTATAAAATAGAATTTGGATAATTAATACCAACAGCTACATGGCTATTTGATGCAGCTACTAACACTATTGGTGTTAAAGCATCTCAAGATATCAATCATTTATTGGAGTGTTTTTTATTTTTCATATCATCCTTTGTAATTTCTGCAAAAATGTTGCAAAAAGTGAAAATATTATTATCAAAAACAATGGCGACAATCGATAAAATCAGAAACATTTACACATTGATAAAATTGACTAAAAAAAACTGGTAAATTAGCTATTTTAAACAAACAAAAAGACTACAAGGCTTACTTGTAGTCTGTTTTTATTAACTTGCAATTTTTTGTTTTCTTAATTTAATTTTCTTTCTAAGTAGCACTATACCTGCAACTAGGCCGACAATTAAGATAGTACCAGTTACAGCTGCGATTGAAATAGCTACAGTATTAAAGAAATTTTGTTCATAATCTATGTTATATTTTTGGGTTAATAAATTATCCATCATTAATTTAACATTTAAGATATCTTCATCATTACCTAATGAATTAGATAATAAGTTATGAGACATTCTAAGTTCTTTAATAGTATCTTGTGCTTTAGTTTTGGTTTTGCTTGTTAATTTGTAGTGTGGTGCATTATTGTAGTATTTTTCAAATTCATTTAATTGAACAAGTAATTTTCCATACTCATTAGATAAATTAGTAGCTTTAGCAACCACTTTATCTACTTGTGCTTTGCCACGAGATTTTTTGATTTGATCATTTAAAGTTGTTTTTAGTTCTGGACTTAAGTTTGTAAAGTTTTGAATTTTATCTAAATTAACTTTAATGTTTGAATTATAGTTTTGTGTTCCATCTAGTTTAGCTTTAGCTTTTTCTAAATCATCTAAAGCTTTTTTAATTTTAGTTAAATCAGTAGTATTTAGTTTTAAATCACTTATAAGTTCATTTAACTTATTAGCAGCTTCTAAATAATCATTTCTAGCTTCATCAGAAGCATATAAATATTGATCTGATTCTTGTTCAGTTATAAGTAAGCTGGCAGTTTCTTTAACAACCGTAGCTTGTTTATCTAATTCATTAGTTGTAGTGATTAATTCATTAACTTTATCTACTGAATTAGCATTTTCTAGTTGAGCTTTTAGCTCAGTTATACTATTGTCATTTACTAATTCTTTAAGTTTTTCAATTGCTTGTGCGGCATTATTTTTAGCTGCTAAAACTTTGTTTTTACCATCTAAATTATTAATTGCATCATTTAAATCTTTAGTTTGTTTTAAGATTTTATCACTGAAGTTTACATTAGTTAATTGTGAATCATCGATTAAGAATTTACCATCAACTAGTTTTAGGGTTGAATTAACTATATCATTATAAGCTTCTTTTAGAGCATTTTTAGAAGCTTCTGAAGCATTCACAAATCTTTCATCTGTATTTTCTTCAGTTATTTGTTTAGCTGCTGTTGCGTTATCAATTAATGGTTTAGTTAGTTTTACTAATGTATCAACTGAATTAGAAATTGATGACACTTCTAATGGATCAGTTTTAGAATTAATTAATTCTTCAAGTTTTGTTTTTAAGCTGTCAGTTAAACTATTTTGAGCTTTAACTTTTGCTACTACAACATCTTTTTTAAGTTTTAGTGCAATATCATTTAATTTATCTGAAACTTTCTTATCAAAATCAACTACACCGTCTTTAGTTAAAGTATTTATTTCACTTACTAACTTATCCTTTTCACTTTGAGCTATTTTAGCGTAGTCTTCATTTAATTTTAGTTTTTCAATTGCTTTAGCTTTTGAATTTTCAAAAGCTTTGTTTAAAACATCATTAATTCTAGCGTTTAAATTATCACCAGTTGGAAGATTTTCAATTTCTTTAATTGCAGCTTGTTTTTGGGCTTCATCTAATTCTAAACTTTTAGCTAAAGCAACAATAGCTTGTAGTTTTTCTACTGATACTTTATTTAGTGTTACAGATGTATCATCGTTTAATTCATTTGATTTAGTAATTAAGTTTTTAATAGCATCAACACTAGTGATTGCTGGATTTGGATTATTTAAGTTATCTAAATAATCTTTCATTTTTGCTTTTGTTGCATTTAATTCAGCTTGTAAATCTTTTGAAGTAAATCCAATTAAATCAGAGGCTAGTGCTTTTTCTAATGCATCATTATAGGTTGAAGTTTTAGTTAAATTATGATCAAGCGATACAGCCGCATCAGTTGTGTTCTGAATTAGTTCAACTACTGATTTAGCTTCTGTTAAGCTATTTTGACCTAAAACAACATTTTTAATTTGATCTTTTGCAGCTATAGGTAAATGAGTTAAGCTATCAATAGTTTTCTTAAAGTTATTAATATTTTCGTTTGAATTATCTGTTAAAGCATTTTTAGCTTTAGTTAAATTATTTAATAACTCATCTAAATTATTTCCATTATATTGAGGATTTACTGAATCGTCACTAGCAGCTTCTTTAGCTAGTTTTAGTGCATTTTCATAATCTTGTTGTAAAGCTGGATCAGCTAAACGATAAGTATCACTATTTTTATCTAGCTTACTAATTTCAGCTAGTTTTTGCTTAAAGTCAGCCATTTTAGTATCTAAATCACTAGCTTGTTTTACAATACCGTTTTGGGCATCATTTAACATGTCTACAGTTGTAGCTTTTTCAATTAAATCTTTAAAGTTACCTTTTTGATCATTTGTTAAATTAGTTAAACTATCAATTTTATCATTGGCTTGTTTTTTCTGTTTAGCAAAGTATTCTTGTGCATCTAAAGCTGCTTTAGAATCATTGATTAAAGTTTTTAAAGCTTCTACATCAATAGTTTGGTTATTTCCTAAACCATTTGCATCTATACCATTATTTGCATATGCTGCATTTAATGCTTCATCATAAGCTTGTTTAGCTGCTGGTGAAGAGTTTTTATAGTCAAGGCTATCTTTAAATGTTTCATTAGCTTCTTTTAATGCTTTAATTGCCTCAGCATATTTTTCATTTAAAGCTTGAGCTTCTTTTAAGGCATCTTCTATTTTTTGAGCATCATCTAATGATTTGGCTTTGGTTCTTAAGCTTTCTTTTAATGATTCAGATAAGCTAGCTAAACCATTAATTGTTGTATCAACTTTACCAACTGCTGTTGCTTTAGATGACGCTAGTAAAGCAGTTTTTGTATCATTAAACTCTTTTAAGGTTTCTTTTAATTTAGTTTCGTCAACTTCACTAGAAGTATTATTAACTAGTGATAAAACTTTGTTTAGTGCTTCATCAAATTTATTTCTATTTTCCTCTGAAGCATCATTATAGTTAGCTGAAGTTTTACCTCTAACAGCTTGGTCAGTATTATTAAATGCTTCACGAATTTGTTTCATTGCTTCTTCTAATTTTGCAACTTTTTGATCTACACCACTATTAGTATCTGTTAATTCAGAAACTAAATTTTTACCGTTAACTTCTGTTTTTAAGGCTTCTTTTTGCTTATCATTTAAGTTTCTTGAAGCAGTAATTTTATTATTTGAAGTTTGTTTAGCATCAGCTAAAGTTTGATCCCCATTTAATAAGGCTTTCGCATCATTTAGAGCTCTTTCAAATGTTTCAATGTCAAGCTTTTCATTTGTACCTTTATTATCATCGCCTAAACCAAATGTTGATTTTAGTTTTCCAATTGCATCATCGTAAGCTTTTTTAGCTGATTCAGTTGAATTTATGTAGTGATTTTGCTTTTTAAATTCATTAGCATCATTAATTTGTTTTACAACTTCTTTGTAATTGTCATTTAATGCATTAGCTGAACCTAAGGCTGTTTTAATTTCTTCAGCATTATTGTAAGTTTTTAGATTAGTTTTTAATCTATCAATTAAGTCAGCATTTAATCCGTCTAAACCACTAATTGTTTCATCAGCAGCCTTTGTAGCTTCCTCTTTTGATGATTCTAACAATTTAGTATTAGCTTCTGTTAGAGCGGTTAAAGCTGCATCTAGTTTCTCAGCTGTGTTATTGACGGTTGATAAACCTTTAATTACTGCATCGATAGCATCAAAAGCGTTGTCAAATGCTTTTTTACTTTCATCAGTTGCTTTTAAGTAATTATCAGAAGTTTTGTCTTTTACTTTTGCATCTAAACTATTATAGAAATCAACTACTTTCTTCATTGATTCATTTAAATCATTTGTTTTTTTGTTTATACCATTTGTTTCATGATTAATTGTTTCAACAGTTTCAGCTTTATTAATTTCATCTGTTAAATCAGCTCTTTGTTTTTCGGTTAAATTGGTTAATGCTTCTAATTTTGCTCGAGCATCAGCTTTAGCACCATCTAAACTATTTTTATCTTCTTGTTTAGCTTTTGCTAAAACTGCAGTTAAATCACTTAAATTATTTGAATTTGCTAACTGTTTTTCTAATTCTGATTTATTAGAAAGGTTTTTAAGTTTATCTAGTTCTCTTTTATGTGATGCTTTTAGTTTTTCTAATAACTTTTTAGACTCTTCGGCGACTTTATCCAAAGTATTAGCTGTACCAATACTTGCATTTAATTCTTGTTTTTCATCATCATTTAAAGTTTCATTTTTAACTTCTTCTGTAAATGTTGCTTTTAATGCTTCAACTACTTCGGTAACTTTATTAGCCACTTCTGTATTAACATCAGCAGAATTAGATCCAACTTCTAGAATTTTTGTAGCTAATTCATTTTTAGTTTCACCACTAATTCCAACCACTTTGACCAATTTTTTGATTTCTTCTAGCTTTTTGTCATTTAAATCATGATTAAACTTATTTTCTGTATCAGTTAAACTAGCTTTTACGCCTTCTAATTCTGTTTTTAATGATTCAGCAGTTAGATTTTCTGTTGAGTCTTTTAATGTTTTGATCTGATTTTTATATTCTTCGAACTTTTGTTTAATAGTGGTGGTTTTATCGTTAGTTCAAGGATTTGTTTCGCTTGATTCAAAATTCTGAACTTTAGTTTCAGCTTCAGTAATTTTAGATTCTAATTTTCCTAAAATATCATTTAATTCTTTGGAAATTTTGGCTATTTCATCAAGAGCATCTCTATCATTACTTGTATTAGCTAATTCTTTAAGTTTAGTTCTTTTATCACCACTTAAGTGGTTTAGTCCATCTATTACTTTTAGTTTTTCAGATAAAAATTTATCACCATCTAGTGCAGTTGTTGCGGATGATAAATCAGTTGCATATTTAGTAGTTAATAGTGTATTGTTAGTTCCATCATAATTCGCTGGTAAACCAGTTGTATCAGCTAATAAAGTCTTTAAATTAACATCTTTATTTGACTTATCTAAAACTTTTATTGATTTTTCGTAATTTTGATCAAAAGTTTGTTTAGCTTCAGATCTTGCAAATTTATATCTATCTGAATTTTTTCCATCAACTTCTTTAGCATTTTTAGCTTTATCTATTTCTTTTTTGATTTTATCCATCAAGTCTATAACAGGTAATAAATATCCACGAGGTGATTTTGAATCAGGATTGCTAATTGATGTTGATCACTCACCATTTGCAGAATATACAAAATCTTTTCCATTAAATGTACCATTATTAAGATTTTTACCTGTTAAGTTCGCAATAACGTCTCTAGGATCCTCTGCTTCAACAAAAAACTTCACAAAATCATTATATTGTGCATCAGTAAGTAATGATTTATTTTCCTTTAATATATCGATTGCTTTAATTTTTGCGACTAAAGAATTTATTATACTTTCACTATAAGATAAAGGATTATTTTCAGCAGAATCATTATTTTTTAGAGCTAGTTCTACTGGATCATTAACACTAGTTTTATATTTATCTAAATATGTTTTCAGTAATCCATTTTCAATTTTATTTGATGATTCATTGTATCCGCTTAAAATAGGTTTAGTTATTGGTTGACCATTTTCATCATTAAATGTTTCTTTTGGTGTAATCGCTAGTAATAAATCATGTCAAAATTCTTCATATTTTGAAACAACATTTGCTAATCCATCATTAAATACTAAATCACTATTTAGTGTTGGAGTTGCATTAGGGAAGTTTTTAATTAACTCTTCAATTTTTTCTTTTGAAATTATATTATTAGCGTCAAAACCACCTTGACTTTTATTTAAAGCACTGATTTTATCAAATGCTTTTTTTGCAATATTTTTTAAACCATTTGTCGCTTCTTCTGCGTAGCTCTTAAGTAATCTTTCAGTTTCTTCTTTAATTTTTGCTTCATTAGGTTGATGATTATTACTGAAATATGGATTATTTTGGCTTGTAAAATTAAATCTTATTTCTTGGATTATTCTTTTTGTATTTTCCGGTCTTGAAGCATTTGAGAATTGTAGCTTGTTACCGTTATTATTGATAGTCGATTCAATATCATTTGTAAATTTTTTTAATTCTATTAAAGTTTTATATTTTTGATAGAAATCATTTGCTTTATCGGAATTTGCATTTTTGTCAGCATTTTTATAATAGTTATATAAATCTAAATAATCCTTTTGTAATACTTTCTTTGTTTCTAGTTTTGTATAATTTAAATTATTGAATATATCATTAAATATTGTTATTTTTCTATTCCCAGAAACTAAAGCATCAAAAGTATCATTTAATGCTTTAGAAAGCTTATTTGGTAAATTTGCATCTGCAAATTCACTGTTCACACTTGCATTTGGTGAATCAAATTTTGTTAGAAAATTATAAAAATCTTGTAAATTTCTTCCATCAACTGTTGTCTGATCACCCTCTAATTTTGAATATGAATCACTTCTTTCACTTTCATTTGACAATCAATAAACTGGTGAGTTTATAATACTAAATGAGTACCCAAAAAAAGTTGGTGAAGCATTTCAATACTGGTGTTCTCACATAAAATTATTTTGTAAACCGTAAACATTTAATATTGAAAACCTTGAATTTGTGTTTAAACCAGTTATAGTATTACGCAATTTATTATTTTAATAGTCTCCAATTGTGTGTCTAGAAGCAAATAAAAGATTATATAATGGTGAATTTTTAGCAGTTTCACTGAATGTTTTGGTTCTATTTGTACCATTGGAAACATCAAAATATCATGCTATTACTGGATCATTAGGGTTTGCTAATTTTGTTTTTAATAAAACTCTTTGATTACTCCATACAGGTCCAGTTGCATTATTATATGAACCAAAAATTTGAATCGGTCTGTCCATTGCGGTAGGTTTTTCATGAGCAGCGAAATATTTGTACATTGCTCAAGAACCTCAGTTGTTACTAAACATATCTCTAATATAATTGTAAGTTTGTTCAATTACATTTCGCACATTATCCCTTCATTCTTGAGGAGTAGCAAAATACTGACCAATCATAATTCTTCCATTACCAGTATCATTTAATTTACTTTGATGATCATTTATTCATTTTTTTTATAATAGTATATGCGTTATATTCATTATCATCATTGTTATTGCTTTTTGCTTCTGCGTAAGTGTTAGCACCAAAGTTTATATTTAAAACTTCTTTTATTTGGGGAGTATCAAGATAATTTTCTAATTGATCCTTATTTTTAAATGACATATTAGATTTTAAGAAAGTTTTTGATTTACGCAGATTACCAAATGGATTTGGGTCGTTTATACCATCAGCTATTGGGTTGCGAGAAGCAGCAACTAGCACTAATGGTGTTAAAGTGGCTCCAGATATCAATCATTTATTGAAGTGTTTTTTATTTTTCATATCATCCTCTGTGATTTTTGCAAAAAAGTTGCAAAAAAGTGAAAATATTATAATCAAAAAAAAAAAAAAAAAAAAAAACAATGGAGACAATCGGTAAAATGTGGAAACGTTTACACATTGATAAAATTGACCAAATAAGCTGATAAATTGGGTATTTCTGGTTTCATTTATTTGCTTAAAATTTTCTTGCTAGTGAAGATCAGTCCCTCATAGGGATAACTTCATTGCGCGCAATTTTACCGTTTTCAATAGTAAATTCAAACTATTTGTATAAATTTCAATATATCCAATAAATTAGGTAAAATAATAAGTTACTAAAGTATTTATGAATGTTAAACAGTAATAACCGCTAGCATTTTCTTGTATCAACAAGTACGCTTCTTCTTAATTGCTATTTTAAACAAACAAAAAGACTACAAGGCTGCTTGTAGTCTGTTTTTATTAACTTGCATTTTTTTGTTTTCTTAATTTAATTTTCTTTCTAAGTAGCATGATACCAGCAACTAGTCCCACAATTAAGATAGTACCAGTTACAGCTGCGATTGAAATAGCTACAGTATTAAAGAAATTTTGTTCATAATCCATGTTATATTTTTGTGTTAATAAATTATCCATCATTAATTTAACATTTAAGATATCTTCATCATTACCTAATGAATTAGATAATAAGTTATGTGACATTCTAAGTTCTTTAATAGTATCTTGTGCCTTGGTTTTAGTTTTGCTTGTTAATTTATAGTGTGGTGCATTATTGTAGTATTTTTCAAATTCATTTAGTTGAACAATCAGTTTGCCATACTCATTAGATAAACTAGTAGCTTTAGCAACCACTTTATCTACTTGTGCTTTGCCACGAGATTTTTTGATTTGGTCATTTAAAGTTGTTTTTAGTTTTGGACTTAAGTTTGTAAAGTTTTGTATTTTATCTAAATTAACTTTAATGTTTGAATTATAGTTTTCAGTTCCATCTAGTTTAGCTTTAGCTTTTTCTAAATCATCTAAAGCTTTTTTAATTTTAGTTAAATCAGTAGTATTTAGTTTTAAATCACTTATAAGCTCATTTAACTTATTAGCAGCTTCTAAATAATCATTTCTAGCTTCATCAGAAGCGTATAAATATTGATCTGATTCTTGTTCAGTTGAAAGTAAGCTGGCAGCTTCTTTAACAACTGTAGCTTGTTTATCTAATTCATTAGTTGTAGTGATTAATTCATTAACTTTATCTACTGAATTAGCATTTTCTAGTTGATTTTTTAACTCAGTTATACTATTGTCATTTACTAATTCTTTAAGTTTCTCAATTGCTTGAGCTGCATTATTTTTAGCTGCTAAAACTTTGTTTTTACCATCTAAATTGTTAATTGCATCATTTAAATCTTTAGTTTGTTTTAAGATTTTGGCACTAAAGTTATCATTAGTTAATTGTGAATCATAGATTAAGAATTTACCATCAACTAGTTTTAGGGTTGAATTAACTATATCATTATAAGCTTCTTTTAGAGCATTTTTAGAAACTTCTGAAGCATTTACAAATCTTTCATCTGTATTTTCTTCAGTTATTTGTTTAGCTGCTGTTGCATTATCAATTAATGGTTTAGTTAGTTTTACTAATGTATCAACTGAATTAGAAATTGATGATACTTCTAATGGATCAGTTTTAGAATTAACTAATTCTTCAAGTTTTGTTTTTAAGTTGTCAGTTAAGCTATTTTGAACTTTGACTTTTGCTACTACAACATCTTTTTTGAGTTTTAGTGCAATATCATTTAATTTATCTGAAACTTTCTTATCAAAATCAACTACACCATCTTTAGTTAAAGCGTTTATTTCATTAACTAACTTATCTTTTTGATCTTGAGCTAACTTAGCAAAGTCTTCATTTAATTTTAGTTTTTCAATTGCTTTAGCTTTCGAATTTTCAAAAGCTTTGTTTAAAACATCATTAATTCTAGCACCTAAATTATCACCAGTTGGAAGATTTTCAATTTCTTTAATTGCGTCTTGTTTTTGAGCTTCATCTAATTCTAAACTTTTAGCTAAAGCAACAATTGCTTGTAGTTTATCTACTGATACTTTATTTAGTGTTACAGATGTATCATCGTTTAATTCATTTGATTTAGTAATTAAGTTTTTAATAGCATCCACACTAGTTATGGCTGGATTTGGATTATTTAAGTTATCTAAATAATCTTTCATTTTGGCTTTTGTTGCATTTAATTCAGCTTGTAGATCTTTTGAAGTAAATTTAATTAAATCAGAAGCTAGTGCTTTTTCTAATGCATCATTATAGGTTGTAGTTTTGGTTAAGTTATGATCAAGTGTTAGAGCTGCATCAGTTGTATTTTGAATTAGTTCAACAACTGATTTAGCTTCTGTTAAGTTATTTTGAGCTAAAACAACATTTTTAATTTGATCTTTTGCAGCTATAGGTAAATGACTTAAGCTATCAATGGTTTTCTTAAAGTTATTAATGTTTTCGTTTGAATTGTCTGTTAAAGCATTTTTAGCTTTAGTTAAATTATTTAATAACTCATCTAAATGATCACCATTATATTGAGGATTTACTGAATCATCACTAGCAGCTTCACTAGCTAGTTTTAGTGCATTTTCATAATCTTGTTGTAAAGCAGGATCAGCTAAACGATATGTATCACTATTTTTATCTAGCTTACTAATTTCAGCTAGTTTTTGCTTAAAGTCAGCCATTTTAGCATCTAAATCGCTAGCTTGTTTTACAATACCGTTTTGGGCATCATTTAACATATCTACAGTTGTAGCTTTTTCGATTAAATCTTTAAAGTTACCTTTTTGATCATTGGTTAAATTAGTTAAACCATCAATTTTGTCACTGGCTTCTTTTTTCTGTTTAGCAAAGTATTCTTCTGCATCTAAAGTTGCTTTAGAATCATTGATTAAAGTTTTTAAAGCTTCTACATCAATAGTTTGGTTATTTCCTAAACCACTTGCATTTATACCGTTATTTGTATATGCTGCTTTTAATGCTTCATCATAAGCTTGTTTAGCTTCTGGAGAAGAGTTTTTATATTCATCGCTTTCTTTAAATGTTTCATTTGCTTCTTTTAAAGTTTTAATTACTTCAGCATATTTTTCATTTAAAGCTTTAGCTTCTTTTAAGGCATCTTCTATTTTTTGGGCATCATCTAATTTTTTGGCTTTAGTTTTTAAGCTTTCTTTTAAAGCTTCTGATAAGCTAGCTAAACCATTAATTGTTGAATCAACTTTAGATAAAGTTTTCGCTTTTGAAGAATCTGTTAAAGATTATTTAGCAGCGTTGTATTTATTAATGATCGTTTTTACTTTTTCATCATTTATTTCAGATGATTCGTTATTTGTTAAGCTTAAAACTTTACTTAAAGCTTGGTCAAATTTTGTTTTAGTTTCATCTGAAGCGTTACTGTAGTTAGGTGAAGTTTTACCTTTAACACCTTCACTAGTATTATTCAAGGCATCTTTAACTTGCTTCATCACTTGATTTAAATCATTAGCTTTTTTGTTTATACCTGTTTGAGCATTTACAATAGCATCCATTGAATTAGCTTTTTTGATTTCGTTAGTTAATTCTGCGACTTGTTTTGCAGTTAAATTAGTTAGATTAGCAAGATCACGTGTAGCTTTGGCTTTTACTCCTTCAAGACTATTATTATCAGCAGTTTTAGCCTTTTCTAAAATCGCAGTTAGTTCTTTTAAGCTACTTGCTGCTTTTAGTTCTTCATTTAAAGCATCTTTATTGTTTATGTTTGGAAGTTTCGCTATTTCTCTTTTATGACTTTCTTTTAATTTGTCTAAAAGTTTTCTAGATTCTTCAGCTAATTTGTCTAAATCATTAGCTCCATCGATAGCTTTAGTTAAACCAGTTTGTTCATCATTAGTTAAAGTATTGTTTTCAATCTGTTTTTTAAACATCGCTTTTAATGAATTAACTGCTTCAGTTATCGTAGCATTTAATTTATCATTAACATTTTCTTTAGATGAACCAGCCTCTAAAATTTTATTAGCTAAATCTTTGTTTGTTTCGTTTGATACACCTGTAAGTTTTGTTAATTTATTTAATGCTTCTAATTTGCTATCTAATAAATTTACACCTAAAAGTGTTTCAACACTTGTGTTTAATGTATTTGAAGTATTAACTTCATTTGAAAGTGTGTCATTAGTTAAATTAGCTGCGTTATTTTTTAAAGCTTCTAATTGAGTATTATATTCTTCTATTTTTTGTTTATACGAAACTATTTTATCATTTGATAAAGCGCTTGAAGCACCTGTTTCAAATTTAGTAATTTGGGCATTTATTTGTCCAATTGTAGTACTAATAGCACTTATTTTATCATTCAATGTTTTGGCATCGTTTGATACTTTTTCTAAATCTTCACGTGTGTTAGTTTGAGCCAATAAACCTTTGATATTAGTACGTTTTTCCATTAATAAATTAGATAAATTATCAATTGAATTTACTTTTTCTGTAAAAAATGTATCACCATCTAATTTCTCAGTTGCAGCTAGTAAATCATCATAATAACCTGATGATATTTTCGTATCTTTATTAAAGTTATCTGGTAAACCACCAGTATTTTTTAACAATTCTTTTAAGTCAGTAGTTTGTGAGTCCTTGCTTATTACAGTTGTAGCAGTTTTTAATTTCTCATCAAAATCTGTTTTATTAGTTGTTGTTGAATATTTATATTTATTAGTTAATTGACCATTTTCGGTTTTTGTATTATTAGAATCAGAAACTTGTTTAGCAATACCTTTCATTACCTTAATTACTGGCAGTATGTAACCTATTGGTGATTTTTTACTTGGATCTGAAATCGAAGTAGATCAATCTCCATTTGCTGAATGTGTATAACTATGTTCATTAAACGTTCCATTACTATTTAACTTGTCACCAACATAATTAGCGATAACTTCTCTGGGATCTTCTGTTTCAACCACAAAACTTAAAAAGTCATTATATTGTTTAATTGTTAGATATTCCTTGTTGTTTTCAAGTTCTTTTAAAACATACATTTTTGCTAGCAAGTAAGGGGTAAAGTTTTTATCAAATGTTAACGGATCAAAGTTATTTCAATCAGCATCATTTAATAATAATCCATCATTAATTGGGTCTTTTATTTCAGTAGTTTTGGTTTTTATATACTTATTATAAAAAGTTTGAAATAAACCACTGTTTATCTTATTATCATTTTCATCAAAACCAGTAATTAAAGGTTTAGTTTCTGTTCCACCTGATTCATTTAAATATGTAACCTTTGGTATAGTAGCTAGCATAATGTCATTTAAGATCTTTTTGTATGCTAACTCAAGCTTATCTAATCCATTACCAAAAACTAAATCATCACTAATAGTCGGTTCAATAAGCGGAAAATTATCAACGTTGGTTTTTAATACATCTTTCGTAATTACATTATTTTCACCAAAACTAATTTTATTCGTACCTTTAGCATCAATCATATTAAATGCTTTATTAACTATATTTTTTAGTCCGTCAGTCGAATCTTCAGCAAAACTATTTAATAAGGCAGCTATATCTTTATCTATTAAATCTTTGTTTGGATTATTTTCAGTGTTAAAATAACCACTATTAACTGCGGTGAATTTACCCTCAATTGTTTTGATTAATTCTAATGTTTTATTTTTATTAGAAGACATTGAATATGCTAATGATGCACCATTATCTTTTAAATCATCCTTAATATCTATAGTTAATTTCTTTAACTTTAATAACTCTTTATATTTATTATAAAATTCATTAGCTTTATCTACTGGTGCAGTTCTATCAACATTTCTGTAGTTAGAAAACAATTCTTTGTAGTCATTATACATTTGGGTTTTGACTTTGCTATTTTTTATACCATCAAATATTGACTTGAAAATATCAAACTTACGTTTACCAGAAACCAAAGACTTAAATGATGATTCTAAAGCTTTTTCAAGTTTTGTATGTAAATTGCTTCCACTAAAAGAATTATTGACATGATAATCATCTGTTGAATCAAAATTAGTAATAAATTTATATAAATTCTTAATTTTTGGATTATCACCAGAATCATCTAGACCTTCTAACTTATTATATGAATCGGTTTTTTCTGTTTCTGTTGATAGTCAATACACTGGTGAATTATAAACATTAAAACCATAACCATATCTTGTAGGAGACATATTTCAATACTGAAATTCTCACATAATTCCACCAATTTGTGATTTGGTTATGCCAATAGTTTCTGATTTAGATTCTAAATTAACATATGTATCCGATAGATATGTGTTTCAAAACGTTGGAATAGCCATTGAACTAACTTTTCCAATGGTGTAAAATACACTATCATTGAATGCGGCAGGTCAAGTTTTACCTCTATTATTACCACTCTCAGGATATGAAAGTCAAGTGATCTTTTGTTGTGTAGGATCTGCAAGTCTGTCTCTTAATAAAACTCTTGTATTTCCTCAAGTCTGTCCATCAGATGTACTGTAAGACCCAAAAATCTGTGATGGTCTTGATCTATTATTTTCTTTTTCCTGTGCTGCAAAATATTTATACATATTTCATGAACCCCAGTTATTAGAAAATAAATCCCTTATATAATCATAAGTTTCATTTATAACATCTCTTACGTGGTTTCTTCACTGTTGTGGTTTTCTATTAACTCTATTTATCGGTACTTTAAAATCACCCTTAACATTCAAATACTGATCATATTGGTTTATTCAAGTTTTTATAAGTGTATATGCATTATATGTTGGATTGGAATGATTTATAGCCCCTTCAAAAGTTGAAGCACTAAAATCTATATTTAATGTTTCTTTTATTTCCTTTGTTTCTAAATAATCTAATAATGCCAACGTATTTGGAAATTCAGTTGCTGTTTGGATAAATCTTCTGTTTTTAGGAAGCCTAACTAGTGAATTAGGATCGTTAATACCACCAGCTACAGGGCTATTTGATGCAGCCACTAACACTAATGGCGTTAAAACAGCACCTGAAACTAATCATTTATTAAAACGTTTTTTATTTTTCATAATTTCCTTTGTATGTGTGAAATTAGATGAAAACCATAAATATTAAGATATAATAAAAGGTTTAAATCGTAAAATTCGTCAGTTTCTTTATTATAGGCAAAAAAAAAAAAAAAAACAAGTGTGGAAAGATGAATATGGAATCAATTCCATAACCAAAAATACTGGTAAATAAGTACTTTTAACACTAATAATAGTTATATTAAACCATTTCGCTAGTCAAGGTAGATGTGTAAGTTTGTATAGTCATTATTTTATCTTAATGTTCTAAAAATTCAGTTTTCGTAGTTATAAAATTGGTTAATCTAATTTAGCCGTTTTTATCAAAAAAAGTATAAAAAAAAGCCCTCTTGGGCAATGTTCTTTCAAAACTGAATAGTAAATAATAATTCATTAAAATGTCTGAATATACATTTCAACTTTTAAACCTATCAATTTATTAGTAATGGTCAGCTAAATGTGTTACCACACGTACACTTCCATCCTATCAACCTCGTCGTCTACAAGGAATTTCAAGGGAATACTCATCTCTGAGGAGGCTTCCCACTTAGATGCTTTCAGCGGTTATCCTTTCCGTACTTAGCTACCCAGCTGTGCTTCTGGCGAAACAACTGGAACACCAGCGGTACGTCCACTCCGGTCCTCTCGTACTAAGAGCAGCTCTCATCAATATTCCAACGCCCACATCAGATAGGGACCGAACTGTCTCACGACGTTCTGAACCCAGCTCGCGTACCGCTTTAATTGGCGAACAGCCAAACCCTTGGAACCGACTCCAGCTCCAGGATGCGATGAGCCGACATCGAGGTGCCAAACCTTGCCGTCGATGTGATCTCTGGGCAAGATAAGCCTGTTATCCCCAGGGTAACTTTTATCCGTTGAGCGACTACCGTTCCATAACGTATAGCCGGATCGACTAAGTCCTGCTTTCGCACCTGCTCGACTTGTAGGTCTCGCAGTCAAGCACACTTCTACCTTTGCGCTCTGCATACGGTTTCTGACCGTATTGAGTGTACCTTTGAACGCCTCCGTTACCTTTTAGGAGGCGACCGCCCCAGTCAAACTACCCACCACGCACTGTCCCCTACCGGATAACGGTAGCAGGTTAGAAACTCAACATACCAAGGGTGGTATTTCAACGGCGACTCCTCTGAGGCTAGCGCCTCAAAATCAATGTCTCCCACCTATCCTACACATGTTAGGCCAAGTTCCAATACGAAGTTGTAGTAAAGCTCCATGGGGTCTTTTCGTCTTGATGCGGGTACCCAGCGTTTTCACTGGACCATAATTTCACCGAGTCCAACGTTGAGACAGTTGAGAGATCATTGCGCCTTTCGTGCAGGTCAGTATTTAGCCGACAAGGAATTTCGCTACCTTAGGACCGTTATAGTTACGGCCGCCGTTCATCCGGGCTTCACTTCAACGCTTCGCATAAAGCTAACGCATCCGCTTAACCTTCGGACACTGGGCAGGCTTCACCCCCTATACATCACCTTACGGTTTAGCAGAGAGCTGTGTTTTTGATAAACAGTTGCCCCTCACAATTACTGTGGCCATCTTTTTAGGGATGGCACCTTTCTCGCGAACTTACAGGGTAATTTTGCAGAGTTCCTTAACGTTGGTTTTCTCGCTCGCCTTAGAATACTCATCTTGGGAACGTGTGTCCGTTCTCGGTACAGGTAGCATAAATTTTATAACGCTTAGAAGCTTTTCTAGGAAGCATGAAGCCACACAATTCGCACAAAAGTGCTATGCATCGTACATTGTAGTATTAGAGTGCGCATTTAACTATACTCACCACTTTGCACTTACCCCTAAATCCAATAATAGGTAGTGCTCTCCTTCTCCGTCACTCCATCACTTATTTACGCTAGTACAGGAATATTAACCTGTTGTCCATCGGATACGCCTTTCGGCCTCTCCTTAGGTCCTGACTAACCCTGGGTGGACGAACCTTGCCCAGGAAACCTTTCCCAATAGGCGTCGTGGATTCTCACCACGAATCGTTACTCATACCGGCATTCTCACTTCTAAGCGCTCCACCAGTCCTCACGGTCTGACTTCGCCGCACTTAGAACGCTCTCCTAACGTATTTTCATACCCATAGCTTCGGTATTGTGTTTTACTCCCGTTAAATTATTGGCGCATCATCTCTT
Organism: Mycoplasma corogypsi; assembly: GCF_045276875.1. Classification (NCBI taxonomy): domain Bacteria; kingdom Bacillati; phylum Mycoplasmatota; class Mollicutes; order Mycoplasmatales; family Mycoplasmataceae; genus Mycoplasma; species Mycoplasma corogypsi. The sequence continues at coordinate 707,908 of NZ_CP174163.1, forward strand.
GACTAGTGAGCTATTACGCACTCTTTAAAGGATGGCTGCTTCTAAGCCAACCTCCTAGTTGTTTATGAAATCACACAACCTTTCTGACTTAACACAATTTTGGACCTTAGCTGATCAATCTGGGTTGTTGCCCTCGCGAGCCGGGACGTTAGCACCCCGGTTCCGACTGCCTGATAATACACAATGGTATTCGGAGTTTGATTATAGTCAGTACCGCTAGGCGCGGCCATTCCATATTCAGTGCTCTACCACCAAAGTTTAACATCAGACGCTAGCCCTAAAGCTATTTCGGAGAGAAACAGCTATCTCCAAGTTCGATTGGAATTTCTCCGCTATCCACAAGTCATCCGGGCACTTTTCAGCGTACTACGGTTCGGCCCTCCACTTGGGGTTAACCAAGCTTCAGCCTGCTCATGGATAGAATCACATGGTTTCGGTTCTATGTCAACATACTAGACGCCCTATTCAGACTCGATTTCTCTACGGCTCCGCTTTTTCTACTTAACCTCGCATGTTAACATAACTCGCCGGTCCATACTGCAAGATGTACGCCATCACGCATTAACGCGCTCTGACTACTTGTAAGTAAGTGGTTTCAGAATCTATTTCACTCCCTTTTCAGGGTTCTTTTCACCTTTCCCTCACGGTACTAGTTCGCTATCGGTGTCTGGTTAGTATTTAGCCTTACCGGATGGTCCCGGCAGATTCAGACAAGGTTTCACGTGCCTCGCCCTACTCAGGATACTATCAGAAGATTATGACATTTCGCATACAGGAGTATCACCTTCTATGCTTAAGTTTCCCAACTTATTCTGCTATATCATAATTTTGTAACTTCGTGTAGATAGTCCTACAACCCCACTAAATCGTGGTTTGGGCTCTTCCAATTTCGCTCGCCGCTACTAATGGAATCATTATTTATTTTCTTTTCCTGTTGCTACTAAGATGTTTCAGTTCACAACGTGTCTCGCAAATATTCCTATGTATTCAGAATATAGCAACTAGAAATTACTCTAGTTAGGTTCCCCATTCGGAAATCCCCGTTTCGTAGCTCATATCCAGCTCCACGAGGCTTATCGCAGGTAATCGCGTCCTTCATCGACTTCCAGACCCAAGGCATCCACCACAAACTCTTACTTATTTAAAGTTGTAACAATATGACCTATTGTTGATGTATATTCAAAGACATTTCAATAAATTATTATTTTTACATAATAATTACTCGGTATCAATATCAAAACAAATTAACCATTTTATTAATTTATTTACAATTTGATATCGTTGTAATATCTTTACTATTCAGTTTTCAAAGAACATTAAGAGAGAAAGCTCTCTCAAAACTAGATATATCAAAGGACTATTAACTTTGTACATGACGCTTAAATAATTAAATATGAAATAGTCTTGTTAAGGTTGTATCATCGTAAGAACGATTATTGTACTCCGTAGAAAGGAGGTAATCCATCCCCACGTTCTCGTAGGGATACCTTGTTACGACTTCACCCCAGTCACCAGTCCTGCCTTAGGCAGTTGTCTCCGTAGTTAACAAAACCGACTTCGGGCATTACCAGCTCCCATGGTGTGACGGGCGGTGTGTACAAGACCCGAGAACGTATTCACCGTAGCGTAGCTAATTCTACGATTACTAGCGATTCCGACTTCATGTAGTCGAGTTGCAGACTACAATCCGAACTGAGAACGGTTTTTTGAGATTTGCTCCACGTCGCCGTATTGCGTCTCTTTGTACCGTCCATTGTAGCACGTGTGTTGCCCCACTCGTAAGAGGCATGATGATTTGACGTCGTCCCCACCTTCCTCCGGATTACTCCGGCAGTATCCCTAGATTGATCTAACTAAGGAAAAGGGTTGCGCTCGTTGCAGGACTTAACCGAACATCTCACGACACGAGCTGACGACAACCATGCACCATCTGTCATTCCGTTGACCTCCACTATATCTCTATAGTTTTGCGGAAGATGCCAAGAGTGGGTAAGGTTCTACGCGTATCTTCAAATTAAACCACATGCTCCACCGCTTGTGCGAGTCCCCGTCAATTCCTTTAAGTTTCACTCTTGCGAGCATACTACTCAGGCGGATGATTTAATGCGTTAGCTGCGCCAATGGATTCCATTAGCTAATCATCATCGTTTACAGCGTGGACTACCAGGGTATCTAATCCTGTTTGCTCCCCACGCTTTCGTCTCTCAGTGTCAATATGTGCCCAGTTAGCTGCCTTCGCCAAGTTGGTGTTCTTCCTAATATCTACGCATTTCACCGCTTCACTAGGAATTCCGCTAACCTCTACACAATTCTAGTATGCCAGTATCCAACGCGATTTGGGGTTGAGCCCCAAGTTTTGACGCCAGACTTAACACACAACCTACAGACGCTTTACGCCCAATAATTCCGGATAACGCTTGCAACCTATGTATTACCGCGGCTGCTGGCACATAGTTAGCCGTTGCTTTCTGACAAGGTACCGTCAAGGTAAGTTCATTTCCTAACCTACTTTTTCTTCCCTTATAACAGCAGTTCACAACCCGAAGACCTTCCTCCTGCACGCTGTGTCGCTCCATCAGGCTTTCGCCCATTGTGGAAAATTCCCTACTGCTGCCTCCCGTAGGAGTCTGGGCCGTATCTCAGTCCCAGTATGGCGAATCAGTCTCTCAACCCCGCTAAACATCATCGCCTTGGTAAGCCATTACCTTACCAACTAGCTAATGTTACGCACCCCAATCTTCCAGTGAGGGAAACCCCCCTTTTATATATCTATCATGCGATAAATATAAGTATCCGGTATTAGCGCTAATTTCTCAGCGTTATCCCAATCTGAAAGGCATGTTAAGTACGTGTTACTCACCCATTCGCCGCTAAGTCCGAAGACTTCGCTCGACATGCATGTATTAGGCACACAGCCAGCGTTCATCCTGAGCCAGGATCAAACTCTCGAAAAAATTGACTGTCATGTATTGTATATATCTAGTTTTCAAAGAACTTTATAAATTTGGTTTGCTAAATTATTATACATTAAAAAATTTTTAACGAAAATAATTTTTAAATATTTTTTTAATTAATTTTTTGCTTTGATCTGTTAAATCAAAAACAGTAAATTTATTATACATATGATTTTAAAAAGTCAAACTATTTTTATAAAAATTTTGCTTTTAAAATTGGTCTGAATATTATTGGGTAAATTTATAGCAATAAGTTTAAAATAAAAACTTCTTGTGAAGTTTGCTTTTTATATTAAATACTAATATGTTCAATATTAATTGGAGTAATTTTATTTCTAGTTTTATCTTCAAATAGTTCAATGATAACACCATTAAATTGTGTTTTGTTAGTTGATACTTGAAATTTGCTTTTTGCATCAAATCTCATTTTTTCATACACTTCTTGATAGTTTGCTCCAATTGCGCTATTTTCAGGTCCAGTCATTCCAGCATCAGTAATATAACATAGTCCATTTTCAAATACCTTAGCATCATTTGTTTGCACATGAGTATGAGTGCCACAAAAGGCTGATACAGAAGTGTTTTTATCACAGTATAAACCAAAGACATATTTTTCACTCGTTGTTTCGGCGTGAAAATCTAAAAAGTGAAAGTCAGAATTATCATTTTGATTGATTTGATCAATTGCATCAAAAAAGTTATTAGCATATTCGTGTTCTCAAGGTTTTAATAAAGTATTAAAACTAATACCCATCATTGAAGTAACTCTTAATTTAATACCTTTAACATCAAAAACTTTAGTACCAACTCCTTGATAGCTTTCATCAATATTAAATGGACGGATGACATTAGAGTCATTTATAAACTGGTAAATTTCTTCGTTAAATCATACGTGATTACCCATAGTAATTGCATTAATACCGATATTAGTTAATTTATGATAGTCAAAAATAGAAAGTCCTTTACGGCCTGTTACATTTTCTCCTTGTGCAATTACAAAATCAAATTGATGTTCATCTTGTAATTTCGGTAAAATTTTTTCAACTGTTTTTACTCCTGATTCACCAAAAATATCACCTATAAATAATAGTTTAATTTTTTTCATATTTCTATTATATTATTTTTTAATTTACTTATACATATATAAAAAGAACCTCCTCATTTAAGCAAATAATGAGGAGGGATAACAAGAATACATAAAGCACTTAAGCTTTATAAAATAAAGATCTAAATTCTTAATAAACTATGTTCTACAGTATGACTGTAATTGTCATATCTATTGGTTTATCATTTGGGGTTATTGATAATTGAACATATTTAATAGCTTCCTGAAGATTGTTTACCTTCAAGAATGGCTACTGAACGGCTAGTGCCAAATCTAGTAGCCCCTGCATCATGCATTTTTTTCATATCATCAATTGTAGAAATTCCACCAGCAGCTTTAATTAGCAATTGGTCACCACAAACAGATTTCATAATTTCAATATCTTCTAATGTAGCACCTCTGTAACTAAAACCAGTAGAAGTTTTAATAAATTCAGCACCTGATTTCATTACTATTTCAGTAGCTTTTTTGATTTCATCTTTTGTTAGTAAAGCTGTTTCAATAATAACTTTTAAAATATGGTCACCACATGCTTCTTTAACTTTTTTAATATCGTTTAGTACATATTCATAGTCACCTTGTTTAAATTTACCAACGTTAATAACCATATCAATTTCATCAGCGCCATGATCAATAGCTAATTTCGCTTCATGAGCTTTAGCTTGTGTAATCATTGCACCAAGAGGAAAACCAACTACGCTAGTAATTCCAACTGATGAATTTTTTAATTTTTCTTTAACATACTTAACTCATGATGAATTTACACAAACTGTTTTAAATTCATATTTTAATGCTTCTGCGACTAATTTATCAATATCTTTAACTGTAGCTTCTGCTTTTAAGTAAGTATGATCAATCATATTGTTAAATTTCATAATCATCCTTTAATTAAGACATTTTTTCTAAAATAATTTGGTTGTTAACTTTGTGATCATTAATTTTGTAACCATTTTGTAGTTCTATTGCTAAAGAAGGGTCAATTTCCTTAGATGAATAAAGTGTGAATAAGGTATCGTTTTTTGATACTGGTTCGTTTGTTTTTTTATTCAAGGTAATACCAGCATCAAAGTCAATATTTTCCTCTTTTGTCAATCTACCAGCACCCAGTTTCATTGACACAATACCAAAAGTTAATGCGTCATAAATTTCTAAATATCCATCAGCTTCTGCTTTAATTTCTAATTTATATTTTGGAGTTCAGAAACTTGGACTTTGTAGTTTTTGTACATCGCCACCTTGTAAAGCAACAAATTCATAAAACTTAGCAAGTGCCTTCTTGCTTTTAATTGCTTCATCAACTAGTTGTAAGGCATGTTCATAATTATCTGTTATTTTTGCTTGTAGTAGCATAGTCGCACATGAAGAATAAATTAGTTCAACAAAATCGCTAGATCCTTCACCATTTAAAGTTCTAATAACTTCTAAAACTTCGTTTTTATTTCCGATTTCACGACCAATCGGTCTAGACATATTAGTAATTTCTGCACGAACGTCAACATTTAATTCTTTACCGATATTAATCATTGTTCTAGCTAATTCTTTAGCACTAGCTAAATCTTTCATAAATGCACCATTGCCACATTTAACATCTAATAAAATTGCATCAGCACCAGTAGCTAATTTTTTAGACATAATACTTGAAGCAATTAATGGAATAGATTCAACTGTTGAAGTTACATCTCTTAATGCATATATTTTTTTATCAGCTGGTACTAATTTAGAACTTTGACTAATTAATGCTAGTTTATGCTTTTTGACTTGATTAATAAATTCTTGTTCACTTAACTGAACATTAAAACCAGGAATTGATTCTAATTTATCGATAGTTCCACCAGTATGACCTAGTCCTCTACCACTCATTTTAGCAACAGGTGCACCGCAAGTTGCTACAATTGGCCCAATTGCTAAAGTTGTCTTATCACCAATTCCGCCAGTAGAGTGTTTGTCGACTTTAATACCTGGAATACTTGATAAATTCAGCACATCTCCAGAATGCATCATACACTGGGTAAAGTATGCTGTTTCTTTTGAACTCATACCATTGAACATCACAGCCATTAAAAAGGCACTCATTTGATAATCAGGTGTTTTTTCACTAACATATGAATCAATTAGGAACTTGATTTCTTCTTGGTTTAATTCTTTATTTAATCTTTTTTTCTCAATAATGTCTACTACACGCATGTTTTATTTAGCTAATTCTAAAGCGATCTCCATCATTTTTGTAAAAGCGTGTTGACGCTCAATTGCACTTGTTTCTTCGTGAGTAATTAAATTATCACTAATTGTAAGTAAACAAGCTGCTTCTTTACCAGTAGCTTCTGCATTTGTGAATAATGCAAATGATTCCATTTCTACACAAACACTGTTTGTTGTAGCAATTCTTTCTTCTAAAGGAACAACAGAGTAAAAAACATCTGATGAATGCACTCTACCTTCATGAACTTTTATACCTAAATTATGTGCTATTTTTTTAATTTCATCGTTTAGTTTCTTACTTGGTAAAGTTATATTCCCTTCTTTACCTAATGCAATTTTTCTAAACGCATCACCATAAGCATAAGCTTCAGATGCTAAAACAACTTCATATAAACCTAAATCAGCTTTATATGAACCTGCTGAACCAATTCTAATAATACGGTCTACATCGTAAAATTTAAATAATTCATATGAGTAGATTCCAATTGATGGACAACCCATTCCGCTACCTGCAATTGTAATTGGTCTACCTTTATAAGTACCAGTATACATAAACATATTTCTAACACTGCTTACTAATTTAAACCCAACATCTAAATATGTTTCAGCTATAAATTTAGCTCTAAGTGGGTCCCCTGGCATAATAACTGTTTTAGCAATTTCATCTTTTTTAGCACTAATATGTGGTGTCATTAATACTCCCTAAATAACAACGTAAATGCATAAATTTGCTACGTTGTTTACATACATTAAGTTTACCATTTTTTCGAATTTTTCCCAACAAAAACCTAGTAAAACAGTTCGAAATTTTGGTCAATGTGAGTAAGGCAACTACAGTTAAAAATTCATTTTTTTCAAAAAATGATTAATTGGCCTATGTTTTTGATATTTGTTTTAGCTTTTTTATTATGAGTGCACTTAAAAATTCTAAAAATATTAACTGATCAGTTTCGTGGAATTCTAATTTGACTAGTTGCTAAATCAGTCACAAGTTCGTCAAATATTCGATCAATTTTAATATTTGATACTTTTGGGTTTCTAATGGTATACATATTAAATATTAAATTTTCAAAATAACTATCACCTACTATATCTCTTAAAACTAAACAACAAAGTAATTTAGTTGTTACATTAATTTCACCTTTATTCTTGCGATTATGCATAAAAAAGTATCAAATGTAAAGTAACACTAATTCAGTTTTCTTAGTGGTAAAATTATTTTCTCTTTGGTACAAAATCTTAAACACATCAGTAACCAAACAATCTTTATAACCTCGTTTGGTGAAAAAATCTAAAATAGTGCTTAAATCTTTTTTAAATTTACTGTCAGTGTAATTAATTTTGTTAAATTCTAAAACAAAAGTTGGTCGATAGTATGAAATATCAAAATAAATATTTATTAATCGCTCATTTTTATCTTTTCTTCCTAAATTATGCTGATATTCGAATGGAATATTATAAATTATATTGGGGTATTTAGCTCTTTTGCTTGGGTCAATAATATTAAAATATAAATAATTATTCGGTTCATTTAACTCACTATAATTTTTTGATAATATTTTTAAATTACGCTTATTAAATTGTTCTACAAATAACTTATAAAACATAAATCTAAACTCAAAAATATAATTAATTAGTATAGGAAACTTTCCATCTTTATCTAAAATTATTAACTTATTTTGATATTCATTAGTGAATTTATAAAGCACAATGATAGCATCTGTGTTTCTTGAGCTCATTGTACTTAAAACATTAGAATCGTTAACTTGATAAATAGTTAAATCAACTGCATGAACTCTTAATTTTGACTTCTGTTTTGTTTCTTTCTCACTTGATTGATGCATATGCTCCTTGAGATATAATAATTATAGCTTGATTGACCAAATTAGGTAATTGCTACTATATTTTAAAAGAGGCAGTGAATAGTAAAAACATAAAAACAAAAAATTTAGATAATTAATTTTGCTTTTAAATTCCTTAATGTATAATTATCTTGCATTTACCAAAATGCTTTATTCTAAACAAATAATTTTATATAAGCAAAAAACATTTATTTGTCGAGTTGGCTTGGTAAATAAAAAAATAAAAATAAATTTCTTAATTTTTATTTTTTATGTATAATAATAAAGCAAACAAACAAATAAATATTATATGCCGATTTAGCTCAGCGGTAGAGCAGCTGGCTGTTAACCAGTTGGTCGTTGGTTCAATCCCAATAATCGGCGCCATTATGGTCTGTTGGTGAAGCGGTTAACACACATGGTTTTCATCCATGCACGCACGGGTTCGATCCCCGTACAGACTGCCATTTTATCGGAAGATTAGCTCAGTTGGGAGAGCATCGCCCTTACAAGGCGGAGGTCGTGGGTTCGAGCCCCTCATCTTCCACCATGCCGTCTTAGCTCAGTTGGTAGAGCAACTGACTTGTAATCAGTAGGTCGTAGGTTCGAGTCCTATAGACGGCACCAAATTCCTAATAAGAATATTTTTTTTACCATTTTTATTTAATGGTCTGTTGGTGAAGCGGTTAACACACATGGTTTTCATCCATGCACGCACGGGTTCGATCCCCGTACAGACTGCCATTTTATCGGAAGATTAGCTCAGTTTTGGGAGAGCATCACCCTTACAAGGCGGAGGTCGTGGGTTCGAGCCCCTCATCTTCCACCACGCCGTCTTAGCTCAGTTGGTAGAGCAACTGACTTGTAATCAGTAGGTCGTAGGTTCGAGTCCTATAGACGGCACCAAAATAACATGCGCGGATGGTGAAATTGGCAGACACGCTAGATTTAGGCTCTAGTGCTTTACGGCATGAGGGTTCAAGTCCCTCTTCGCGCACCATTTAACATTAATTGCATTTTTATAATTTGTAAATCATTTTATAAAAATGCAATTAATTATTATATAAGCACATTCTATTTTAGAGAATGTGCTTTTTGTTTTAAATTAAAAACGCTTATAAGTTTATAAGCGTTAATAGCTATGAATTATCAATCTCTTCCTGAAGTTTTTCTTGCAGCTCCATTAGATCTAAATGCTTAACTGGATTTTGTACAATACCTAGAGCAACAGCTGTATCTTGCATTTTATAAAAGTCATCTCACGAGATTTGGTTTTCATCACTAATGTGATCAAACACCTTAATAACTGTTTTATTTTCAATATGCGCAAACCTTTTAACATTAGCTATAATGCTAAAAATTTTATTGAATTCATCACATGAATACCTTCTAACCTTAAGTGTCCATTGATTTGGTCGCTTAAATATATAAATGCCATAATTATTAAGGTGATCATTGCAAAATATCCATCATAATTATTGTTAAATAACTCAAATGATAATTTTGTATTGAGATATTTTGAAATACAATGCATATTTTCTTCAGAATCAAAGTACTTACGAATATATTTGTCTAAGGTACTACTTTGTACATAATCAATGTTAGTATCATAATGAATATTAGCAGTTTCTTTTAAATAAAAAGCTTGATTTTTCATACTAATTGAAACTATACGAGTATATTCGCTGTCCATGGCTAATAGTTCATCGTAACTTCTATTATCGAAAACATAGTCTAAAAATACATTTTTTTCAGCTTGTTTTGTATCTAAAGCTTCAGTGTTTTGTGAACTGAATTTCGCTTTATATCAATGCTTAAAGTCTCTGTAATGATACTTTCTTTTTACATTAAAGTTTTTATGTAATTCTTTCATTAAGTATCTATTGCGTCTGATAAATTCAAAAGCTGATTTAGGTTCAGAAATAGTAGCTTTTGAAAAAGTTGTGTGTTTGGTACTATTTTCTTCAATTATGGCATAATGCAAGTTTCTGTTGCTTAAATATTGCTTAATATCATCAATATTAAGATGTTTATGGTTTTTAAATACTAAAGATTTAAGCGGAAATTTGTGAGCTAAAGATTCAACAAATGAAATAAAAACTTTTGAGCTAAATTTTCGTTCTTGGTAAGCTTGATAAAAGAGTGGATAACCATTTTCATCACTTGCTACTATAAATCACACTTTGGTACATTCATTTTCTAAATTTTCATCATCAAGATTAAATGAACATCAATTGATATAAACAAAGCTTCAATCATTTTGGTAATATGCATGCATTCTCTTATATAAAGAGTCTAATTCTTGTTCATAATTAGCGCTTAAATAATCAAGTGAATCATGAAATTTATTAAGTTTTGCCAGCACAGTTCCAGGTTTAATAATATCTAGATTGTTCATCGGATCAATCGCACTGTGCTTAACAAAATAGCTAAAAGCTCATGCTAGATTATGTTTGTTATTGCTTTCTCAATGATTAAATAAACCTGTTTTCTTAAGCAATTTTTCAAATAATTCAAATCCATAATAAATAGTTTTAAAAACTGGTGGTATTCATTGATTTGATTTTAGCTCACTTCATAATTTATGTTTAACAGTATAACGACACTTATTTTGACCTATATAGAGCATTGCCCAGTTGATTTTGTGTAATATATTCTGTTCACTTTGATGAAACGGCAAAAACTCGTGTAAATATCCTAAAACAACCTTCCTCGATGTATTTCTTTCAGGATAGTGATAAAGAACACATAAGATATCACCATTTCGAGTTTTCTCTTTTGAAATTTTTCAATGTGATCTTCGCATACTTTAATTATCTAATAAACTACTTGTTTGGTTAAGCAAAATTTAAATTTTTATTAATACTGTAAAAAAATAAAATAAAAAAAACTGAGGTTTCTCAGTTTTTGGTCAATTTCTTGAAATGGTACGTCCTAGAGGATTCGAACCTCTGACCCAATGGTTAAAAGCCATTTGCTCTACCTGCTGAGCTAAGGACGCACATCATGGTGCCCAGAACTGGACTTGAACCAGCACGGTATTGCTACCGAGGGATTTTAAGTCCCTTGTGTCTACCATTCCACCACCTGGGCGATTTGTTTGCTTTATAATTATATACTAAATTAATTAATTTTCAAATAAAAAATAAAATATTTTTTATTGTTTATTTCTAACTTGTTTAGTGTTAATATTTTACCATAGATTTTGTTTATAACAAGAAAATTATGAGTTATTTTGATTAAAAATTTTAATAGATCAGTTTAGAGCTTAAAATTACACTTATTTGCTGATTATTAGGGCTTAAAAGTAAAATAAAGCTTTATTAAAAAATAGTATAATTTTAATATTAAATGAGGATTTTATGAAACTAAGAAGATTTTTTGTACCATTAGGGTTTTTAACCATTATTTCTGTACCAATTTCGCTAGCTGTAGCCACTCCCTATATTTACCAAAAAAATGAAGCACAATTTAAGTCGAATATGGAGAGTTATATTCAAAATAACCTTGAATTACTTGACAAAAGCGTTGAATATAAAAAGCGTTATGGTAAAGTACAAAATTTAGATGAATTAAAAAAACTATACCATGAAATAGAGCTACAAGTTGACAAAAGAAACTATCTAATCAGGGAATTGGAAAATATATCTAAATCTTTAGAAACTCAAATAGCAGTTTTACAAAAATCCTTTTATGACTTAATATTAGAAAACTTAAATAGTATTTTAGCTAAAATAAATACTGCTTTAAATGCAAATAACACTAAACCAGCAAGTTTCCAGGTCTTAAGCAATGAAGCTAACTTAATTGTGCAAAATTTAGCTGATAAAATAAAACAAGCAGATACGCTTGAAAAAAGTGTGAGAGATGCTGTGGTAAGTATGAGCGATTCAGACCAAAAAACAATGTGGTTTGGTGTAATTAATGATAATGTTACATTTAATAAATTACAAGAGTTAGAAACTCAATTTATCCCTATTTATCAAGATATTAATAATAAATTAGTAGAAAAATTATATGAAACAATCCGCTTTGATCAAGAAAGCTTTAATATGTTTCAAAATGTAGTTGATGAATATTTAGCTATTAGTGATATAAATGATTTAAGTTTAAGTGATTTAATGATGCATTATTTTAATTTCCAAAATTCAATGAGTGAAATAGCTAAAATAATGCGTCAAGAAACATACATCAAAGTAGGATTTAAGTACCAAAACCTTGAAAACACTAGATGAAATGATGTAGATGAAAAACAAGTATCTCCATTAAAAGATAACTATCCATTTACAATTAGTGATATTCAAATAACAAAATTAGACCAAGATAAAACACTACAAATTGATTTTAAGATTAATTTAACTAGTTTAATTACTATTGATAAAACCGTTAAAATTGGTCCATTTAAGGCTTAAATGTAATATAAAAAACACTATAACATGATGCGTTATAGTGTTTTAATTTTGAAATTATTGAATTGAAATTTGGTTATTATAAAGCTTCAACTTTTCCACCAGCTTTTAAGATAGCAGCTTCTGCTACTTCACTGATTTTGTGAACTCTAACTACTAATGGTTTATTAAATGATTCTGCACCATTACCTAAAACTTTGATAGGTAATGTTCTTTTTACTAATCCTTTAGCAAAAAGTGATTCAATAGTAACTTCTTCATTTGCTTGGTATGAGTTTTGTAATTGTGATAAATTCACAACTTGGAATTCAATGTGGTTAACGTTTGTAAATCCACGTTTTCCGATACGACGGAATCATGGTGTTTGACCCCCTTCGAATCCTAATCTGTGTCCTGAACGTTTATTTTGTCCTGATTGACCTTTACCTGCTTGTTTTCCTTTTCCTGCTGCGTGACCACGACCTTTACGGTGTTTTTCTGGTCTTGAACCTTCTGTAAAGCTTAATTCGTGTAATCTAATTCTAGCCATTATTTTAACTCCTCAGCTTTTTTGTCTCTAATGAATAGAATTTGTTCTACTGTTCTTAAAGATTGTAAAGCTTTTAGTGTAGCTTTAACTGTGTTAGCTTTGCTACGTGAACCATATGTTTTTGTAACGATATCTGTGTAACCTGCAAGTTCAACAACAGCACGTACTGTACCTGAAGCAATAAGCCCTTTTCCTTCAGGAGCTGGTTTTAACATAACTCTAGATGCTAAGAATTTAGCTTTAATTTCGTGAGGAATTGTTCCTTTAACAACTGGAACTGAAACAAGGTTGTTTTGTGCATCTTTAATAGCTTTTTTAATTGCATCTGGAACTTCGTTTGCTTTTCCGTGTCCAAATCCAACTAATCCTTTTTTGTTTCCTACTACAACAAAGGCTGAAAAGCTGAATCTACGTCCACCTTTAACAACTTTAGTAACACGTGCAATATCAACAACTTTTTCAGTAAATTCAGATTCAACTTTAGGACGACGTGGTTTTCTTACAAATTGACGTTTTTCTGATGGTTGTCCATCTTTTACTTCACGTTTAGGAGCTCTTTTAGCTGCAACTTCTTGAGTTCCTGCTTGTTCAACTTTTTTAGTTTCTTTTTCCATATTAGAATTTAACTCCTTTTTCTCTTACTGAATCAGCAAATGCTTTAACACGACCATGGTAAATGTATCCACCACGATCAAATACTACTTCTTGAATACCTAATTTAGAAATTTTTTCACCCATTTCTAAACCTAATTCTTTAGCAGCTGCAACGTTTCCACCGTATGTTGATGATTTTAAAGTAGAAACACTTGCTAAAGTAATACCTTTAGAGTCATCGATTAATTGTGCGTAAAAGTTTTGGTGTGATTTGAAAACATTTAAACGTGGTTTGTTAGCTGTACCAACGATGTTTTGACGTGAACGAACGTGTTTAACTTTTCTAGCTTGATTACGTGATAATTTTGCCATATTTTTCTACCTACAGCCTCAAAACTATTTAGAAGCTGTTTTCCCTTCTTTACGTCTAATTTGTTTACCTTTGTAGCTAATACCTTTACCTGAGTATACACTAGGTTTTCTAACTTCTCTAACTACTGCTGCGAAGTGGTTTACGTCTTGTTTATCAATACCTGAAACTTCAACTTCAGTTGGTTTACCAACTTTAACTGTAATTCCTTGTGGAACTTTTAGCACAAATGGATGTGAATAACCAGCTAAAATTTCTAGTTCTTCACCTTTAAGAGTTGCTTTATATCCAACCCCTTTAATTTCTAATTCAACTTTGTAACCTTCAGAAACACCTTTAATCATGTTTCCAATGTGTGAGTTTGTTGTACCGTGTAATTGTTTTGTGTGTTTTTCTTCATTACTACGGTATGTTCTAACTGTGTTGTCAGCTACTTCAATTTTGATTAATGGACTGAAAACTCTTTCAAGTTTACCTAATTTACCTGAAACTGTAACTTTTGTTCCTTCAACAACAACTGTTGTTCCTTGAGGAATGCTTAAAATTCTATTTCCTACACGAGACATTTAAGTTACCTATCAAATGAAGGCAATAATTTCACCACCAACATTTGCCTTTCTAGCTTCATTTCCTGTCATTAATCCTTTTGATGTAGAGATAATTACTGTTCCATAACCTGATAATACTGATGGAATTTCATCAGATTTAACATAAACTCTAAGTCCTGGTTTTGAAACTCTTTTAATACCAACGATTGCTGATTGGTTTTTCTTGTATTTTAATGTAACAACGATTTCTTTATTTACGCCTTCACCTTTTACTTCGTATGAGTTGATGTAACCTTGTTCTTCGATTAGCTTAACAATAGCTTCTTTTTTAGCTGAATATGGAATTGATACAGTTTTGTGTTTTCTAGCGTTAGCGTTTTTAATTCTAACAATTAAATCTGAAATTGGATCTGTAATAAACATAATTATCAACTCGCTTTCTTCACACCTGGAATCTTACCTTCGTGAGCAAGATTTCTAAAACAGATACGACATACTTTATATTTTCTTAAAACTGAATGAGGTCTTCCACATAGTTCACATCTTGTGTAAGCACGTGTTGAGAACTTAGGGTGACGTTTAGCTTTTTCGATTAATGCTTTTCTAGCCATTATTTAGCTCCTTTTTTCTCGAATGGTACACCAAGTAATTCTAATAATGATTTGGCTTCTTGATCAGATTGAGCAGTTGTTACGATTAGGACGTCAAGTCCTTTAATACGACGAATTTTGTCAAATTCGATTTCTGGGAAGATGATTTCTTCTTTGATACCGATAGCACAGTTTCCTCTACCATCAAATGCTTTAGGGTTAGCACCTCTAAAGTCACGAATACGAGGCATTGCAACATTAATTAATTTTTCTAGAAAATCTCACATTCTTTCTCTACGTAAAGTAACTTTTCCACCCATAGGCATTCCTTCACGTAATTTTCATGATGCGTTTGATTTTTTAGCTCTTGTTTGATATGGTTTTTGAGATGAAATAAGTGTTAATTCTTGTAAAACTTCTTCTACTGCTTTTGAGTTAGAAACTTCTTTTCCAGCTGTCATGTTTAAGACGATTTTTTCAATTCTTGGAACTTGCATGATTGAAGAGTAGTTGTATTGTTCTTTTAAGGCAGGTACTACTTTTTCTTTATATAAGTTTTTTAACATAATTAGATTTCCTTCTTAGTTTTTCTTACAACTCTTACTTTTTTTCCATCTTTGTTAGTTGTGTATCCAAGTTTTGAATAAGTTGCTGAAGCAGTTTTTGTTGCTTTTTTAACTAAATAAGCAACATTTGAAGCATGAATAGGTGCTTCGATTTCAGTTATAGAACCGTCATGGTTTTGTTGTGTTGGTTTGTTGTGTTTTGTAACAATGTTTAAACCTTTGATGATAACTCTGTTTTCTTTAGCTAGAACTTTTTCAATAGTTCCAATTTTCCCTTTTTCTTTTCCAGCGATAACGATAACTTCGTCGTTTTTCTTCAATTTCATATTTTCTCCTATTTAATAAGCGCTTAATATAAGTAGGTTGATTATAAAACTTCTGGTGCTAATGAAACGATTTTTGGGAATTTTTCACGTAGCTCACGAGCTACTGGTCCGAAAACACGAGTTCCACGTGGAGTTAAATCATCTTTAATAATTACTACTGCATTGTCATCAAAACGAATGTATGATCCATTATCACGGTGAATTCCGTAGTGTGAACGAACTACAACCGCTTTTACTACTGCATGCTCTTTAACTACACCATCTGGCATAGATTTTTTAACTGAACATACTACAATATCACCAATGTTTGCTGTTTTCTTTTTAGATCCACCTAAAATACGAATAATTCCAACTTCTTTTGCACCTGAGTTATCAGCTACATTTGCTCTTGAAAGTTCTAATAACATATTAGTTTACTCCTTGAATTGCAGTTTGTTTTACTGAAACAAGTCTGAAACGTTTTGTTTTTGAAAGTGGTCTAGTTTCCATAATAACAACGATGTCACCTAATTTAGCAACATGTTCTTCATCATGAACAGCGAAACGTTTGGTTGATTTGAAACGTTTTGAGTATTTTGGATCTTTTTTGTATGTATCAACAGCAACAATAATAGTTTTTAGTGACTTCCCTGCTGAAACAACAGTTCCAACAAGGGTTTTTCTTGTATTTCTTTCCATAACTATTTTGCTCCTTTTTCACTTAAAGCTGTAAGTGCTCTAGCAATGTCTTTTCTAATAACTGAAATTTTGTGTGTTTCTTTTAAATCACCTGTTACGTTTCTGTATCTTAAAGTAAATAATTCAGCTTTTAAATCACTAACTAATTGCTTTAATTCTTCAACAGATTTAGCTTGTAGTTCTTTGTATTGTGCCATAATTATTTATCTCCTTCTCTTTTAACGATTTTTCATGTTACAGGTAATTTGTGCCCAGCTAAACGTAGAGCATCACGAGCGATGTCTTCTGGAACTCCGGCAACTTCGAACATCATTGTGTTAACTTTAACTGGTGTGTATCATAATTCAGGTGTTCCTTTCCCTGATCCCATACGAACACCAATTGGTTTACTAGTTTTAGCAAAGTGAGGGAAAATTCTAATAATAACTTGCCCTTCACGACCCATTCTACGTGTAGCAGCGATACGAGCTGATTCAATTTGACGAGCTGTAACTAATGCTGATGAAGAAGCTTGTAATCCGTATTCACCAAATGAAACTGTGTTTCCTTTTGTAGCTTTACGTTTGTCGTGTTTTACTAAAAATGGTTTTCTATATTTAGTTCTTTTTGGTTGAAGCATGTTGTTTTTCTCCTTCCAAAATTTCACCTAATGATACTCAAACTTTAACACCGATAGCACCGTATGTTGTTCTCGCTGTTGCTGTTGCATAGTCTACGTTTTGTCTTAATGTGTGAAGTTTCATTTCACCTTCTGAATAACCTTCACTTCTAGCCATATCAACACCGTTTAGACGCCCTGAAACTTCAGTTTTAATACCTTTAGCTCCAGCACGCATAGCCATTCTCATTGCAGCTTTTTGAGCTGAACGGAAGCTTTCACGGTTTTCTAATTTAGCAGCAATCATGTCTGATAATAATGTTGCGTTTAATTCTGAAGTCGCAAGTTCTACAACTTGGACATTAATGTGTGCTTTTCTATTTTTTAAGTGTTTTTGTAATTTTGTTGTTAGTTCTTGAATGTTTTTACCTTCACTACCTAACATTGCAGCTGGTTTAGCTGTGTGAACGATAACTGTAATTTTGTTTGCTTGTGAACGTTTTACTTGTACTTTACCAATTTGGTATTGACGAACTAATTTATCGAAAAATTTGTAGATTTTAGCATCTTCTACTAAATATGTACCAAAGTTTTCTTTTTCTGCGTATCACACTGAGTTGTGTGGTTTTGAAATTCCATAACGGAATCCATTTGGATTAACTTTTTGACCCATTAGTTTCTCTCCTCTAATACGATTGATAAATTAGATGTTCTTTTTAAAATTGAGTAAGCTCTACCTTGACTTCTTGGTTGGAATCTTTTTAGTGTTGGACCTTCATTTACATAAACTGTTTTAACAAATAATTTTGACGCATCCATTCCGTGATTGTTAGTTGCATTTGCAATAGCTGATTTAAGTAATTGGATAAAAATTGGAGCCGATTTTTTAGATGTATTGTGTAGGATACCTAATGCTACACTAACATCTTTTCCTCTAAATAAAGCTGCTACAAGTTTAGCTTTTTTAACACTAACTCTTTGAAGTTTTACGTGTGCGACTGCTTGTTGAGCCATTATTTTTTCTTCCCTTTATCTGCACCATGACCTGTATATGTTCTAGTAGGTGCAAATTCTCCTAATTTGTGTCCAACCATATCATCAGTTACGTAAACTTCGATAAATTTGTTTCCGTTGTGTACTGCAAATGTTAATCCAACAAATTCTGGGAAAATTGTTGAACGTCTTGATCAAGTTTTGATAGGTTTTTTAGATTTAATTTCTAACATAACCTCAACTTTTTTCATTAAGTGATCGTCTACGAATGGACCTTTTTTAAGACTACGTGCCATTATTTAGCGTCCTTTCTTCTTCTTAAAATAAGTTTATTTGAAGATTTTTTAGTTTTTCTTGTTTTAACACCAAGAGCTTTTTTACCTCATGGAGTAAGTGGGGCTTTACGACCGATTGGTTGTTTACCTTCCCCTCCTCCATGTGGGTGGTCTACAGGGTTCATAACTGAACCACGAACTGTAGGTCTGATTCCTTTATGTCTGTTAATTCCAGCTTTACCAACGTTAACAAGTAAATGTTCTTCGTTACCTACAACTCCGATTGTTGCACGGCAACGTGCTAAGATACGACGTGTTTCACCTGATTTTAGTTTTAACACTACGTATTTTCCGTCATCGTCTTTACCTAAGATTTGAGCAGATGTACCAGCACTACGTGCTATGATACCTCCACCTCCAGGTTGCATTTCAATGTTGTGAATGAATGTACCTTCAGGAATGTTAGTTAATGGTAATGAGTTACCTACTTTAATATCAACATTTTCTGTTCCTGAAATAACAACTTGTCCTAATTCAATTCCTTTAGGAGCTAATATGTATCTTTTTTCTCCATCTGCATACGCTAATAAACAAATGTTTGCTGATCTGTTTGGATCGTATTCGATTGTTTTAACTACAGCAGGAATGTTGTCTTTATTACGTTTGAAGTCTACTAATCTGTAGAATCTTTTTACACGTCCTCCGTGATGTCTAACAGTAATTTTACCTTGGTTGTTTCTACCAGCATTATTTCTTAAATTTACTAAAAGAGATTTTGTTGGTTTGTGACCTGATAAATTGTGTCTGTAATCAAGAGAAGACATATTTCTACGACCGTTTGTAGTTGGCTTATAATGTTTAATTGCCATTGTCTTTTTTCTCCTTTTGCTTAAAAATAGTTGCGGTGTTATCTTTTAAGCAAGTATATATACAAATTTACCGCATTATGATTACGTAATAACTAAATGTATAAAAGTGTGTATAAAAAATGTATTAAGTGTATAAGTACAAGTTTTAAAGCTGGTTATTATTCACCACCAACTTTACGTTTTGTTGTTGTTTTTTTAACTGGTGCTTTAGCAGCTTTAGTTGCTGTAGTTTTTGAAGCAGTTTTTGGAGCTTTAGCAGCAGCTGGTTTTTTAGCTAATTTAGCAGCAACTTTAGCTTCAACATCTGTTGCTTTTGCAGCTTTAGCAGCTTTTGTTGTTGCTTTTGTTACTTCTTCTGCTTTTTGTGCTTCATCTTCAGGTAAGTAGTTCATTACTGAGTCTTTTGAAACTCAAATCATAGCTTTTTTGTAACGGTTAGTAAATCCATTAAATCTTCCAACTCTTTTTGGTTGTTTTTCAACTTTAATTGTGTTTACTTTTGTAACTTTAACTTTAAAGATTGTTTCAACAGCGTTTTTAATTTGAAATTTTGAAGCGTGGTAATCTACTTTAAATGTGAATACACCTTTTGTTCTTTGTGTATCAGTTTTCTCAGTTAAAATAGGTGCTTTAATAACATTTGTTAATTCCATTATTTAGCTCTCCCTTCAATAAGTTTTAAGCTTTCGCTTGATAAAATCATTACGTCAGCTCCTAATAATTGTTCAACGCTTAATGAATTTGCTTTAGTAGTTGTAACGTTTTTTAAGTTTCTAGCTGATAAAAATACATTTACGTCTTCAGTTACCACTAAAACTCTTTTCAAATCCATAACATTTAATTTTGTTAATGATTCAACTAGTTCTTTTGTAGAAGGTTTAGCTAATTTAAAGTCTTCAACTGCAACTGCTTTAGCTTCTGCTAGCATTGTTAAAGCTGAAACAAATGCAGCGTATCTAACTTTTTTGTTAACTTTTAATGTGTAGTTTCTGTTTGGTTTAGGCCCAAAAGCTCTACCACCACCTACGAATACTGGTGATCTAAGTGATCCAGCACGTGCTCTACCTGTACCTTTTTGTTTTCAAGGTTTTTTACCTGTCCCTGAAACTTCAGCACGGTTTTTAACTTTGTGAGTTCCTTGACGTCTTGATGCTCTATCTGAAATAATAGTATCGAAAATAGCTTGTTCGTAGATTTTTTCACTAGCAAATAAACTTGCTGGTAATTTAGCTTTAAATTCTACTGTTTTAGCAACTTTTTCATTAACGATGTTTACGTTTGCTTTATTTGCTTTAGCCATTATTTATTCCCTTCAGCTTGAGCTTCGGCAGCTTCGATTAATTGTTTTAATTCAGATGAGTGCATTCCTACTGTAACTTCAACGTTGTATTTTTTAGCTTTTTCAACTAATTCATTCATTAAAATAACTTCTTCAACGTCAACTAGTTTGATAGCTGTGTGGCTTGGTAATCCTTTAACAGCTTGTTTAACCATTACATAAGATTTTTTAGCTCCTGGAATTGATCCTTTAACTAAAAGTAAGTTGTTTTGAGCGTCAACTTTAACAATTTCTAAGTTTTGAACTGTTGTTTTAACATGTCCTAAGTGTCCAGGCATTGTCATACCTTTAACAACTCTGTTACCTGAAATATCTCCAAGTGATCCGGTTTGACGAACAGGTTGAGAACCTCCCCCTCCACCGTGTGATTTAGGTCCGATGTGTTGGTTGTGTCTTTTAATTGTTCCAGCGAACCCTTTACCTTTTGAAATACCAGTAATATCTACTAGTTCTCCAGCTTGGAAAATGTCAGCTTTAACTTCTTGTCCAAGTTCGAAACCTGACATATTACGAACTTCTTTTACGAAGCGCTTAGGTGTTGTGTTTGCTTTTTTGAAGTGTCCAGCTTCAGGTTTGTTGATTCTGTTTGCTTTTTTATCAAATACAGCAAGTTGAGTTGCAACGTAACCGTTTTTGTCAGCTGTTAACACTTTTGACACAACATTTGGTTGTACTTCTATTACAGTCACAGGAACACTTAATCCTGTTTCGGTGTAAATTTGAGTCATACCAACTTTACGTCCTAAGATTCCTTTCATATTTACTCCTTAAATTGGTTTTATTTAACTTTAACTTGAATTTCAACACCTGCTGGTAATTCAAGTCTTTTTAGTTTGTCTTGCACCTCTGCAGATGGGTTAGTTAGAACAACTAATCTTTGGTGTGTTCTACTTTCGAACTGTTCACGTGATGTTTTATTAACGTGAACTGATCTAAGAATTGTAATTTCTTCCATCTTTGTAGGTAATGGAACAGGTCCACTTACTTTTGTTTTAGTTTCTTTAGCTAGTAAATGAACTTTTTCAGCAGCTTCATCAACTAAAGCGTGGTCAAATCCCTTAACTTTGATGTTTAATTTTGACATTGTTGTCTCCTTTGTTCTTTGCTGAACATAACTCCCTACAAAAACCTACAGTGTACTCGACAACGCATTGCACTGTAGCAACCTTATAGATCATAGCTATTGTAGCTTTACAATTATAGAGTAATTTATATTTTTTCAAAACCGAAAAATATAATATTTTTGAGTAATTTTTTTATAGCCAATTTACTAACAACTCTTCTCGGTGTATCGAGTTGGCTACGCTATTAATTATATATGTATTTTTTAGAAAAACAAACGAATTTTTACAATATATTATAGCAGCTTATAACTGTCGTTTTTAAGCAAGTAAAAAGATATAAAAAAAAGAACCCAAAAGCTTCAATTTGGGTTCTTTTTAACTTTATTACTAAGATAATTGTTTTTCGATTCAGTTACTTAAAACTTCTTCAGGAATATATTCGTAACCTTTTTCAATAATTTGACCTTCTTTAATAAATAACATTGTAGGTACTCTTAAAACTTGATATTTAGTATTTGGATTTCTAAACATTTGCGATTCTTCAGCATCTACTTCCATAAATGTTATTTGTTTATTGTTTTTATATTTTTCATAAACTTGATTTAAGATTGGTTTCATCATCTTACAATCACCACATCATTTAGTTGTAAACACTAGAAAAATTAATTGATCACTGTGCATTTGTTCAATAATTTTTTCGGCTTTTTCTCATTTTAATTCTTGCATTTTACCACCATATTGTTTTATTTTGTTTTTTGTTATTTTGTTTTTTGTCTTCATTAATACCTAAATTAGACATTCCGGCATTATTTTCAAACAATAAATCAATTTCATCTTTTTCGTCAGCAGTTTTAACTAAATTAATCACTTCACCAGTTTTTACATTATCTAAACTATCATACATACTATAGTTATCTAAACTTAAAATTGTTTCAATAGTATTTTGTTGTTTTTTATTAGGAAGTTCAGATTCATCAACAGGTAATTCAACTTGTGTGGTTTGGACTGTGACATCTTCACCAAAAGTTTGAACTGTAAAATCCTCAAAATATTGAGAGTTATCAACTTGTGGTTCTTCTTTATGAGCAAACTTTTGTTTTGGCGGCATAAAGTCATTAGATGCTACATAAATTGAATTCATTTCATTTAAGTCAACATCTTCAATTAATGTCATAGTAGATCTATTGTCTAAAACTTCTTGAGCCGTAGTTTCTGATTTTTCAGGCTCATTTGGTAAAACTTGTTCAACTTCTTCAACTTTAGGAGTTACTGTTTCTTGAAGCTGAACGGTTGCTTCTGTTTTATTTAATTTTGCTAAAATTGCGTCCAAATCTTTAACTAATAAGTGTTGATAAAGTAGTTTAACAAACTTTTTATAGCTATCTATTTGGAATGAACGAGTTAAATTATAATGTTTTGCAGCTTGTTCTAAAAAGTCATAATATCAAATAATTAATTCACTTTTTAGGTAAAAACTTTTACCTTGTTTAACTTCATATCTAAGTTCATAAGTAGTTTTCTTTTTGTAAAATTTGTTTCTTAAAACTTCTTTCTTTTTAGCTTTAAAAATAAGTGGACTGAACACAATAATACTAAATGCCAGTGCTAAAGGTATAAACGGATAGGTAAAAACAACGGTTAAAGCACCTAGTAAGAATTCTATGATATACCCCATTTGTTTTAAGGTTTTGACTTTTTCGCGAAGATATTTTTGTACAAAACCGAATTCGAAAACTTTCTCTCAATTTTGATACTCAAGCCATTTGATGCCTGATTCCATAATAAAATAAACACTATAAGCCAAGCAAATTGCAGCTATAAAGTGTCAAATTAATAGTTTTCTAACTTTTGACACAATGAAACTGAATGGCACTTGTTTATGACGCTTGAAGTATTTATAAGTTCTGTTATACATTCGTAAGTTAAAACCTAAAAGCACTATATATGATCATAAAAAGAAAATAATAATGAAGTTAGCAAAACCAAAAGCTAATGAAGTTGTAAAATGCACAATTCATTTAAAAGAACTATGATCTACAATACTAAAAGCATCCAAAAACACAAAAAGCGTGTAAGTCAAAGTTAGTAAAAACGAAATACTAAAGTTAGCTATAGCTTTTTTTCTTCTTTTTGCAACAATTGGTGCAGAAGTGTTATCTAAATAGCTATTTTGAATTTTTAAAGTATCATAAACCTGTTTTAAGGTTGCCTTTTTAGATGTAGTGTTTTGTTTCATAATTAATTATTTGTGATTGTTAAAGCAATCATTGGGTCTTTGTCTGTAAGTTTGAAAATTCTTTTTCTAATTGTTTTTCTTAATCTTTCGTTAATTTCACGCATAGAAGTGAATTTTCCTTCATCCATAATCTCAATAATTACCTTTTTAATTAAAGTGGTAATACGATCTTGATCTGCTTCGTCAATTACACCAACGTAATTAACATGTAATTTACCTACTAATTGTTTAGTTTTTGAAGAATAAAGTGCGTTAATGATAATAACACCTTCTCTCCCTAATGATTCTCTTTCAGCGATAACTTCAGAAGAAATGTCACCAATTCCGAATCCATCGATTATTGTGTCACTTACATCTTTAATTTTATCGCTTGTACTTACTAAATTACCATCAGTATAACGAGCAATTTTTCCATTTAATAGGATTACATTGGTAATTTCTTTTTTATCATCAATATTTTCTTCAATAAAATTAGCAGCATCAACTAAATAACGGTATAAACCTTGAGTTGGTATAAAAGTTTTAGGTTTTAAAGCATTAACCGCGTCTAATAAATCTTGTTTTGTAGGTCTAACGATAAAAAATTCTTGGTCACTAATATCATAAAGTTTTGGTGCAATTCTCGCTATTTCATCAAGTGATAAACTTGACATAGATTCTAAACCATTAACCGGTGGAGCTAGCATAATAACAGTATCATTTGCATTTAATTTTAAGTAAACATCGTTATTATCAGTAATTCTTAAAAATCTAGTATATAAACGTTCAATAGAACCAGTTACTAATACCACTGCATTTTTGTGTTTGTTTATAAATTTATAATCAATAATTTGTGGTAATCCTAATTCTGGATGTAGTTTGCTAATTAAGTATAAAATTTGTGCGTAAGTTTTACCGTAAGTAATTAAAGGACGATTGTATTGGATTGCAAACCTTAAAACATGTTCTAAAGCTACCATTTCTTCATCATAAGCCCCAACAATAATTCTCGCATCTTCACTTGTGGTTTCAAAAGCTGTTTTTACTTGTTGGTATTTGTTTAATTTATCAATTGCTTTTCCTGAATAATTACTTTTTCCTGCATCTGAAACAAAAGCATTGATTTTTCTATTTTTAAATTGATTAGCAATCTCATTAAATGAAGTTTTACCGAAAATACCTAAATCACCTTCAACATAGTTAAACATAAATAAGTAATCACCAGTTTTAGTTTGAAAATTAAAACCTAAATTTCCAGGAATACATCCAGTTAATTTTATTGGAACTACTTTTAGTGATCCAATTTGTTTTTTAGTGTCAATAACTTCAATTTTATAGTCATTATTGTTGATTTTATATTTGTTTAGTCTTTCTTGAATAAAAACTTTATTAAAAGCTGAAGTATAAATTTTAACCCCAGGAATTTTCATTACAAGTCAAGGTAAGGCGCTAAAACTTTCGTTTTTAATGTCTGTTATAAAAACACCTTTGATGTCATCTTTATATTTTTCTAAATATGAAAAATTGGGAATTAAGGTATCAACTCCATTGTGGGAGTTAATTGGAATCTTTACACCACAATTAATCACATAAATATCTTTATTGTACTCTAGCACATATGAATTCTTACCGTTTTCATCTTGTCCACCGAGTGCAAAAATACTTACATTCTCCATTTTTCTCCTAAATTATTTTGTGAAATCTGACCTAAAAGCGAGTAATTTCGGCAGTTTTTATAATTATACAAAATAACGCCTTTAATTTGTCCGTATTTAGTGCTAAATTAGTATTATTTTAGTTTAATTTTAGGCTAAAAAGTTTTTAGACTAAAATTTAGATTCAATTACTCTTAAAATCTGCTTTTTTGGACTGAAAAAGTAGATTTTTACTATGTTTTAATAATATCACTAATAGTGTATTTATGGGACTAAAAAAATTTTAAAATATTGTAAAATATGCATACTAGTCAAAGTGCTTAAATTTCCAGTATGTTTTTTACTAATTTGTAAATTCCTTATTGATGTATTTTGGCACTAAATACTGCTTGTAAGGACAAAGATGAGAAAAGCGAAGAAATTTTTATTACCTTTAATTGCTCTAAGTAGTTTTTCATTAATGACAAGTGTTGCAATGTCATGTGATGAAATAGAAACTATAGCAAAAGACAAAAAAGAAGAAGCTAAAAAAGATGAATCTGCTAAAGAAGCTGATAAAATTGATAAGGGAAGCCAGACTACACCAAGTGAAAGTGATAGTGGCCAAACAGACACAAAACCTACTCCAGTTGAACCTGAAAAACCATCCAATCCAGACACACCAATAAGTCCTGAACAAGGTGGAGGAGATAGTGAAACTAAACCAAAACCTGTTGAACCAGAGGTTCAACCTGAACCACAGCCTGAGCCTGTAAATCCGCAACCAGAACCAGCAGTTTCAAACATTGAAGCTGGAGGAACAGCTCATAAATATTTACAAGTAAATAAATATGTTGAGATTGTAAAAGGTTTAAGTTTAGAGCCAAACTCTCTTGTTCACTTGCAAATAAGTAATTTTATGCCATTTAATAAGAATGGATTAAATGTTAAAACGGTTAACGTCTCAGCTTATGATGATCAAGCTGGAACATTAGAATTTAGCGCAACAGGAACTTATAACGGTAAAGATTTTAATACTGGTGCTGTATCTGTGAGTGGTTTTTTACCTCCAAAAAGAATTCAATCTATTGACTATGAATTTAGTAAAGATTATTTAATTCAAAACAAAATAATTAAAAACGAATTACCTAACTGGCCAGCAGAAAAAGTTATTCCAATGTTTTCTAAGTTAAAGGCATTTACCTTTGAAGAAAATGGTAGAATGGCTGAATATAATTTGATCAATTTGGTAAAAAGTGGAACAGCAGTCGTTAAAAGAGCGACATTTAATAATAATGGTGTTTTATCCCTAGATTTAAGACAAAGAATACAAAAAATGCATAATGGTGTCACAACAGATACCGAATCAAGCTTCTTAAATAGAGAAGATATTAGAGTTGAAGGTTATAGCGAAACCAATGTTTTAGAATACATTAGCAAAAACCATATGATTGAAGGTAGTGGAATAAGCCAACCAAGAAATAATATTTATGCTTCATATTGAACACAACTTTATCGTTCACACCCTAAAGGTCAAATCCTAATTTCTTATTGAGTTGTTGATCCACAATGAGCTGAATTTACTAGATGAGATGCAAACAGTAAAGCCGAAAAAGCTAAAATACAAGCTTTCACAACAGGATTAAAAACAAACGATTTAGAAGGTAAATTATTCTTAACTCAATCATTAAAATGAATTAATGGAAGCGAAGAGGTAGCTGCTGAAATTACTGGTAAAACCTATGAAATCAGCGGATTTAAAACTATTTCTAAAGACTTTTTAAGCAAAATTTTAAGAACACAACAAAAACAAAACACTATTGATAAATTAGCTAAGAAATATATCGATTCACAGCATGCTTCGAAAGTGTTTGATACACCTGAAACACTAGGTCCGATCATCGGTCAACTAGCTTCAAATAGTAATCCATGAGTTTTTATTCGTCCTTCATCAAGTGATGACTTCCATTCAAATAATCAAGTGCCATTTAATCCAAATAATTATTTTAATTTATTAATTAGACCAAGTGAAGCAGTTGTAGATTATGTTGAATTAAGTACCAAATATGAGCCACATACTTCTGACATCATAATCGGTGATAACAAAGATTATTTAGATGTTAACGGAATTAGTATGAATAATGTTAGTTTCACGATTAATTCAATTGATACCAATACTAAAAAAATAAATATTACAGTAAAAACTACTGTAACTATTGGCATTTCAAGCTCAAATGGTACAAACAATAATTATAGTGAAATTGAAATTCCTTTATCTACAACACAAGATTATCGTTATAGTGCCTAATCAAAAAACTCTGCATCATGGCAGAGTTTTTATTTTGAATTAATTTATCATTAATTATTTACTAGCTGATTGAATGATTTTATCAAAGTCTAATTCGCTAGTAGATTGTAAAACTAAATCAGCTTTTGAAAAATCTTCTTTATTTCCGTGTGTAATAGCTACTGAATAGATTTTAGCGTCGTTTAACCCTTGAATACCAGCAACTGCGTCTTCAAAACCGACACATTCACTAGCTTTAGCGCTAACACCTTCTGCTGCTTTTAAGAAAATATCTGGAGCTGGTTTTCCGTGTTTAATATCACCTGGGTAAACAATATAATCAAACATATCTTTTAGTTCTAATTTTTCTAAAATCATAGGTGCGTTATAGCTACTTGAAGCAATTGACAATTTAACACCTGCTTTTTTAGCATCATTTAATAATTTCACAACACCAGGAAGTACTGAATTTTTATTAACTGTAGTTCTTAAAAGCTCTACATATAAGTTGTTTTTAGTTTCACAAAGCTCTAATAATTTAGTTTCAGATAAATTAAGATCAGGTTTTTTCATCAAAATAATAGCTTTTAGAGTATCTAAACGAGGTAATCCTCTTAGTTTTTCATTATCTTCGTGAGTGTAATCGATACCTAATTCTTTAACAATTTGTTTTCAAGCTTCAAAGTGTAAAACTGCTGTATCAGTAATAACACCATCTAAATCAAATACAAAAGCTTTAATCATGTTTTACCTCAAATGTTTGCATTTGTTGTCCAATTAAGTGTTTTTGATTTAGTACATAAATTTCACGAGCTTCTGAACTATTAATTGCTTGAATTGTAAACTGATTTTGATTTACATTAACTTCAAAATCAGATCCTTGGTATTTAAATTTATATCTTAATTTAGTTCATTGTTTTGGTAATACTGGGCTTAAAAATAGCTTATCATCGTGTCAATCTAAACCACCAAAACCAAAAATAATCATTTGTCAAATAGCAGCAAGAGAACCAGCATGAATTCCAGCATCAGAAGTATGCATGCTTGGACCTAAATCGATGTTAATTCCATATTTAAAGATTTTGTATGCTTCTTCCATTTTTCTAAGTCTAGCAGCTTCAATAGCGTAAGTTGCAGGACTTAATGAAGAATCATGGGTAGTAATTGGTTCATAATAATCAAAGTTGGCTTTACGAATCTCTTCATTATATAGGTGTGGAAGGATATTTAACAATAATACAACATCAGCTTGT
This sequence comes from Mycoplasma corogypsi, assembly GCF_045276875.1. Classification (NCBI taxonomy): domain Bacteria; kingdom Bacillati; phylum Mycoplasmatota; class Mollicutes; order Mycoplasmatales; family Mycoplasmataceae; genus Mycoplasma; species Mycoplasma corogypsi. The sequence continues at coordinate 737,144 of NZ_CP174163.1, forward strand.
TTAACTAATTGACCGCTTAAACGAATATGTCCTTCTTTGGTGTGAAATAATTTTTTACCTGCATCGCCAAGCATTTGGAATGGTTTTACATCATTTAACGGTAATTTTAGGAACTGATCATTTTCAGCAATAATTAGTTGTTCATTTGATAATTGTTGTTTTAGTTTTTCAGATACATCCTTCATTTTAGAAACACCAATTTTATATGGTAGTTTTGAAAGCACTTTTTCAAGTAATTTAGGATTTGTAGCTTTTAATTCACCAATAAATTTAAGTGCTAAGTCAATATTTAATTTAGCAAACATATTAATGTAAGCGTTGTTATCAATATTTCCTTTGTACTCATTTGGTCCCATAACATCTAAAATTGAGTAAGTTCCGTCAGCCTGTTTTTCAGCACGATTTGTGTAAAATCAAGCTGTATCAATAACCATTTCATAACCCATTTTGTCCATAAATTCTTGGTCTTTAGTTACTTGATAGTATTGATTAATTGCGTAAGCAATATCAGCTGAAACATGGATTTCTTGTCTTCTTGAAGCAATTGGAACTTGCTCACCAGTTACCACATCTGCTTGACCTCAATATGGACATACTTCTCCATCGGTAGGTCATGCCATTTCTCAAGGATATTGAGCACCTTCAAGATTGCTTTCTTGTTCTCTTAATTTAACTTCTTGAGCTTTTGCTCTAGCACCTTTAATCCCTTTATATCTATATGTTAGTAAGTTTCTAACAACTTGAGGATCATTAAATAAGTAGTTTGGATTAATGAAAAATTCTGTATCTCAGTAAGTGTGTCCTTGATATCCTTCACCACTTAGCCCTTTAGCACCTACGTTCATATTAGTTGTATTAGTTGGTACAAAGTTGTTTAAGTGGAAAATACCAAAGTCTAATGATAAACTATCGTATTGAGCTTCTTCGTTTCCTTCAATTTCAACAAAAAATCTGTTTCACACTTTTTGTTGCATTGCGCTAATTGATCTAGCTTTTAGTTCACTATAGCTAGAATTTTGTAGCATTAACATTTTTTCATTTGCGTTTTTCGAAACTTCTTCATCAGTTAATAGTAAGTTTTTGTCATCTACTGTAGTATGAACTGACATTAATTTTTCAAGTACTAAAACATCTCCAGCTTTTAGTTCTTGTGTAATTTTGAAGTAAATTTTACGTCTTTTAATGTCAATTAAATAGTCATCTCCACCACCAGTAATTAATTCTCCATTAACAAATAATTTTGTTACCATGTTGTGAACTACAAAACGCTTAGATAAAGTAGTTTTTTGTTCCATACGAAGTGATTCTTTTGATGGTCTTTGTTTTAATCCTTCGCTAAAGTGTTGAGTTCCGTTGTTAGTTACTTGACCATTAATTCCAGGGTGTAAGCTAACTTTAGCAATATTATCTGGAGTTTCAATAACTTTAATTTCAATTCTTTGAGCATAAACATTAACATCATCTTGTGAAACAAAACGCTCAAATTTCAACTCAAAAACACCATAATCACGGTCAGCTACGATATCACGAGTTAGATAACCCTCTTTAATGTGTAAAGTTTTGTTATACACATCTTTTTCATGTAATTCAAATTGTCTACCATTTAGGAAAATTGGTGTGGTTAAACAGTCAGCTAAATTAGCTAATTCAGGAACTTCATCTTTATTATCTTTGTTGAAAATACCATTTACGAAAAAGTCTTCTTTATTGTATGAAGTTTGTTCTTCATCAGCACTTCTAATACCTAAATACCCATTACCAAGAGAAAAAATACTTTCAGTTTTAGCAACAACACTTTTATCGAATTTTACTTGTGAAACTGTCTTTTCCTTTGGATTGTATTGTAAAAAATCCATAAATACTCCTTATTTTATTTTGACTAAAATTGACTCGTATGGTCTTAATTGATTTGTTACCACTTTATTATCAGTATAACTAGATAAAATTTGTGTTCCTGATACATTTTCTAGTTCTAATTGTTTGTTAGTTAAGTTAATATAAGCTTTAACTTTTTCACCATTAAATTCACGCTCTACGGTAATTAAGTTGTTGTCTAACACGTTCATTTTTGAGCTACCTAAAACTAAAACATCGTGTAAGTCTTCTTTTCTTAATTTAATTAAATGTTTATAAAAATGATAAATGCTGTTTGGGTTTTTTAAGGCATCAAAAACATTAATTTGTTCTTTGTTTCTACCTAGATTAATTCATGGTGATTTTCCTTTGTTAAATCCAGCGTTTTTGTGCGCACATCATTGCATTAGTGATCTACCTGCATCACGTGAATTGATGTTGCAATATAAAAGCATTTCGCTTTCTGAATATGTTTTAGACTCATCTACAAGCGCTTTAAATCCATTGTGAATATCACAATCTCTAAATTCATAACGAGAATTAAAGTGAGTATTTAATAACCCAATTTCTTCTCCATAGTAAATACACGGAATCCCTTTGATTGTAAGTAACATTAAAGCTTGTGATTTAGCACTCATTTCTCTAAATAAACCTTCATCACCTCAACGTGAAATACTTCTTGAAGTATCGTGATTTGATAAGAAGTTAGTAAACATATAAGGTTTAATTAGGTCATTTTCTTGAAACGGTTTTTGTTGGTAAACAAATTCTTTTACATCATAATTTGCATCATATCCGTTTCTTCCGGTTTGTTTTCCTCAACCAATTCATCATCAAGCAAAGTTAAAGTAGTTGTTTGAAACTTTATTTTTTCCAGTTCCATATTTTAATAATTCTTCAGCGGTTATACCACTAGCTTCACCAAGTGTGTAAGCATCTTTTTTGTCTTTAAGTGCTAATTCATTGAATTCTTTAAGTGATTCAACTGCACCTTTGCATCAAGCAAAGTAAGGGTTAGCTTCAACTTCATCAAAACTTTTAGCTACGTGTTTAATAGCATCAAGTCTAAATCCTCTAACACCTAATTTGTATCAAAAGTCAATAACATCAACCATTGCTTTAATTGTGTCTGGGTGTTCTCAGTTTAAATCAACTTGTTCTTTAGAAAATAAGTGGAAATAGTATCTATTTACACTTGGAACATATTCTCAAGCACTTCCACCAAAAATACTTTGAGCTTTAGCTTCTTCTTCGCTTAAGCTGTCTCTTCAAATAAAGTAATTGTGCTCAACATTATCACGGCTTTCGCATGCTTTCACAAATCAGTTGTGTTCATTTGAAACGTGATTTAAAACGATATCCATAATAATGTCAATACCGTGTTCGCTTGCTACTTCAGTTAATTTTTTAAAGTCTTCTAAAGTACCAAATTGTTTTCAAACACTTTTGTAGTCTAAAACATCATATCCAGCGTCAACAAAACGTGTTTCGTAAATTGGACAAAGTCAAATTGCGTTAATACCTAAATCTTTTAGATATGGCATTTTGGCGATAATACCTTGTAAATCACCATCTCCATCATTATTTGAGTCATAAAAAGAACGTGGGAAAATTTGGTAAATAATTTTGTCTTCTAACTTAATAGTTTTCATTAATTCCTACTTTCAAAGTAATAAGCTTGTGTGAGCTGGTACTTTGTTTAATTTAATTAAAGTACGACTTGATAAAATAACTTTATTTTCGTCAAAAATATATTTGTAATCTTGTTCACTAAAGTTGTGAATTACAACTACAGTTTTGTTATCAACTGTAACTTCAAAAATGATAATTCCTTGATATTTGTTTGTATGAACAAATTTTAATGATTCTAGAATTTCTTTATTTGTGCTTAATCTGAAGAATTTAGTTTCGTTTCTAAATTTATTTAATCTTGCAGTAAAATCAAATACTAAATCTCTAACCATTGGATGTTGTAAGTGTGCTCATTTTAATCCATTAACATAGTCAGTTGTTTTATAAGAATTTAAATGGTATCTATTTCCATCTGCATATTCATAAAATTCATCATCATAGTGAGATTGTTTAGTTCTATCACCATCCATACCAGTAATATCATTAGGTTTACTTTGCAATAGTTCGGTTCCAGCTAGCATCAGTTGTCTACCTTGAGTTAGTGTAGTCATCATTAACGCTTGTCTGTATCTAAAAATTCTTTCATCAAAACCTAAATCAAAACTTGAAACATTAATTTTGTCTCATAAAGTCATTCCATCATGACAGTGGCTGTAAGATAAGTTAATAGCTACATCATTAGCAAATGAATCATAAGGGTTGGTTTCAATATTGTTTTCGGCAGTAAATGGATAGCTAATTCCACCAACAACTGAAGCTAAAAATTCATCAAAGTGTTTTGAATCATTTTGGATTATTAAACCTTTATCATCCTCTTCTTCGTCACTTCCTTTTGTTGCATTTCTAACAGTATCGTTAAAGTAAGCAAAAGAAATATTATTTCCAGTTATACCTTTAACATAGGTGTTTTCATAAGGAATATCAGTGAATTTTCAAGCTTCACCGTGAAGCACAATATTTGGGTTTAGTTTTCTTAATTCAGTTGCTATTTCATTTAGTGTGCTTCCATGTAAAAATGAAGATAAATCAAATCTAAATCCATCAACATTAAACTCTTTGACATAGTATTTAAGTGAATCTAAAATGATTTTTTTCACCATTACTCTTTCATCAGCTAGTGGTGGATAATTTACTGGTTTTACTTCAGCTTCATTACGATAGTAGTAATTTGGCATAACATTGTTGTAAATGTTATTTGTCATCATATGGTTGTAAACTACATCTAAAATAACACTAACACCATTTTTATGAGCTTCATTTACAAATGTACGAAATTCTCTAATTCTAGCATACGGATCACTTGGATCTGTTGAATATATACCATTTAACGCAAAATAGTTGTGCGGATCATAACCTCAGTTATAGTTAGTTAATCAACCATTTCCTTCACCTTTTTGGTAAATTTTAGTTTCAAAATCATTAACTGTGTAAGTTGAATGAACTGGCAGTAGTTGTAAGTGAGTAACATTTAACTCTCTTAAGTAACCAAAAATATCTTCTTCAAGTGCAGCGTTAAAAGTTCCAAGTCTTTCAAGTTTATTTTCTTGATTTAATAAACTTGTAAAGTCTCTAATGTGTAGTTCATAAATTAATGGATCTACTTTGTTGTTTAAATTTGAAAGCAATTTAACTGGTCTGTTTCCTGCTTTTTCACTGTTTAAGTTAACAAAAGCACCTTTTCCAACTCTAGTTTCATCACCTTCTCAATTAAATCTACCTAAACTGTAAGCATAAGGATCTAAAGCAATAGTTTTAGTATCATCGTGGTGCACAATTCTAAATTGATAATATTTTCCGTCATATTTTGAACTAATTGATGCAGTTCAAATATGATCTTTTTTGTACATTGGAATAATTTGAACTGGTCTATTATCGGTATCTTTTTCAAAGATTAAAACTTCAACTTTTTTAGCAAGTGGTTGTCAAAGTCTAACAAAGATGGTATCACCTTCGTAACTAACACCTAATTTAGCATTTTTATCGCTATATATTGCATCAAAAGAGCTAAAATCATTATCATTTTTTCAATTAATATTCATAGCTAAAATATTATAAATTATTAGTATATTGTGGGTGTTAATATCTTAGTTTCTTGACGCATCAATATGAGCTAATTCCTTGCGTATTATCTTTGCTTAATCACGACAATAAATTACCAAAAATACTTAATAATTGCTTTTTTGGTAATTTTATTAGCTATTAATTAACTTTTTAGTTTTTCTTCAAAATAGTGTCTAAAACCTAATTTTAGGTCTAAATTTTCCACATTTCCACATTTTATACACACCCCTAATTTTAGGTGTTAATTTTTGTTATTTTTAGGCAGTAAAAAGAACAAAAAAGAGGCTAATAATTAGCCTCAAAACGATTTATAAAACTATCCTTAATTAGTTTATAGAAAATTCATGATGATTGAATTTGAAATATTTAGGATGAATGTAGAATTGACCAGCTACACAAATGCTATCACTGTCGTATCCAAAAAATCTAATTACTAAAGCAGGATTTTGACCAAACTTTTCAACATCCTCAAAAACTAATTCATAAACGACATTATGTAAATCTCCACGCTCACTTAAGAGATCAAATAATGGTTTTTCTGGGTGTACAGGTTCAAATGGGTCTAAATTTTTAAGTGATACGTAAACATCACCTTCACCCATTAGTTCATCTTTAATGTAATATCTTTTCTTAAAGTGTCTAAACCCTTCTACAAAAATAATGTGTTTTTCAACTGCTCATTGAGGTAATTGTGAAGCTCCTCCCCATTCATTTTGTAACACTTCTTCTCCGTCAATTTTTTCTACTTTAAGTAGCGTGCTTAAAGGTTTAACGAAGTTGTGGAAGTTTTCAGAAACAAAATGACCTCTTTTTTGGATTGAGTAAACTGCACCTAGTGAAGCTAGTTTTTGATAAACTGAAACGACAATGTTACGTGAACAACTAAATTTAGTCATTAGTTGGTGTTCACTTGGCATAATTTTATTAACCGGAACTTTACCTGATCTAATTAAATCAATCAAGTATGTAATAATTTGAGTTGTTTTTTTTGGACCTTGTGTCATATATTAATTATATATTTTTTATTTATATTAAAAAATGGGAATTTTTACACAAAATAAAAAATGCCAGCTATTTTGCTGACATTTAAAGCTATTCTTTAGTACTGTGTGAAATGTTGATAAAATCAACAGCCATTTTAGATAATTTAGTATCTGGTGTTTTGTGTTTAGGGGTAAATTCAACTTCTAATTGATCCATTTCTAAAGCTAAACGCTCTAAATTTTGTCTTTCAATTGAATTAGAAGTATGATCTTGGTAACTATCTAGAATATCTTGAATTTGTTTTACTAAATCTTTAGTATCAACAAATTTTTGAGCTAAAACTACTGAATTATCAAGGTATCCATAACGTTTTTTAGCTTGAACTGATGTAATGCAAATTACTAGTGATAAACCTAGAGTAATTCATAATCCTCAATAACTAATGTGTAATGGATTTTTGACGATGTTTGGAAATTCTTCTACAACAGTAATTGATAATCCTGCTTTAACTTCCACAACTTCTTTTCTAACTTTTCCATCAACAAATTCAGTTATTCCTGGTTGAAGAGAAATTAAGAAGAAAGTTAGAATAAATGAAGCTACACAGAAGAAAATAATTCATTTGTAAATTTTATTTCCGTTTCTTGTTCCTTTGAATAATCAGTATAAAACAATTATTTGTAAGATTGTAGCCATCATATAGAAGCTTAAAATAGTTGAACTTAAACCGTTAAAAATTGGATGAATAGCAACAGTTTTAGGCACAAAATCTAAAGTAGCATCTAAGTATGTGTTAATAAATTGACCAATTAAAGTAATTTGTTGTGGTGTGTATGATTGGTAATTTGCAATTCATTTTTGAATAGTAGCAGCATCTCCACTAATTACTTTGTTTGTAATATCTCTAAGTTCAAATAGGAATAGTTTTTGACCAGATTGTAAATTTAAAACTGTTTTAGCATTAATAGCTGCTGTATCAGTTTTTTGTAAAAGAAGTTTAACAACTGGAGTATCTGCACTTATAAAAGTGTAGGAACTAGCAAATTTAAATTCACCTCTGATAACTCCACCGAAAGTGTTTTCTGAACTAAAAGTTGCTTTATTTAGTACGAAATTGTAATCTTCTGTAGCGTATGTTTTGTAAATGATAATGTAGTAGATAAAGAAACCAACACATGCTGCAATAAGTATTAAAGATAAAATTGATAAAAATTTTCTTTGTAAATACTTTCCTGAAGCAAGTCTGTTTGATAATTTGTAATTTAAGTTGGCAAATAATGAAGTTTCATTAAGTGCACTAGAATTGTGATTGTTTGACATTAGTTCATTCTAACTTCAGTTTCTTTATCAAAAATGTGCATTCTGTTTGAAACAAATGATACATAAACTTCGCTATATAACTCATATTCAACATCATTTGGAGCGTTAATAATTACTTCAAGGTTTTCACCTAAAGCAACAGCAATTAGCTGATCTTTACCAATTAGCTCGATGTTTGAAATTCTACCACTGATTGCTTTATCAGTTTTTTCTTTTGAAATTTTGATATCTTCACTTCTAAATCCAACTACTACTTTTTGGTCTTCTTTTAAGTTAGTAGTAAATTCTTCATCAACATCTAAAGTTACATTAGCAACTAATGAAGTAACCTTTTTGTTTGAATATACAGCATCAAAAGTATTCATTGTCGGTGAACCGATAAATTTAGCAACGAAAATATTAGCTGGTTTAAAGTATAATTCACGACCTGTACCATTTTGTTGAATTTGACCATCGTTAAAGACAATAATTTGATTACCCATTGTCATAGCTTCTAACTGGTCGTGTGTAACATAAATACTTGTTGTGTTTAACATTCTATGAATGTTAACAATTTCACGACGCATGCTTTCACGTAATTTAGCATCTAGGTTTGATAGTGGCTCATCCATTAAGAAAACTAATGGTTTACGAGCAATCGCACGTCCAATAGCTACACGCTGACGTTGTCCACCTGATAAGTCTCTTGGTTTTCTATATAGATACTCATCAATTCTTAAAATTTTAGCAACATCTTTGACACGTCTATCAATGATATCTTTACGTTCTTTAGCAATTTTTAAACCAAATGAAATGTTGTTGTATACGTTCATGTGAGGATATAGAGCGTATGATTGGAACACCATAGCAATATTACGTTCATTTGGTAGTAAGTTGTTGTAACGTTTTCCGTTAAATAATAAGTCACCTTTTGTAATTGAGTTTAATCCAGCAATCATTCTAAGTAAAGTAGTTTTACCACAACCTGAAGGTCCTAAAAAGATACAGAAAGTTCCTGGCTTAATTTCTAAGTTAATGTCTTTTAATGTATATTTTTCATTACCTTCGTATTTTTTAGAAATATTAACTAACTTAATATGAGCACCTTGTGCTGTTTGTGAAACTGAACCTACTTCTGAAACTAATTTATCTAAATCGATAGTTTCAAAACCATCTTCAATATCAACATTTAGTTCGTTATTTAATTCATAATCATTTTTGAACATAAATTATCCTTTCACCGCACCGTCGCTTAATCCACCAATGATGTATCTTTGTAAGTACATAAATAACACAAAGGCTGGTAAAGAAGCAAGAAGCGTACCCATTGTATATGCACCTGCTTGAATGTCTTGTTGGTTGCTTAAAAATAGTTGTAAACCAGTAGCAAGTGTTTTATCTTGTTGATTTGGTAAAACTAATGAAGGTAGTAAAACATCTGTAAATGGAATTAAGAATGATCATAGTGCTACCATAATTAGTGCTGGACGAATAACTGGTAATAAGATTTTGAAAAATAGTCCTCAGTTATTACATCCATCGATTTTAGCTGAGTCGTCTAACTCTGCAGAAACTGTATCTAGGTAACTTTTAACCATAAAGGTATTACCTGCAATTGCTCCACCTGAATAAATTAACACTAACATAATAATTGGTGAAACATTAATGTCAGTTCCTAATTGCACAATGATATATAGCACAATAAGTGATGAAGTTGCTGGAATCATTTGAATTAACATAATGATTGTTAAGGAGTGTTTTGAACCAGCGAATTTAAAACGAGAGTATGCGTAAGCATTTAAGGCAACAACTGTTGTTGAGATAATAGCTGTAAATCCAGCAATGTAAAGAGTGTTTAAGTATCAATCTGAAAAGTATGAACGAGTTTGAGCATCAAAGATATAAGTTTGACCACTAAAATTAAACAAGCTTGCGTTATTTTGTTTTAGAATTTGTAGTTGCTCTGGTGATAGAGCTGCTACATTTTTATATTTGAATAAGTAAAATAAGTTATCAAATCCAAATTTAAAAGGAGTAACTGTTGCAACACGAGGGTTGTTAACGTTAAATGAAGCAATAAATAATGAAACTACTGGAAATAGTATGATTATCGCTCAAAAAATTAGTAATAGATAGTTAAATGCTAATCAAAATAGTTCTGGTGTTGTTGGCGGTTTGCTATCTGATTCATTAAAATGAAGACGCTTTTTATTGAGTTTATTTGGATCGACTTTGATGCTATTAAAAGTTTTTGAATAAATTTTATTTTTAAATAAATTTAGCATTTTTAATCTCTCCTTGACATTGTTTTGATAAATCCTTTTAGTGCAATTCCAATACTGAAGATAGATGCAAGTGTTGCAAGCGCAGCACCAAATGCTTGGTTACCTTCAAATTGAACACCGTTAGGGTTAGATAATTTATAAACTCATGAAACGATAATATCAGTAGATCCTTCACCAAATGGTGTAGGGTTAGCGTAGTTAGGACCACCACCGTTAAATAGGTAAATAGTTGTAAAGTTGTTAAATGCACCAACAAATAGTCCAATTAACATTGGTGAAATTGATAATAATAGCGATGGAAGAGTTAAGTATCAAAATAGATGTTTACCTTTTGCTCCATCGACTGAACCAGCTTCGTAAATATCTTTTGGTATAGATTGTAAGTTACCAGTTACAAGCATGAAAATTCATGCGTATCCGATTCATGTTTGAACCACGATTAACAGTGCTCTAGTTCATTGAATATCGTTTAATCAAGATTTTGGATTTAATCCAAATAACTGGAATAAGATGGTGTTAATATAACCTGTTTCTCCAGCTGCAAACATTGATTTAATAAATCCAACTGTAACAAAGACAGGAATTGCTCATGGTAAGATGAAGATAATTCTAAAGATTTTTCTTCCTACAATTCTGCTGTTATTAGTTAAAATAGCAACTAAAATCCCTAGACCAATTGGAATTAATGTAGAAGTAATAGTTCAAATAAATGTTCAAGTTAAAACGTTTGAAATAGATCCTAGTAAGTTAGCATCTCTTAAAGTTCATCATCTCCCTCATTGTTCTAAACCAACTCAATCAACCGTTTTGTTTGGTGGTATGTGGTTAAATCCAATGTTAGTAAATGAAAGTAAAACAGAAGTAATAACAGGCGCTACAATAACGAAAATCATTAAAACTCAACCCACAATAGAAATCATTCATGGAAATCCAGAAGTTTGCAATCATCTACGTGAGTGACTTCAACGACTTGGACGATTTCCGTAGTATAAAGCTTTCGACACACGATAGGCGTTAATTGATGAAACAGTAAAGTAAATCAACATAAACGAAAGCAGAATGACTGAAATAACACTTCCAAGTAAGTAATACCTAGCATCTTTATTATGGCTAGCTCCTAAATCAGAAGCTCCGAAAATTCCATTCATTTGGTCACCATAGTATCCTAAAATAAATGGTAAAAAGACAATGTAATTAAAGGCTGTAAATAATAACAATAAAGCACCTTTAAAGTATTGTTTGAAGAATAATACTTCTGGTAATCCAGGGAAAAAGAAACCTAAAAGTCATGTGAAACGTTTGACATTTAATGAAGTTTCAACTGGAATTGATTTTTGAGCTTCGTTGATTTTACTATCAAAGATTTTCTTGTTAATTTTTCTTTCAGCTAGTTGTCTAATAAATGAAGTTTTTAATGTTTCTTTATTTTTTAGTACTTTTGAACTTAATTTTAATTCGTATTTAGCTTCTTTTTTAGCAATTCTAATTTCAACTAGTCTATTTTTGTAAGCTTGTTTTGAAATTTCTCTGTTTTGTAGTTTAGTTTTAAGTGTTTGTAGATCACTTAAATACTTAGCTTTAATTTCTTTTAAAACTTGAGCAACATATAATTTTTCACCATACACTTTTGAGGCATTTGATGAAATTGCACGGAATTGTTCAAGATATTCTTTGTCTAATTCTTTAGCTTCTTCAGCTGAAACACCTGATTTTTTAGTCTCAAAAGTTTGTTTTAAGTCAGCTAATTTTTGATCAGTTACTTCTTTTGGTTCGCTTGGAGTATAAAGTTTTAATAATTCATACTTAGCTAAAACTCTTTCTTGTAAAAACTTATTTCTAGTTAAATAAGCATCTTTTGCTCAGTTTTTGTATGCATCAGAAACTTCTAACTTAAATTCGCTTTCATAACTATAAGACTTGTAAGTAGCTGCTAAAAGTTCATTGTATTTAGCAATTGTCACTGATTTAGCTTCACTTTTAACATGATAGATATTGATGGCTGAAAAGTAGTGTTTGTAAGCTAATTTAACTAATTTATGGGAACTTTCATTTATAAATGCATCGGTTTTAGATTTTAATGTATTTAATGCTTCACTAGTTTCTAACTTACTTAAAGCTTCAAAATCTAATTCTGGTACTGATACTTCTTGTTCTATTAAAAAGGCATAAAAGTCTTTGTATAACTTAACCATTGCTTTTTGTTTTTGAGCATAAATAGCTTGTTTTTTACCTGATTTTAGTGTTTTTCTAGCTAAAGCAGCATTTTCATAAATTTTGTCAATTTTAGCTTTATTTTTTCTTTCAGCAGCCAAAATTTGTTCTTTGTGTTCTTCAACTTTTAATAAAGCTTGACGCTTGTATTCATTAGCATTTAATGCGGCTTGTTCTCTTTTTTGGTTGTATTCACCTTCGATTTCTAATAAACGCTTGTTAGCACTTAAAATGATGTTTTGACGCTCTTTTAAGTAAAGTTCTTTTTGTAAAGCTACAGTGCTTTGGTATTTTCTTTGTAATTCTCTACGTTTGTTTAGTAGTGAAATACGTCTAGATTCAATTTTTACGTACAAGCTTTTTACATAAAGATTTTTATTTTCTAAAGTATCTAATAGTTTAATTTCAAATGGATCTAGTAAATGGTTGATTTTACTTAAATCAAAATCACGATCACTAAAGTTATTTGTATAAACTAAAATTGTACGGTACAAGCAGTAAATTTTAGCAATTTCTGCATCTGTTTTATTGGTTTTTTCTTTTAATTGTTCAATGTTTCTTAGTTTGTCTTCTAAGCTGTCACCTAAGTTTTTAAGTGAAATGACAAAATCTTCAACATATTTTTTATTGTACTTTTTCTTAGCTTGAAGTTTTTTTAGTTCAAACTTTAATAAGCTTTGAATACTTTCAACATAAACTAATTTTGCTACTGAGTCTTTTAAAACCTTTAACTTATTTTTATAAGCGATTTTAAAACTAGCAAGTTCACGTTTTAAATTGTCTTCAATTTTATTACGTGCACGTAAGAATAAGTCCTTGTCAATATTGTTTCGAGTTTTGATATTATCAGTTAAGCGATTAAATACATTGTTTACTTGCTTTTTGTAAGCTTTTAATGTGTCAACCGACTCAGGTAATTTACTTTCAAACTCTTCACCGTATCAATTGTACAGTTTCAGTTTTTCCATTCATTACCTCGCTTTCCCAATATGTATTTTGTATCATTCGTAATAATGTGCTTTTCGTTGCACATAATATTGAAATAGGTTAATTAGTAGCGCTAAAACCATTAATGAAGATAAACCAGTAATCAGACCACCAATTCCTAAGGCAATAGGTACATGTCTTTCAGTTCCTTGATAAAACGGCATAGCGATTAAAGTAACAAAGATAATAATTCAACTTACATAAAACCCATATCCAACTGTTAATCGATGGCGAGCCATAGTAATATAAAACAGGAAGAATAATAAGGTAAATGAGTTAGCAATATACGATAGAAATGCAGCTAATTTACCACTAGCTATAATTTCGTATTTTGCCTGTTCTTTGTTTTGATTTTGACTAGCGTTAGCTAGTTTTTCAATGAATTGCTCATCAAATCCGACTGTGTAAGGGATGGCAATTCAAACAATTAATACTAATGAAAGAACGGCTAAAATAGCTACATAACTATAAAAAGCTCTTTTTGATATATTCTGTTTATATTTTTGATACACAATAGTTAAATTATATTATTTAGAACCGAATTGAATAGTAAATGAGTTTGGATTTTTTAGTGGAGCTAAGCTTAATTGCATTGTGCTACTTAATTGTGCTTTAACTGCTTTAATAAATTCTTCTTCTGAATTTGTACTTGAAACAATGCTTTTGAAGAATTCTAAGTTACCAAATGTTTTTTCATTTCATGTTGATCAAACAGCACCAAATTGTGGGTTAGATGTTCCTGGACGTTTTGGTAATGTTTCGAAAATACCTGTTCCACCTTGTGCGTATGATTTATCACTTGTTACAGCACTTAAAATATCTTTAATAACACTTGTTGTTTCTGATGAGTTAAATAATTTAGCAACATCTGAGTAGCTTAAGTTTGATGGTGTTCCATCTTGTTTTTGCATTTTAGCACTATCTAAAGCTAAAACGTTCATTCTTCTTAATAATCCGTTGTTTAAGAATTCGTAGTACATTAATTTAACAGCTTTTTCAATTTTGTCAGCTGATGGCATTGTTTTAGCAATTAAACCAAATACTTTTTTAGCGTTTGCGATAGCTGTTGCAATTTGAGCATCCATTTTTTCTTTAGCTTTTGCAGCTACAGCTTGATCACTGCTTAATAATTGGTCTAATAATTCTAGGTTTCCATTTACGAAGTTGTCATTTCCATCTCCGTTATATCCTAAAATAGCACTTTCAAGTCTTCTAACGTGAATTGCTTGTCCGTCAAATAATTGTTTTACTAAAGCTCTGTCTTCTTCGTTAGCGATTGAAGATTCTTTAAACATATTGTCAGCAACTAAACCATCTTTTAATAATGAGTTATTGATTTTTCAACCTTGATTTGGATCTTCTAACCCTTTAAGTGATGTGTTAAATAAGTAAGCTAATGCATTTCTTACAGGAGCAGCATCTTGGATTAATGATTTGTATCTAGTTAATGTTTCAGCTGGAATTTGGCTGTTTAAGTTTGCTTCTCAAAGTGATTTTAAGTTTAATCCTGCTTCACTTAAAACATTATCACCTTCAACAGCTTTAGTTCAACCTTCTCCTCTTCATTCTTTACTTGCGTTGCTTAAAGGTTGTACTAATTCATCATATTTAGCTTTTAAAGCGTCTACTGTAGCATATCCTAAATCTTTAGCTGTTGAAACTAATTCTGTATTTGAGTTTTGTGAACTTCTATCAATAGCTGTTCTTAATTTGTCTTGAATTGATTTGAAAATGTTAATTTTTGAATCAGATAAGAAGTATTGGTATGAAGCGTTAGGTGAGTAAATTGATAATAATCAGTTAATTAGTGCTAATTTACGTGAGTCTGAAGCTTTTGTGTTTTGGTCATTTTTAACAATTCCTCATGATCATGATCCTGGACTTTGTAAGTATTTTGTTCCATCTACAACTTCTGGAAGTGTGAAGATAGTTTTTACTCCACCTTTAGTAATAGCATTTCTTAATTCTCAAGTTCCTGCCATACCAAAGTCTAAACGACCTTCTTTAAATAATTGGAAGATTGTGTTTAAGTAAGTTCCACCATCTGAGTTCATAGCAGCTTCAAGTGTTCCTTGTTGAATACCTTTTTGACCTCAAACTGTTGATTTGTATTGTTCTGCTGAATCTTTAAAAGCAGCTTTTCAGAATGGGTAAACTAATTTAGCGTTGTTAGCTGTAGCTTCACCGAATTTTTCAGCATATTGGTTACCTTGGATTCATCCTGATGAAGGTTGTGCAGTATCTCAGTAAACTAGTTTTTCAATAATACGTGTAGTTTCTAAACTGTTTGCTTGTGCTACATTTCCATCAGCTTTTGCTTTAGCAATTAATTGATCTGTATAAGGTGAAGTAACACCACCAACAACTCCTAAACCAAATCAGAAGTTTTGTGTATATCAAAGAGCTTTTCCAGCTTTTGCTAACTCAACCATTGAGTTTGTTTCTGAGTTATTAAGAATTTTTAAGGCTTCTTCTTTTTCTTTAGGTGAAATCATGAAGATACCTTCAACGTTGTGTTGTAAAGCTAAAATTTCAATTGTTCTTTTTTCAGGATCTTTTGCTAATGAACCTGTGTAAGCACCAAACTTAATTAATGGGTCAATTTCATCTCTAGATAAACCTAATGATAATTGTAAGTAGTCAAAAATTGTTTTCTTTTCATTAGTTCTGAAAGCATCTAAGTCAATTGCTTGGTTAGCTGTTGCTAAGTTGGTAATTCTATCCCCTGGAGCGTAGAAAATGTCAGCTACTTGTGGGTCATTTAAGTTAATATTAGCCATTGTATCTAAAGCATCAAATACACCTTTGTCAATAAATCTAATTTTGTATCCGTCTTTAAATGACTGTGATTTTTTGAACTCTTTTAAAGCAGCGTAGAATGCATCTGTTTGAACTGCGTCTCTGAAAAATTTAATTGTTTTTTCAGCTGGGTAATTGTTTGGTGCAATAGCATCAGCTACTTCAGATTCTTTTGTAGGTTGTAATTCAATTGTTTGATCCTTAAATAATAAAACGTTTGAATTTCCAGTTGAATCTGATGAAGAAGATGAAGATGAGCTTCCATTTGTGTTAGTGTCTTCATTACCACATGAAACTAAAAATGTAGTAGGTGCTATAACAGTTGCAGCAGCTAATAATGAAGTAGTTAGTTTTTTATTCATAATTATCCTCTCATGGAGCTATTCGAACGCTAATTCATTTTTGTGATAAGCAGCAATACAACATAAAATTGCTACTGGTGAAATAAAAAGTATTGAACTTAGTGTCGCTAAAATCGGAATTCATTTATTAAATTCGGTCTTTGACAGAATGTAATAAATGTGAATTGCTAAGGTTAAATTCATCAATTCCAAAACAACAACCAAAGTAACAAATACTTTTAGAAACATCTCTTGTTGAAGTGTCTTGATAAAAATGCTTGTGCTTATAATTCCAGCATTATGCTCTTTCATAGTTAGTAGCATAAATGGTAGGTAAATCGTACAAGCTAATAAGAGTAAATTGTTAAACAATAAAAACATATATTCAACAATTTTTGGTTTATTTTTTCTCTCTAGTGGTAATTTACCAAGAAATAGTCAACGTATTTTAGTTCGAAATGGTATTTTTTGAAATTGTATTTTTTTCATAACTCCTACTTTTATTTTATTTTATATATGTTATTTAGTCATAAAGCGCTATTTTATCTTGACAATAGTTTTGAGCTAATCACTTGAACAGACAAGCGCTTTTTTAAGCATTTTGCTTAAATTTTATAACGAAAAACCCTTAAAAACGTCATTTTTTAGCATTTTTTGTTTAATTGCTTTGGTATAGGTGTAAAAAGTCAAATGTGGAAATATTTCCACATTTTTATTTTGCTATTTTTTAACTTTAATTTCATTGTTAAAAAATGGCTTTAAATTTAAGATCAAAAATCAAAAAATCAATAACACAAGCATTGATTAAACCTATTTTTTAAAATTAAAAAACTTAACCCATAATTTAAGGTTAAGTTTTGATTAGTCGCAAAATACTGCGACTTTTTTTATAATTATTTGTTTATATTATCTACGTTATCATTTACTAATTTTGATTCATCAAAATTTTGATTTTCCATTTCAGCTTTTAGTTCTAATTCACGTTTTGCTAAAATTTTCTTATATATAAATTTTTTATAAATGATAAACAGTATATTTGCCACAAATAGAATTATTAAAATCACTAAAACAACAAAACCTAAAGTTTGTCTCGTTGTTTGAGCAGTTGTTAAATTACTAGTTACTAAATTTAAAGCATCTTCAAATTGATTAGCTAATGAAATAGCTTTAAAAACATTATCAATTTTACCTGTTGCTGTGTTTTCAACTGGAACTTTTGCAGTTGATAAACCTTGATAAATTACTTTGCCGCTTGGAGAAGTAGTTTTTAAGACAAAGTTTTTATCAGTTGCTTTTTTAAATAAAGCAGTTAAATTTTGTTTTTGGGCAGCTGTAGCTTTTTGATATGATTCACTTTTTAAAACTGAATCATATTTTTTGATTAAAACATTTAAGTGATTATATCCCACACTTAATTGATTAATATCATTAGTTATTTCTTGTAGTTTATTTATGGTTTTGGCTTGATCTAATAGTTTCATAAATTCATCTTTAACCAGTGGAGCTAAAACTAAATTATTTTCTAATGAAACTAATTGCTTTTGTTTTGAATTATCTACTGATGTTTGTTCACAACTTACAGTTGCAACTAAAACGCTGGTACTACCTGCTAAAACAGTACTGTTTAGAAATCAAAGTTTTATTTTTTTATTAATCATAAATTAAACAAATTCTGGATTTAATTCTGGATAATGTGTTTTAATATATCATTCAGCAAGTCTAAGCATAAAGTAAATTGTTAAAGCTTTATCTTGATCAGTAAGACTGAATTGACTTCTATAAAGTTCAACGAATTTTTCAAACTTTTCGTTCACTTCTTTTAGTTGTTTTGATATAACAATAGAATATAGTATGACACTAATAGTTGAATATCTAAGTTCTGATTCACTTATATCTCCTGGATCAGCTACAAATAATGGGTCACTAATACCTTTTTTACAAATTTCATCTATATATGGTAGATCAATATCTTTAGCAAATAAAGTTACAAACTCAATAGCTATATCATATAACCTGAAAGCTTTTCAAGATCTTTTTTCTTTTTCAATTATAGCGGCAAAATACTCATCTTCATTTTTATAAATACCATTATTAATATATGGTAAGAGACTTTTTTCATAAGGACCTACATAAGTAAATAATAAGTTAGAAAAGAAAGGTTTTTTCTCTTTTTTAAGTCACTCTTGCCTTTCCTTATCTGGTTTAATTTCTCAATCATTAAAATGTTTGTTTGCAGGTTTATTTTTTTCTTCTACAGGAATATATCTAGGTTCTTCTGGTCTATTTGGATCATAGTAACCAAAAAAAGTAGCTTTATCCAAATCTTTTTTATCTAATGAATAAATAATAGAAACATGTGACAATGCTGTTTTTAATGCTTCTTTAACCTGAGATTCTGATTGTGTGATTTTCGAAGCTTTAATTTGATCATATTTTGGAAAAGTAAAGTTGTCATCGAACTTAACAACATAAATAACAAATTCAATCTCACAATGTTCAATTGAATAATCAGTACGTTCAATAAACGTAAATGATACTTGGTATTTGCCTTTATTTTCTTCAGTTAATTTGGTGTGGTGATATGTTGAGCATATTTTAGCAGCAGCTTCTAAAATATCTTTTTGTTTGTAGTTTGTTTTACCTTCTTTTTTTAAAAACTCTTCTCCCAATTCTTGATATTTTAATCAATCTTGCTTATCAGTTTTGAATGATTTAAATTTTTTAGTAATTGTCATTAATAACTCCTTGCGCTAGTAATTTAATTATATTAAATTAAACTTTTAATTACATAAAGAAAATCAAGCGCTATTAACACTTGATTGATATTATTTATTACTTGTTGCTAAATAGTTAATATAAAGTGGTTTATTTTCTTTTGCCACAATTGTCACTTTGTGATTTGTCTTTTGTCCAAGTGGAGCAAAGAATAACATTTTATTGTAATTGGTATTTTCAGATGCTGCTGATATATTTTCACCTACTAAAACATCATCTACATAAACATCGAATGTACCTAAATTTTCAGCACTTTTACCGATAATACCTAATTGAGTACCAGTAACTTCAAAACTAATTGAAGAATTAATTTTGGTTGTGTAAGCAGAAATACCATTAATATAGCTATTTAAAGTTTGAGCATCATTTGTTTTTAGTTCTCATTTACCTCTAAATTTATTATTAATATTATTTATAGGAACGATAGCATTAGGTTTTCTTAAATCAGCTCCTAATTCCATTAAACTGAAAATAATAGCATTATTGTTATCTTCGTTGCTTGAAGTTAGTGTAACTTTAACTTCGTCAGTAGTAACTATTTCATTAAAATATAATGTTCATCAATCTGGTTGAGTTTTACCTCTACCACTTCAAGATGCAACTGTTTTATAAGTACCATTTGACATTTTAGCTTCAACTTTTACACTACCTACAAATCAGCTTTTATGAGTGTTTCATCTTTTGAATTGAATATAATTTAGAGTTTCTTTTTTACTGTAAGAAATATTTGCAACTACTGTTGCATTAGCTCATAGTTCAAATCTAGTATTTTCTTTACCGTCAAATACCTTATCAAAACCAGCACTTCCGTCTTTTGGAGCACCTTCTAATGTATAACTAGCGATAGTTGGAACAACTTTTTTAACATATCTTTTTAATTCTAAATTATCACGATTATCTTCTGGTAAGAATCTACGTTTATATCCGTATATTTCATCGTTTCTAAATTTATCTCAAACTGTAAAATCTTCTTCTAGAGACTTAATAAATGGTGAATAAGCTACTTTATTAATATCATAACCATCTGATCAATCAGAACGAGAATCTTTTTTATATGATAATCAAACATTAAATGAGTTTTGTCCGTGTTTGTTGTAATATCAAATTCTAACCTTAACAAAATCATTTTGAGTTACAAGGCTATTTAAGAATGCAATTCTTCTAGTACTATTACCACCATGGGTATCATTTACTTTGAACACTTCTTCTCAATTACCTGTTCCATCTCTTTGTATCTCTATCTTAAATCATTGAGTATTTTCTGGTCAGTTAAACGCATATTGACCTAATTCCTTGGTTTTCATAATAAATTCAGAAATCATTAAATCACCTCTACTTCTGTTAAAGTAGTGTGGACCATCGTAATCTTTTACCATATCATGCGCTTCAATTGAATTAGAGTTTAATTTTTCTAAAACTTTGCTTGAAATTGTTTCGATATTAGTTAAAGGAATTCCTTGTTTTTCTAATTCATTAGCTTTGATAATTCTTACATGTGGTCTATTTACAACGTTTCTGATTTTTATTTTGAATTTATATGATTTGACATAATTTTCTGGTTTTCCTTCTCAAGTACCAGGAATAATTGTTAAATCAAATTCATCATTTTCATTTAAGTTATTGTTTGAAGCTGTATATTTAACTTGTTTACCATTAACTAAAACTTCCAATTTTCCGCCTAATTTAGATGTTTTTTCAACTCTTAAGCTATCTCATACAAATTTATCATTTACAGATCTAATATATTTATCAAATTCAAATACAAATGGTTGCCCTGCTGCAATTTCGAAAGCAGGCATAACATCACCAATGTATTCATATGTATCTTTTTGAGTTTTACCACTGGTATTTAAATATTGCCCTGCAGCGTATAAGTTTCCGACAAAGTCAAAAGAAGGATATTTAGATAATTTAGTTTTATCAGCTTCTGAAACAGATGTAACAACTTGATTAAATTCTCAAGCTTTTTTTCTTAATCCAGCGAATGCCTCTAAAGCATAACGAACATCTAATTTAAAGAAATCTGAATAACCAACTGCTGCTTTTTGTAAGCTTCTTCTTCACCCAATTGAACTAACATATTTAGTTGCTTCCATGAAGTTTATAGGCCCTAAATTGTAAACCATATTAGCATACATACCATATCAGTTAGTGTTTTTATCCGCTACACTTCAAGCATCACCAAGTCAAGATCATCCTGCACCATATTCACCACTAGAAGTTAAAGTGTTTCTTTGTCTTGATTTATCATTAATAAATGACAAGTTAATAATTGAAGGAATATTAGTTCATCCGTGATCTTCGAAGTAGTGATTAATTTCATGGTAGTTAACTCAATTGTCAAAACCAAAATCTAAATCACCTGTAAAATAACCAGCTGCAGCTCATGTCCCAGCTCATAAGATATTTCCACCATTTCAAGCAGCTGCACCACTTCAAATGTCATCACAATAGTCCATTGCCATACGTCTACCATTGTAATTTTTTCACTTGTATGAAATTCTAAAGAAGTTATCTCATTTTCTTAAAACTTCACCTGGGTATTTAACATTATCAATGTTAACTCTTGAAACTTCATTTAAGCCTGTAAAAGGCATTAAAATTGAAGTAAATTTAGTCTGAATTGAGGCTGCTGGAGCTGCTATCTCACCGCTTTTAACTCTTCTTACTTGATCATTTCATTGTTCAATTGTAGTTCTACCATATTCAAAATGTAAAGTTTCAATAGCATTTTTAAATGTCATACCTAAAATCATAGGTTCACCACTTGCATCTCTAACTGTATTTAATACATTTAGGGAAATTCCTCCACCAAAAGGTGATGCAAGTTTTATAGTTCTTGTTTCTGGATCAATTTCACTAAATTTATAAACAAACTTGCTTTGAATTTTAGGATATCTATTTGAAATACGACCTGTATTATTGTATCCGTAGTTATTTCAGAAGTTTCTATTGTATGTAAATTCAAATGGTAGATTCTGTGTATTATTAGCGTAATTGTGTTTTAAAGTATTGTAAGTATCTTCATCAAATTGAATTTCAACCACTTCACCAGCAACTCCATAAACACCTAAACTGCTATAACCTGGGAATTGAGTGTCAATGTTAATTTTCTTAACAATAGCTTTAGTTTCATTAGAAATTTTTCTTTCGTAAATTTCATCAGCTGCTGGGTGTTTTTTAAGTGTATTTTTACTTATTTCTTTTTTAATTCATTCTGGATCGCTAAAATCTTTACCTTCATCATTCTTTTCAGCTAGAAGTATGTCAGAAATATTGGTTTTTGTACCATTAACGGTCAAAAATGAATTTCTGTATTCATTCGCTACACCGTCTCAATTATCTTCATAATTAAAAGCATAACCAGGAAACTTAAATCCATGTGCTTTATATTTTGTTTGAACTGGTGAAACATAATATTGCTTATTAATACCTTTTCTAGGTGTATATTCAATGATTTTAGATGAATAAGCAACGCTATCAACTTTATTAGTTAATTGATTATTTAAATCAGTTTGTAATCTAACATTTTTATAACTTGTCGCATTATCATCAGTCTCAGATTCATCGATCGTTTCAGTATTTAAGCTAGTATTTGTGTTGTTGCTTGTAGAAGTTTCAGCATTTGCGTTTTCATTTGAATTACTTGTTGATTCGGTGTTACCGTGACTATCAGTATTTGTATTTCCGGAATTATTTCCTTCAGCTGATATATTGATTTTTTCTTGAGTGCTGTTATTTTCGTTTGTATTTGTACTATTTGTAGTATCTGAAACTGTTTCACTATCTTTTGCACTTGAATTATTTGGTTCAACAGTATTAGAATTATTATTTTCTGTTTTAGATTCTTCGGTTGATTTTGTATTATCGGCAGTATTTTCAGTAGTTTTATTATTTACTTTTTCTATTTTTTCTATTACTTGTTCACAACTAACTAAAGTTATAGGTGCTAAAATAGTTGCTGAAAGTGATAAAAAGAATCGCTTTTTAAGATTTTTCTTACTCATACAACCTCCTTATTTAATAGTTATTTTTTATATCTAGGTAAAGATTTTTATTCAGTTTAAGTGTTAATGTTATAAGTTTCCTTATTATATTGATTTTATTTAAATTCGCTATTAAATTCTTGATATTTATTGGTTGTTTTTTGGCTGTAAAAGTATTAGCTCGTTTGCTTCAATTTTATATTTTTACAATAGTTAAATCTTATTTCTAAAAAGGTGTTTTTTATTAATTCTTGGTGATAACATTCAGTTTTTAAAAAACA
This sequence comes from Mycoplasma corogypsi, assembly GCF_045276875.1. NCBI lineage: Bacteria > Bacillati > Mycoplasmatota > Mollicutes > Mycoplasmatales > Mycoplasmataceae > Mycoplasma > Mycoplasma corogypsi. The sequence continues at coordinate 760,639 of NZ_CP174163.1, forward strand.
CATCTCAATTAAGATGTGTTTGGAATTATAAATCTAATGATTGAATTATTTATCGCTTGTAGCTAGATAATTTATGTAAATTGGTTTATTTTCTTTGGCTACAATTGTAACTTTGTGTTTACCATTTTCACCAAGTGAAGCAAAGAATAACATTTTATTGAAGTTAGCGATTTTAGAAGCAGCTGAAACATCAACTCCAACTAATTTATCATCAACATAAACATCAAATTTTCCAAGATTATCAGCAGATTTACCGATAATGCTAAATTGATTTCCAACAACATTAAAGGTGATTGATGAATTAGCAGTTGTAGTGTATGCAGAAACACCATTTATATAGCTATTTACTGTATTTGCATCGTTTTCTTTAAGTTCTCAAGTTCCTCTAAATTCATTGTTTGTGTTATTAGCAGCAACTACTGCATTTGGAACTCTTAAATCATCACCTAATTCCATTAAGCTGATAATCATTGCACTTTTACCAGCTTCATTACTTGAAGCCATTGTAATTCTAACTTCATTGGTCATTACAATTTCACTAAAGTATAAAGCTCATCAGTCAGGTAAATCTTTACCTCTACCAGTTCAGTTTACAACTGTTTTATAACTTCCATCTTCCATTTTAGCTTCGACTTTTAGACTTCTTATAAATCAGTTTTTATGATTGTTTCATCTTTTAAATAAGATGTAGTTTAGTGTTTCTTTTTTAGGGTATGTAAGGTTAGCTACAACTGTTGCATCACCTCAATATTCTAATCTAGTTGATTCACTTCCGTCAAACACCTTATCAAAACCAGCAGTTCCAGATTTATCAACCCCAGTTACTGTATAACCAGAAGGTTTTGTGGCAACTTTAGGCACAAATTTTTTGTATTCTAATTGATCTCTTTGATCTTCTGGTAAAAATCTACGTTTATATCCATATATTGCATCATCACGGAATTTGTCTCAGTTTCGGAAATCTGGTTCTAAATTATTAATATATGGTGAATATACTACTGTGTTTAGGTCATAACCTTTTGTTTCTGCACCATTTCTCCCTGGCTCTCTACGTGACATTCAAATGTTAAAGTTTCTATTATCGTGTCTATTGTAATATCAGATTCTAACTTTAACAAATTCATAATTACCAGTAATGTTTAGGAAACCTGCTTTTAATGAATCGTTATCAGCTAAAACATCATTCTTTTTAAAGACTTCTTCTCATGCACCTTGTCCATCTTTTTGAATGTCAATTTTAAATCATGACATTCCTTTACTTCAATTGAAAATATAAGTTCCTAAATCTGGTGTTTTAATGATGAATTCAGAAAGCATTAAATCACCTCTATTTCTATTTAAGAAATTAGTACCGTCATAATCTTTAATCATATCGTGACTTACGATTGTATTATTTTCAATTTTAGGAAGAACGCTTTTTGCGATTGCATCAATACTATTTAATGGGATATTATGCTTTTTAAGTTCTTCACCTTTAATAATTTTGATATGTTGTCTGTTTACTACATTTCTAATTTTAATTTTGAATTTATAAGATTTTACATAGTTTTGAGGTTTACCATCTCAACTTCCAGGATAGATTGTTAAATCAAATTCATCATTTTCTTCAAGTTTATTATTTGATGCAGTATATCTAACTTGTTTACCACCATTAATAACTTCTAATGTTCCACCTAATTTAGAAGTTTCTGTAACACTTAATCTATCTCACTTAAATTTAGGATTTGGTGATCTGATAAATTTATCAAATTGAAATACAAATGGTTGTCCTGCTGCTATTTCAAAAGCAGGTAAAGCATCTCCGTTGTATTCATAAGTATCTTGTCCAGTTTTACCACTAGTATTTAAATATTGACCAGCTGCATATAAGTTTCCGACAAAATCAAATGCTGGGTATTTTTCAATTTTCGCTCTATCTTCAGCTGAAACACTATTTATTACCTGATTAAAGTTCTTATTATGTTCTGGTAAGTATAAGAAACCACTTAATGCATAACGAACATCTAATTTAAAGTAATCTGAATATGCAACAGCAGCTTTAGGTAAATTATTTCTAGCACCAACATAACCAACATATTTAGTTGCTTCAATGAAGTTTAATGGACCTAAGTTATAAACCATAGATGCATACATTCCGTATCAATCTGTATAAGTATTAGCAATTCCTCATGGTTCAGCAAGTCTTGATCAACCATCATTGTATTCATCATTAGATGTTAATGTATTTCTTTCTCTAGTTTTGTCGTTAATAAATGAAAGGTCAATAACAGTTGGAATATTTGTTCATCCATGATCCCTTACATTAAATGGGTCTTGGTAGTCTTCAAAATAGTGGTTAATTTCATGATAGTTAACTCAGTTATCATAACTAAAATCTAAATTACCTTTAAAGTAGCTAGCTGCAGCTCAAGTATCTGCTCATAGAATATTTCCACCATTTCAAGCAGCAGCATCACTTCAAATGTCATCACAATAGTCCATAGCCATTCTATTTCCATTGTAATTTTTTCATTTATATGAAATTCTAAAGAAGTTGTCTCATTTTCTTAGAACTTCACCTGGGTATTTAATGTCACTTACTTTAACACGTGAAACTTCATCTCTACCAGTAAATGGCATTAATATAGAAGTATATCTTGTTTGAATTGAAGCTGCAGGTGCAGCGATTTCACCAGATTTAACTTTTTCAATTTGTTTGTTTTAATCTTCTAAAGTGGTTTTACCGTATTCAAAATGCAAGTTTTCAATAGCATTTCTAAATGTCATACCTAAACTAATCGGTTCACCTGAAGCATCTTTTACAGTTCATCAAACATTCATTGAAATTCCACCACCAAAAGGTGAACCTAATTTTAGTGTTTTGGTTTTTGGATCTATATCATTAAATTTTCAGAAAAATTTACTTTGAATTTTAGGATATCTATTTGAAATACGACCACTGTTATTGTAGTGATAGTTATTTCAAAAGTTTCTGTTGTAAGTTAATTCAAATGGTAAGTTGTTGTTATCTTTTCCATAATTGTACTTTAAGGCGTCATATGTAGCTTGATCAAATTCAACCTCAACAACTTCACCAGCAACACCATAAATCCCTAAACTACTAAAACCAGGGAATTTAGTATCAATATTAATCTTTTTAATTATAGCTTTAGCAGTATCTGGAATTTTTCTTTCGTACAACTTATCAGCAGCAGGGTGTTTTTTAAGAGTTCCGTTTTTGATTTCTTTTTTAATTCATTCTGGATCACTAAAGTCTTTATTTTCAGAGTTTTTCTCTGCTAAAAGTTCTTCTTAAATGTTAACTTTTTGTCCATTTGCAACAGTTAAAAAGGAATTAGCGAAATTTCTGGTTGTACCATCTCAACCACCTTCATAGTTATAATCGTATCCAGGGAATTTAAATCCATATTCTTTGTATTTTTCTTGTACAGGTGATTCATAATATGAATGACTTATACCTTTTCTGTCTTCGTATCCTAAAATCTGTGATGAGTACGCTACACTATCAACTTTATTAGTTAATTTACTAGCTAAATTAGTTTGTAGTGCTACATCTTTATAGCTTGATGTAGATGTATCTGAAGTTATTTCTTTAACTTCATTATTTCTTTCGACTGTATTTGTTGCATTGGCGTCTGTAGCCACTGAAGAAAGATTGATATTATCTTTTGTTATAACAGTTTCATTATTATTGTCACCTTCACGTTCTTCATACATTGGTTTTGAGGGAACTTCTGGATTTGCTGGATCTACAGTTACAGAACTATTTGCGTCTATATTTTTGTCGGTAGCATTTTCAGTTTTTGTATTTTTATCTTTATTATCTAATGTATCAGTACAACTAATTAATGTTATGGGAGCAATAACTGATGAAATAAATGATAAAAAGAATCATTTTTTAAGGTTTTTCTTACTCATACTGACCTCCTTTTTATAGGAAAAATTTATTTTGGCATTTGATATTTATTATATAAGTGCCTATATTATATTTCTTTTGCTTAAAATTAGTAGATAACGGAATGAAAAAAGCACTTGTTATGAAAATTAACATTGTGCTTTTTTAATAAATATAATTAATAATTAGTAACTAATTAGACTATTTGACAACGTGTTCTGTCATTTTGTCGTTTTCAACAACAACATATCTATCACCTTTTTGAATTCCATATGGAACTAAAGCTTCAACAGCTTTTGAGTGATCACCTTTAATTAATGGGAATAAAGCTTGTGAATCTAATGATGTAAATACTGATGAGTAAATTCCAAATCCTTTGTTTAGTTTTTGGTCTTCAATAATACCAATAATTGTTGCATTTGGACGGAATTTAGCTACTTGTTTTAATAATGAACCTGTTCTTGATAATACAACGATAAATTTAAATTCTCCATCGATTGCTTTTTTAGCAATTTCGTAAGCGATTTTTGTTCTTTTATCTGATTGGTCTGAATTTTCTCAAACTTTTTCTAATTGAATTGGGTAGTAGTTTCTTCCGTAGAATTCTTTTTCAGCACGTTTTGAAATCGCTGTCATTGTTTTAACAGCTTCAACAGGGAAGTTTCCGTTTGCTGATTCACCTGAAAGCATTGTTGAGTCAGCACCTAATTCAACAGCGTAGTAAACGTCAGTAACTTCAGCACGAGTTGGGTGTGGTGAGTTTTCCATTGAATCTAACATTTGTGTAGCAACAATAACTGGTTTACCAACTTCACGACATTTTCTAACCATTTTCTTTTCGTAGTAAGGAACATCGTAGTAAGGAATTTCTAATCCTAGATCCCCACGAGCAACCATGATAGCATCTGAAGCTTCGATGATTTCGTCAATGTTTGTACATCCTAAGTGTGATTCAATTTTTGAAATAATTTGAACGTGTTTTCCACCATTAGCGTCTAATAACTCTCTTAACTCTTTAACATTTTTAGCTGAGTTAACAAATGAAGCAGCAACATAGTTAATTCCTTGTGTAATACCGAATTTAACATCGTTGATATCTTTTTCGGCTAAGAAAGGTAATGTAAAGTCAACACCTGGTAAGTTAATACGTTTGTTTGTTTTTAATTTGTGTGTGTTTTCAGCTTTAACTTTTACGTATCCAGCTCCAACTTCTGTAACAACTGTTGATAATTTACCATCATCTAATAAAACTTGGTTCCCAATTACTAAGTCTTGTGCCATATCATAAGCAACTGAAATTTCTGTAGCTGTACCTTCTAGGTTTTGGTAAGCTTCTTGAGTTGTGTGAATTAAAACTTCTGATCCAGCTGTAACAACTTGAGCACCATCTTTCATTTTACCAACACGAATTTCTGGTCCTTTTGTATCTAATAATAATGAAACTGGAATTCTTAATTCTTGTGAAACTCTTTTAGCTAAATCAAATTTGTTTCCTTGTTCTTCATATGAACCGTGGCTGAAGTTAGCTCTAATACATGTAACACCGTTTTTAACAAGTGCTAACATTGTTTCGTAGTTATCACTTGAAGGTCCGATAGTAGCAACTAATTTAGTTCTTTTATTTGTTATTTTCATCAATGCTCCTAATTTGATTTTTTAATATTTTTATTACTATTATTTTACCACTTATTTAACATTATTTTAAATATGATAATTTAATAATTTGGCATTGAAAAAAAACAAAAAAGCTGCAGCTTAGCAGCTTTTTAAAATTCATTATTTCATTCTGATAAATGTATAGAAACCAAGTCATCTTTGATCATTTATATTATCTTGTCTTGTAGCACCTCTTGAATAAATACCCATTCAATATTTATTAGCATTAGCACCTAAAAATCATATTTTATATAAACCAGGTGTTGTTGTTTTTTGTAATGTTATAACAACAGCAGTATCATCTGGCACATTAAATCTGTGTGGATCGCTTTCATCTGTATTGAATCCTAAACCTTTAACATAAATACCAGTATTATTATCATATACTCCACCAGTTTGGTTTAAGGTTGTGTCATTTATAAATCCATTTGCAAAATATAAAGGATTTTTCGTACCGTATGTATTTCATATAATCATTTTATTTGGGTTAGCACCACCACCACCTATTCTTTGTCCTCTTTCTAAAAATGAATATTTGCCACCTAAGAAGTCAATATTAAATTCTAATGGTCTATTATCATTACCGATTTTTGAACCTAGTGTTCCTAATTCTCTTGGGCTATTGTTTAGTGAAACGAATTTAACTTCAGTGTTGCTTGGTACTACTTTTTTTTACTGCGTCGCCTAAGTCGCTTCTTACAAAGTCATATCTAGAAGAATACATAGAAGCTCCAGATTTAATTAATTCGTCTTCTGTTAAGTTTGATTCATTAATTAATGCACCTAATTTATTAATTTTTGCATTTCAATCATTTGAATTAGTTGCTGCATTTGCAGCAGTGATAATAGTTGCTATTTTATCTAAAAATCTTCTTTCTTGTGTTGTATCTGGAGGTGATAATTTAAATTTTTCATAATGGTGAATGCCAGGGTTTTTAGTTTTAACTCACTGGTCTTTAGGGATTTCAACTACGGCTGGTTTTGGGTTAACAGGTTTAGTATTTGGTGTTGTAGTAGTACCACCTACTGAACCAGAATTACCACTTGTATTGGTTGAAGGTTTATTATTGCCACCTGATTGACTCGATGCCCCAGAACTTGAACTTCCACCTGATCCGCTTGGACTAGTTGATGTACCAGTATTTGTTGAAGTTCCTCCATTGCCTTGGGTTCTAGTTCCGCTTGATGAATTGTTTGAACCTGATGTTGATGAACTTCCGTTAGTTGTTCCTGTACTAGGTTTAGCATTAGCACTTCCTGAACTTGATCCAGATCCTGTTGAAGAAGTACCAGAATTACCACCTGTAGTTCCATTTCCACTTGATCTATTTGCACCACTGGTTGATCCACCTGTATTAGTTGTACTTCCTGTGTTATTTGCAGGCTTAGTAGGTTTATTGTTTGTTGATGGAGTAGTTGTGCTTGTATTCGTTGAACCACTACCACTTGAAGAGGCACTAGAATTGCTACTTGTTGACCCTCCTCCGCTTGGTCTAGTTGATGTACCAGTATTTGTTGAAGTTCCACCATTGCTTTGAGTTCTAGTTCCGCTTGATGAATTACTTGAGCCTGAAGTTGATGAACTTCCGTTAGTTGTTCCTGTGCTAGGTTTAGTATTTGTTGATGGAGTAGTTGTGATTGTATTCGTTGAGCCACTACCACTATTTGTTGGAGTTACTGGAGGAGTGGTTGTGGTTGTACTAGTTGAGTTATCAGTAGTTGAAGTTGATGAGGTTTCGGTTGTAGAAGTTGAAGCAGATGTCCCATCAGTTTCTGTAGAAACTGATTCGCTTGTATTGGTGTTTGAAGTAACTGGCTTAGTATTTGTTTCGCTAGTACTTGTGCTAGCATTTGTATCTTTTGGTTTATCATTTTTAGGACTTGGTTTAGTTGCTTTTTTAACTGGTTTTTCTTCATTACATGAAGTAGAAACAAGACCGACTGCCATAATCGGTAAAATTGTTAATGATGGTAATAATAATTTTTTAAATTTATGCTTATGTTTCATAGCAACCTCTAGATGTTATTACATAACATCTGTCTTTCATAAAATTTCTTTTTTGAATATATTTAAATTATAGACTTTTAAACAAATTGGCAAAAATTGTGAAAAATTGTCATAATTTTAACTTAATAACCACTTTTTTGAATTTAATTGAGCTACTATTTCTTTTTAGGTGAATAAGTTATAAAGGTTGATTTTTATCTAAAACCAATATTCTTCCCACAGCATTATTACTCTTTTAAAAGAAAAAGTCGTCAATCAAAATTGCGACTTTACATATAAACTAAACTAAATGATATGCAATAAAATAAACTATCATATTAATTACTAATTAGAATTATAGTATTAATATTTAAATTATCAAATTATAAGAAAAACTTTTAGGCTGGTTTTACTATAGGAAATAAACTAACTTAAATATTTTGGTATTATTTTTTATCTTTTAGAGTAATTTTAATTAAAAACATATCAGTGAATAAAAAAAGTCGCAGTTACTTGCGATTTTTAAATAATCTCTATCCTCTGTTATTAAAACCTGAATAAGTAAATGATTTTGTAACAGATACATCTTTAGATTCATATGCGCCTAAATTGTTGCTTTTGGCTGCTGGGATATTCTTAGTTAAAGAAATAATGAATGATAATTGCACCTCACCATTATTTTCAGTTACAGTTAATTTTGATTTTAATAAATCGATTGAAACATAGTTTGGTTTGGGTGGTAAGTTTAATAATTCATTTATTAGTGCTGTTTTTTTAGTATCATCGCTATTTGCTTCGTTTACTGCATTAATAAATTCAGTAGCATTTTGGTATTTAGTAAATGCACTGTTATTTAGTGATACAGCATTAGTGTATTCAACATCATCAAAGTGATACAAAGCATCTATAAAATTGGTATTTTTGTTAAAGCCATTTAAAACATAAGTATGAACTACTTTTTCTTGTTTTTGGTTATCTTGATTTGCATCATTAATAGGTGTTAAAGTTAAACGTAAAAATAATTCTCCAGTTAAATCGTTAGCAAATGATTCAAACTCAATTCTACGGTAAGCTGCATCAAATGCATCTTTACCACTGGCAAAAAAACCTTCTTGAACACCTGGGTTTTGAGTGATGAATTTAACTACTTCATAAAAAGGATTTGCATCTCTTATATTTTCTAAAACAAATAGTTTTTTATCAAGTTCTTCTGGAGATAAAAGTGTATTTGATGGTGAAGATGTTGTTTTTCCATCTGAAGAGTTGCTACCATATGGTTTACCGAATAAAATAGTTTTTCAATCACTTGGATTGAATTTTTGGTTTGAATATAAAATTGGGTATTGATTGTGATCTAATAAATAAGCACTTCAAGTATGATTGCTTGTAAATGAAGAAGCTGGATAAATTGTGTAGTTTGGTTGTTTATTAGCATTCTTTTTAGCTAGAGAACCACTTGCTACTAACTTAAAGTTTTTAAGGAATTGGTTTAGTTTTAAGTTCTCATTTTTTTGCTCATTAGTTTGAGCAATCGCAATCGCTGTAGCAGCAATTCCAGCTATTGAAACAGTTGATAAAGCTAACATTGAACTAACTAAAATTTTGGTTTTTTTATTCATTTTCTCCCCCAAGTTTATCATTTATCGCTGTAATTAAATTATCAATCCCAAAGTTTGTTTCTGAAGACACAATAAAATATTCATTAAAATTTAATTCTGCTCGATCTTTAGCAATACTTTTTAATAAAGCACTTTTATCTTTTTGTTTTAGTTTATCCGCTTTAGTAAAAACTAAAGTATATGAACGATTTAGTTCAGTTAAATAATTGATAATTTCACGGTCATTTTTTAGAATACCATGACGAGCATCAATAAGTAGAAAAATATGGTTTAAGTTACTTCTTTCAAGTAAATATTGTTCAATCATATCTAACATTTTTTGTTGCTGGGTTTGAGATAACTTAGCATATCCATATCCAGGTAAATCGACAAACACAGCACCAAGTTCATTTTCGAAAAAGTTTAATAATTGTGTTCTTCCTGGTGTTTTAGACACACGAGCCATTTTTGAATTGTTGCAAATAGCATTAATTAAGCTGCTTTTGCCAACATTTGAACGACCCCAAAATGCTACTTCATAGTTGCTGTGGTTGTATCAATTCTCTTTAGCTGAACTAGATTGGACAAACTTAAACATTCATTTTCTCCTTGTGTCTTAATATAGTTGAATTATATTCAATTTTATCAAAATCAGGAAAAATCAAGATTGTTTGTAATTGATTATTAAGTTGAAAATTCGCCTCAGCCATTTCTAATTCATATTCGTAATCTATGTTATTTCTTGCACTACGTACTAAATAAGTTGCATTTAGTTCTCTAGCCAAATCTGCTGTAAATTTATTTGGGTTAGAAATAACTAAAATATTATCTAAGTTAAGTTTTTTAACTTCTTGTATAGCAATTTCAGTGTTTTTAGCTATATCTGCTTTTTCTTTATCTGGATTAATTGTGACAGCTACATATAGAAAATCAAATAATTTAGCTGCTTTTTTAATAATGCTTAAATGACCATCATGAATAGGATTAAAGCTCCCTGGAAAGAGAGCTATTTTTTTATTTTTCATCTAACATTACTGCATTTCTAGCAATTAAAAGTTCTTCATTAGTTCTAATTACATAGACAGGAACTTCACTATTATCAGTAGAAATTAATTTGTAATCTGTAAAATCAGCTTCATTTCTTTGATCACAAATTTCAATGTTTCTAAAAAATAGTTTGCTGATAATTCTTTTTCTAATACTAAAGTCATTTTCACCTATACCAGCTGTAAATACGATAGCTTCAGGTTTTCCACCAATTTTATTTGCGTAATTAGCTGTGTAATCAGCTACTTTTTGAGCAAATAATTCGATGGCAAATTCGGCATCTAAATTACCCTCTTTTGCTAAACCTCTTAGATCACGCATATCACTTGAAATACCTGATACACCCAATAAACCACTTTCTTTATTTAACATATCAGTAAATTCAACAACATCTAATTTAGCTTGAGTTTTAATAAATTCGTGAATAGATGGGTCAATATCGCCACTTCTTGTTCCCATCATAATTCCAGCTAATGGTGTTAAGCCCATTGAAGTATCAAATGATTTACTATCTTTTACAGCACATAAACTTGCACCATTACCTAGGTGTAAATTAATAAAAGTAACTTTATCTTTATTTAACACTTTAGCTAACTTTTCAGTAATGTATTGATGCGAAATACCATGAGCTCCATACTTTTTAATTCCATATTTTTCAGTTAATTGTTTAGGAATTGGGTATGTGTGGTTAATTTTATTAATTGTAGTGTGAAATGAAGTATCAAAAGTTGCGCTTAATTTTGCTTTAGGAAACACTTTTTTAAATCCTAAAATAGCTTGTACAGCACCAGGGTTGTGTAGTGGTGCATAAATTGAACACTCTTCAATTTTTGAAATAGCATCTTTATCTAATTTAGTTGCATCAAAAAAGTAATTTCCACCATGAACTACTCTAAAACCTATGTTTGCAATTTCGCTTTTATCTTCAACTAAGCTGATATTTTGCATTAATTCATAAATTTTTTCAACTGCTACTTCGTGATTTTCTAAATCAACAAACATTTCATGAATATTTCCATTGTGTTTAATGACAACTCTTCCTTCTGGGAGTGTGATTCTTTCTGCCAAACCACTAGCAATTAAAGTTAAATCACTCTTTTTAAATAAACTTAATTTAATTGAACTGCTACCTGCATTAATAACTAGAACTTTGCTTTCCATTTTATCCCCTTATTTTTGTGCTTGTAATGCTGAAATTACTATAGTTTCAATAATTCCTTCAACCGAAGAACCTCTAGATAGATCATTAACAACTTTGTTTAATCCACTAATAAATGGACCACTCATTTTATAATTCCCTAATCTTTCAGCAACCTTATAAGAAATATTACTTGAATCTAGGTTAGGGAAAACCATTACATTATATTTTTCAGGATTTTCAACTTTAAATTTTTGTTTTTGAGTTGCTAAATCAATTGCTGCATCAAATTGAATTTCGCCAATTGATTTAATATCATTATGTTTTTTAGCAAATCTTTTAGCAACTTTATTGATTGCTAAAGCCTCTTTAGTTGGTGCGCTTAAGTTAGTAGAATAACTCAAAAATGCTACTTTAGGTTCAATATTTAAGCTTTTAGCAAAATAAGCAGCATTTTGTGCAATTTCTAATAAAGTTGCTTGATTAACTTTGGTATTAACTGCAACATCAGCAAAAATTAATTGCTCTTTATTTTTGGTTAAAATTGCATTACCAGAAATTCTTTTAACACCATTTTTTACACCTATACACTTCAGAGCACACCTAAGCACACTTGCTGTATTATGCACTAAACCAGCTACTAAAACATCAAATTTATTTTGTTCAACTAACATTGCTGCCGAATAAAGCTTATCTTTAAACAAAGCATCAACTTGCTCAAGAGTTTCTTTTTTCTTCTTTCTTAAAAGAAAATCTTGTTTAAGAGCTTGTTTTTCTTTTTCACTGATGAATAAGCGATTTTCGTGTGTATGATTTTCATCATCACACAACAATGTTAATAAAATATTTTTGTGATTTTTAAAAAAAATACTAGCTTCTAGCATCCTAGAATCATCACAATCAATAACTAAAACCCTGGTAGGTTTTTCGATTAAGCTAAGAAAGTTATTCATATCTACCTTTATAGTTTAAATAATATACTTATATTATATAAAAGTATAAAATTTACGTTAAGAATTGGAGCTAAAATGAATGAAAAATTAATCAAAAAAGACTTTTATGAAGCTGTTAATGGTCACTGAATTAAGAAAAAGAAAATTCCAAACCATTTAGGCTCAATTTCATCATATTCAGAACTAGGTATTGAACTAGAAAAGAAACTAAGAAAACAAGTTGATCGGTGAGCATTTAACAAAGAAAAAATGCCTGATAATGATGGTATTAAACAGTTTGTGATGTTTTACAAAATGTTATTAAATACTAAACAACAAAGAAAATTAGGTTGAACACCTGTTTTAAATGAATTGGAAATTATTGAAACAATTAAAAATTTTAAAGATATTAATGATAATTATCAATATTATTCTGATTTATTTAGCTGTTTACCTTTTCATTTTGAAATTGCTGAAGATTTTGTTGAAAATGATATTTATACATTATGGATATCAGAAGATTCATTACTTTTACCATCTAAAGAATATTACGAACAAGAGAATAAAGATCAATTATTAAAAACTATTTCAAGTGTAGTTTTAAGCTATATGCAACAAGTTGGTAAAACAGAAGAACAAGCTAAAAAGATTATTAAAAACGCTCTAGAATTTGATAGAAAAGTGGTTGAATACCACTGAAGTAGTGAAGAATTAATGCAAGTTGAAAAAATGTACAATGTGTACACTAAAGAGCAAGTACAAAAATTCAGCAAAACTTTTGATTTAGTTGCTTTAACAACTGAAACAATTAAGCAAGAGTTAGACCAGTACATTATTACAAACCCTAAATATTTTGAGAATTTAGATAAATTATTTAATGACGAAGATTTTGAAAAGTTTAGAGACTTAATGTATATGCGTCATATTCTTTCTTGTGGAGCAATTTTAACACCTGAAACTCGTTTAGAATACTTTAAAATTAAACAATTATTTACAGGTGCATTAAAACCTTTAACTATTAAAAAATGGGCTTATTCAAAAGCATTATCTTGCTATGGAGATATTTTCAGCTTATATTGAGGTGAAAAAAACTTTACTGAATTTGAACGTCAAGAAGTTGAAAAAATGATTCAAAAAATTATTGATGTTTATAAAGATAGATTAAAAAATAACACTTGATTGACTAAATCGACTGTTGAAAAAGCAATCAAAAAACTAGATAATATAAAACCTATGATCGGTTATCCAGAATACATTTCACCAGTTAATTATTTACTTAAAACTACTCCATATAAAGATGGTGGAAATATCATAACTAACCTAAATCACTTTTCACTAGTAATTTCAGAATACACTAAATCACTATATAAAAAACAAGTTGATAGAAAACTTTGAGGCATGTATTCATTTGAAGTGAACGCTTACTTTAATCCATTAGCCAACTCAATTGTGTTTCCAGCTGGGTATTTACAAGTTCCATTTTTTGATGTTAATCGTAATTCAAGTTTAAATTATGCTGGTTTAGGTATGACAATTGGACACGAAATTTCACACGCTTTTGATAATAATGGTGCTCAATTTGATGAAAATGGAAAATTTGTAAACTGATGAACTGAAGAAGATTATGCTGCATTTAAGCAAAAAACAGAACAAATGGTGAAATTATTTGACGGATTTAAAACACCATTTGGGAAAATTAATGGTCGTTTAACCGTTTCAGAAAACATCGCTGATCAAGGTGGAATTATTAGTGCTCTTATTGCAGCTCAAACTGAAGATGATTTCGATGCAGACCAGTTTTTTAGAAACTACGCTTGATGTGAAAGAGGTAAAAGTAAAAAAGAAATTGCAATTAATAAACTTTTAACCGATCCTCATTCTCCAGCTAAAGAAAGAGTTAATTTGCAACTTAAAATCTTAAAAGATTTCCAACAATTTTATAAAGTTTCAAAAGATGACCCAATGTATACACCTTTAGAAGATATTTTTGAAATTTGATAATTAAAAACGTCAGCTCTCGCTGGCGTTTTTAGTATGGAGTTATACAACTTTTACCTTAACCTCTTTAGAAGCTTTTTTACCTTCTAAATGGTTTTGCTCAACATGAATGATTTCGATTTTTTCATTCCCTTGAGTATGTTCTCCGTGTTTTTGACCTCTACGGAAACTTTTAATTTTTCCTTCAAGATCTTCTAAAGTGTGAGCTTGTGCTACCACTTCACCACTTGATAAAAGTTTTGCATAATATTTGTACATGACATACCTCCATGTAAGCACTAAGTGCTAAATAAAATGTAGAATGTTCTACTTTATAATTTTATAAAATTCTAGTTTTTAATTAAGCAAATAGCTTTAATAGTTTAATTTTTCACATTTTTAATAAAAAATTACAAGCAAACAGGTTTTAGTTAATAAATTTTATATCTATAAATATTTGTAAACTTTTAAACCTATAAAACCAGTGTTTTAAGTCTAATTCATTCAAATATTTGTATGAATTTGGACAATTTATAACGCTTTATATTATATAAGTGTAAAATTAAAATGATAAGTAAGGAGGGAGAATGGAGTGAGATTTTTCTCAACTCAAAGTCGGTAGCATGATTTCAATTCAAGCCTATAAGCACAGTGGTTATTTATATAGGCAATGAAATGAAGCTAAAGTAATTTTCCACAATAAAAGACACATTGTTCTATATTTAAAAGGAACAAAAGTGTCCGAATCTGATTCTGAATCATCTGGTTGAAAATATACTGAAGATGCACTTTGATTTATACCAAAAGAATCGTTTTATAATGCTATCATTCTCCTAAAAAAAGATATTGGTAATTACTATTATATAAATATTGCCTCAAAACCAATATTTGAAGACAATACCATTAAATTCATCGATTACGATCTAGATGTCAAATGTTACCCAGATCGTGAATTGCAAGTTGTTGATCGTGAAGAATTTACGACTAATTCAAAAATCATGAATTACCCAGTAAGTTTGAAACAATTAATTTACGAGGAAATTAGAAATATCATCACAATGTATAATGAATATCAGTACTTTTTTAATGATAGCATTATTGAATATTACTTAACAATTTTATGACAGGATAAATTAATTAACGAAAAAGCATTAAATGATTACATTAGAATTGGTGATAAACATTTTAATGAAGAATCACGTATGTTTAACGAAATTATCCGTGGCACAAAAGCTAAAAAAGCACGTGCCAAGCGTAAAAAGAAAAAGACAGGAAAACAATAATCCTGTCTTTTTAAATTTTCTGACCACTTTCTCTAATTAAATCAACATATGTTTTTTGAATTAAATAATTAGTTTCAAAATCAGTGTTATCAACATACATTTTGAGATTGTAGTAGCTATTGTAAAATCCATAAATGTATTTTTGTTCTAATACTTGAAAGTTAGGATGTTTATAACATAAAAAGCCACCGTGAATTGGACTAAAAGTGTATAAACCACTAGGGTTTTGGCAAATTACGCAGCTTTTTAATTGCAACTTAATTCCATAATAATATAAGCTGTGAGCGTAAAAATATGTAACTATAAATTCAGCATTTTTAACATTCAGAAACGGCATAATACGAATAAACATATCATATAAACGATTTTTAGTTTTGATATTTAGTAAATTAGTTGTAATTTTGTAAATTGCAGTTGCGACATTTGGAATAGAATAGTCTAAAACTGCTAGTGCAGTGGCTTTTTTAATTTTCCTAAACTACCAATTAGTCTAGCTTTAAAATATTCAATTTCAACTACATTACCAATTTGTAAATTCATTCTATTTTTTGAATTTATCTTACTTAAACCAAGTGCTCTTAAGGAAAATGTACCATTTTCATCAAAAAAAGTCACAATTGAAGTATTTTCTTCAATTTGGGCTATTTTTAGCACCACACATTTACGGATTGTTTCTGCCATATTTTTATTATACAAACAAAAACCACAACACAACAAACTATCATTTATTACTATATAATTATTAATTATAATAATTAAATTAATTATCTAGTAAAATATAAATACTATTGTAAATTTGTGGAGGTAACAGTATGAATACAAATGAAATTAAAGAAATTTTAGCGACTGTTATTAGTGGTACAGTAGGTATTTACAATTTTCACCCTATATCGTTTGATGATAAAGCTTCTGAAACCGATAACTGATTAGATTTGGTACAAATCGAAGAAACTAGTGACGGTATTGTGATTAAATTATGTATTAGCATTTTAGGTGATGTTAGTGCAAA
Source organism: Mycoplasma corogypsi (assembly GCF_045276875.1). Taxonomy (NCBI): domain Bacteria; kingdom Bacillati; phylum Mycoplasmatota; class Mollicutes; order Mycoplasmatales; family Mycoplasmataceae; genus Mycoplasma; species Mycoplasma corogypsi. Next base: position 777,161 of record NZ_CP174163.1, read on the forward strand.
ATTTATTATCACACAAATTCACAAACAACTATTATTCCAGCTTAAGGAAAGAAAATTTAACTTAAGTAAACTTATTGTGTTCATTAAAGGAGTCATATATGAATAAGATCTTAAGTGCTAAGGAATTTGCTAAAGCAGTAATTTCAGGTGCTAATGCATTAATAAATGCAAAAAACAGAATTGATGCTCTCAATGTTTTCCCAGTTCCAGATGGAGATACTGGAACAAATATGGCTTCAACTATTTCTGCAGTTATTAGTCCATTAAACACTAACGAATGTAACACAATGAGTGAAGTTACTGATTTAATCGCTCACAGTATGATTTATGAAGCACGTGGAAACTCTGGTGTTATTCTGTCACAAATCTTCCGTGGTTTTGCTAAAAACTGTGAAGACCTTGAAAGTTTAACAATTAATGAGTTGCTATATGCTTTTGAAGGAGCTAAAGATAGGGCTTATAAAGCAGTATTTAAACCTGTTGAAGGAACAATTCTTACTGTTATTAGAGAAATTAGTGAAAACCTAACAGAAACTTTTAAAGATAAAGAAGTTACATTAGTTGAGTTTTTCGATAAAACATTACAATTTGCTCGTAAAAGTTGTGATGAAACACCTAATAAGCTAAAAACTTTAAGAGAAGTAGGTGTAACTGACTCTGGTGGTGAAGGTTTATACACAATTTTATGAGGAATGAATGAGTACTTTAATGGTAGACCTGTTGAAGTTTCTGAACAATCATATGACATTTCAAATTTCATAAGTGATAGTGAAGTGTATGAAGGTGAATTTGGATACTGTACTGAAGTTTTGGTTGACTTAAACTACCCAAATGCATTTAATAAAGAACTTTTTCAAGAAGAATTAACTCAACAAGCTTCATCACTAGTTATAGTAGTTGATGAAAACTTATTAAAAGTGCACGGACACACTACTAAACCTGGGGATTTATTAAACTTTGCACAAAACTTTGGGGAATTTATCAAAATTAAATCTGAAAATATGACTTTACAGGCTAATAATTCAAAAGCTAATAGTCAAAGATTAAATGAACTAAATCCAAATAAAGAACGTAAAGTTTGTGGAATAGTATCATGTAATCTAGGTAGTGGGATTATTGCTAAAATGAAAGAGTATGGTGCTGATTACGTTGTTGAAAGCGGACAATCTCAAAACCCATCAGCGCAAGATTTAATTACAGCATTTAAAGAAGTTAATGCGGAAAATATTTTCGTGCTTCCTAATAACTCAAATGTTATTTTAGTCGCTCAACAAGCTGCACAAGTATACAGAGATAGTAATGTTATTGTTATTCCTACTAAAACTCAAATTCAAGGTGTTACAGCTTTAATAAACTATAACTCTCAAACCGATCCTGATGATAACATTGAAATGATGGAAGAAAGCATTAAAGATGTTTCAACTGGTGAAGTAACTAGAGCAGTTAGAGATACTAAACTTAATGGAATTGAAATTCAAAACGGAGACTTTTTAGCAATTTTAAATGGCAAAATCATTGCTGCTAAAAAGACTTATATTGAAGCTGCTAAATATATAATTGGTAAATTAGCTAAAAAACAAGTGGAATTAATTAGTATTTACTATGGAGATGAAGCAACTAATCAAGATGCAAATGAATTAGCTAACTTTATTGAAAGTAAATACGATGTAGAGGTTGAAATTATTGAAGGAAATCAACCAAACTACCACTTTTTAATAGGAGCTGAATAATGGCAAAGAATTTTAAAATAGCTTTTGATATAAACGGTAATGATAATGGTCCAAAAGCTGCAACATTAGCAGCAATTGCATATGCAAAAAAACATCCAAATTTACAAATTATTTTACTAGGTGATTTAACTAGCGTTTTAGAATTAAAAGAAAACCTACCACAAAATGTTTCATATATTGAAAACACCTTAAAGTTTACAAATACATCAGATTTAAGAGGTTCATTAAGAGAAAATACATCACTTATTGAAGCTGTTAAAATGTTAAAAGCAAAAGAAGTTGATGCGATTTTAAGTAGTGGTGATTCAGGGTTATATATTACTGCTTTAACTCTTTTATTAGGTAGATTAGAAAATGTAAATCGTCCAGCGTTTATGCCAGTATGTAATGGAATTAATGGAAACAAGTTTTTATTTATGGATGTTGGAGCGAATTTAGTAGTAAAACCAGAGTTTTTGGTTGAATGAGCTAAACTTGGAAATGTTTTTTCTAAAATCATGTTAAACAAGAAAAATCCTTCAATTACCTTATTAAATATTGGTACAGAAGATTATAAAGGACATGATTTTACTAAAGATGCACATCACTTATTACAAGATGAAAAAGACCTAAATTATGTAGGTTTTAGTGAAACTAGAGACTTATTTAGAGGTCTGGTGGATGTCGCTGTAATTGACGGATATGGTGGTAATTTAGTATTAAAAAGTTATGAAGGTGCAATTTTTACCTTTATGGACTTACTAAAAGAAAACATTTACAAAAGCTTTATGCGTAAAGTGGCTGCGAAAATGTTAAAACCAGCTTTTAAAGAAACTGCTAAAGTGCTTGATTATCGTAATGTAGGGTGTGCGTGAGTTATTGGTATTAATGGTTTAGCACTAAAAGCACACGGTTCAAGTGATCAAATTGCTTACCAAAGTGCTTTAGCTTCATTACATGAAGCTTTAGAAAAAGACTTGTTAACTAAATTAAGAGAGGAAATGCACTCTGATGAGCAAGATACAGAAAATCAGTAGTCTAAATGAATTTTTTGAATTGCATGAAATGCAACCCAAAAAATCATTGCTGTATATTGAAGCTCTGACTCACTCATCGGCTAATAAACCACCAACTAAAGTTGATGGTAGAGATTACGAAAAGCTTGAATTTTTAGGCGATGCAGTGTTACAATTTTTAACCTCTGCTTATATTTATTCAAAATATTCGCATTTAGATTCTGGAGCTCAAACACGATTAAGAGCTAAAGTTGTCTGTACAGAAGCTTTAAGTACTATTTCCAAAGAATTAGGATTAGTTGATATATTAAAAACAGGTCCTGGTCAAATGGAAAAGGATGTTAAAGAATCACAAAAAGTACAAGCAGATATCTTTGAATCAGTTATTGGTGCAATTTATGCTGATTTAGGAATATCTCAAGCTAAAAAGTTTGCTGAAAGATATGTTTTTCCTATCATAGATGCAGAACATAATGAAAATAACAAAGATGCTAAAACTGAACTACAAGAGTTTTTCCAAGGTTTTAGCAAGCAAAGTATTCAATATGTTGTTGAATCTTTACCTGATCGAACCTTTAAAGCGAAGGTAATTCACGAAAATAAAGTGTTCGGTGAAGGTTATGGGCTTAATAAAAAAGAAGCAGAATTAAACGCTGCAAAAGCTGCACTTGAAAAGCAAACTAAAGGATAGATTATGAAATTAATAAAAGTTGAAGCACACGGATTTAAATCATTTGCTGATCCAGTTATTTTAAGATTTGATGGTGGCGTAGTTGGTGTTATTGGACCAAATGGTTCAGGAAAAAGTAACATTAACGATGCCATTAGATGAGTTCTTGGTGAACAAAGCTCAAAGGAATTACGTGGAGATAGCATGCAAGATGTTATTTTTGCTGGTTCAGCCACTGTAAAACCAATGGATAAAGCTGAAGTTACACTTACTTTTGATAATTCAGACAAAACTATTGAAAATCAACCTGATACTATTTCTATTACACGTGTTTTAGAACGCGGAAAAGGAATGAACGACTACTACTTAAACGGAAAACCATGTCGTCATAAAGATATTAAAGCAATCGCGATGCAAAGTGGTATTGGTAAAAGTTCTTTAGCTATTATTTCTCAAGGAACTGTTAGTGATATTGCCGAATCAAACGATGAGCAAAGAAGACAAATTTTCGAAGAAGCAGCTGGAGTTTCTAAATATAAAGTAGATAAAACTGAAGCCGAAAGAAACTTAGCTCAAACCGAAGTAGCTTTAGATAAAACTAGAATTAAAGTCGAAGAAATGGAAAAACGTTTAGTTCCGTTAAGAACACAAGCTGAAAAAGCTTTAAAATTCAAGCAAAAACAAGAGGAACTAAAAGAAGTTGAAATTTCATATTTAGCTTACAACATCAATGCTTTAACTTTAGATTACACACAACTAGAAGAACAATTAAAAGGTGTTGAAGAAACTAAAGTTAGCTACGATAAAAGTTTAGAAGACTTAAAAGCTAAAATCGATAACGCTAACGAAAGATATTCTGAATACGAAGCTTCATACCGTAAAACTAAAGCTAAATCAGATGATTTAACAGCTCGTGTTGCTCAATTAAAAGTTACATACGCAAGTAAAACCGAACGTAGAAACTTAATCGCAAGTGGCGAAATTAAAGTCGACCAAAAAGAACGTTTAAGAGCAGTGTGAGAACAAGTTAGAGAACTGCAATCAAGTGTTGATTCTCAAAAAGAAACATATGCTGAAAACTTTGCTAAATTAAATGAATTAAAAGCACAAAACAACCAAAATAAACAAGAAATTTCAAGACTTAATTCACAAAAAATAACTTATACTGAACGTAAAAATAAGTTTGTATATGATCTTAATACATTGGAAGATAGAAAGAGACATAAAAATAGCCTATACGATGGTGTTAAAACAATTGTTCAAAACAAAAACGCTTTTAAAGGTTATAGAGGTTTAATTTCTGAAGTATTTAGGGTTGATGAAAAATACGAAAAAGCTATGGAAGTTATTTTAAGTGCAGCTATGCAACACATTGTTGTTGATAAATCAGATACAGCTGTAAAATGTATTGAATTTTTAAAAGCAAATAATGGTGGTAGAGCAACATTTATCCCACTTGCTTCAATTCAAGAAAAATCAGTTAGAGATGACTATTTATTTGTAATTAGAAATCACCCAGGATTTATTGGTGTTGCAAATACTTTAGTAGATTTTGAGGCTGAATTTGATATTTTAGCTAAATATATGTTAGGAAACATTATCGTTGTCGATAACATTCAATCAGCTAATAAAATAGCAGATATAGTTGAGAAAAAATACATGATTGTAACTTTAGATGGTGATATTGTCCGTACCGGTGGAGTTATGACAGGTGGTAGTGCAATTAAAGGGGGCGATACCTTAAATTTAGATACCAAAATTGATCAACTAAAAAAAGAAATTACTGGTTTAGAATTAATTATTGATGAATTAACTAAAAAGATTTCTCTTTTACAAACTAATGAAGCCGAAGTTAATAGTAGAATCGCTATTTTCGAAGATCAAACTAACAAGTTAAAATATTCAATTAGTGATAATGAAACTAAAATTGAAAATTTAAAACTTGAATTCATTGGTTTTGATAAAAACCAAACTAATGATGAAATTTCTATCGATTATGAAGTTAAAGCTTTAAGCAAAGAAATTATTAACCAAGAAAAACAAATTAGCACACTTAAATTTGATTTAGATTCATTTGATGAACTAAAAACACAAGCTAAAGCAGATGCTGATAAATATCAAGCTGAATTTATCCAAATACAAGGATTAGCTAAGGAATTAGATAACTCATTTAGAGATAAATTTGTTAAATTCAACAAAACTAAAGAACAATTAGAAAAAAGCCGTGACCGTTTAACTCAACATTACAAATTAACTTTTGAAGTTGCTTACGAAAATCACAAATTAGAAATGTCAGTGCAAGCTGCAAAAGAAATCATTGAGTTATTAATGGAAGAAATTGAAGCTTTAGGAAACGTTAACCTTGAATCTATTCAAGAATTAGAAACATTAGAAGAAGAATACAATCAAATCAGCACTTACTATGAAGAGTTAATTGAAGCTAAAGTTAGAATCGTTGAAGCTATCGCTGAATTTGATAAAGTTATTGTTACTCGTTTAGAAAAAATTGTTGCTGACGTAAACAGCGAAATGCACAAAGTATTTTCATCAATGTTTGGTGGAGGATACGCTGAAGTTAGATTTTTAGACCCTAAAAATGTACTTGAAAGTGGAATTGGTATTTTCGCACAACCTCCTGGAAAAACAGTTAAGAACTTACGTTTATTCTCAGGTGGTGAAAAATCACTAATTGCTATCTCACTTCTATTTGCTATTTTACGTGCTAGACCACTTCCTTTATGTATTTTGGATGAGGTAGAAGCTGCACTAGATGAATCAAATGTTGTGCGTTATGCAGAATATTTACAAGAACTTAAAAAACAAACACAATTTATTGTTATTACACACCGTGTAGGAACAATGTCAAATGTGGATGCTTTATTTGGTGCGACAATGCAAAGAAGAGGGGTGACCAGCTTCTTCACCGTTACTCTTGATGATGCTCAAAAAATGGTTGAGCAGTTTGAAGGAAACTAATAATCTATTAATAAAATGAACCCATATTCCTTATTTTTTCAAAGGATAGGGTTCATTTTTTATGTAACACAAAATTCAATATTAATACTATTTTCTTGAATTTGAATTTATCATAGTCGTTTGGTATAAACCGACAAAAAAACCTACAAAATCTAACCACTAAATTGCTATAATATGATTACTAAATAGTAAAAAGGAATTGTATGAATAAAATTATTAATGGTCAATTTTTTACAGAAAAAAATGTGTTCAAAAACAATACTGTTTTTGAGAGTTTTATGAAGCAGCACAATTTGTGAAATAAAAATATTCTTGAACCATTTGCAGGAGCTAATAATTTAATAACCTTTTTACAAGAATATAATCCCAACTTAAAATATCAATCATATGATATAGAACCTAAAAATGCTAATGTATTACAAAATGATAGTATTAACAATTGAAACTATCAAAATTTTGATTTAGTTGTAACCAATCCACCTTATTTATCAAAACATTCAGCCAAAAGAATGGGTTTAAATATTGAATTTAAAAACTATGATGATTTATACAAATTGTCGCTAGATAGATGTGTAAAAAATGTTAGATTCACTATCGCAATCATACCTACCACTTTAATTAGCAGCAACAGAAAAGAAGATAAAAAAATAATTGAAAAATTATTGATTTTTCAATTATTACCTGATAAAAATAATTTCAGTGACACCGAACACCCTGTTGCATTAGCTTATTTTGATAATCTAAAAAACGGAAATGATTTTATAATTTATGAAAACAATACTCTTATTGATAGTTATGAAAATCTTCTAAATAAAGAAAAAGAAATATTAAAACCAAATAATAACTTTAATGTTAAATTCAATGAAATTTTAGGAAATTTATGTATCAACACTGGTGATAATACTAAAAATAAAGACAATATTAAATTTTATGATTCTTCTTGAAAATCAGATTCAGAAATCAAAAAAAGCGATAGACATAAAGTGAAATTATTGGTTGAAAACAAAATTGTTGATAGTGAATTCATAGGCAAATTGAATCATAAAATTTTACAACTAAGAGAAAATAATTGTGACTATTTATGAAGTGCATTTAAAGGTGTTTTAGAAACTGGTAATTATCGTAAAAGATTAGATTTTAAAACTATTAGAAGAATTATTAATTCAATTTTATAGTTCTTTTTTACGCTTAATTAATTGCTCGATATTGATAATATGCGCTTTATAATTTATTTCACGTAATTTTGATATTTTATCATCCGTATAATAATTACCGTCTAAACAGAATAAAACTTTATCGCATGTATTATCGCCTAAATTTTTAAGTTGAGTAATAACATCATTATATTGGTCGTCTTGAGCTCCACCAGGTTCATTTGTATATTTATTAACAACGTAAATTTGTCTACCATTTTTATTTATTACAAAATCTAAAGATTTTAGTTCTTTAGGTTTATTGACAGGATTTGATACAACTTCATCATTTAACAGATAAAATGCTTTTGACCCATTTTGAGGTAATTTTTGAATATCTAAACCTTCTTTTATTAATTCATCCTTAAATATATTTTCATAAATATTTTGTCTTTTAGGATCTTTCATAAAAAATGATAGTAATAAATCATCCTTTAGTATCGATGTTTTAATGATATTTATGTACTTTTTATCTAAATTCATTCTAGAAACAGTTTTTTGTATCTTAAATTCCAATCAATCAGGTAAACCATTTCGCTTTATTTCATCTTTTAATTTATTTCTTTCTATTTTTCAAATTTGTTTGATTTTGTTTTCATATCTATCCATATAAAAAATTATATGAAAATAAATTTTTAATTAAAAAGTTTGTGTATTCAGATTAAATGTTTTATTTACTCAAAAAAATCTAATGTAAAATTTACACTTTTGAATAATTAACAAATCAAAAGCCTGATAACTATTTAAGTGTTAAATCTCACTTAAATTCTTTTATGAAATATAAGTTCAGCAAAGTCGACTTATTATGAATATTGAACAAACCTAAATAATAATTTTGATTTTATCCACAGTTTAGTTTAATTAGATTCAAATAATTATTAATAAACAAATTATGAAAAACCTGAATTGATTTTTTTGTGCAGGTTTTTGTTAAATTTATTATTAATATATAATTATAAATATACATACGGACAAATTTTGCTTATCATTATTTCCACATTATTACATTATTTTAGTTTTTCTTAAAATATTGTAAGATAGTATAAATGAATAAATACTAATTAATGAGCAACCACATTTATTTTGAATGATTAAAATAATAAAATATATAGTACTATATATGTACAAAGGAATTTTTATTATTGATTATCCTTCCATTCTCATATAAAGGAATATTAAATTATGAAAAGTAAAAGATTCAGACTAGTATTATCTGCTGGTGTTTCATTAGCAGTTATTCCAACACTAGTTGCTGCAAGTTGTGGAGAAAATAATTCTTCATCAACTAATTCAGCTGAATTAAGTAAAGCTAAAACTGAAGCTAGAGTTTTTATTGATGGATACAACAATCTATCAATGGCTGCAAAAAATGGGCTTAAAAACCAATTAAATGCATTAACATCTACATCAAGAGTTCAAACATTTGTTGAAGATTCTACAAAATTAAATGAACAAGTTGCTTTACTTAATCAGTCTTTAAATTCAGCAAAACAATTAAAAAATGAAGCTGAAACAGTATTTGATACTATTAAAAATAAATATAATTCAGCAGTTACAAACGCTGAAAATGCATTAGCTGATAGTAAATTAAAAGTTGTAGGTGATACATTATCAAGCACATTAGCTAATGTTATCTTGTTAAAAAACGCTTTACTTACATCAACACAAGAAGTTACAGATGCTAAAACAAATATAGAACATCACGCTAGTTTAATCTCAACTATTAAAACAGAATTAAATAAAGCAAGCGTTCCAGTGGTTGACTTATTAAAAGCTAAATTAATGGCTACAGTGGATACAAGCGGAGATGTTAATAATGAACAAAGTGTAAACAATGTTGTAAAAGTTAACACTTTATTAAGTAGTCTAAAATCATTAAAAACTGAAGTATTAAAAGCTTTAAAAGTTAGAACAGATTACCCAAGAAATTACTATAACGCTACAAATAAACAAGATTTCGATAACCTTGTTAATAAATTATTAGTAATTTATCCAGCTTATGATTATGCTAATGCTAATGTTGTTTCTTCAATTAACAGCAGTACAAACCCAAGAGTTTGAGCATCTGCAAGAACATCAGATTCACTAAAACTTGTGAACTTTATAAAAGAAACAGATGATAAAATTGTTTCTGAAGAAGCTACAATTGATACTACATTAGAGTTATTAGCTAAATTAGAAAAAGAATTAAAAAACCAAACAGCATCATTAAACGGTGAAACAAACGAAAGTAAATTAGCTTACTTTAAAAACCCACAAAATGTTGTATTTCGTTGAAATGAATTTTTACCAAAAATCATTATTGCTGATTTTGCAATATCAACCGAATTTACAGCTGATGATGTTGAAAACATTAGAAACTTTAGTAACGGTGTAATTTCTAATGAATTAGCAATGGCTAATACAAAAGTTGCAGAAAATATTAAAAAATTAAAAGAAAAATTAACTACTTGATTTGCCACAACTTCTAATTGATCTAGTTTAGTAGATACATTGATCAAACAATATGGTTCAGAAATAATTAACAATGTTGAATTAGTATCTCCTGAATTCTCATTTAAACATGTTTACTACGACAACAACAATAACCGTAATAGACAAAGAAATCTATACTCAACACCAGTTGTTACATTCACAGTTAAAGCTAAAGATGGTTATACATTAGCTGAAGGACAAACACCAAAAGTTTCATTTGACTTAAGTGTTTTAAGAAATACAGAGAGCAATGAACAATTAAGATATCCTTCATTATATTTCACAACAATTCCAGGTAGACCAGTAAACGAAAAAAATGTTAAATTAACAAATGAATATTTAAATGATGTAATTTATTATAATGGTCCTGAAATTCCATTTGACCTTTCAGCTATTAAAAGCAGAATTGGTAGAGTTGTTTTAACTAATAAAGCTACAGTTAACGGAACTTCTACAGTGGAAGAAGAAGAAGTAAGAAAATGACTATCAAGCCAAGATCCAAGTAATCAATTAAGACTTATTTTAAGAAACTACATCAATAAGTACGATGGCAGATTTAATGTTAATAATGCTTCTAATTCAGGTCGTACTGGTGTATTCCTATCATATCCAATTTTCAGTTCACCTGAAAGATTTGCAAACGGAACAACAATCCCTGCAATTAGAAGTGATGGTTATAACTTAAAACTTCAATCATTAGAAGATGTCAGAGAAGACTTCTGATTACAAGAAATTAAAGGTGACAGAGAAGCTGTGTATATCCCATTACAAGCTTTAAACTCAGGCTGATTGAGAACCTTCCTTGTAAGAATTCCTTTACATAAATTCATTAAACCAATTAATCCTATAGTTAACGATTCAACAGACGTTCCAGCAGATAATCGGTCCAATCAGCCATCTGTTGGACAATAAAAATTAAAATAAAAAAATAAAAAAATTAAATAAAATATATATAATCGTTAAATTCTTATTTTCACTACATAAGCTTCGATTAGAAGTTTGTGTGCAAAAATCCTGTATCCTTGTGGTGCAGGTTTTTTGTTTTACTTTTATAAAACTAATTTTTATTCTCGCAAATAACTTTTACAGGTTAGCATTTAATACTTTGGACGTAGAAAAGCCTACCTAAGATTTACTCCTAGATAGGCTTGTTTTGTTTATTATTGTAAAAGTTTCTTTCTATACATTAAGCATTTAAGGTTAATCGCATATTGTATACATGTAGTTTTTGATTTGAGTTAACTAACTATCTAGTTACTCCTTAATCAAAAATGTCTAGAATTACTTTTGAGAGTTTATTTTTTGTTTCTTCTATATCATCCTCAAAGACAAAAGGAAGTCTTACTAGATGAACATTTATTGGGTCTGTACCTGATGTTGTTTTATTAATTGCTATAGGATTATGCGGTTCAATATCCTCATATCTAAATAATGGATAAAGTAAATATACATCCTTAACTTGTCTTGTTCTAGCATAGGTTAATACCTGGTATATATCATTTGCATTGACTTCACCATTAACAACTGCTCTAATATCATCATTACCATCGAATCGGTTAACCTTTTTATACTTAGTATCAAGGATAAATAAACCTTTCTCTTTGTGTTCGACAAGGATATCGTGTTTCATACGCATAGTTCTACCAAGAGACTGTCCTGCGTAAATGACATCACTAAACACCGTTTTATCACTCGCTTGGATTTTAACCTTTGCATTGCCTTTAAGTATACTTTGCATAAAGCCACCAATAAATCCTTCGAATAAAACTTCCGTTGGGAACAAGAAACAAAATGATTCAGTCTTATCCACATTATATGTAGAAGTTTTATTAAGCAAGAACATCTTACTCATACTTAGAACAATACTATAGTGTTTATTCAATTTACTCAACCTAATTCTATCGCAATCACGCGGTGTGCATCTGACGTCAGATACTTCATTAAGTTTCGTAAGAATATTTCGGATATGCTTTTGATTCTGCTTTGAAGTCACATTCAAAAGGCTCTTACAAGTAAACTTGATTATTCGGTTTAGTGTGTTGTCAAAATCAAAGTTAGAATATATACAACGGAATTTATCTAATTGGCCATTGGGAAACTTCCTTGAGAAAAAATCTCTCAAATCAACCTTTCCTTTAATTACGCTGCGATCTTCAGTTTCTTCCTCGTATTTATAAAACAAACTTCGGTCTAAAGCGTTTTTTACATATCTTATATAAAGTGTGATAAACAACTCTCTTAAATCTGCAGATTCATTTAAATCACTAGTTATACCCATATACGGATAATCAATTTTAGTGCAATAATCGAGTCATTGTATAAGATTGTGCATTAAATGTTTTAAGTCCAATTCAGACACATCATCATCGGTAGAATCCAATCTAAACATCTTTGGAAAGATATTCAACTGTTCACCTTTGAAAACAATTGTGCCTATGTAATTGTTTGTTCTTAATGCTTTTTGACCTAGAAAAGTTAAGAATTGTTGTTTAGTATCGATTTTCCCGTCTTCATAGAATACTGCTCTTTGTTCCCAATTAAGCTGCAAAAACTCCGCCAAATCGTCTAGAGCAGGCTGACTTCGCCATGCTTCTGGTAGCTTAGAATTTTTTATTGTTTTTTCTTCAAAGACGTTTTTAATCATAACTTTACTTTTTCCCCAGTCTTAATCTTCCAACTTTTGCAGGACTTACTTGAAAGTTATAACCTGCTATTGTTTTATCAAGTATGTTTTTAACCTTGTTAGTATTATCGTAGAAATATTCATAAAGCAAAGGAATAATGCTGTGATTCATAATATCACAAAGGTCTTCTTCAGTTTTGCCTATAAAATATGCGTGTCCTACTAAAAGGTCAGTGCTATCTAATTCCTTATAAAGTTCATCATTCAATCTAGTAAGAACTATTTTTAAAGTTGTATTCTCTACGATATCTGCATTAGGTACAACTTCAATGAAATCAAATCTTCTACGCAGCGCAGCATCAATTAGGGAGATAGACTTATCAGCAGAGTTCATAGTACCTACAATAAAAAGATTGTTAGGTACTTTAAAATGCTCACCTGAAGGTAAAGTTACACTAAGAGCGTTGATTTCACCTCAACGTTTATCTCCTTCAATCAATGTGATAAGCTCACCAAAAACCTTTGAAATATTTGCGCGGTTAATTTCGTCAATGATAATAACATAGTTTTGGTCTCTGTGTTTAATTGCCTCATCTGCTATTTTCTTAAATACACCATCAACAGATACAAAGTTAAAACCACCTTGTTTTGTGTCAGGTCTTAATCCCTGAACGAAATCCTCGTAACCGTAACTTTGATGGAATGTTGTGAACGTAATTCTACCAGCTTTAGTCGCTTCTATATATTTAGCCATTAATGCAGCACGCTGTTCGCTTGTCTTTTGACTCAAATCAACCTTACAGTTTTCAATAATTACCATAGCGTATTCTGCAGTAGCATATGTTTTACCTGTACCAGGAGCACCATAAAGAATGAAATTCAAAGGCATTACTTTCTTTTGTCTAGGAGATAATGTTTGTAATTCTGTATTGGAAGTTTTATTACTAATACCTTTAACTTTTCCTTCTTTTTTCTTATCCTTTATAAAGGGATAGTACTTATTAATAATTTGACCAAATACAACATTTTCAATATCGCATTCTTTAGCAAACAAGCTGATTTGCCCCATTCTTACAAAGCGGCTATTGAAAGGTTCGATATCAATTTTGTTTAATACATGATATTGCCAATCTTCATTATAAAACGTAGCAAACATATCAGGGAAAAGCAAATGGTAGTATTTTAGAACAAACATTAAGTTGACATATTTTCCTATAGTTGTAGAAAGCTGAGAATAAAGTTTATTATATCCTTCTGCATCACTAATATCTCTGTTAGCTTTAATAATTTCTGCACCCTTGACAATTGCATCTCTTATCTTAGTTCCCAATGCAATAGCTTCTTTCGAAGAAATAAGTTTAGGGTATCTAGGCGATCCTGTCTTCCAAGAAGATTTTCCTCTTTCATAGTAAAGGTTAAAATTGAGTGCCGACCTACCTTTAATTTCACCAAACAACTCACTATCATTTCAACCGTGCTCCAAATAATAGCAAAGATTGTCATTGTTATAATCTCGACTATAGAACATTTTGATGAGTAACTCTTCACCACTTAATGTAGATAAAACTTCAGGTGCAAACTTACTTTTGAAATCTTTATAATGGCTTTTTGCCTCGTCACGTATACCCTCAAACTCATTGGAATGAGCTTTAAACCATTCAGGAGTAAGCTTGATTTCTGTATCAACACTCGAACTATCCATTTCTTTGTTATTTAACCCTTGTAAAGACTTTTTCTCTGATGATTTTTCATCAATTTTAATATTTGTATTATCCATGTTTTACCTCTAATATTGATTTACACAATTTAACTTTATTTTACCTTAACAAAAAATACTCCTAATTTTTCGAAACAAAACCTGTTTGAGGTAGTAATGTGGTAAAAAATTATATGATGTTAGAAAAATCAATTTCTTCCTAACAATTTGACTCATTTGTTCGATAGCTGATATCCCTATCATTTCCTACAGCAACAAAGAAAACAATTTCTTTTCTTTGTGAAATACCAAAACCTACAGCATTAAGTATTTTGTATGATAAACTAAAGCCTAAACGTATAAATCTATCTATAATACCATCTCTAAAAGCTACGTTACTTAATGTAAGTAACCTTTTACATTTTTCAATTACTAAGAAAGATGGTTGTAACACCTCTAGTACCTAGAGTACAACATTTTTCTCTTAATTGAGTTAATTCCTCAGTGATAAGATCACGAATATCCTAACATTTAGCAACTCTAACTCAAACCGAAATTATATATTTATTGTTAACACAATAATTATTTCAAAAAAAAAAAAAAAAACAATGTTAACAAATTGTTGAATTCATATTTAAATTTCATATTTATTCCACAATTTAGTTATTTACATTTTCAATATTCAAATAGCTAAATTAGTCGCTAATTCTATGAGTGCATAGGTTTATTTCATTTTAAAATAAAAATAGCCTAATGGCTATTTATCTTTATTAGTTACTTTAAGAGTATTGATAATAGTTTGAGCTAATTCTTCACGTTCCATAGTTTCATAACCGAATATTTTTAGCTTTTTAGCAATCGAAAATAGTTGTTCATTTGGCAAACTTAATAATTTGTTTAACTCGGCTTTTTCTTTTTTATTTTCTAATTCTTGTTCAGTTTGCGAGGTGGTTGCCTGAGTATTATTTTGAAGATTATCATTTGGTTGCTCATTGTTTAAATTCACTTGTGGCATACCTTGCGCGAATGGAGCAAATGGATTTTGGCCATTTTGAACCATTTCATTAAATTTTTGTTGCATTTCTAGCATTTGTTCATTAAATCTGATAGTAGCAAATGCGACATAAATGGCTTTAACATTATTGCTAAATAATAGTCAGTTAACAATGGCCACAGCTAAAGCAATTATATTAAGAGCAAAAATTACTTTGTATTGTCAGTTTGCTCCTGCTATATCACTTGAATCTCTAGTTAGAAGCACAATAATATTCATAAGTGATCAAATACCAATAAAGAAAGCGAACATAAATACACCACGACTTAATAATGAAAAATCTTGTGCTTTATATGATTTAATTAATGATGATACATAACGATGTAAAGCGAATCCATAAATCCCAAATAAAACGATATATTGAATAATATAACGTACAACAGCTTCAATTAATACATTATTTCTAAAAGTAGCTGCCTGCTGTTCATTGAAGTTAAATTTTTTAATTCCTTCTTGAACTAATGGTTCTAATTGTTCTGCTATTCTAATACCTGAAAAGATTGATATTAAAATATTAATAAAAATCAAAAGAATAAATGATACAAGTAAGCCAACAATTCAAAATCTAAATGTATCTTTTTCGTGTTTTCATAACTCTGGCACAGAATTAAATTTCGAATATTCAGATCTTTTTAACATGCGATTCCTTTCTAGTTTTGTGATAGTAATTCATCAAAATTATAATCAGCCACATCAAAGTATTTAGGTGGCTTGCTAGTTAAAATAATTCTTTCTTTTGTAATTGGATGCACAAAGTCAATTTTATAAGCATGTAGCCTTTGTCCAAATTCATCCACGGCCTTGTTATAAATTGGATCTCCATAAATTGGATTTCCTATATATTCTAAATGAACTCGAATTTGGTGAGTACGACCAGTTTCTAGTTCACATTTAACAAGTGATTTAGGTAAATGATCTAAATAGAATGTTTTTAGCATATGCACATAAGTAATAGCTTCTTTAGAATTTTGGTTTGTAACTGTCATTTTTTGACGATCTTTGACACTACGACCAATTGGTAAATTTAACTTAAGAAGACTGTGTTCTATTACTCCATCACATATTGCTACATATGAACGTTTTACATCATGTTTTGCAAACATTTCAGCTAGTAATTTATGCACTTCGTTGTTTTTAGCAATGATTAATAAACCACTTGTATCTTTATCAATTCTATGAACAATTCCAGGTCTTAAGAGACCATTTTCGTTTGATAAATTATTTTTAAAATGATAAAGTAGCCCATTTACTAATGTCCCACTATAGTGTCCTGGTGCTGGGTGCACTATTTGTCCACTTGGCTTATCTAAAACACATAAATGTTCATCCTCATATAAAATATTAAGTTCCATTTCTTCAGGCTCAATATTTACTTCTTTATCAATTACACGCTCGATGAAAATTTTTTGACCCTCTTGTACAATAAATTTCGGTTTCATAACAACTTTACCATTAACGTAAACTGCATTTTCTTCAATTAGTAAACGAGCATCATTACGTGAAATTTCTGTGTTTGCGGAGATGTATTTATCAATCCTCTCTTTATATTCTACTTTTAGTTCAATCATATCTTAAATTATACTTTATAATGCTAAATAATTGTAAAAACTCTACTATTATTAGCAAAAAAATAACTTTTTTAGTTATTGAAGCAAAAATAGTTAGTTTATATGTTAAATTCTAGCAAAATAAGAACTAGTTAACTCTAAAGTGTCATATTAATGATATAATTAAATCATAAAGATGGAGTTAGTATGGATTATGCTTTAATGGTTAAAAATTTACGAAATAAAATGATGCTTACTCAGCAAGAATTAGCAGATAAATTATCAGTTACATTTGAAACTATAAATCGTTGAGAAAATTCTAAATTTATGCCGACTATGAAACTAAGAAGAAAATTATCAGCTTTGTTTAAAAAGTACGGAATTGAGGAAATTTATAAAAAGTATGAAGAATAAGTAGTGATTATGAAAGATAAATATATAAATAAAATTGTTCAAGGTGATTCAATTGAAGTTTTACCAAAAATACCTTCAGAAACTTTTGATTTTTGTTTCGCAGACCCACCTTACTTTATGCAAATTCAGGAAGGTAAAAAAATTATACAGGGTTGAAGGAACAGAATTTGATGGTTGTGATGATGATTGAGATAAATTCGAAAATATGCAATCGTACAAGGAATTCACTAAAAAATGACTTGAGCAAGTTCATAGAACACTTAAAAAAGATGGTGCTATTTGTGTTATTTAAGGCATGCAGTCTATATATGAAATTGGCTCAATTTTACGTGAATTAGGTTTTTGAGTAATAAACGATATTATTTGACAAAAATCAAACCCAACACCTAATTTTAGTGGCACTAGATTAAACAATAGCCACGAAACTCTTATTTGAGCTACTAAAAGTAAGAAATCTAAATTCACTTTTAATTATAAAACTGGTAAACACCTAAATAACGGTAAACAAATGGGTTCAATTTGAACTTTCCCTGTTTGTTCAGGTAATGAAAGACTAAAGGATAATGAAGGTAAAAAACTGCATAATACACAAAAACCTGAAGCTTTAATTCATAGACTAATTGTTTTATTCACTAAACCAAACGATTTAATATTAGACCCATTTGGTGGAACTATGACTACAGCTGCTGTTGCTAAAAGAACTGGTCGAAATTACTTTATGATTGAAAAAGATGCTAAATACATCGAATATGGTTAATTAAGGATACAAAACATAAAACCTCAAATAACAGAAGTAGAAACTGCTATTTTAGATACTAAACCACCAAAAACACCAATGAATCAGTTAATTGATAATGGTTATTTTAAAGTTGGAGAAATTTTCTACCATAAGAATGGTGAGCAAGCAACTTTAGTTGATAATAAAGGGAAATTAAGTTATAAAAATATAATTGATTCTATGCATGAAATTGCTGGAATTATGATGTCAAAACAACGAAGAGTTAATGCATTTGAATATTTTAGTGTATTAAGAAATAATAAACTAATTTCTATCGCAGAAATTAGAGAAGAATATAGGAAAGCTAACAATTTAAGTACTAAAAAACAGCTATAATGCTATCTTATAGCTAGCTTAATGCTTAATATTGTATAATTTAATTATGTTAGGATTTTTAGAAAAAAAATTACAAAAAAGTTTAGCTCAAATGGCTAAAAAAACCACATTAAATGAAGCAGATATTTTAGAAATTACTAGAGAAGTTAAAATTGCTCTTTTAGAAGCTGACGTTAACTTAAAAGTAGTTAAATCATTCATTACAAACGTTAAAGAAAAAGCATTAAGTAGTGAAATTATAGGTAAATTAAATCCATCAGACCAAATGCTAAAAATTTTCCACGAAGAATTAGTAAGCATACTAGGTGGAAAAGCTAAAGATATTAAATTAGAAAAAAAACCAACAGTAATTATGATGGTTGGTTTACAAGGGTCAGGTAAAACTACTGCAACAGCAAAATTGGCTTACTACTTAAGAAAAAAGAAAATGGTTGAAAAACCATTAGTAGTCGCAGCAGACATTTATCGTCCAGCTGCTGTGGATCAATTAGTAACATTAGCTAAAAGTATTCAAATTGATTATTATGAAGAAGGTGTTTCTTCACCTGTTGAACAAATAGTAAATAATGCTATTGAACACGGAAAAGAAAATGGAAATGATTTAATTATCATCGATACTGCTGGTCGTTTATCAATTGATGAAAAATTAATGACAGAACTTGAAAATGTTAAAGCTATTGCTAAACCAAGTGAAATTTTATTTGTTGCTGATGCTTTAAGTGGACAAGACATTATTAATGTGGCAGAAACATTTAATGATAAATTAAAGCTTTCAGGAACAATTATTACAAAATTAGACTCTGATGCACGTGGTGGGGCAGCATTAAGCTTAAGATATATCTTAAATTTACCTATTAAATTTATAGGTACAGGTGAAAAAGTTTCGAACCTTGACTTATTTCACCCAGAAAGAATGGCAGATAGAATTTTAGGTATGGGTGATGTTATGAGCTTAATTGAAAAAGCTCAAGACGTAATCGATGCTGATAAAGCTCAAAATATTGTCGAAAGAATGTTTACTGGTGAATATACTTTAGATGATTTAATGGAACAAATTAAACAAATGAAAACCCTAGGTAAATTCTCTAAAATTCTGAAAATGCTTCCAGGTAATTTATCAAGTAAAGTTTCAGAAGATCAAATTGAAAAAGCTGAAGAAAAAATGAAACTATATCAAATTCTAATTTCTTCAATGACTGCTAGAGAAAGAAAAAATCCTAAATTACTAAAACAAGCTTCAAGGAAAGAAAGAATTCTTAAAGGTAGTGGTAGAACTGCTCAAGAGTATAATAAACTACTTTCAGACTATGATGGAATGGTTAAAAGAATGTCTGAAATGGTTAAAAATATTAAAGCAGGTAAAATGCCATCTGGTATGGGCGGTTTAGGCGGACTAGGTGGAATGTTCTAAAACAACCATCATATATAACTAATTTATTTATACAATTTCAAGCTTACAAATGAATTTTGTTTCATTTTGTGAGCTTGTTTTTTATATCGTATTAAGTTTAGAAATCAGATGAATAAAACCAAATAATTTACTCTTTTGTTATTAAGTTCTATCTTTCCGTGTGGACATTTAACTTTTTAAATAACACTGTCACTAACAATTAAATTACAAAAAAGGTTCAGCTACCTGAACCTTTTAATACGTTATTTAGATTTTTTGTCTTTATTTAAGATACCATCTACTTTTTTAAGTAATGCTTCGATATCTAAATTAGCTTGTTTAGCTTTTTGTTTGTTTTCTTCAATAACTTTAGATTCTTGTGTGATAACTTCACTTGAAAAGATATCTTTTTGTACCACTAAATCAAAAGGATTTAGTGGTTTTTTGATATTTAACTTATAAATATTATCTATTTTTAGATTTACTAAGTTTTCTTCTGAACTAGCTGGTTTTTGCTGTACTAAATGTGTACCACCTAATGTGTCTTTTGTAATAAATAAATCATCTTGACCCATTACAGCCATATCAGAAATTTTAAATTTATGTTTTGATAGTAAATCCTTAAATACTGGTTTTCCTTTAATATGTTTTGGAATATAAGGAATAAATTGTACTGAAACTTTTTTAACTCATCCATTATCTGAAGTTATTGTGATAATATTGTCGTTATTTGCACAAGTAAAATATTTAACTTTATCTTTTAGCGATAAGTAAATACCTTTATTTCCTTTGGCTTTTGTTCCATATAAACCAATTTCCATTTCAGAATATCTAGTGCTAAATCCTTCTTCTGAAATTAAGATAACATCTTTTTTACCATCTGAATAGCATACATTTAAAACTGTATCACCATCATCTAGTTTTATTGCAGTATAAAATTTATTTATTCTTGAAACTTCAAAGTCTTTAATTAAAGTCTTTTTCAACATACCTAACTTTGTTCCGATAACAAAATATCCAGTAGTTTCAAAATCCTTAATACTAAATACAGCAACTATTTCTTCACTTGGATGTACATCCACAAAATCAGATAAATGCATCCCTAGGTCTTTTCATTTGCTTTCAACTAACTTGTGAGCTGGAACAATAGCATAATTACCAAGCGATGTAAATACTAGTAAATTATTTAAGGTGCTGATTTTATCATAATAAATTAAGTAATCTTCTTCTTTTAAACCATAAGTTGTAAACTCATTCGAATCAACTACTCTTTGAGATAAACGTTTAATGTAACCTTGTCTTGAAATACCAATGTTAATTTCTTCTTCCTTAACTAAATCTGATTGTTCATAAGTAAAGTTGAACTCATTTTCTTCTATCACAGTTTTTCTTGGTGTTGGGAACTCTTTTTTGATAAATTTTAGCTGTTCAATTATGTGATTGTTAAACTCATTTTCATCACTTAAAAGTAATCTTAATTTTTTAATTAAATCTTCTAACTCAGCTTTTTCTAATAAATAAGCTTCTTTATCAGTTTTACTTAAACGGTAAAGTCTAAGTTCAGCGATCGCTTTAGCTTGTAGCTCAGTAAAATCAAAATGAGCTATTAAGTCTTTAATAACACCAGCTTTAGAACCTTCAGCTTTTCTAATTACTGCTATTACTTGATCAGTAATTTCGCTAACCTTAATAAAACCTTCTACAATTTCAAGTCTGATTAAACTTTTATGTAAATCATACTCAATAGTTTTCGTTTTTACATCTTTAACATGATCTATATAACTATCAATTAAACCAGCTAAATTCAATATTTCTGGAGAATTATTCTTAATTACAACATTATTGTATGAATAAGTAATTTGCAAGTCAGTTTTTTGACATAAATAACTTAAAATACTACGTTCATTAGCATCTTCATCTAGTGTAATTAAAATATTAATTCCATCACGATCAGACTGATCTTTTATTTCTAAAATACCACCAATTGTTTGCTCATTTATGATGCAATCAATTGCATAAACTAATTTAGATTTATTTACACCGTATGGAATTTCAGTAATTTCAATGAACTTATTTTTTCCTTTTGTGTAAGTAGTGAACTTACTAAATAGTTTAATATTATCTTTTTCTGTTTTACCTTTTTCAAAGGCTTCGATAATTCCTTTTGTTCCTCTAATAACAGCACCAGTAGGAAAATCTGGTCCTTTAATATATTTAAATAGTTCACTAATATGTGATTTAGGGTGTTTAATTCTAAAAATTGTTGCATCTAAAACTTCATTTAAGTTGTGTGGCGGCATTTCTGTTGCCATACCAATTGCAATACCTTTAGCACCATTTACAAGTATATTTGGGAAAATTGAAGGTAACACTGTAGGCTCAATTTCAGAATCGTCAAAGTTAGGTGCAAATGTGACGGTATTTTTCTTAATATCACCCAAAATATACTCAGCAATTTTAGCCATTTTTACTTCAGTGTAACGCATTGCGGCTGCTGGATCTTCATCAATAGAACCAATGTTTCCGTGCATATCTAAAAGTGGAATGTTCATTTTTCATCATTGAGACATATTAACCATTGCGTCATACACAGAAGAATCACCATGTGGATGATATTTACCAATAACATCACCAACTATACGAGCTGATTTTTTATATTGTTTATCATGCTCTAAACCTAGTCCAAACATAGAATATAAAATTCTTCTTTGAACAGGCTTTAACCCATCTCTAACATCAGGTAAAGCACGTTGTTGAATAACATACTTTGAATAACGACCAAAACGATCTGACATGATTTTATCAAGTGATTCATTAATAATTTTGTCTAAAATTTTATTTTTATCTGTCATATTATTACCTCAATGACTAAAGTTTACTTTGTTTTAAAACTGCTTTAGGAATTTCAATTTTCTAAAAGCTTGGTTCTTTGCTTAAATTAGGTATTTAAGCACTAATTCTTTGCCTTTTTAAAATTGCTCTTTGTATTTTAATTTTAATAAAAAAATAATCATAGCATTAAAAGTTGAGCTAAAAAGTTTTATAAAGTAATTCTGTTACCAGTTGATCAAACGGATTATCATACCCATTTTTTACCTTAATTAATTACTAAAACCACAGTAAATTCAACATATAAATGCAAATTATAAGCATAGTTATTAAATTTTTCTAAAATACTTAAAATCCTGTAAAATAAATATACAAAGTTACGAAAACTTATTCATTAGCAGAACTACATATTAAATTAAATAAAATAAGAAAAGGAAAAATATGCGTAAAGTTGTTAGATTAAAAAACAAATTACGTGCTGAAAAAAGAGCACATAAATTAGCTAAAGAAAACGCAAGAGATAAAAGAAGAGCTGAAAGAGCTCAAGCTGCTTAATTATAGCTATAAAAGGTTAAAATTGACGCTCATGCTGTCAATTTTTTAATCACTTTTACTCATAAAATAGGTTTTATTATTAATATAATTAATAATAGATATATAATTTAAAACTAGGAGAATGATGAGTTATAAAGTTTTATATCGTAAATATCGTCCTACTCGTTTTAGTGAGGTTGTAGGTCAAGAACATATAGTTAAAGCACTAAAAAATATCATTTTAAGCTATAAAATTGGACACGCTTATCTATTTAGCGGTCCAAAAGGTACAGGTAAAACCACAATGGCTAAAATCTTTGCCAATGTAGTGAACTGTATGCATCAAAATGATGCTGAAGCTTGCGATAACTGTCACTCAAAAATCAATAACAATATTGATGTTATTGAGATGGATGCAGCTTCAAACAACGGTGTTGATGATATTCGTGATTTAGTTGAAAAAGTAGCGCAAGTACCTATGAACTCTAGATATAAGGTAATTATTATCGATGAGGTTCATATGCTTTCTAAAGCTGCTTTTAACGCTTTATTAAAAACTATGGAAGAACCGCCAGCTCATGTTGTTTTTATTTTAGCTACAACAGATGCTCACAAAATACCAAACACAATTCTTTCTCGTGTCCAAAAATTTAACTTTAAAAGAATGAACGAAAAAGAAATAGTTGGACATTTAGAAAAAATCCTAGATTTAGAAGGTATACAATACGATTTAAGTGTTTTACCAAGTATTGCTAGACTAGCTAGTGGTGGTATGCGTGATGCTTTAAGTATAGCTGACCAAGCAATTTCATTCCAAAACGGAACTATAACTCAATCAAATCTATTTGAAAACTTTGGTATTACTTCGACTGAACAAATTATTGAACTAATTAATTTTATTTCTACAGGTAATATTCCAAAAATTCTAACTACTATTGATAAGTATAGCAATCAAGGTATTGATCCTATACTTCTATGCAATAACATAGTTTTATTATTAAAAGACTGAATTGTGCTATTTAAAACTAATAATCCACAATTATTAAACTTTGCTTCAGTAAACCAAATTCAACAATTAAAACTTAATTTAGCTTTAGCGTTAGAAATTTCAGCTTCTATGTATGAATTGCTTGGAAATATAGCTAAAATTGATCAACCATTTGAAATGTTATCTATTAGTTTATTAAAACTGATGAGAAATGTTGCTAATCTAACTTATGAAGAAAGTCAAGCTAAATTAGGTGTTAACCAATCTCAACAACCAGTTGTTGAATCAGTAAATAATGTAATAAGTGCTCCAGTTTCACATTTTGAAAATGAATTGACTAAAACTGATGAGCATTTTGATGTTCAAAATAGTCAGTATTTTACTAAAGAAGCTAACCCTTCAAACCAAAACACTGAAAACACTTTTGTAAATGATTTTGAACCTACTTATGAAGAAGATGTAAATCAAGTTCCATTAGAAACCGTTGATGCTAATTCTTTTGAAAATCAAAAAGTAGAACCAAATGAAGGATTTGAAATCAGTTCAGATATTTTTTCACAATCAAACTCACAAGATTTTGATTATCGTGAATATCAAACTGACTTATTTGATTTAGATACTAATAAAACTGAACTCGAAAAGGATGAAAAAGTTAAACTTTTTGAACTAATTGCAAATCAAATGAAAGATGAAAATCTTAAAAACAAGTGTAACTATCAAAATAAGATGCTTAAGCAAGCCGCAGTTCATTTAGCTAAATCAAGTCCTAAAAATAGTTCAAAATATAATTTAGCTAAAATGATTATTGGCTTAAGAATAGCTTGAATTTCAGACGATAACTTAATACTTTTGGTTAATAATAGTAATGAAATTCAAATTTATGAACGTTTAAATAACAAAGAAGAGTTTCAAGAATTATTGACTGAATTTTTTGGTAAAAAAATGAACATTATCGCTTGAGATGAAAATCTAAAAAATGAGTTTAAACAATATATGTAAAAGAGGTAAATTATGAATCCAGAAATGATGAGAAGACTTAAAAAAATGCAAGCTGAATTAGAGAAAAAGCAAGCGGAACTAGACAAAAAAGAATTCACAGTTGAAAAACAAGGAATTAAAGTTGTTATTAGAGGTGATTTACAAATCGTAAAAATTGATTTAATGCAGGAATTAGTAGATCCAGACGATAAAGAATTATTAGAAGACTTAATGGTAGTTGCATTTAATGAAGCAATTGACCTAATTCAAGAAGAACAAGAAAAAATCACTTCACAAATGCCTGGTGGATTATAATGTTTGACTTACCTACTATTAGCGAATTTATTGAACGGATCAAAAAAATTCCAGGGATAAGTAAAAAGCAAGCAGAAAAAATAGTTTTATGAATATTAGCTAGTGAAGAATTAGATGTAAACGTACTAGCAAACTTATTTAAAAGAATAAAAACTCAAATTTCATTTTGTGAAATTTGTGGTTTTAGTATTGAAAATGGTAAGTGTTCAATTTGTCACAATGACGAAAGAGATAACGTTTTATTAGTTGTGGAAAATTTAGCAGCACTACAAAAAATTGAAAATGGTGGGTATTACTTTGGTAAATACTTCATTTTTAATACGCTAATTAAAAATGATATTGACTTAAAAAAAGCTGAAAATAACCTATCAAAACTAGAAAAATATGCAAAGTCATTTGATGAAATTATTTTAGCTATTTCACCTACTTTAGAAGGTGAAATGACCAATAACATCATCAAATCAAGACTTTCGTATTTAAATCTAAAAGTTTCATCTTTAGCTATCGGTATTCCAATCGGTGCTCAAGTGGACTATATTGATGATATAACTTTAAAAATGTCATTAAGCAATAGAAAAAAATAGTGAGGTACGTATGTTTATTACTTTCGAAGGATTAGATGGTTCAGGTAAAACAACAATTATTAATATGATAGTTAATCAAATATCAATTGATTTTCCACATCTAAAACACATTTTCACTCGTGAACCAGGTGGAAAAGATTTAAAAGAAGCTGAACGTATCAGAGAAATAATTTTAGATCCTGAAAGCGACCTATCATCTATTGCTGAAGCTTTTTTATACACAACTAGTCGTAGAATTCACTTAGAAAAAGTAGTTTGACCTGCTTTAAACGAAAACAAAATTGTATTTTGTGATCGTTATGTAGATAGTTTTTATGCTTATCAAGGATTTGCACGTGGTTTAGGTTTAGATTATGTAAAAGCTATTACAAATTTAGCTATTGATAACACTATGCCTGAAATTACTGTGTTTTTCGACATCACACCAAGTGAATCGAGAACTAGAATTCAAAAAAGTAGACTAATTGAAGATCGTTTAGAAAAAGAAAAAGAAGATTTTCACAATAAGGTTTATTTAGGTTATAAAGAAATTATCATAAGTGAACCTAATCGTTTTATTGTTGTAAACGCAAGAAACGAAATTGACCAAGTATTTCAAGAAGTTTATAGCAAACTGCTTCAACACCCAAATTTTATTAACTACTTAAATAAGTTCAAAAATGATTAAACCAAATATTTTACAAGCTTTAGCAGTTGCTAAAAACAACTATAAATTAAGTCATTTATACCTATTAAATGCACCATTTGGTTTTGATATAAATAAAGACTTAAAAACTGTGATTGAAATACTTACTAACTTTAAAATTAGTTCTTTAGATCATGAACACTTGCCACCTTTTATTAGTTTTATTGATGGATCAGTAAAAAATATTGAAAAAGAAACATTGGAAAATGCTTTTTATAATAACTCTTTTGTTAACCAGTATAGCTCTATTGGTTTTAATCTTTTAGTTATAAAAAACATTGAAAATGCTTCAACTATCGCTCTAAATTCAATCTTAAAAAGTATTGAAGAGCCAGTTGATAACTTAATTATTTTAATGACAACAAATAAAATTAACTCACTACTTCCTACTATTTTATCTCGTGCACAACAAATTAAAGTATTTCATGATGATAGCAATACTATTTATAATGAGTTTTTAAAAAATAACATATTTAACGAATTTGCAGCTGTAGCTAGCTTCATTTCCTTTGATTTTCTTAGCGCAAACGCAATTGTAAATAGTAATTTTAGTTCAATTTATAACGAACTATTAGAAACTGTATCTTTAAGTTTAAAACAAAAAAATCCAGCTTTAATGTACTTATTTTTAACTAAATACTTAAAGAAGGATGACACTGAACAAAATGAACGAATTTTTAACTCATTAAAATTCATTTTCACTGCTTTTTATAGGGTTAAAAACTCAAATATTCCTACATCAAATCAGTTTATTAGTAAATCTATAGCTTTAAATCACAAAATTTTGGATAAAAAACCTTCCTTACTGACTTTTATAGTAGATATAGAAGAATTTAAAAATAACATTAGCTCAAAAATTAATTTTGAACTAGAAAAAGTAATTTTGCTAAATAAATTAATGGAGTTGTATAATGGCTAAACTTTATATTGTCGGAACACCTATTGGTAATTTAGAAGATATTACTTTTAGAGCAATTAGAACTTTAAACGAAGTTGATATTATCGCTTGTGAAGATACTAGAGTAACTAGCAAATTACTAGCTCACTATGAAATTAGTAACAAAAAACTAATTACTTATAACAATGTAGTCGAAAACAACAGTGCTAAAGGTCTTTTAAGTTTATTACAAAACAACAATAATGTAGCACTAGTTTCTGATGCTGGTATGCCAGTAGTTTCAGATCCTGGATTTGCGATTATAAAATTAGCGCTTGAAAATGATATTGAGATTGAAATTATCCCAGGTGTAAATGCCGCCGTTACTGCTTTTGTTGGTTCTAATTTTACTAGTGAGTTTACTTTTTTAGGTTTTATTAAGGATAAAACTCAACAAAGAATTAATCAGCTAAAAGAGCTGCAACAAGGAACATATATTTTTTATGTTTCACCTCACAAATTACTCAAAACTTTAGAAGATATAAATGAAGTATTTTCCGATAAAGCTGACTTATGTTTAGCAAAAGAACTAACAAAGATACACGAGCAATGATTTAGAGGTAAAGCTAGCGAATTATTAGAACACTTTAATTCATTAGACTCAATTAAAGGCGAATACACTTTAGTATTGAATATACCTAAAGTTAAGCATGAAAAAGTTAATAAATACTCACATTTAGCTAAAAAACACTTAAACTAGAATTTAGTTTCTAGTTTTTTTATTTACACAAACAATAGAACAAAAAATAACCCCACTTCCGTTTTTAATTAGGAAAACGGAGTTCTTTTACTATATATTTACTTAATAAAACCAAATAAATTAAATAATATCACTAATATTTGGTTTTTGTAATTTATCTATAAAATCATCTTCTGCTGAAAAATCAACATTAGCGTCAATTCACTTACGTCTACTTGCAACGTCATCACCCATTAACACACTTACACGCCGTTCAGCTAATGAAGCATCTTCTAATGTTGCTTTTATAAGTGTTCTAGTTTCTGGGTTCATTGTTGTTTCTCATAATTGGTCTGCGTTCATTTCTCCAAGACCTTTATATCTTTGAAGTTCAGTGCTTCCTTTTTCGTTATCTAAAATATCTTTTAAATCACTTTCGTCTCAAGCGTACTTAACAGTTTTTTTAGTTTTATTTGATACTTTATATAAAGGTGGTAAAGCAATATACACTCTTCCATCCTCAATTAAAGGTCTCATAAAACGGTAGAAAAAGGTTAGTAATAAAACTTGAATATGAGCACCGTCAGTATCAGCGTCAGTCATAATGATTATTTTTCCATATTGAGCTTTTGATAAATCAAAGTCTTTTCCAAATCCTGCACCGATGGTATTGATAATAGTACCTATTTCAGTATTTTTTATTACATCAGTTAGTTTAGATTTTTCACAGTTTAAGACTTTACCTCTTAATGGTAAAATAGCTTGATATTTTCTATCTCTACCACTTTTCGCACTACCACCAGCTGAGTCACCTTCGACTAAAAATAATTCTTTTTCGAGTGCATTTTTTGAAGTAGCTGGAGTTAATTTATCACTTAAAACTGTTTTTTCTTTTAAAGCTTTTTTAGAACTACGAGCTTCAGCTCTACGCTTTTTCTCTTCCGTTCTTAATAAGTATGTACTTTTAATTTTATCTAAAACTTTTTTGGCTGTTTGTTTGTTTTCTGCGATTCAAGTTTCTAAATATTTAGTCGCTATTTCTTCAACAACATTTTTAGCATCTGGTGTACCTAATTTATCTTTTGTTTGCCCAACAAATTCAAGTAGGTTTTCAGGAACTTTTAGAGATAAAATGCAGGTTAAACCTTCTCTAATATCATCACCATCAAAAGCATTTTTCCCTTTTAATGCACCTTCTTTAATAGCAAATTCATTGAAAGTTTTGGTTAAAGCGGTTTTTAAACCTGTTTCATGAGTTCCACCATCTCTAGTTTTGACATTGTTAACAAAACTAAAAATAGTTTCATTATATGAATCAGTTCATTGGAAAGCAAAATTTACTTCGATACCTTTTTTCTCATCTTTATAAGAAACTGGATTTGTAATTTTAGTTTTAGCATCATTTAAGAAACCTAAAAATGCAATTAAACCATTTTCATATTCGTATCTCTCTACAGTATCAGTGTTTTCGTCTCTTAAAATTATTTTTAAGTTACTAATTAAAAATGAGCTTTCTTTTAATCTTTCTGAAATAACATTGGCACTTAATTTAGCTTTTTTGAAAAAACTATAATCTGGTCAAAACTGAACAGTTGTTCCAGAATGCTTACTTGTACCAATTTCATGTGTTCTTTCAATAATTTTGTCCTGTTCAAAGCTTGTTCTATAAAGTTTACCATTTCTAGCAACTGTAACTTCTAACCTGGTAGATAAGGCATTTACGACACTAGAACCAACCCCATGTAGCCCACCTGAGCTTTTATAAACTGATGAGTTAAACTTTCCTCCAGCATGTAGCTCAGTAAAAACTAATTCCACAGCAGTTCTAGTTTCACCTTTAGCTTTATCAACTGGAATTCCACGACCATTATCAGAAACTACAACTGATCCATCTGCTTTTAAGGTGACTTCTATTTTATTTGCAAAACCAGCCAAAGCTTCATCAATTGAGTTATCTACAATTTCTCAAACTAAATGATGTAATCCATGTACATCAGTACCACCAATGTACATCCCTGGACGTTTTCTAACAGCTTCTAAACCTTTTAATTGTGTAATATCTTCAGCAGTATAATTATTTTTCATAAGTAATTAAATTATAAATTAAATTATTTCAATTTCCTTAATATATCAATTAACAAAATAAAATTCAAGCGAACTTGAATTTATTTACTATTTTGTACTTTTTTAACAAACTCTTCATTTGAAGTATCTTTTAAACATTTTAGTAAGTCAACTAAAGCTTTTTCATCTTTACCTTTGTAATCTGGAATTACAAATTTTAAGATTAGTTTTAAATCACCAGTTTCTTTTGGTGTTTTGATACCTTTTCCTTTAAGAGTTAATACAGTGTCTGTTTCATATTTTCTTTTTAGACGAATTTTTTCGTTTCCATATGGAGTAGGTACTAAAACTTCGTTTTCTAATAATACATCTTGGAAAGAGACTGGAAATTCTAGGAAAATGTGGTTCTTTTCACGGTGGTAAAACGGATGTTCTTCAACGGTAAATGTTATATATAAATCACCACAAGGTCCACCATTTTGTCCCTTATCACCATATCCACTTAAGACTAATCTTGTGCTAGAACTAGTTCCTGGATGTACATTAATTGTGGTTTCTCTAGTAGATTCGATGTATTGTTTACCATGACACATTGAACATTTTTTAACAATTTTCTTACCAGTACCATGACAATCATCACACACTACCATTGTTTCAACTGCACCGAAAATTGTTCTAGTTTGTTTTAATTTTTGACCTTGTCCATGACAAGAATCACAAACTTTTAGACCACTTGAACCTTCAGCACCAGTTCCATGACATCCTAAACATAGATCTCATTTTTTGAATTTCTTTTTAAGAACTTTTCCGTGTACTGCATCTAAAAATGAAATAGAAATATTAGCTTTGTAATCAGCTCCTCTTAATGGTGAAGCTGCACTTTGTCTAGATCTTTGACCTCCCCCACCAAAGCCAAATCCTCCACCAAATGATGAAAAAATGTTTTCAAAAATGTCGCTAAACCCACCAAAATCTTGTCCACTAAATCCACCAGCTCCGTGTGCATTTGCTGCATCATGACCATACTGATCATATGTTCTTCTTTTGGTTTCATCACTTAAAATATCGTAAGCTTGGTTTAATTCTTGCATTTTAGCATCACTTGTTCCATCTTTTAATTTATCTGGATGATATTGTTTTGCTAACTTTCTATATGCAGATTTGATCTCCGCTTGTGAAGCATTTTTTGAGACCCCTAAAATATCGTAATAGTCTTTTTTACTCATAATATTATTATTTTAGCATAAAACCCACTAGTTTGCTAATTTTTTACATAAAAAGCTTTTTTAGCTTTTAATTAATTGGTATATACTATTAGAACAAGGAGAATAATGAGAATTATTATTAGTAAAAAATCATTGACTTGAACTACTGTAATTGCTAGTTTTGTAGCAGTTATTTTAGCTTTAGTAGGTACAATTATTTGCTATATGTCAGGATTAAGCCAAGCAGTTTTAGCTTGTTTTGGTTTATCAGTATCAGCATCATTAATTGCTTTAATTTCACACTTATCAATTGCATTCTTTTATGAATTTGGTTCAAGTAAAAAGAAACTTATGGCATTTATTATGTTCTGATTAATGTACATTACTATTATCTTAACTATCATAGCTATGTTAAGAAATGATACTGTGGCTAAAATTTTATCAGTAATTATTATGGGTGGTTGAACTGCTATTTTATCTTTATTAATACCAGTTTACTTAATTTTTACTCGTGTAGTCAAAGTGCAAACTAAAAAGAAATAGATTAAAAATCACTTACTTTTAGGTAAGTGATTTTTGTTATTGATTACTTAGGAACTTTAGTTAATAAAGGTTTTTAATTAGTCATTTGTTGATCTATTTTTTCTAACTTTGAAATAGCTTTTTTTAAGGTGTCAAAAGCTGCTGATCTTGAAGTAGCCATAATGTTAGCTATTTCTCCATATGAAAGATCTTCAAAAAAATATAAGTGAAAAACTTGTTTTTGATTTTGGGTTAGAAAATTTTGGTATTTAGCAAATAACTCTGAATATTTTGTAATATTTTCAATTGATTTATTGTTCATAGTCTTTAATTAAGTCTTTAGTCATTTGATAAATAAATAACTCTAGGTCAAATTCTTGTAAGTCATCTAATTTCTCACCTAAAGCAACATATTTAACATCTAAATCGTATTCATCTTTGATAGATAACACAATTCCACCTTTAGATGTTCCATCTAGTTTGGTTAAGATAATTCCTGTTAAATTAGCAACTTCTTTAAAAGTTTTAGCTTGTGATAAACCATTTTGACCAGTAGTTGCATCTAAAACTAATAACGATTCATGAGGAGCACCATCAACAAACTTATTCATTACTGAAATCATTTTTTCTAGCTCTCTCATTAGATTTACTTTATTTTGTAATCTACCAGCTGTATCAATGATAACTAAATCATATTTTTCAGCAGTTGCTTTTTCCATTGCTTGAAAAACAACTGATGAAGGATCTTGACCTTCTTTAGAAGGCTTGATAATTTCAGCTCCAATTCGATTAGCTCAAATTTCTAATTGATTAACTGCTCCAGCTCTAAATGTATCAGCTGCAGCAATTAAAACTTTTTTGCCTTCTTGAATGAATTTATTAGCCACTTTAGCTATTGAAGTTGTTTTACCAGAACCATTAACTCCAACAAACACAAAAACATTGGTTCTACCATCTTCAAAGTTAAAATTAGTATTAACAATTGAGTTATTGGTATAAATAACAAATAACTGATCGGCAATAATTTCACCAATTAGTTTTGGGTCACTAATCATATTGGTTTTAACTTCTGATTTGATTTTTTCAATGATAATTTCGACTAATTTAGAGTTAATATCGGACATTATTAATATTTCTTCTAGTTCTTCAAAATATTCTTCATCAACCTTTAAATGTCTATTTTGTAGCTCTAAAAGTTTTTTACCAAAGTTAGATGAATTATTTAGTCCAGTTTCATATTTTTCAAACTTTTTACTATTTAAGATTTCTTCACTTCGAGTTTCGTTATGCAATTGCTCAAGTTGCTTAACATCTTTTACTTCTTTGTCTCTTTTGAAAACTTTATTGATTAAATTTTTAAAAAATCCCATATTTAAATTTTAAAACATTCCTTATTTAGTTAAATTAGTTTTAATCGTAGGTTACACCAACCAAATTTCTTGCTCAATTAATAAAATGTTGTTCAGTTTTAGCTAAATCAATTTTTCCTTGTGATTTATAAAATTTTAGTTTTTCACCATATCTATGCATGTATGCGTAAATTTCTTTATCATCAAAACTAGGAGTACATCCCTCAGCCTGTAATTTTTCAGGATAGTATTTAGAAAGTAGTTTTCAAATGCTTATAGCTATAAATTCAGTTGGAAAGTTTTCTGATTTGATTGAACCAATAGTTAAAAGTTTGATTGCTGCTTCTTGATTCTCGAATTTAGGTAATAAAATTCCTGGGGTATCTAAAAACATAAATTCACCACTTACAACTCATTTTTTCTCTCGAGTTACTCCTGGGAAATTAGCAACTTTTAAGTTAGCTTTTTCACTGACTAAATTAATTAAAGTACTTTTACCACAGTTTGGAACACCCACTACAAATGATTTAATTCTGGTAACTAATAGACCTTTGGTTTTATCACGAGCTATTTTTTCTTTCATGATGTCTTTTAGTTTATTAAGAATTACTTTTTTGGCTGAAGCTTTTCTTAAATCAAGCCATAAAACATGTTCACCTTTGAAACGAGATTCTATTTTTTGTTTTTTGTTTTTGTCCATTAAATCACTTTTTGTAATAATAAAAAGTCTTGGTTTTTGAGGCATTATCGTATCAAATTCTTCATTATATGAACTAATTGGACATCTTGCATCTAAAACAACAATAAAAACATTGGCTAAATTAGCGTTTTCTTTAATTTCTTTCATCCCTTTAGCCATGTGCCCTGGGTATCACTGTATTAAATTTTGAAAGTTTTCGTTTGTTTTAATATCTTTCATTATTGCCTTTTAATTACGTCTTCTAGTTTTGTAATTTGTTCTTTAAGTCTACTATTATCAATTTTTAATACTTCTAACTTATTATTTAATTCTGTGATTTTTTTATCTTTTTCACCTATATTTTCGGCTTGTAGTTCTAAATCATCTGCAATATTTTTTAAACTAGCACTTAAAGTATCAAAGAATGCATTCACTTCTTGAATATCGTAGCCTTCTAGTGATAAATGGAAGCGATGTGAGCTAATTTCTTCTAAGATCTTTTCAATTTTGAGCATATTATTCATCTTAACCTCGATTATTGTAAATTTCGTTTAATACTATAGCGCACGCACTTGCGACATTTAAGCTCTCAAATTCAATTGGAATATAAACATCTACATCAGATAATGTTTGAATTTCGCTAGAAATACCATTTCCTTCGTTTCCTAAAACAATTGCCAATTTTTTAGCACTAAAATCAACTTCTTTTAACTTTTGTGCTTTTGTGCTTAATAAGGTTTCATATATTCTAAAACCTTGGTTTTTTAGCTCTAAAAGTGTATTATACGCACTGTTTGTTTCTATAATATTTGTTTCAAATATTGCTCCTTGTGATGAACGAATGATTTTGTCATTAAATGGATCAATATTTTCAATTATGACAGTATCAAATCCAAAAGCTTTGGCTGTTCGAATTATTGTTCCTATATTTCCTGGGTCTTGCAAATCATTTAGCACTACAACACGATTAGAAACAGAATTATTTGTAGGTTTTTTACATACTGCAACCACTTTTTGAGGAGTTTTTGTAAATGCTAAAAGTTCAATGATACTTTGATCAACTTTAGTAGCATTTTCGTAAACATTTCAGTGTTCTTCTTCTAAAATTTCAACAACTAAATTGGCTTTTAGCGCTTCATTTACTAAATGAAACCCTTCAACCAAAAACTTACTAGTTAAATCACGATATTTTTTATCTTTTAGTTTTTTAAACTCTTTGATTTTAGGATTATTTTTACTGCGTAAAATAAAATTTTCCACTAATTTTCCTCTTTGATTTTAAGTAAAAAATCTTTTCCTTTTTCGACTTCAAATAGTGATAGATCCATAAAATCTAGTTGTCTTAAAGCTTCAAACCCTAAAATACAAACACAGTTGGCTAAATTAATTGACCGCATCGCTGAAACCATCGGTATTCTAATGCAATTATCAATATTGTTAGCTAAAACTTTTTTATCAATTCCAGTTGATTCACGCCCAAACATAAATCATAGCTCACCTTTTTGATTGAATTGTTGTTTGTAATCCACTTCTGTATAGGTTTTTAAGCCATATCTGGTTACATAATTAATTTGTTTATCACTGTATTTTTTATAAAAATCATCATAACTATCGTGAATTTCATGTCTGATATCCGATAACATTCTACCAGCACCATATCTTTTCAATCACTTAGGGTGCAAATCAAAACCTATCGGTTTTATAATGTGTAATTTAGCTTGTAAAGCAAAGCAAGTACGAATAATATTTCCAGTATTTGGACAAATTTCAGGTTGGTATAAAACGATATTTAGCATAATATGCTAATTATAGCATTTTATGCATTTAAAATGAAAAAGCCTAGCTATTAGGCTTTGTGAAATAGATTAATTTTTCTTTCTGTTTTGTTTCAAAGTCTTACGATATTGCTTCGGTGAGCGAAAATAACTAATGAACAAGTTAAAGCAAAGATTATTGAAGTGACATACCAGTATTGCATTACAAATTCAGTGTTTCAAGTTAAAGTTCCGTTAATCATTCAAGGTACAAAACCAAAAATAATCATAGCTACAGCGCTTAAAATACTTGCTAATGAAACATATTTTCAAATTAATGCCACTGAGAAAAATACAATGGCTGCAATTACAAATAAAACTACATTAACAGCAGTTAAAACACCAATAGCACATCCTACACCTTTTCCACCTTTAAATCCGAAAAAGACTGGATAAATATGACCAATTACACAAGAAAAACCAGCTAAAATGGGTAAAAAATAATAAGTTTCTCCAACTTGATTAATTAACGCTAACCCTTGTACAATCGCTACAACAGCAGCACCTTTAACTATGTCTAAAAGTAAAACACATAGACCGAATTTTTTACCTAAAACTCTAGCAGAATTAGTAGCTCCAGCATTATTTGAGTGGAACTTTCTAATGTCTGTTTTTTTTCATAATGTACCTAAAATAATTGAGGTATTTAGCGAACCAACTAGGTAGCCAAAAACCATAAAACCAATGTTTATAATGACTGCGAGTAAATAATTCATTAAGACTATACCCCTTGTGGATAAGTGCGAGAAAATCGTAGTTTTCTCACGTTAAATAAATTATATTATATAATTTAGATATGAATAAAAAATATAAAGTTGAATTAGTCCAACTCCCTGAAAACGTGTTAAGGAAGCGTTCTCAAGACGTTCCAATCCCATTGCAAGAAGAAGATATTGAGCTTGCTGAAAAAATGATTTATCACATTGATAATTCACAAGAACCTAACACTGAATTCCGTCCTGGAATCGGTGTTGCTGCAGTTCAATATGGTGTTTTAAAAAATGTTTTTTATGTTTATGTAAAAGACGATAATACTAATCAAGTTATTTTCAAAGATGTTTTATTTAACCCTAAAGTTATTTCAAAAAGTGATAAACAAATCGCTTTAAGTGAAGGTGAAGGTTGCTTAAGTGTTGATGAAAAATGACCAAACCAAGAAGGTTATGTACATAGAAGTACAAAATTGGTAGTACAAGCTTACAGTTATTACGAAAGAGCTTGAAAAAGGTTTGAAGTTGAAGGTTTTTTAGCTATTGTGTTTCAACATGAGTTAGACCATCTTCAAGGTAGATTATTTATCGACCGAATCAAAACTTCTGATCCATGAAGAAAAAATAAGAAAGCAGAATATATTTAATTTATGATATACGCAGATGTAGGAACAAGAATTGCGGCTAATGATGGAACAATTGAAAAGGTTATTAGCCAATTAAATAAAATTTTATCTGTAGCACACAATGCATTTCCTATCGTAATGGCGCTTTTAGCCTTATGATTAGTTATTGCATTTGTTATTGGTTTCTTTTTAAGACTAAAATGAAGTGTTTTAACAATAGCAACATTGATTTTAACACCTATTATTACCATTTTAGTAGTTACAAAAATAAATGATGAGATCGTGACCAAACTTCAAGAAGTTATCGCAAATGATAAAGACTTCAGCTGATTGTTGGAAGAAGAAAATCGAGATGTGCTAAACAAACTAGTAAGTAATGTTCTACCAATTTTATCACTAGTAGTCGCACTAATTTCATTCATTTCACTAAACATATTAATTTTTATAATTGCACTTGCAATTCACATTATTATTAAAAAACACAAACCAAATAGAAAAAGACGTATTGTATTAAGATTAGTTTACGCTAGTGCTACTACTGTGGCAACTTCACCAGCAGCTTCAGCTGTAGTATCACTTTATAGTACGTTGGACGAAAAAGATAAACCACTAATCAAATTAACAAACTTCACCTCATTAATTATTACTGGAAATAAAGATATTGCCAATATTAATGGATTAGCAATTGATTTTAGAGATGCTCTTGAAGCAATTCAAAATGCTAAAAATGTTACACAATTATTAATTGATGGTAAAAAATTAGATAACAAAAATGCTGAAGAGGTTGATAACATCGTTAAAGTATTAAATAATGCTGTTAAAAAACAAGGTGTTAAAGAGTTAATTGTTAAAACAATTGAAAATTCAGATTTAGTTAAAGAAGGAACTGAAACACTTAAAGGTATTTCTGAAAAAATCGAAACTTATGCAACTGAAGAAGAGGCAAAAGTTCGAGAACAAAATCCAACCGCAACTAAAGAAGAAGTTAAAAAATTAGTTACAGAAAATGTAAAAAACCAAATTAAAGATAAATTCAAGGATTTAGAAAGAATTAGAGAAGAATTCAAAGATGATCCAACAGTTACAAACATTATTGAAACATTCGTAAAACCAGTCAAATCAGCTAATAAAGATGTTGATGAAGTCTTAAATAGTGTATTTAGCACAGTCGTTAAAAATTCACTAACAGATGCAACAAAAGAAAAATTAGATTCAAAAGAAACAGTTAGTTTAGTATTTGATTTAATTAAAAAATTACCAAATGTTGAACGTACATTCGGTAATGATACTAATGCTAATAGTGAAGTAGAAAATTCACCATCAAACTCTAATAACCAAACAAATCCAACAAACCCTACAAATGACAGTACTAGTGAAAGTACAAATTCTGATCGTTCAGTAAGTAATGAATCTGCTGAAGATAATAATAGTGGTCAACCTACTAATGGTGGAAATTCATCAGATAATAATGACATGAAAGTAGTTTCAACTGATGAAGGTGCAGCACCAAAAAACAATGATAACAGTGCAAATGTTCAAGGCGATCAACCTAAAGCAGAAGATTCAACTAATTCAGGCGAAGCAACATCTCAACCAACCGAAACAGATGAAAAAGCTGCGGAACCAGAAAATAAAGAAACAGAAACTCGTCCTGATGAATCTACTGAAATATCAGGAACTGAATCTGAAAAAGAAGCAGTAGATACAGAAGCTGATTCTAAACCTGCTTCAACAAACTCTGCAAGTGGAAACAATGCCTAAGTGAACGGAGGTTTAAATGCCTAATGAAAATAAAGATTCATCTCTATACCCTACACAAACAGGAACAAATGGAGTTAATGTAATTAATCAAACCGTTCCTTCAAATATTGGTAAAACTCAACTTAGGATTTACCAAGACCCTAAAAATCAATTAGATCCAAACTTATACACAGTTATCAAGCGTGAAAAACGTATTAAGACTATTTCAATTATATTTTGAGCTTTATTAATTGTAGGATGCGTTATTGGTGCATTCTTAAACTGATATTTAAATGTAGATTTTAATTTCTATGAACTTACTAAAGCTAATTTCTCCCAATCAGTTAAACAAACCAAAGGTTTAGCTAATTATGCATGAATTACTATTTTGTTCATAATTTCAATTGCATTTATGATTAAGAATGCAATTAAGTTAAGTTCATTAAAGAAAAATGAACAATTAATTAGACAGTCTCGTGATAAACACGATAGTACTCTTCCTGAACTAAGGGATGCTTATAGAACACTTGTTCTAAAAGGTTTAAGAATTTCTTGATTGTATGGATTTTTCATGACTTATGGTGGTTTAATTTTAATCATTATCGCTGCTTTATATAGCCAACAAAAACCTTGAGTAGTTGAATCACAATCACCTGGATTTAAGTTCACTTTCGATTTAGACTTTAAACCGATTTTAGAAAATGCATTTGGTAATATGACAATCTTCTTTTCAGCTTATGGTTCAACCATTGCTGGATTGTCACTTTTATATGTGTTTGTGCTATTTTACGATAAAAAAAGAATTGCAGATATTAAAACACAGATTAGAAACGATGTTGCTTTTATTGACGGAACTGATGCTTTAAGAATTAAAGAAAACAAAGCTTGAAGACGAACATTTATTATCATATTCGTGTTAGTAGTGCTTCTACCACTTGCGTTAGTTTTATATCTAACTTACAGAGGAATTCTAAAAAGAAAACGTTAATTTAATTATGAAAAAAATTCTAGCTATTACATATGACAAATTCAATGATATTGAATTTGTAACTCCTTTATCAATTCTTAAAAGAGCTCTTCATGGTGAACTTGAAATTCACTACTACAATCCTAATAAAGAAGTAAAACACACTACTGGACAATACGGAATTGTTAATATTACAGATATTAAACACAAAGTTGATTTTAAAGATTATGATGCAATTTTTGTCCTTGGTGGGGTAGCTGTAAATGCTTCAATCCGTCATGATCAAGAATTATTTAAACAAATTCATTTAGCTCAAAAAGAACTAAATTTACCAGTTTACGCAATTTGTGATGCTCCTAACGCTTTATATCAATCTGGTTTATTTGAATATTTAGATTCAGCTTACACATCTTTCCCAAGTCAATGATCTGAAGAAGCTAGACAAAAAAGCAACTGAAAAAATGATGTTTCTGTAGTTAGTTATGCTAATGGTTCAATAGTAGCTAATGCAGCTGGTGCTTCAACACTACTAGGAATGCAAATGGCTAAAAACTGAGTTTCTGAAGAAAGATATAAACAACTAGAGTTTGAAATCTTCGGTTTCACTAAACAATAATTAATTATGGTCATAAATAAAGAAAAAACCAAAACCAAACATTCAAAATTAGCGAAACTTCATATATCAAGTTGAGTAATTTATTTGATATTATCAATTATTTTCACCATAACCATTATCATGATGTGATATAAAGTTTCAGAAATGGTATCTTTATTCGCTACAACAATTCCTTATAAACATGAATTGGGTCGAATAACTGAAGAAAGATTTAACGAATTATTAATTACACAACAAGTTAAAGGGGATGACCTACAACGAACTATTAATATTGTAGTCGCTTTCTCACTTAGTGTTATTATTACTGGTATAATCACAATATATTTAAACCCTTGATTACTAAAAAGAGCAAAATCAACAATAAAAAACTTAAATTCTTTAACTGAAACAGACTTAAAAAGGGCTAAAAGTATATTAATACGAGAACAATTGATACTATTTGTGCCTTTTTTAATTGTATTAATTACATTTATTGCTTGTGTTGCAATGTTAGTTTATTACAATACAGATATACGAAATTTTTTATATAAATGAAAATGAAGTTAATAAAACCAAACGCTAAATATATTACATATATTTAAGCTTAAAATTAATTAACCAAGGAGATTATTATCACAAACGAAACCAAAGAATGACCACAAGAAGTATTAAACTTATCATTACCCTAATTAGAACAGGCTTTATCTGTGAATTATCCAATTCATCACTACAGTGATGAATTTTTTATACAAAAAATCAACCATAAAGATGATGTAATATGGATATTTGAATAAAAAACCTTATATTAGAAAGTCTAAAGCGATGTAAAAAAAACCACATCCAAGAGTTACTAGCTCAATGGTGTGGTTTTTTGTTATTATTTTATTATTGTATTCTTTTCTAATTGCTATATTTTCTAAAGTTTTCTGCTTGTTCTAGCACTTTTTCATACACTTCGGTATTCCATTCAGGCGGATAACCGTTTTCGTATAGCAGAATAATTAAGTCCATTTTTAACTGACTCTTGATATCATCTCTAGTAGATCAATCGGCATATTGAGCCTTGTCATCTACTAGATTTTTTATTTCTTTCGCAAGCAATAAGCACTTTTCATCAGCATATGGGAATTTGTGTGTATCTCTTACCTTAATTAAAATATCGTAAAATGCCTTTTCTTCATACGTAATGCCCATTACCTCAAAGGATGTTATATCCTCTTTAAGCATATGAAGGATATTTATCAATTCACTAGAAAGCTCGTCGACAAAATCAGCTACTACTTCGCTTGTAAAAATAAGTTTATCACGATTGTTATAGCGAGTTACTACCTCTTTTAACATTACATTAAATTCTTGAGCCTTAACCTTATTTACTTTACCATAACTAGAAATAGCCTTTAAAAGTAATTTAAGCAATGCGTTGAATTTAGTGAAAGGCATTTTGATATTTTTCAATTCTTCAAGGAACTGTTAACTAAAAATATCAACTTCCTTCTTATCATCCATAATATTTTCTACACCTGTACAAGCAAGTGCCTCTTTTACCATGGATACAACAGTGAGATTCATAGTTTCTGTATCTGGTGCATCACCTTTGGTTTGCGTATAGATAATAGCGCGAATTGCTAAGAAGAATTGTGCCTGCTTTATTTCATCATCCTTTAATTCGCCTGTAGGGAAAGAAATATTATAAGCTATACGAAGTTTTCTTGTAAGGTTCATAAACCTATCTAGCATTTCCTTGCTTAACTGCACATATTCGGCAGCATCATTAAGACAAAGCAATCTTTCAAGCGGATTACCCACATAGAATTTCTTAGCGTTAAAGTTTTTCATCAAGTCATTTATCAAAGACAAATGATTTCTAAAAAATCAATAGAAAGTTTAATTTCGTCAACAGGGCTTTCTTGAGGATCACCATAAATTTTGATTGCCTCAAGCATACTGTTTTTAATACCAATGTAGTCAACAATTAAGCCCTTATCTTTACCTTCAAAAACTCTATTAACACGAGAAATAGTTTGGATAAGGGTGTGTCTCTGTAGCGGCTTGTTGATATACATTACAGAAAGTGAAGGAACGTCAAATCCAGTAATCCACATATCAACTACGATAGCTAATTTAAAGTTAGATTTATCGTTTTTGAAAAGCTTATCCAATTTTTGACGATGTTCCTTTGTGCCACACATGTTATAAAGCGGCTTAGTATCATCCTGACCTTGCGTTGCAACAAGATTAATAAATGGAATATCAGAAAGTTCATCAAGTTCATCTTTTGTAAGTAAACTTTCATCTTCGCACTTTTTAGCAACTCCCCATTCAGGACGAATTGCGATGATCTCTTGATATAACGCATACGCTAAATGTCTATCAGGGCAAACAATCATACCTTTTTGCAAAATGTCAGGTTTTTCGGCACATAAATTCCCATAGTGTGTAACGATATCTCTTGCAAGTTTTTTCAATACATCAGGATGACCTAAAATAGCAGAGATACTCGACATTGCCTTTTTGCTTGCAATAATTTGCTCTTCGTTAGAGCTTTCAAGCTCGCATTTTTTATAATATTCCTCAATTTGTCTAGCTTGTTCATCAGAAACAATAACTCTTGCAAGACGAGGTTCATAGGCTATACGGACAGTAATACCATCATCACTTGATTCCTTCATAGTATACTGGTCTACAATATCACCAAAAACAGCAATCGTCTCATCAATTGGAGTCCCTGTAAAACCAACACGAGTAGCATTAGGCAAACTTGCTTTTAAGTACTGAGCAAAACTCTTTGAATCAATAATACCGTCATCGGTTATTTTTATATTACCGCTTTTATCAATTTGCGTTCTGTGAGCCTCGTCAGAGATACAAATAATATTACTTCTAGTAGAAAGAAGTCCTGTGCTTTCGCAGAATTTTTGAATGGTAGTGATATAAACACCACCACTTTCCTTTGTGAGCAATGTATCACGCAAGTCCTGTCTAGACTCAAATGCTCTTATATCGTCATCGTGTAAATAACGCTTAGCCCCTGCAAATACATCTCTTGCTTGGTTATTTAAATCTTCTCTATCAGTAATGATGAGAATAGTAGGATTGCAAAAAACACTAGCATATCTTTGCATCAGTAGTTTTGTCAAAAATAGCATTGTATAGGTTTTACCGCAACCTGTCGCATCAAAATATGTGCCACCTTTACCATCACCCTGAGTCTTTAGGTGGTCTTTTATATTTTCCACCATTTTGTTAGCACCAAAGAATTGAGGGTATCTACATACAATTTGTTGTTCTTTTCCTTCAATTTCTGGATAATATACA
Organism: Mycoplasma corogypsi; assembly: GCF_045276875.1. Lineage (NCBI taxonomy): Bacteria > Bacillati > Mycoplasmatota > Mollicutes > Mycoplasmatales > Mycoplasmataceae > Mycoplasma > Mycoplasma corogypsi. Next base: position 821,153 of record NZ_CP174163.1, read on the forward strand.
AAATCACGTAAAATAGCAAGAATTCTATCTTTGGCAAATGCACCTTTTATTAAACTCACCAAGGAACTGATACCGTTGGATACTTTTTGCGTTTCATTTACTTTATTCCAAGAATAGAAAAATTCATAAGGTGTAAAAATGCTACCAAGCTTATTGTTTGCACCGTCACTGATAACTGCCAAAAAGCAATATTTCATCAGGTTTTCTATATCACTTGTATAATGAGTTGTCAGTTGCTTTCAAGCATCATAAATGGTAGTATCTTCTTTGATTGCGGTTTTGAATTCGCAAATGCAAACAGGGATACCATTGATAAAGATAATTAAGTCAAGTCGTCTTTCAGAGATACCCTTTACTGAGTATTGATTAACTACCTTAAATATATTGTTGTTTGGCGTTTCATAATCAATAAAATCAATATGTACACCAACTTTTGTAACATCCTCACTAGCGAGGTCAAAGCCTTCTGTGATAAGATAATATGCCTCTTTATTATTTTCATATAACGAGGCACTACTACCAACATCAATAACTTTTTTGATGATAGTTTTTATTTCAGTAGAGGTAAGGTCAAATGCAGAATATTTAGAAGTAATGAATCTTTTTAAATCTTCAACAAGTATGACATCTTCCAGCTTTCTATGGGTATTGTCACCATGAACATACTCATAGCCTTCGCCTTTATGGAATAACTGAATTATGGCATTTTCTAAATCTTCTTCATTGAAAGTACCTTTTTCAAATACATAATCCATAAGTTTACCTCCTAACTTCGTTTTGCCTCTTCAACAGCACCTTTTATAAGAATAGGGCATAAATTCTTTATTTGTTGTTTTCATTGCTCGTTGATTTCTTTACGCATAGTATATGCATTATAAATATCAACAATAGATTTTTGAACAGTTATAGATGGATATGGAATTTCTAATTTACATAATTCTTCAAAAGGAAAAACGTCTCTTGTTGAACCCCAAGCATTAAAACCACATTTTCTTTGAGTTTCTTCACGGCTCATCCATAACATTAAATATTCAGATATTAGATCATTTTCATCAATCACTTTAAAAATTGTGTATGAGCTCGAAATAAAACAAGTTTGACCTTTTCTTAATGCGATAGGTAATGAAGTACCATTACACGCAACAACCTTACAAAAAGCAAACTCGCCATTGTGGACTATTTTTCCACTTTCCTTATCTCTCAGCTCTCTTTTTGCAGGGATAAATTGTAGATTGGAATCTACACCTTGTGCAAGAGTAATTTTTCCATCCTCATTTTTTTCGTTAAGTTCTACAATAAATTTGCCAATTTTTTCACATTTTGTAGTTTTCTTCAAATTTTCAACATACCCATCGCAAACAAGTTTTAAATCCTCAAGACCTGTTTCATAAGCAGTTTGGTTCTCTACAATACCTTTATATATTTCCACATATTTGTGTTAGGTTTCAATTGGCGGCAGTTCGATTTCTATATCGCACATTTCTTCCCAAGAGAAAGTTTCTCTAGCTGAACCCCATGAATGAAAACGAGAATATCTATCAAATTCAGGTCTGTTAAAATACATAAAAAGATAGTCTGAAAGAAGTATATCAGGCTTGTTTACATAAAAAACAATGTATGAAGAAGAAACAATATATGTATTTTCAGAAGTGTTATGTGCTAATGCAATTTTTTCTCCCATTCTAGCTGTATTAGTGTTATAAGCAAAATAATCAGGTTTAACAAGTAAATAAGGTTTTAATGAAACACCATCCATATAAGCTTTTGTTTCAATAAAATTCTTTTGAATGGATATCCCTTTTACTGCATCTAAACCATACAATTGACCATTACGCTCATCACTCAAAGAAATAAGTTCACCAAGTTTAATCTTCGTCAATGCCATATCCAATACCTCTAAATGCATTAATTAGCTTTGTTTGTGACGTTTTTTCTATCTTTAACACAGCTTTCATTTCTTCTTGAATACGAGCCATTTCTGTTTCGTAATCGATATCCAAATCGTGGTCAATAAACTCGATATATTTGCTAGGAGTAAGCACCCAACCTTGTTGCTCTACACTTAATCCTTCTGTGCCATCCTCTTTAAACCATTTTTTAACCTTTACGGACTTACAAAGTTCAGGCACATCCTTATAAAGAGTGGTATCGACACTTTGTCAATTATTGTATATTTCTTTTATGCGTGAAATTTGGTCTTTTGTAAGAACAGTTTTCTTTTTGTTTTTACCTTTGTCAATTTCAATTACGCCGATATTTTCATCCCAAGTTCTCAAATCCATAAACAAGATTCCCCCTCGTCTATCTCTTACCTTACGTCCGTTAATTTCGCCTGCGCCTTTGTTCATATTAAGAATTCAAAGTGTAACTGAAATATCTGTTGTATAGAACATATCATGAGGAAGAACGATAATAGCTTCAACCTTGTCTTTTAAAAGAATATTTTTTCTAATTTCATCATCATCACTATCATTAAGAGCGCCATTCGCAAGAAGGAAAGCTGCTACACCGTGATTTACGTCAAGTTTTGAAATCATATGCAAAATCCAAGCATAGTTAGCGTTAGATTCTCTAGGTACACCATACCCATCTCAACGAGGGTCTTTTTGAAGGTTATCTGCCCACCATCTTTTAAGGTTGAATGGAGGGTTAGCCATGATGAAATCTACCTTTTTATCTTTATGCTGGTCATCGGTGAAAGTAGATGCATTTTGTTTGCCAAGGTTGTGTGAAATACCACGGATGGCAAGATTCATTTTACAAAGTCGTCAAGTTTCTTGAACACTTTCTTGACCGATAACTGAAATTGCTTTTTTGTTCCCTTTATGTTCATCTACAAAACGCATAGACTGAACAAACATACCCCCTGAACCACAACAAGGGTCATACACTGTACCTTCATATGGTTCTATCATTTCTGTGATAAGTTCAACTACACAAGCAGGTGTATAAAATTCGCCATCTTCCTTAGTACCTGACGCTGCATAAAGTTGTAAGAAGTATTCGTAAGTTCTTCCAATAAGGTCTTCAACTTGGAATCTTTCTTCTGATATTTGATTTACGTTGTCAATAAGGCTCTTTAGTTTTTCTTTGCTTGCTCCAAGTGATACAAAAAGATTCCTTGATAATGTATTTTTAAGTGAAGGGTTGGCAGATTCAAGTTCTTTTAAGGCTCTATCTAGTTTTACAGCAATATCGTTATCACTTGCGTGTGCGACAATATAAGATCATCTTGTAGACCATTGATCATCACCCTCTAAATTTTGAGGAAGATAGAAAACATTTTCTGCATTATAAAAAGCAACATTTTCAAGGAATATAGGGTTTTCGCCATGTTCCTCAATGATAGCTTCTCTTCTTTTATTAAATTTATCTCCTGCAAATTTTAAGAATACAAGGCTGATTACAGCATCTCTATTCTTATCCAAACTTCCTACACCACGAAGGTCAACACGGCAATTCCATAATACTTGTTCAAGTGTTAATTCCTGTGTTTTCTTTACTGCTTTTGCCATATTATTTTAAAACCTCCATTTGTATATTGTTTTCTTGGCATAATAATTCTATTTTTTTCTTAACCAATTTTGTTGGTGCATATTTGCCGTTTTCCCATCTATTTACCGATGTAAAAGATGCACCTAAAAGTTCAGCTAAAGCCATTTGTGATAAATTTAGCTTAACTCTTAAACTTATTATAGCTGCTGCATAGTCTAGTTTCATCTTATTACCTCCATGCAATTTATTAAATAAAATTAAAAATTATAGCACATTTTTAAATAAATTTCTGCCAATACAAAAAATTATTATTCACAAAGCAGAAAAAGTAGACATCAGGCAATGCTAAACAATTGAAATTAAATATATAGGAATTGACTCAGTTTTCGTTACAAAACAAAAAGGTATAGCCGTTAATTTGACTATACCTTCTTTTTTTTAGGAATTTAGATCCCTAATTTATTCCTTATAAAGCAGATTTATGATTAAATGCTATTTAGAATTTAAAGCTAATTGAACTAGAGTTTTAACCATAACTCCTGTTGGACGAGCGCTAATATCAGCTGTTCCAGCGACATCTAAGTGAATGTATTCAACATCTTCTGTAAATTCTTTTAAGAACATAGCAGCAGAGTTAGATCCACCTAAACCTGATAAATCAGTGTTTTTTAAGTCAGCAACTGGTGAATTTTTGATTTCTTTAGCAAAAGCTTCATCTAAAGGCATTCTTCATACTAATTCATTTTGTTTTTCAGCAGCTACTTTTAGTTCTTCTCAAGCTTTGTCAGTTGTAGCTCAAACACCTGTGTATGTATGTCCTAAAGCCATTAAAATAGCTCCAGTTAAAGTAGCAACATCAACAAGTCTTGTAGCTTTTAAGTTTCTAACACCATATGTTAAACCATCAGCCATAACTAAACGACCTTCAGCATCTGTGTTGTTGATTTCAACTGTTTTTCCGTTCATACTTGTTCAAATTGAATCTGGTAATGAAGCATCCCCGTTAACTCTATTATCTGTAATACACATCACAGCAGCTACATTAGTTTTAGGTTTTAGTTGTGCAATAGCTTTAAGAGCTGAAGCTACAAACACTGAACCTGACATATCAAATTTCATTCCTAGCATGCTTCTTGAAGGTTTTAAGCTGTATCCACCTGAATCGAAAGTAATACCTTTACCTACATAAACTGTTTTATCTTTTGATTCTGGATTTCCATTGTACTCAATTACAACCACTCTAGGTTCGTACATGCTACCACGGTTAACACTTAATAATAGTCCCATTTTTTCAGCTTCAATAGCTTTTTTATCTAAAACAGTAACTTTTAAATTTGAGTATTGTTTTAAATCATCAGCAACATATTTAGCTAATCACTCTGAATTACAAATATTTGGTGGTGTAATTTGTAAGTTTCTTGCAAAGTTTACAGCTTCAGCTAAAACTACTGTTTCAAATAATACATCTTGATATTCTTTAGCATCTTTAGCTGTGTATAAGCTCATTTTGTATTGTTCTTCTTTTTTAGCTGTTTTAGCTGAATAAATGTCAGCTTTAGCATAGTTGTAAGCTGATACAAAAGCTTTGACAACTTCACTTAGAGAAACTTTTTCACTAACAAAACTATCTAAATCAACTTGAACATCTCTAACTAATGATTCAGCTAATTTTTTAGCTGTAGCAACAACTGATTCGTATTTATATTTATCTTTTTCACCTAAATATAAATAGGCTACATTTTGTTCAAAGTATTCACTTAAAGCATTATTTTTTTCTGTAATTTTTGGATATTGGTCACCTTTAAATACAGCTTTTACTAACATAGATTCATTTCTATGTGAGTCGATTGATTTTATCATCATAAGAACTCCTTGTTTTACGGTTAATAATATTTATATTATACAACTTTTTGGCTTCTTATTTAACTTGTTACCCTTAAAGTTGTTAAAAAACACTTTTGCTAGTGATTTTGCAAAAGTGTAAAATTTTATCTATTTGATGTAGCTTTATTTTCCTCTAAATAAGCTTTTAAATCACCTTTATCAATAAACTTACTTAATGGAATTCTAATTAGGAATGTATTTATTCAACCTTGATTAGTTGCAGCTCCAATTGGTAAGTAAACTGCTTCTGTATCTCCTTTAACTTGTTGTAATAGCCTTAAAACATTTTGTCTAGGAGTAAAGTTTCAAATTCTAAGTTGTGGTCTATTGTCGTTATCCACTTGATTTCCAGTTGCTGGTGATTTAGTTTCTGCGTATGAAACACCATCAATTAGAACTGTACGGTTATCATTGTAAGCTCTTTGGTTTGCAAATTTAGGATCAAAACTATTTATATATGCAACAATACTATCAAGGAAAGCATTCCCTTGATCTGTATTTAAGAATCAATCTGAAAACTTATTATTTGTATCATGTTCAACAATAGATGTTCCATTTAAACTCTTGTTGTCTGCATTACCAACATTACCTTTTAGAGGAATGCCGTCAATTGGAATAGGAGCTCCTTCATAATTTAGGTAAACATTGACATATTTAGATGTGTATTCTACATCATTTATGTTAGGAGTTCCTGTGTTTTTAGCACCTGGTGCAGCTGTAAAGTGTGTTCCTTGTACAGATGAAAATACTTGTGAATTATTTGATGAGTTAAAGATGTTTCTTATTACCAATGAAACCTTATGTGTTGAATTTTCAGAGTTATTAGCATTATTTACAGTAAATGTGACAACTGGTGTTGAATAAACTTTATCAATAAAATGTACATGTTTAAAGGTTATTTCAGTATCTGATAATGTTGAGTTCTTGAATTTTGATACACCTAGTTGTTTTATAAGTTCTAATTCAACTTTTGTTTTGGTATCACCATTAAAATGTGTTTGGAATCATTCATCAAGTTTAGTTTTATTTTGATCATCATGATTTTTAACAGCTACTATTTGTGATAATTGTTCTTCTGTGTTGTTTGAATGTTCAGAACCAACATGAACTCCATCACCACTATAATCACTAATTTCAATTTTAGGTAAATGATTATCTCAAGTAGCGAATGAATGTTTATTATCACCTAAATTAAATGTGTGTGTTTCGGTTTGAGTATCACCATTTAATTCTTTTAATTGTTTATCTAACTCTGTATTAGCTTTTTTAATAATTTCAAATGTTTTAGAAACTTTTTCTAAAACATCACCATCATTTCATAATAAGCTGTTTAAAAATACATTGTTTTTGTCTAAAAATTCTGATGTTCAAAATAGTGAATTTGAAGCATATTTAGTTCTGATATCGTTAGAAATTCTGTATGAATTATTATTACCTATTGTATAAATTGATGTTAATTTATCTAACGAATTATCAAAATCCACTTTATTTGACGCATTGTAATATTTTTTAGCAAAATCTAATTTTGTAGTTAATGAATCTGGGAGTAAAGATTTTGATTTATCTACTTCATTTGCTAGCTCTACTAATTTATTACCTATTTGTGCAATTTTAGGATCAGTATCAGATAATGAATTTACATAGTCTTTTAAGCTATTAACCACTGATTGTGACATTAAATATTTAGAAGCATAAATAGCATTTATAACAGCGTCTTTATTTCAAATATTTTGTTTATAACTATCATTTAGAATCGGAAATTTCTTAACTGAATGAAACTGGCCAGTTGCAATGTATTGTTTGTAAATACGATTCATTATATTTACGTTGTCATTTTCGTTTGCAACTGGAACACCGGTTAAAATATGAAAGTTTTGAGGAATTGGGAAGTTTGTTGGATTGATATATTTTAAGGCTTTTTCCAGCGGTATATTAAATGCTTGCTTAACAAAATAAATTGTACTTCCTAAAACAGTTGATGATGGTTGTACACCTACTAAAGTTGTTTTATAATCATTAGAATCTTCTCTAAAATCATTTTCGTTAAAAAATATAGATTTACCTTTTGATAAATTTTCATAGTCAAAAGACATCATATTTTCTCATGAAACTGTATTTTTAAGAATTAAAGGTTTTATATCAAACTTACTTTTAACAACTGTGTTGCTTAAATAAGATTTAATTGTGTTAGGAACAAACGATGGGTGAAACTGGAAAAAGTAATTATAAAGTGTTGGAGGATATTTTTTAGTGATAGCATCGAAAAATTTTTCGTATGAAGTTGCAATTTGATTATTATCTTTTTTTATAGCTGGTGATAAGAATACAACGTTTTTCTTTTTAGGGTCATAGTTTTTAGCATCTTCAGCATTATCTATAAAACTTAATAAATCTGTAAATTCCTCATTTTTGATGTTACTGATGCTTTTAAATAATTCAATGTATTCGTTATTATTTAAGCCATCAATATTAGGTATAGTTTTATAAAAAGTAGGATAACTAAAAATTTGGAACGATTTATTTTCTTTACCGATCGCTTTTAAATATTCACGTAAACCTTTTCAATATGTTCCATCAATGTTGTACAATCTCATTTTATCGCCTAGTGTTAAAAAATGTCATCAATCTATACCAGTATTTGAATCTGTGTATGGATCTACATTTTGTTTAAGGCTATTTCATTTTTGTAAAAGTTGATCTCTTGTATAACTATTTGATTGACCTCTAACTCAAGATATATAACCTTTAGCTGGTGATGGATCATTTAAAAATCTAAACGGTTGCGCAGTACCATCATTTAATAAAACAATTTTATTAGCATGTCTTAATAGTCAGTTTATTGCTTTGGGGTTAGTTGACATTTCAGTCACTGAAATTTCAGGAATGTAGAAATCGAATAACTTAACACCTTTTTCTAAATAAGGCTTCAATGCAGCTTTCATTTGTTCAAAATTAGGTGCTCATCCTGGGAACGGTTTGTTATAGCACCACCAGTTAAATTTGAATTGTTAATTACAGAAAATTGACCAGCTTCAACATTAAATTTATCATTAGTTTTCTTTAGAACATCACCATATGTATCTAACAGATTTTTAAAATTAAATCTTTGTTTTTCACCGTTAAGTGTTTTATTATAATCATTAACTTCATTTGGAATCATTAAAATTGTGTCATTGTAAGGTTGTGATGCTAGTTTCGGTTTATTAGTTGCGTTATTTCTGATATTGAATTCAGCCGCCATCAACATGAAGCTGGCATTAAATACCTGTGCAGCATTTCTGGTGATGTAAACAGATGGATATTCATTTGTAGCTGATTCTTTAGCTTCATTAAAAAATTTACTAAATTCAGGAACATTAACTTCTGGAGTCACCAAAATACTTGCATTAGTGTTAGTAGAGTTATTATTGTTGTTTACTTCTGCTGGTTTTGTAGGTTTAGGTGGTTTAGGTCTAGAAGTATTATTATTGTTGTTGTTATTTCCTGATGTTGAGCCAGATCCATTAGTGTTTACTGATGGTTTCGGTTTTGGCGGTGTAACAGGGTCAGGTGTAGGTTTAACAGGTTTGGTTGGAGTTACTGGTTCAGCAGGCTCAGGTGTCTCAGGTGTTGGACTAACACTTTCTGGTTTTTTATCCATAGATGGTTCAGATGTAGTCTCAGTTGCTGTATTTGTTTCAACAGGTGTAGGTTCTGTTGTTGTACCAGTTTCTTTATTTGCATCTAAATTTACATTTGTAGTAGATGTAGTATGAATATCAACACCCATATTGTTTTTATTTTTAATGATTACTTCTGATTTTTTATCAGCAGTAGTAGCTTTTTTAGATTCAGTATTATTATTTGAAACATCGCAAGCTGCACTTAATAAAGTGGCTGCAGAAATGGACGAAAAAAGTAATAAAACCTTTCCTTTTTTCATAAATCCTCCATATAGTATTTGTATAACAATATTATACAAAAAGTGTAAATAGTTAACATATTTTACATGTGGAAAAGACAAGATTTTAAGATTAAACTAAAAAATCAAAATGATAAATAAATTGTTCAATGAGTCAGGTTTTTTTGGTGCACGATCCAAAATGTAAAAAAAGTATGACCGAAGTCATACTTAAGAAATTACTTTTTATAAGGAATTACATGCACATGAGTGTGAAAAACAGTTTGTCCTGCTGCTTCACCTGTGTTAATTTGCACTTGAAATCCATCACAATTGTTTTCTTGTACATATTTTTTAGCAAGCTCTCTGGCTTTAAGTAGAAGGTATGTGTATTCTTCTTCTGATAATTCTAAAATATCAGTTTTTTGTATTTTAGGAATTACTAAAAAGTGTCCTTCTTGTACTGGTTGAATATCGTAAATTGCAATAACTTTATCATCTTCATACAAGATGTTAGCAGGAATTTCTCGGTTAATGATTTTAGTGAAAATAGATGGCATTATTTTTTACCTTCTTTAGCAATTTCGTCTTCTAATTTAGTTAATTTTTCAACAAAATCTAAAGTTCTTAAGGCTTTGTATAACTCAATACTAATATTTGCATCTGGTTTGAATTTGTAAGTTTTAGCAAAATGAGTTTGAGCATTTTTATATAAGTTACTATCTGCATCTGATAATAAAACTACTAAATTTAATAGTTTAGAATTTGAATCAACTGATGGAAGTGCAAATAAAGTGTTGTTAAATGTTAATTTATCAACTTCTACGGTTTTATCCATATTGTTTTCTTTAACTGTAGTTTGTTGTTTTTGGCTAATAGGAGCAATTACATTTAAGAATGACACTTGTAATTTATTTTTATCACCATTTGAAGCTGCGATAGTAGCGTTTACAATTTGACCTTGTGCATCAACTTGAACTATTTGTTTTTTAGCAAAGTCATAAAATCCTATTAATTGATCAAGACTTGTAATTTTTAATAATTTTTCTTTATCAAAAGGTAACTCATAGCTGGTTGAAGCTACAAAACCTTTATATCCATTAAGTCCTTGAATGTATGATTTACCTAAAAAACCAGCAGTTTGGTTTAAATCAAGGTTTTTAATGTCATTGTTTTCAAATAACTGATTGTAGCTATTTGTACCTGTAATAACTGTATTAGATTGGTTAAATAATACATCAGCACCTTCTTTTGTGATGGTTCATTCTTGAATGTATTTTTTATCCAATGTGTACTTAATTAGGTTGTAATACTTTAAATCGTAACTACTTTTATCAGCTTCTGAAACTGTTTTATCGTTAGTAAAGTCTTGTGTGAAGTATTTTAAAACTAATAATAATTTATTTGCTTCATAAGCTACATTTGTTTCAGCTTTGTTATATAAAGCTCAAAAATCTGTTTCAGTTAAACCATTAAAGGCTGGATCGATTAATTTAGCTGATAATTCAGTGTCAATTAATGATTGGTGTAATCATTGGTTGATTGCTAAAGTATTCATAAAACCAATGTCTTTGGCTTTTTGAGTTTGTAAATATAAATTATAAGCATTAAATGCGTCTTTTTTATATTGAGCATTGTTTGTTAATTGGCGAACGTTATTTACGTTGTATAAGCTTGCTAAAGTACTTTGTAAGTATTGTTTTTCTACTGTTGTTTTAGTAGATTCTTGTTCAAAAGCTTTTTCTTGAGCTAATCTTTGTGAAGTTTTTACATCACGACCACATGAAACCATCGCAATAGGAGCTAAAAGAGTAGGAGCAGCAGTTAGAAATCATTTATAAATTTTCTTCATTATCTACCCCCTTCTTTATTGAAAACTTGATTAATAACACCTTCTAAAGATGTGTAAGCGTCTTGGGTTGTGTTTCCAAAAACAAATACAATTTTACCGTTTTGGATTTTAACATTTGGATTTGCAACTTTCTGAGCTTCAGTATTTAAGAAGTTTTTAGCATTTTGTAAAGCTTGTGAATTTTCAATTGATGATTGGAATTTATTTACAGTTTGAATTTCTGATTGAATTTTATTTAATTGGGCATCTGTAAGTTTTTTAACTTCTGGATTAGTAGATTTTTTAAGAGATGCTTTGAATTTAACGTCAGCTAAAGCATCATTAACCATTGCAGGAACTTGACTTTCTCTTGTTAATTGTTGAGCAATTTTTAGAAACTCTGTTCTATCGTTTCAGATATTATTCATATCTTTTTGAATTAGTGAAATTAAAGCGGCTTTATCTAATGCGGTTCTTCTTGTTCAAAGAACACCTTTATTAGTTGGAATTAAATATCCACCTAAATCGCTAACTTTATACATCAATGAAAGTTGATTTTCTGATGAAATAGAATTATTTCCAATTAATAATTTTCCACTAGTTGCACGATAAATACTTAATAATACTTTGTTTAACTGGTCAGGTGTTGCGTTTTTAATTACTTGATCAATAGTTCTGTTGATTTTTTCAACTGATGCTCTAACATCAGAACTTTGTGTAGAACTATTAGGAACATCTGAAGTAGGGATTTCTAAAGCTGTGTAAACATCTTTAAATAAGTTTAATAAAGCCACTTCATTTAATTTGTTGTTAAAAATACTATCAGTTGTAGAGTTAGCTAAAGCATAAACAAAGTTAGCTGTATTTAAGTATTCTTTGTTTAATGTTGTAACACCACTAGACGCAAATTTGTCAGTACTTAAACTTAATAATGGTCTATATGTTTCAAAAACTGATGAAACATCAGTAGAGTTATTGTTTTCAATAAATTCGTTTGCTGTATGTGTAAAGAAACCTGAATTAGGAATAGAAGCATCTTTTTTAAATGCGTAATTAAAGTTACTTACTGCTGTTGCATTCCCAGAAGCATTTAAAACATTTGAAAATTTAAGTAAGTTAGCTAAAACTGTTTTGGCGTTATCATCAACTGTTACAGTTGGGTTAATTCCGCCTTTTAAAACACCTGGAAGTAAAATATTTGTGCTAATACCTACATTGTTTTCAGCTACATACTTATTAAATTGAGGAATAGCTGATTGGAATTTAGGAATAAATGACTTAGTTGATAAAACTACAACATCATCTTTAGCAAAAGCATTTTTAAAATATAAAACTGCGTTTGTATCATTAAAATTGTCTGCTACTGATCCGTCTTTAAAGTTTGTGAAGATTTTATTTCCTTTAGTTCCGATAGTCTCTCTAGTTCCATTTGAACTAACAACTACTTCATTTTTTGAATATACTGCGTCTACTAAAAATGCAGGCATTTTTACAGTTTGAACTTCAAATCTTCTTAAAGCATCTTTTTCTGCTTTTTTAAATGTTGAATACGCAATAGCTTCTTGTTCAGTTTTACTGTTGCCGTATTTACTTAAAAGAAGAGCTTTGAATTTGTTTTCTCATTCTTCTAGTCCATAAGTAGTTTTTTGGTTTTCTTTTTCATCATTTAATTCTGTTGTAGCTTCTTGCATTAACTCATCTCAAGTTTTAAGAGCTAAATCAGTTCTTCTTGATAAACCGTTATTTGCTGACTCGATTGCTGCATTATATTTTCTTTGGTATAAAACAGAACTTTTTTGTTCTTCATTATATCAGTATTTAACAGCTTCACGGTAAATTGCTTCACGTTGGTTTTTAGCTTTATCTGCTAATGATTGACCATCTGTATTAATTAACCCATAGTTTTCTTGTGAACCATTGATTAAAGTTCCATTTTTGTAAACTGCACCAAAGTTTTCGTTTTTAGGATAAGCAGCAACTTCATTAACTGCAGTTAGAGAAATAGCTAAAGGCACAGCAATAGCAGTAGACGCCCCTGCTGCAAGTAAAGAAAGAATGATAATGTTTCTTTTTGTTCTCTTACTTTTGTTAGTTACAATCTCTACATCTTTTGGTTTACTATCATCATCGTATTTAGCATTTAAATCAGCTAGACGATCAAAGTAAGTTTTTCTTTCTTCCTTAACTTTTCTAACTTTTGCTTCTTTTTGTTCTTTATTATTTTTTTTGAATTTAAATCAGAAACTTACTTTTTCTGTATCTGTATTGTGGTTGTCTTTATTTTTAGCCATATTGCTCCTATTACGCAAGGTTAAAATATTTATATTTTAAATTATATCAAAAAGTTAAAATTTGCTTGTTTAGCATACGTATGCTTAAATTGATGCATAATTATTAAATTATAAAACTTTTAATATGATTATTTCAACGTTTTAGAATTTTAATAATTTATTGTAAATAGTGTTGTGAAGTTTAGATAGTAAAAAATATTAACTATCTAGTTTATACATTGATTTTCATGACTTTAAATTAGTGTAAGAATATTATAGTTTATTTATCAAATTAATGCATAAAATCATGACTTTGGTTATAGTCTCTTTAGTTATTTAAAAAATTTAAAATAAAAAAAGCAGCTCCCTATTTTCACCTTTCGGCTATCGTCGGCACTAAAGAGCTTAACTACTGAGTTCGGAATGGGATCAGGTGTACCTCTTTGCTATAACCACTTGTTATTATTATATACTAAAACTTTTTAAAGCAAAATATTTTTTTAATTTTTTTGTAAAAAAAACAACCCACCAAGTGAGTTGTTAGTATTAATTATAAATTAGGCTTTTTTGAGGGCTTTTTTGGAATATTTGTTTTTGAATCAATCAGAGTGTTTTAGTTTGTGGATTGCTAAAACTTGGAATAATTGTCAAATACCACCAAATGCTCAGTAAACTTGCACACCAGCACTAAATAGTACGGTTATAACAACCATAACAACCATCAGAATTTTTTGCGTTCTTTCTGATTTTTTCAGTGCAGCAATTTCAGCAGCTGTGGCTCTTTCACGCATTCTCTTACGGTTTAATAACTGTGGAAGAATTTGTGAAGCTAATTGAGCTAAAATAGCTACAATTAGAATTCATAGGTAGACTCATTGTCCACCAAGCACAGCTTGTCATGAAGTTGTAGAGAAGTTTAATCCTAATCATACTGTCGCTTTTAATTGAGGTAGCGACTGAATTACACGCCACATCGCTAGGAAAATTGGCATTGCAAGTAACATCGATCCAAATTGATCGAGTGGGTTAATATTATATTTACTATATAGTTGAGAAATTTCTTGCTGTTTACGAAGTTTCATTTGTTTATTATTTTCGAAACCTACATATTTAGCTTCAATTTGTGCTTTTTTAGTTTTTAAGTCTTCTTGTACTGATTGCATCATTGTAGCTTTGAAAGTTAAAGCTAATGATATTAAACGAGTAATAATAACAGCAATTAAAATAGCTAAAATTGTTCCTCAACCATTTCAGTCACCGAATGAACTACGCATTGAACCAACAAATTTACTTAATGGATAAACAAATAATCCAAAGAATGGTCCTAGTTCTCACGATTGTTTTCATGAAGTAATAGCACTTTGTGCCACATCACCTTTAAGAGCTAGAATTGATTCAGCATCATTTGTGCTATTAGGTTTTGAATTTTCAAACTCAATAGCTGATTTACTTGTTAAATACATTGTTATGTTAATACCATCTTTTGGTAATTTTTCTGTTACTACCTTGTTGTTGTATTCAACATAGTTAGCTTGTACTAAAGCAGTATTTACTACGTTTTGATAGTATTTTAACAATGAAAATTCTAAATCTGTTAGAACTATTTTTGTAGGAAAATCAGTTTTTAAGATATTAATGAAAGTTTCGTTTGTTAAAAACTGTTGTCTAAATAATGCATCAGCATATTTATTTAATTCAGTTGTTTTGTTTTCATTTTCAGTAATAGCTTTTTGTGTTGATTTTACTAACTCTTTTAATGAATTAATACCTTTAGTTTTTTGTTCTTCGGTAATAAAGTATTGTTTTAATGTTTCCGCATTTGCGGTAGGTAAATATGCAATTTTTGCTTCTAATTGAGCAACATAACCTTTTAGTACTGCTAAGTTTGTTAAATATTTTTTAGCAACATCAGCATTTTGTGTTTTGTCAGCTTCATTGATGATTTTATCGTTTTTTCATTTTTCGATTTGTGCATCAATTGCAGCTACTTGGTCACTAGTTAAATCACTTTTTAAATTAGAAGTAAAGTTTTTTCAATCTTCATCTGTTGAATTATTTGGACGATTATAGATTGATTTAATGAATTGATCAGGAGTAATGTTTGGATCTTTCGTTAAATCTCTAACTAAAGTTAAGAAATGTGATCCTTCACCAAGTTGATAGTTATATAAAGCAACTAGTATGTCTTGGTTATATTTAAGTGTTGAAATTGCATATGGGTTTTGAATATTTAGTTTTTCAACTAATGTTTCTACATTTAGAATTTCTTTTTCTGTTGATGAAAGTGAATAGTATTTTTGACCTTCAGATGTTGTTCCAGCCTGTGCTAAAGCACCATTGGCACTAGCATTTTTAATGAAGTACATTTTTGGAATCTCTGTACCACCAAAAAGACTTACGTATTTAGTTTCAGTAGTAGATTTAAATGCGTACTGTGCATTTCTTTTTAAAACTTGAACATTACCTTGTTTATTGGTTGGAACTGCAAAACCAAGTGATTTTAATCTGTTTAATAAAACGCCATTGTCGTGTGCTGAACTACCAACAAAACGAACTGATGAGTTGAAAGTTTTATATTTTCCATAATCACCACCGTTTTGTTCTGTTTGTTTAATTAAACCAGTAATTAATTTTGTTTCATTGTCATCATCATATGTTAAGTTTTCAGCATTATAGTTAATATTGCTATCTAAAAATAATAATGGTAAATATGATGTTTTTTCAAATGATTTAACCAATAAGTTGTTTAACTTATTTTTTGCATCTGTAGTATTTCAATCTTTTGATTGAGTATTACTAATGTAGTTTTCAGCTTCCTTAACAGCATTTTGTAAGTCGTTACCTGAAGCTTTATTTTCGCTTATGATATTTTTAATTGTAGACACAAATTGTCTAGCACTAGCGGCATTACTAGAAGCCTCATCTACGCTAGTTAATGAGTTTTTTAGAACGAATGTGTTGATTCTAGGAGCTATTTCGTCTTTGTTGTTATAAAACTCGATACCGTTACCAACTGTACCTGATGATTTAACAATCATTGACTGAATACACCCTGTCATTGATAATCCGAAAAGGATAAAGTAAAAAATACCTTTTAATCATTTAAATATTTTCTTCAGTAAACCTTTTCTTTTTTGAACAGGATCGTTTCCATTAGTAAAATAATTAAATTGTTTAGATCTATTCATTTTTCCTAAATTTCTCAAAAAGTTTATAAATTTCTTTTGACTTACGGTCAAAAGAATCTTGTGTAAACTCTTTGCGAGCAATAATTACAAATTCATAAGGTAAGTTCATTAGGCATGAATTTCTAACCATTGCTTTTAATTGTCTTTTGTATAAGTTACGACCAACAGCATTAGCGAATTTTTTGGGTACAGTAATTCCAACTTTAAACTCATCAGCTTTTTTGTAATAAACAACTAAGTATTTATTAATTAGCTGAGTTTTTGATTTCATTACCGCACTAAATTCTCAATTTTTTCTTAGTCGATATTTCTTTTTCATTGTTTAGAAAATTATTTGTCTGAAACTGTTAATCTTTTTCTACCTTTAGCTCTTCTAGCTGCTAACACTTTTCTTCCGTTAGCTGTTTTCATTCTAGCTCTAAAACCGTGAACTTTAGCATGTTTACGTTTATTAGGTTGATATGTTCTTTTGCTCATAATTCCTCCTTGATAAAATTCATTTTATATAAGCAAATATAATTATACAATAATTTTAATTATTGGCTCTTTTTAAATCACTAACTTACTTTGCACTTATTCATTAGTTATATAGTCTTAAAAGTATAAATGTGGAAATATATCCATAAAAATTTATTTAGTGCAATATATTTGCTTTTTTCGCTGAAAAAACCACTAGTGTTTACCTAAAATAAATCAAAAAAGTAATATAATATGAGCTGGAAAAAAGAGGGTCAATATGTTAGATATTAAATTTGTACTAAATAATGAAGAAAAAGTTCGTAAAGGTCTACAAAATAGAGGTTTTGAGATTAGTATTTTTGATGAATTTGTCACTCTAGCTAAAAAAAGAGGGTCATTAATGCATGACGCTCAAAACAAAAAAAGTGAGCTAGGTATTTTAAGTAAAAAATTTGGTGAATTTAAAAACGATCCTGCTAAATTAAGTGAATTAAAAAACCAAATCGCTGAAATAAAGGCACAAGAAGCAAAATTAAGTAGTGAAAGTGATAGTTTAAATCAAAAAATTAATGATTTAATTTTACAAATTCCAAACTTACCACTTGATAGTGTCCCAGTCGGTAGTGATGAAGATCAAAACGTAATTATCAAAACACACGACAAAATTGGTCGTGGTTGTGTTAAAGAACTTTTACCACATTATGAAGTAGCAAAAAACCTTGATATTATCGATATAGAAAGAGCAGTTAAACTTTCTGGTTCTAGATATGTAATTTATAAAAATTTTGGTTCGAGATTAGTTAGAGCATTAATTAACTTTATGCTTGATTTACATGTACAAAAAGGTTACCAAGAATTTAATACACCAGTTATTGTTAAAGAACAAATGCTTTACGGAACTGGTCAATTACCTAAATTTAAAGAAGATTTATACAAGCTAGAAGGTTTAGATGAATATTTAATTCCAACTGCTGAAGTCACATTAACTAATATTTTTAATAACGAAATCGTTGATTTATCAACTCCTTTTAGAGCTACAGCTTACACTGAATGTTTTAGAAGTGAAGCTGGTAGTTCAGGAAAAGATACTCGTGGAATTTTACGTCAACACGAGTTTAAGAAAATTGAATTAGTCAAAGTTACTAGTGAAAAAGATGCATTAGTTGAATTTGAAAAGATGCTAGAAGATGCTAAAGATGTTTTAGAGAAACTAGAAATTCCATATAGAGAGCTTCAATTATGTACTGGTGATATGGGATTTAGTTCTAGAAGAACAGTTGATTTAGAACTGTGATTACCTTCAGAACAACGTTTTAGAGAAGTATCTTCAGTTAGCTATATGGGAGATTTTCAAGCTCGTAGAGCTATGATTCGTTATCGTGATGAAGATGGTAAAACTCAATATGCACACACAATGAATGGTTCTGGTTTAGCTGTAGACCGTGTTATTGCTGCTATTTTAGAAATTTACCAAAACGAAGATGGAACTATTACAATACCAACAGCACTAGTTCCTTATATGGGAGGGATTACTAAAATTGCTTAATTATGAATAAATATGTATTTGCATTTGATTTAGATGGAACACTTTTTACCAAAGGTGATAATATTCATCCTGAAACATTAGAAGCATTAAAAACTTCTCATTCAAAAGGACATTACAATGTTTTAGCCACTGGTAGAAACATTTGTGATTTATACAGATTTCTAAAAAAAGAAGCTATTAAGCACATTGATTATTTTGTTTGTTCAAATGGTTCTTTATTGTACGATGTTAAAAATGATATTGTCACAGTTTTAGGAACTATGAATTTTGAAGAACTAATTCCAGTAGTTTTAGATATAAACCAAAAATACGGTAAACCATTTAGAATGGATACTGATAAAACAACAGGTGTATTTAAAGACCAAACTAGTGCTGGTTATGTTTTATTAAAAGAAAAAGATAAAACAGTTGAAAAAGAAATGACTTTTTTAGAATACCTTGATTTTATTAAACAATCAGGAGCAAAAATAGTACAATCAGCTTTTAGAAACGATGAAGCTGAAGCGCTAGAAGTAACAGAATATGCTAGAGAAAAACTAAACAAAGAAGAATTTGCAGTTTACTTAACTAATGGTGTTTATACCGATATTAATCACATCCATACTTCAAAACTAACTGGTTTAGATTACTTTTTAAAACTAGTTGGTTTAACAAGAGCTAATTTAATCACTTTTGGTGATAGTGGAAATGATATTCATATGTTAGAAGCTGCAAGTATGAGTTTCGCTTTAGGAAACGCTACTGATGATGCTAAACAAGCAGCTAAAGCAGTAATTGATGATCACAATACTGGTACAATTGGACAAAAACTTTTAGAAATATTAGCATCAAACTAAAATACAACACAGTTGTATTTTTTTATGCATAAAATCAGTGTTTTAGTTTCTAAACTGATTTAAAAAACCTTATTGTTTAGTTAACTGCTAAATATAGTAAAATATAATTATGAATTTAGAAATAGCCATAAACATCTTTGGTTGACTAAGTGCAATCACAATTATTTCGCTGTCTATTCCACAACTTTTAAAAGTTTTAAAGGATAAAAAGACTGGTGAAATCAATTTTATTTCTTTCTGAATTTTCCACATTGGAATTTTAGGATGAGTGTTCTTTGCGGCAACATCAATACAAAATTTAATCACTGTTATTGTAGCTGATGGGGCAGGTTTATTTATCAATGGTGTGATGACTGGATTGCTTTATCACTACAAAAAAGAATTTCAGTTTAAAAAGAAACTCATTGCATATGTAGGTATATTAGTAACCTTTATTTTAGGAATTATTTTTATAGCTTTATTTATTAAAGATTATCCAATTCGTGCTGAGATAGCAACTGCAACTGATGCAATGGTTAAAGATAAATTAACTAATGATTTAGTTTTCACATTTAAACCTACAATTACAACTGTTATAGGACTAATTTTCCCAGCTTTTACAACTTTTGCTTTCCTACCTCAATTAATTACATCTTTCAAATTAAAAGATTGAAGAGGTGTATCTATTTGAATGTTTGTGGCATTCCAAGTTAATAACCTAATTTGAATTATTTGATGAGTTTTATTAATTGTAAATATTGGTTCTAAAGCAGGTTTAGACGTTATTGCTCCATTTATCGTTGGTTTAATTTGACAAATTACAAACTTAGTTTTATACGCTATTCAAATTGGATTTACTCTACATAATCAACATTTAGTTAAAACAGGTCAAAAAACATACGCAAACTAATACGCTTGTAAGCGTATTTTTTATTACCTTTTTTCTTTAAAATAAAAAGAACCAGTAGCTTACTACTGATCCTTCAAATGAAGTAATTACTTCTATATTATTTAATAATTTTTGTTACTGAACCAGCACCAACTGTACGTCCACCCTCACGGATTGAGAATTTTGTACCTTCTTCAACAGCGATAGGAGCGATTAATTTAACTTTTAAGTTAACGTTTTCTCCTGGCATAACCATTTCACGTCCATCTGTGAATTCGATTCCACCTGTTACGTCTGTTGTACGGAAGTAGAATTGTGGTTTGTAGTTTTTCATGAATGGTGTGTGACGTCCACCTTCTTCTTTTTTAAGTGCATAAATAGCAGCTTCAAATTCTGTATGTGGAACGATTGAACCTGGTTTAGCTAAAACTTGACCACGTTCAACTTCTTCACGGTTTACACCACGTAATAATAGCCCTGCGTTATCTCCAGCTTGAGCTTCTTTAAGGTTTTTACGGAACATTTCAATTCCAGTAACAACTGTTTTCTTAGTAGGTTTTAATCCAACGATTTCAACTTCGTCGTTTAATTGTAATTTTCCACGTTCTACACGACCTGTAGCAACTGTACCACGTCCTGTAATTGTGAACACGTCTTCAACAGCCATTAAGAATGGTTTGTCGAATTCTTTAACTGGAGTTTCAATGTATGAATCAACAGCGTTCATTAATTCCATAACTTTTTCTTCGTATGCTGGGTTTCCATCTAAAGCTTCTTTAGCTGATCCACGGATGATTGGAGCGTTGTCACCGTCAAATCCGTATTCTGAAAGTAATCCACGGATTTCCATTTCAACTAATTCAATCATTTCCTCTTCACCCTCTAACATATCACATTTGTTTAAGAAAACAACGATACGAGGAACACCAACTTGTTTAGATAAAAGAATGTGTTCACGTGTTTGAGGCATAGGTCCATCTGTTGCAGCAACAACTAAGATAGCACCATCCATTTGAGCAGCACCAGTAATCATGTTTTTAACGTAGTCAGCGTGACCTGGACAGTCTACGTGTGCGTAGTGTCTTATTTCTGTTTGGTACTCGATGTGTGATGTATTAATTGTAATCCCACGTGCTCTTTCTTCTGGAGCGTTATCGATTGAAGCGTAATCACGAGCTTCTGATAAACCTTTTTTAGCTAAAACTGTTGCAATAGCAGCAGTTAATGTTGTTTTACCGTGGTCAACGTGTCCAATTGTACCAACGTTAACGTGTTCTTTTGAACGGTCAAAATCCATTTTTGCCATAGTGTTAATTTCCTTTCAATTTTTATATTTTTGAAATAAGTGTATTTAGCAAATACATTTTAATATTAAGTTTTGTCTTAGCGCTAAAACCAACCAAAGTCTAGTCTTTCAGCTAGAACCTGTCCATTTATTGAGTTAGCAAATATATTTTACCAAATTTTTAATTTTAGATATACGCTATATTTTCCAGCATAAAACAAAGTTTTTTAATATTTAGATTGCAATTATTTTACCATAAATAATGCATTTAAAAATTTAATTAAGTGCCAAAAAACATTTTTACTTCTTACAATAGTTTTACTAATTGAAAAAATTAATTTTGATAACTAATAAAAGATAGTATTTTAGCTTGAATTTTTGAGCTATTTAACTAAATAAAGTGTAAAATTTAAATAACGTAAATTATTAATAATTTAGCAAAATAGATACAAAGGAATTCTATGAAGAAAACAAAATTCGATAGTAAAGAATATTTAGCAAAAGTTCACGGATGATGAAGAGCGGCAAACTACTTGTCTGTTGGACAAATGTATTTAAAAGACAATCCACTTTTAGAAGGTGGTTTAAAAGCCGAAGATGTTAAAGTTTATCCAATTGGACACTGAGGAACTATTCCTGGTCAAAATTTAATTTATGCACACTGTAATCGTGTAATTAACAAATATGATTTAAATATGTTTTATATTTCAGGGCCAGGACATGGTGGACAAGTTATGATTTCTAACTCATATTTAGATGGAAGTTATACAGAACTATTCCCTGAAATAACTAAAGATGTTGAAGGTCTTAAAAAGATGTTTAAACGTTTCTCTTTCCCTGGAGGAACAGCATCACACGCTGCACCTGAAACACCCGGTTCAATTCATGAAGGTGGTGAGTTAGGTTATACACTTTCACATGCTACAGGAGCTATTTTAGATAACCCACAAGTAATTGCTGCATCAGTAATTGGTGATGGAGAAGCAGAAACTGGTCCATTAGCTGGTGGATGATTTGCATCTTCATTTATTAACCCTGTAAATGACGGTGCTGTATTACCAATTGTGCACGTTAATGGTGGTAAAATTTCAAACCCAACCATTTTTGCTCGTAAGTCTGATGAAGAATTAAAAGCTATGCTATACGGATATGGTTGAGATGCTATTTTTGTTGAGGCTGATGTTAATGATCAAATAGGAATTCATCAACAAATGGCTGATAAATTCGATGAAGCAGTTGAAAAAATCTTATCAATTCAGGCTAATGCTCGTAAAAAATCAGCAGAAGAAGCAACAAGACCACTTTGACCTGCTTTAATTGTTAGAACACCAAAAGGTTGAACTGGACCTCATAAAGTTAAAGGTTTAACATACGAAGGAAGTTTCAGAGCACACCAAGTTCCTCTTCCAGTTACTTGTGACAAAACAGAAATGTTGCAAGAATTAAGCGATTGATTAACATCATATAAACCACAAGAGTTATTTAACAAAGACGGTAGTTTTAAAGCTGAATACGCTGAAATTGCACCAAAAGGTGACAAACGTATGGCAACTAACCCTATTGTAAATGGTGGTATTAATCCAACTAATTTACAATTAAGCGATTGAAAACAATTTGCATTAGACATCAAACATCCAGGATCAGTTGTTGACCAAGATATGGTTAATGCTGGTAGATATTACGCTGATGTTATTGTTAAAAACCCTACAAATTTCAGAGCTTTTGGACCAGATGAAACTAAATCAAATAGATTATTTGATATTTTAAAAGTTACAAATAGACAATGATTAGAAAAAGTTAATCCAGAATTCGATGAAGCTATCGGACCAGTTGGACGTTTAATTGATTCACAATTATCAGAGCACCAAGCTGAAGGTTTTCTAGAAGGTTATGTATTGACAGGTCGTCACGGATTCTTTGCTTCATATGAATCATTCTTAAGAGTTGTAGACTCAATGATTACACAACACATGAAGTGATTAGCTAAAGCTAAAAAAGTACACTGAAGAAAAGATTATCCATCACTAAATGTTATTGCTACATCAACAGCGTTCCAGCAAGACCACAACGGTTACACACACCAAGACCCAGGTATTTTAGGTCATTTAGCTGATAAAAAACCTGATTTAATCAGAGAATACTTACCAACTGACTCAAACACATTGTTAGCTGTATTGCAAAAAACTTTAACAGAAAGAAATTTAATTAACTTAATTGTTGCTTCAAAACAACCAAGACCACAATGATTTAACGCTTCTGAAGCTGAAGAATTAGTGGAAAAAGGACTAAAAGTTATTGATTGAGCTTCAACCTGTTCACTTGAAGAAGAACCAGATTTAGTTGTTGTAAGTTCAGGAACTGAACCAACATTAGAAGCTTTAGCAACTGTTGATTACTTACATAAATTTGATAAAAAACTTAAAATCAGATTAATTAATGTTGTTGATTTATTAAAATTACGTCATCCAAGTATTGACCCTCGTGGCTTATCAGATGAAGAATTTAATAAATTATTCACTAAAAACAAACCTGTTTTATTTGCATTCCATGGTTACGAAGGTTTAATCAGGGATATTTTCTTCTCTAGAAGAAACCACAACTTATTTGTACATGGATACAGAGAACACGGTGATATTACAACTTCATTCGATATTCGTTTAATGAGCCATATGGATAGATACCATATGACACAAACAGCAGCTAAAGCTGTTTATGGTAGAAATTCAAAATTAGCACAAGATTTAGTAGCTATTATGGATGAAAAAATAGCATACCACAACTGATACATTAAAGAAGTTGGATTTGACGAAGAAGAAATTGTTAATTGAAAATGAACAGGTCTAAATAAATAGACCAAAAATAACTAGGTAGTATCTAGTTATTTTTTTGTTTTTTGTATTATTACACATAATTTTACTAAACATATATTAAAACCAGTGTTTTGGAAATATATGTTTATTATTTCATACAATGAAATTTAAATTTAAAAGAAACACCAGTGCATAACACTGGTGTAATTTTAGTACTTAAACATTTTTATGAAATTATAATTTTGCGTTTGTTTTGTATAGAAGTGGAGCGTTTTCTTGTCCGATAGCATTTGCAACATTTTGTAATTCTGTTGAAACTCATCTAATGTGTTGGTTAACAAATCCAAATCCAACTTTCTTTTCAGAAGCATCCATTCCAGCTTTTAATTCAGCAAATTTAGTGCTTAATGCTTTAATTGCATCTTTATTTGCTAATTCAGCACCATCTACTGCTGTAGTAAATTCTGGTTTTACTAACACATCTAGAGCAGCTTTCATATCTCTTGAGTTAATGAAGAAACCAACTCCAGGAATTCATGTTGCACCTAAAGCATTGTATGTAGCTTTGTAGCTTGAAATACTATCCATTGTGTATTCTTTTAATAATGGAGCTGCATTGTCATATGCTTTAATTAATCCACCTTTAGCAAAACCAACTGGAATTACTTTACCATTCATATCTTCACCATAGATATTTGCGTAAAGTTTTTCTAGTGCTTCACCGTAAACTTTAGTGCTTTCAACACCTTTAAGAGCAGACACATATCCTGCATATGTTTCTTTGTTTCAGTTTAGTTGTTTTAATGAATAAATGTATTCTTTTGTTTTTTCAACACTTTCTTTAGCGACTCTTAATCTTTCTAATAAAGTACTTGATTTAATTTTGTCTTCAATTTTTGAAACAACACTTTGTTTTAATTCTTGATTTAGGTATTGTGCGTTATGTGCACCTACTAATAATCAAACTTCACGTGCAATTAGTAATGAGTAAATTCTAGCAAAGTTTTGAACAGCTTTTGTTGCATCAGTGTCAGCTTTTCCACTGTACATAGGTGCTAATACGTCTTGAGCTGCTTCAAAGTAACGAGCTAAATCATCTTGTGTAGCTCCACCAGGGATATTTTTAACTCTTGATCAAAATCCTAAAATTGATTCTAATTCGTTAGCTTGAGCAACATTTTCTCAGTATTTGTCGCTTACACCTGAAACTCCTAATGCTTTAGCTAGTTCAACAATTTTTGATAAAGCAACTACTGCTTGTTGTTCAAACTTTGTTAATGTTGATTCGTAGTCACTAGCTGATGCTGTACCTTTTCTTAAAGCACTATTACCATCACTTAGACCTGGTGTGTCTAACACTTTCTTGAATTCAGCTTTAAATTCAGTTGTAAATTTTGTAACTGCTGCTGTTTTAGTAGCATCATCTCCAACTAATTTAGCTAATTGTACATATAGTCCTGTTGCTTCTTTTTCACCTTCTTTTGGTGTACCTAAATATTTAGATACAACACCATTAACTTGTCCAATTGTTCCTAAGTTAGCTGAAACTCTACCTGCGAAAGTTGTGTTTACTTCTGCATTTTGGTCTTTGTTAGCAATAACATCTTCTTTATTTGAAGCTTCTGCTCCTGTACATGAAATTGCAACAACAGGTAAAATAGCTGTTGAGGCTACTGATAAACTTAATAAAATACGTCTTTTCATACGTCTCCTTGTTTGAGAATTTAGTTGTTTATTTATATAATAGGCGTATTTAAATAAACAGTGATCAGCCTTTGGGTGGTATATTTATTACTAAAATTTATTCAAAACATAGTAGTTATAAATATATTTTAATTATATTAAAAAAGTGCATTATTTTCTTAAATATTATATTTTTACAGCGTTTTTGGTTTTATTTAGAAACCTTTTGAAAATTTTTACACTAAATTTTTTAGCACAAAAACACTTAAAAACCCAAATGTGGAAAATGTGGAAATTTTCTTAAAACGCCATAGATTCAGTAAAACTAAAGTCCAAATAATAAAAAAACTAGCACCTTAATGCTAGCTTAATAATATATTTATTAACTCTTAGTTTTTAGTAAGTCAATTGCTTTAATTTTGTTGATACTTCTTCAACTTAAAGCAGCTGTAACTATAAAGACAACAAAGACAACTACAGATGTAATTAACACTGTTCCTATTGATAAAACAACAGGGATAGCAATTTGTGTTGCCGATACTAAGAAATTACTAAATGTAAAGACGAATACGAAACCAATTGGAATTGAAATCAGTAACGCTCCTAGAATAAATGGTATGTAAATGCCAAAGAACATTCTAATTTTTTCACGCATAGTGTATCCGAGGATACTGAAGATTGCGATATTTTTCTCGTTTTCGTTAATTAAGATTGTTGAAATGATAATTAAGATAATTGATGAAATCACGAAGCTTAAGATAGAAATTATTGTAATGATAATTTGAACAGTGCTTCCGATAGAACGCACGAAACCAACTTCAATTTCTTTAGAATTAATATCTGAAGCAGTTGCTACATATAGGTTTCCATCATATTTGTCAGCAAAGTCTTTTATTGTTTTCAATCTTACAATTTTATCTTCACGAGCTTCTTTATATTTATCTCTTAACACACTTTCAGAAGCATTTTCGACATCAAAATCTGGATAAATGAATTTAATAATTTGTTTGCTACTAAATCCGTTTTTAGCCATTGCTCCATTGTTAAATTCAGTTCACTTGTCTTTAACATTATCTGGTGCAAAATCACGATTTATAAAGATACCATCAAATAAGTCTTTTTGTTCATCGTCAATTAATGTGTTTGTGTTAAATGAATCAACACTAGCGTCATAACCTGAAGGTGAATATAATGATGTAGTTCATAATAATTGTTGAGGTAATCTTGATTCAGATAATATACCATTAAATACTTCTTTAGTATATGGAGTTTCCAATGTATTTAAACCAATTAAGTGATCCGCGGCATCTTTAGGGATGATTCACTCGTCATTAATATAAGTGTTGCTGATATCATACACTTCAAATGTATAAGTTTGTTTTGGAGTGTTTTTTGTAAATTGATTGCTATATCTATTTACATGATTTAGGATCTTAGAAACCTGGATTTTATCACCAATATTTAGTTTTAGCCTAGACTTAACAACATTATTAATAATTAATGGAATTGGTTTATTTGGATCAAATTTATATTTGTTGTTAATTTGGAATAATAAATCCTGTCCCAGTCTGTTATTAATAGTGATTAATCTTGAATTGCTTTTATATCCATTTAGCCTGATTCTACCACCATTTAAGTTGACATCTACATATGAATAAACTTCATCTTTTTCAGGGTTTAAATATACACCATTGAAAATAATCATAAAGTCATAGACCGGTTCATATTTATTTCTTAAGTTTTCGTCATCTATAGTTTTTAATTTATTTTCTAACCTAGAATTATATTCAAACATACGAGCGTAAGTCTGAGTTAAGAAATCACGATACTTCGTTCTTAATTCTGGTTCAGTAGTGATTGCTACTGTTTGATATTCTTTGTCTAAATCACTTCATTTTTTAAGGTAAAACTTACCATCAACCACATTTTGTTCGTTAGGTACATATTCGAAAAATTCTATAATACCTTGTTTATTTAGTTTTTCATAATCAATACGGAATTTTAATAAGTCTTGATAGTTGTCAATTTCGCTAGCACCTGAATTTCAAATTGTATCTTGGAATCTAGTTAAAGCTAATCCGACTTCATTTCTGATTTTATTTACACGAGCTTTTTGAGCATCAGGTAGTGAGTTATAAACAATTGATCAAGGATCGATTGAAACTCCTTTGTTTATTCTGATGTTAACTGAGAACTGAGTAATTAAGTGACCCAATTTCTGATCTTTTGGGTTACCATTTGCAAATTCTTGTGTATCAGGATTTCCGTTTATAGCGAGTGATCAACCAGGTGCAAAATAGTTGTTTTGGTAGACATTGATCTCGTTATTTTCACCTCTAGGCACATATAAAGAGTTGTTAATTGTATCTCTAGTTTTCGCTTCATTACTAGAAAATAGTAATGGTATATGAGCTCCATTTTCTTTTGTAGGTGTTGTTAAATCAAATTTATAGGTATATAACCTATCTTTATAGGTTTGATTAATTGACTTATCAAATACTCCAAAAGTTGCAAACGCAAAAGTTGTTGCAATAGTTGACAAGATAATTGAAATAGCGAATGAAGCTAACTTGAAGAAGCTACTTAGAGTAAGCGATAGACTAAATTTAGTTTTAATATTTTTTCTTCTAATTAATTTTTGAGCTTTATTGTTAATTTCAGAAGTGTTAACTTCCACAATTCCACTCATTAAATCGATAGCTTTGTATCTTAATGATCTAACAGCGATTGTGACAATTAATAACGCCATAGATACTAAAGGTACAGCTACATTAACTAATAAACTTAAAAAGTCAAATGATAGTGTATTTATAGGTATTGTTCAATAGTTTTGAATAATATAAATTCATAATGGGTATATTACAAAACCAGTTATATATCCAAAAACACAGCCAATAATAATAGTAAATACAGCAAAGGCAGTTAGTGAAATAGCAATTTGCATCGGTGTATAACCTTGCGCCACTAAAATACCAATAACTTTGTTTTTATTTGAAATATAACGCTTAATAATGAAGATAACTGAAACAACTACTAGGAAAATTAAGATAAATAAGAACACTTGTGAAACTACTTTAATAGTTTCTATAATTTTGTTTAATGTAACAATTCTAATTGAACGCTCAGGGTTGACTGGGTCAATTTCAGTTGCTAAATAAACTCTTTGACGTTTGGTTGGATCAGTAATTCTATTTTGAACTACCTGTTCAAAAATATTTTTAAAAGTTCAGTCATTTACTTTTTCGTCATTTTGTGGAACAGCACTTAAGAAACTTTGGTTTAGTCTTAAATTTCTAATTCTGTTTCTTAATTGGTTGTTGGTTAAGTTGACATTTGTATTAACTAAAAAGTATTGTTTTACTACATTACCTAGATAAGCTTTTCTAACTCTATCAAAACCTTTTTTGCTGATATATACAATGGCTTGGTTTTTAGTATTAACTTGTAAGTTATTTTCATCTAAAACTGGATATAAATAGTCAAAACTTATGTTATCGCCAGTAATAATAAATTCAGAACCATTAACATTAATTTTATAGTCGGCTGGTAATCTGTTTAATAGTTGGATAATTTCAAATGGGTCATTCGGAATTAAACCTGAATAGATTTTTTTATTATTTTTTTGTAGTCACGCAAAGTTAACATGAGCTAAATATGAATCAACATCAGAAAATTTCAAAATACCAGAAGTGTAAGAAACACCTGTGATTGAGTTCATCATTTCAATTAATAAATCACCTAGGTCTATTCCGAATGGGCTATAAGCTGGTCTATTTTGATTAATGATTTTTTCGATATATACGAAGAAATCGTCATCAACACTTACTTGGAAAGTAACATCTTTTTCAACGTTAAAGTTTTTAACAGCTGATTTTTCACCTTTAAATAGTAAACCTCTGATAAATTCGTAAGTTTTGTTTCTATCTTGTGCCAAATTATTAAAGTTAATAATTTTGTTATTTAAGAAGGAAGCAAGGTTACCTTGATTGCTTGATGTTTGTGATGAATCAGTTAACAATCAAATTAATAATTGAGGAACTTTTTTTCTTAAAACATTATTAATTAAAATTGGATTTAAACCTAAATATCCAATATCTACACTTTCTAAATTAGTTTTTAAGAAAGCATTTAACATACTTGCATGTTTGAATAGATTTGGATTAGTTAACAGACCATTAATAAAGTTTTCTAGCGCAATACCAATAACACCTTTGGCGCTAACGGCCATTTGATAGTTTGGTTTTGCATTTTCAATTAAATTCTCTTCTGAATAAGCAATATAACTTAATAAGTAAATTAATTTAAGTTCATATTTTCTAATGAAGTTTTCAAAAGCTGGAAAACTTCTAATTAAAGCTAACACTTGTGAATTAGTATATCTTTTGGCGTTATCTTTAGCAAAGAAGAATTCACGCATTGCATTTGGATTCGCAAGTGATCTAGTAACACCAAATCCAGTTTCTTTGTAACTGATAATGTTGTCTGATGATGGTCTAAATAATTCTTGGCTATTAAATGAAGCAACTGTAGCTGGGTTGGTTGCTAGTTTTAATATAGCATTAGCAAAGTTAACTCTGTCAGCTTGACTAATATTATTTTCAATACTATTGTCGCTTAATAGAGCAAAGAATAATTCAAAAATTTGATAAGCCGGCTTTAATAAATCAAAGTTATTTTGTTGCTTGAAGTTGTCAAATTTTGAAACAAATGAAGAGGCTAATTTAGCTAAATTACCTGTAATGTCAGTATCATTAATGTTTGCCATTAATGATTCTACTGGCATATTTTTAAGTCATCTACTATCTTGTAGTTTGAATTTTAAAGAATTTAAGATATCCATTCATTCTTTAATATCAGTTTGAATATCTGCTTTATTTCAGCCTTCGCTATTTTTCTTGTTTGAAACATCTCAACTAGGGAAGATTGTAGCAATAATTGACCGTTCTGTTTTGTCTAATTCACTTACAGGTATAAAGTCTGTTTTAGCTTCTAATTTTTGTAATAAAATGTCGAATTTATTGAAAACATCGTATTCATTAGTTTTAGCAATAGGAGTATTTAATAAGCTTAGTAAATCAAAATAATCTAGTTTTGCTGGGTCTGAAGCTGGTAGATAAATATTTGCTCCATCACCAGCAGGAATAACTGATGTCTTGTCAGATAAGTTAAATATTTTAACTAAAGCGTTTTTAAACACTGTATTAACCCCGTTGGTTCTAAAGAATGCTTGAATTAAACTGTAAATGTAGCTTTCATCATATAAATAAGTTCCTACATAATATCTAGTTCTTAAAACATTTTTATCAACATCTTTTGAGTAAACCAATGCATCAATTACTAATTTTTCAATACTTGTTTCGGCTTTTAGAATGTCAACAAAAATTTGTCAGTTTAACATCTCTAAAATTTCGATTAAACCTTCTTTAACATTGTTATAAGCTTGTTTTTTATCTTCACCTTCAAAGCCATTAATTTGTTCAATAATTGGTTTTAAGAAAACAAATTTCCCTAAAAATACATTGAAAGGATTAACATCTGAATCTAATTGGGCAATTAATTCAGTATTAATGTTGCTGATTAACATTTTTAGAGCAACTTTTACTTGTTCATAATCAACAGATTGTAAGAATCATAAGATTAAGTCATGGAATGAAAGTTTTCTTTGATATAAGGTAGCTGGTATTTCATTAAACAACTTGGTGTATTCAGTTAAAATCATTGCACGATCAGTTAAAGTACCATTTGCAACACTAGAATTTAAGTTGTTTAGTTCAGTTATATAACGCTGTTTTAGGTCACTATTTTGATCAATATGACTAATTTTTTCTGAAACAAAAGCTTGTGCCTCTTTTATCGTTGTATTTTCATTAATAAAGTGAACTTCTTTTAAATCTTGATAGAAAAATTTATTGTAGTCTGTATTTAGAAATGTATGTGATAAGACAGCGAATTTTTTAAAGTCTATGGCATTAATGAAAGATAAAATAGATTCAATAACAATGACTGGATCAGTTGAAAAGTTTATTAAGTTTTCAGGTTCAAAAATTTGAGTTAAATCTAAACCAGATACTAATTTAATGAAGTTGGCTAATTTAGTAATATTTTCAGATAAATATTGTTTTTGAGCTTCTACTGTGTTTAATGTTTTTAAATTTTGTAAGACTTTTTCGAAAATACCTCTTAATAATAATCTTAAATAATTATTATTTGGATTAGTCGCAAGAGAATAAACAGTATCTAAACCTATTTTAGCTAGTGAATTTAAGTTAATTTCACCACTAGAAAATACACGAGCAAAATTATTAGCATCAAATGATTTTAGTAAAGCGTCTGTGACAATATAAATTAATTCTTTGCTAATATAACCTTTTGATACTAAATCTGTATCTAATAAGGCTTTTTGTATTTTATCAACTCCAACTCTCAATGAATTGTTAAGCCTTGCGTCGACTTCAACATCTGTTGCTGGACCTCTAAATCCAAATGGTAAATAAACTAAATCACTAAATTGTGCTGAACGTTCAACTCAACCATCAGCTCCCACTTTTCCTAAAATTGTGAAATTGTTATTTGTTATTCAAGTTTTAAATTCATCAATTGATATTAATGAATTTGTAAAGTTAGAATCAACTTGTTTTCAGTAAACAAATCAACCATCAATTAACTCTGGTTCGTTTGGATTTTCAGGATTAATCGGTTGAACGATTAATAATTTATTATCTTTTCAAGTAACACCTAAATTATTGAATTGGTGTTCTACTTTATCAGTGGCATCAAGTGAATTTGGGTTATATTTTGTTAATTTATAAATTTTTTGACCGTGTAAAATAGATGTTTCATTATTTTCTGTATTGGTAAATTTAACATCTTGGTAAACAATATCTGCATTAATATATTTTGGGTCAGGTGAAATATTAATATTAGCTTTTTCAATTATTAGAGCAGCAATAAAAGGAGGTATTTGATCTTGTTTGTATAAAGCTTCATCAGTTCCATTTGTGTTAAAAAACAGACCATTTGTACCATTGTATGGTTTACCAACATTTAATGGTATAAAAGCTTCATCATCTTTAACATTTGTTCCACTAATATTTAAATCTAATTTTCCATTAGAATCACCAACGTTTACAAAGTGATAAACGTATTTCTCGTTATTATTAAATGAATCAACAGTTAAAGTTTCTCTTAAACCAATATTTTTATCAGTACCTAGTAATTTATTGATTGATTCGTATATTGATAGTTTTGTTTTATTTAATGCACCATTTTTAATAATGTCAAATCTGTTAGCTTTAATATTTTTATTTGTGAAGTTTAAATAATCATTATAAGTTAATTCTTTTGGTTTTCTTTCAATTTCACTAATTGTACTTGGTGTTGTTAGTGAAAATTCAGATGCAAGTGTTTTACGGTTAATAACATCACCAGTTGCTGTTTTAGTGATTGAAGCAGGTATAACTCTTTCATTTCTAAAAAAGTGTGGATCAATTGCTTGATATTGTAAATCAGCTAAAACTAACCTTGAATCTTTAACCTCATCAAAAGTTAAAGAAGGGGTAGACTCAAAAATAGGGACTAAATTTGGGTCTCTAAAATTAAATTGTTGAGTTAAAGGAATTTTGTAAGTATAAACTTGTTTTTGTCAGAATGAGAAATGATCTAATTCTTCTGGCAGTTTATTACCTTTTCTATAGATATCGTTTAAGAAACTTTTATATGTTCCCTGTCAGTAAGCTTCATTGTTTCTGTGAAAACAATCAAAAGTTGTGCTGTAGTAAAATCTTTGGAAAAATTCAACATTAATTTGTTTTGAAATTCATTTAGTTGGTATTCGATAATTTTCTGTAGTTTCAAAAGTGAATTTTTTATGCATTGTTCTAGAAATTTTAGGTAAATTTCCAAACAGTGTCCGATAGTTAAAACCGTTAACAACTTGTGAATCATGGATTGTTCTAATATCTGAATATCTAGCTAATGGTGTTTGACTGCTTTGATTTGTTAAAGTATGTTCTCAAGTGTTATTTGCACCTTTAACAAAACCAAATGCTTTTGCAACAATTTCAGGACTAACTACATAAACATTCTTTCCTAAATACTGTCATTTATTTGCTTCAATTGAATTAAATGTGGCTTTTAATTTACTACTATCAGTTATATCAAGGTGTAAAGTAGGTAATTCAGTTGTATAAAACTTATTTGTAGTAGTTGTGTAAATAGGAAAAATATCCTTTAATTTGTAACTCTTATCAAAGGTAAATCAAGGGTTTTGTTGATTTGTAACTTCATGTGTTATTTGAGTTGGACGAAAGGTAGATACATTGTTTGATGTATTTTTTTCATAAAGATTAATTAAATAATCTTGATTAAAATGCATACTCTGATTATCACCAAGTCTGTTGAAGTCAAAATACACATATGTTTGTTCCTTGTTTGTGTAACTAGGATTATATGTGTTGTATAAATTAATAAAATCTTCAGTTTTTAGGTAATAGTTTTTTGCATTATTAATAAAAAGGATCTGTTTTTCATCAAGAAAATTAGTTAAAGCAATATATGTGCTTGTGCTTGGATCATTTTGGATATCTAAAACTTTAATTTTGTTGATAAAATCTGGAATTCCACCAAATTTTTGGTTAATTTTTACATAGTTTAATGGTTTGTTGTACTCATTTTTGGCATTTTTTGTTGAGTTGGGTAAAAAACCATTTGTGTAATAACCATTATTATAGGCTTGACCACTTACAGGTAGGTTTAAATCAACAGTCAAGTCGTGAGCAACTGACTTAGATTCATATTTTGCGTACTCTGTTTTTATTAAGATACTTGTGTCGCTTAATGAAGTAAAAATGGCAGAGGTTAAAAAAATCAGTAAAGTTAAACCAGCTATAACGATCTTTTGCATTTTAAATGATCGTATAACTTCTTTAAACAATTTTCACATCTGACCTCCTTTGGTGGTTATTTTGTTATTTTTTAAATTTTACAATTTTT
Source organism: Mycoplasma corogypsi (assembly GCF_045276875.1). Taxonomy (NCBI): domain Bacteria; kingdom Bacillati; phylum Mycoplasmatota; class Mollicutes; order Mycoplasmatales; family Mycoplasmataceae; genus Mycoplasma; species Mycoplasma corogypsi. The sequence goes on from NZ_CP174163.1 coordinate 856,179, forward strand.
TTATAAAAATTTACATAGTAAGCTAAAAAATAAAAGTAGCGTTTGAAGCTACTTTTAGGCAGTTTTAGTTGTTTTTATCTTCTTCTGAAGTTTCTGTTGTAGGAACTACAATTTCTTCAGCAGCAGATTTGTTAACACGAACATCATTGTATGATTCTTCAACTAATTCGTCTATATTACGAAGTCTTGCATCTTCTAACTCTTCTTGTTTTTGTTTAGTTGGAAGTTTTAAGTTTTTCTCAATGTACTCAATATCTTCAGCAGTAATTGTTTCGACATCTAATAAGTGGGTTTTTATCAATTCTAATAATTGTCTGTTTTCTGAAATTACTTTTTGAGCTATATTTTGAGCTTCTAAAATAATTTTTCTAACTTCTAGGTCAATTTCATGACTAACTTGGTTTGAAATGGAACTGCTTTGAGCTAATGTTTTACCTAAGAAAGGTGAACCACTTTCTTCCATATATTTAATTGGACCAAGGTCACTCATACCAAATTCAGTAACCATTCTACGAGCTATTGTTGTGGCTTTATTAATGTCATCTGAAGCACCAGTTGTTATGTCTTTTTCACCATAAACTAATAACTCGGCTGCTCTACCACCCATAAAGCTTGCAATAGATGAAAGTAGTTCTTGTTTTGTGTAGTTGTATTTTTCGTTTTCAGGCATCATTAAGTTATATCCACCTGCTTGTCCACGTGGGATAATTGTAATTTTTTGAACTTTATTTCCACCTGGAACTTTTAACCCAACTACAGCATGACCAGCTTCGTGGTAAGCTACTAAAGTCAATTCTTCTTGTGTGATTGTACGAGATTTTTTAGCAGGACCAGCCATAACTCTATCGATAGCTTCGTCAATAATTGAAAGTGTGATTAAACTATTATTTTCACGTACTGATAGAAGTACAGCTTCATTAATAACATTTTCAAGTTGAGCACCTGAAAAACCAGGTGTTCTTCTTGCTACACGTTCAAAGTTAACATCATCGTTGAATCTTTTACCTTTAGCGTGTAATTTAAGGATTTCTTCACGTTCTTTAACGTCAGGTAAGTTAACTGTAATGATACGGTCAAAACGACCTGGACGTGTTAGAGCTGGGTCTAAAACGTCAGTACGGTTAGTTGCAGCAAAGAAAATTAAACCAGAATTTTCTTTGATTCCGTCCATTTCAACTAGTAATTGGTTAAGAGTTTGTTCTCTTTCGTCATGTCCCCCACCAATTCCTGATCCACGAGTTCTACCAATAGCATCTAACTCGTCAATAAAGACGATAGCAGGAGAATTTTTTCTAGCTTCTGAAATTACTTGTCTAACACGTTTAGCACCCATACCAACAAATAATTCAACAAAGTTTGAAGCAGACACAAAGTAAAATGGAACATTAGCTTCACCAGCTGTTGCTTTAGCTAATAATGTTTTACCAGTTCCTGGAGGACCTCCAAGTAAAATACCTCTAGGCATTCTCGCTCCAGATGAAGCGTATTTTTGAGGGTTTTTTAAGAAATCAACAATTTCTTTAATTTCTTCAATTGGTTCTTTATTTCCAGCGACATCACTGAATTTTTTATCAGACTTAATAACTTGGGCAGGACTTTTATCTCCAAACGGTCCTCCTGCACCCTGTCCGTTCATCATATTCATTTGACTTTTTGTCAATCAGAATAAAGCACCAATGAAAATAATTGTAGGTAATAATGAAAGTAATAATTGTGATCAAATACTTGGTGGTTTGATAGTTTCAACTAAAACACCGCTTCCACTGTTTCCTGCAGTCGCAAAGGCGTCTTGAGTTTCAATCATAAGTCTTTGCACTAATGGAATGTCTTTTAAAACACTTCAAGTTGTAGTTGCTACTCCATTTATAGTACTATCACCATTTACATATGTAAATGTAACTGTACTATTATGATTTAAGGTAAATGTAGAAATATAAACTTTATCATGAGTGTCTTTACCAGCATTAGCAATATATTCTAATAATTGTGATGTGCTAAATTGCTGTGTACCGTTACCTAAATATGTGTAAATAATTCAACCAATTACACCTAATACTACGAAAATAGTAAAGATGATTGGCCATATTTTTCTTGTTTTCATCTTTTCCTTTCTTTAGGCTTAATTGTTTAAATTTTATTATATTTTTAATTAATTTATTAATTTGCCTTTGTTTTTAAATAGATAAACTTCATTTTTTAGCAAATATTTTGCAGTTCGATTATTCGATAAAATAAACTTAACAATTTGTTTTTGTTTGCTACTTGGTAAATTGATGTTATTGAAGTGTTCAAAAATATATTTACTAACTAATAACTCTTGATTTTTTAGTGTTTTTAGTATGTTTTGCTCAAAATCACTAGCTTGTCATTTGGTGTAATCTTTTTCTAATTTACGATTTTTAATACTTAATAATAGGTTTTTTAGTCTAAATTTAAGTATTTTTAAATATTTGTTAAATTCGCTTAATTTGTTATTTTTTAACCTTACTGCATTACGAGTATATTTATCGGTTCCGTTAGTGTAATCGGTTTGAAACGTAATATTATTTTTTTTGCATTTTTTAAGTATTGTGCTTTTGAAATATTTATATAAAAATGGTCTATAAATATTCATTCCATATAGTTTTGTTTGACTTTTAATACCGTAAAACCTAACTTTTCGATTGGAATTAGTTTGTAATATTGCTGTTTCTAAAAAATCATCTAAATGGTGGGCAATTAGCAAACTAGTACAACTGTATTTTTTATAAATTTCTCTAAAGAATTCATACCTTACTGTTCTGGCTCAATCTTGGAAATTTCCACCTTTAAAGTCTGATTTTTTTAAGGTTTTAGTTTCTAGTATTAGTTTGTGTTTTTGACAAAAATCGGTTACTAATTTTTCGTCATATCACGAATCTTCTCTTTGATTGTAATTAACAAAAGCAACTACAGGTTGATATTTTAGGTATTTAAATAAAAGAAATAAGCTGTCAGGACCTCCACTGACAGCAATAAGAAATTTATTTTTTACTGTTGAATGCATTCATTACCGTTAAAACATCATTAAATGCACATTGAATTGCTGCATCAGCACATTTTTCGAATACAGGTTCTAAAATTAACATTTCATTTAAATTAAATTTACCTAAAACATAATCTTTTAATTCTCCATGTTGTGGAGTTCCTATACCAACTTTAAGTCTTTTAAAGTCTTGTGAGTTAAGTTTTTCAATAATATTTTTAACTCCGTTGTGGCTACCACCACTACCACCAATTTTAAGAGCGCTTTTTCCAACAGGAAAGTCTTTTTCGTCATGAATCACTATCAAATCTTGAGGTAAAATTTTGAAAAAAGACATAAGTTGAGAAATAAATTCACCTGATTTATTCATATATGTATTTGGTTTTGCAATAATTAAATCATCCACTTTTACATAATTACCATTAAATTTATTTTTGTTTAATGAAACTTTTAATTTATCGAGTATTTTATCAATAACTAAAAAACCAGCATTGTGTCTCGTGAATTTGTATTCATCTCCTGGATTTCCTAAACCTACAATTAATCTCATTTTCCCTCTTTTCTTAGTAATTCCAGCATATTAGTGTTAATATCATCACCTTTAGATGTTGAAGATAGTCTTGTTTTAACATCAATAAAGTCATATCAAGATAGTTCTTTTTTAGCACGGCTTACAGCTGTATATAAAGCTTTCAAATTGCTTTGTTGTCTACTTGGTACATAAATAACTTTATCAGCTTCACTACCTTGGAATTTGTGTACAGTAACTGAATAAGCTAGCTCAACCTCTTTTAAAAATTCATCTTCTGAATATTTATAAATAACAGCATTATTGCTATGAGGTCTGATAAATTTTACTGTGATTTTACCGTTATTCCCGTTTGAAACTGATGCTGGTTCGTGATCGATAATCGTTCCTATATCACCGTTATAAATATTATCCATTCATCTATTTTCAATTTGCATTACACGGTCATTGAGTTTGAAAATTCTACTTCCTAATCTTTGTTCATTTTTAAACTTGATAGGTTTATTGTTTTTTCTTAAAATAGATTGAATATATCTATTTATATTCGAAGTACTAAATTTAAAATATTCTTTATTAACATCGGTGATAATAATTACATTTTCAACACCATATTTCTGTATGGCATCGATATATTCATTAATAAAGTCATATTCATAATTTTCATTTCTATCATTTGATAAAGTTAAATGAAACTTAGCGCTATGTTCAAATAAAGGAACTTGGTTTCTTAAAATTGAATTAAAAACATTATAATTTTCAATGTTATCACTTCTAAAATACGTGTTTAATGTAGTTGTTGGTATTTTTCCAAAATTTATTAGGTCAGCTAATAAATTACCAAAACCGATAGCTGGAAGTTGATTGAAATCACCAACTAGAACTAGTTTTTTAAGATTTTTGCAACTTGTTAATAGTTTGAAAAAGATGTTTAAGTTCACCATTGAAAATTCATCGATAACTATACATTCAACTTCTTCAACTTTTTCACTAACTATTGGAGTTTCTGTATCGTCAGCGATACTTAAAAAACTGTGAATTGTTTTTGCTTCATCATCGATTTTACTACTTAAAGCTGTTGAAGCACGGCCTGTTGGTGTTAGAACGACATAATTCACTTTGTTTTGTTTTAAAGTTTTTGCTATTTCTTTAATCAAATAACTTTTTCCATTACCTGGACCACCGTTAATTATTGAAACATTGTTAATTAAAAATTTATCATAACCTTCATGTTGTGATGGTGATAAAACATCTAGAGATTTTTGATCTTTTAATCTTTTAAGAATTAGTGGTTCATTTAACACTTGTAGTTTGTAAATTATTTTAGAAATCAATTTTTCTTTTTTGTAAATTTTGTCAATTGTAAAACAATTGTTTTCTATTAAGGTTATTCAAGATTTAAATTTATCTTTGTATTTATTAAATAAATCTACAAAAGTGTGTCAGTTATTTACGGTTGAATTTGGTAATGACATACTTTTTCAATCATTAAAATTTTCGTTAAATTTAATTAAATGAGCATCTATTTTTGTTGAATTAGATTTATTATTAATTAAATTATGTTCAATTTTTCAAGTTAATCACGCTCTTAAACGATAAATATCTTTTTCACTATACAATTCGTTTAAATCGTGTCTACCTAATTTAGCAGCAATCGTATCTAAATCAACAAAAGGTATGTCAAATTCGTTATATAAAAAATATGGATCATTTTCTTTTTCATTAAATAACTTAAACAAGTTTGTTATGCCTCTTTTTTCACAAATTCTAGTAATTTTGTCATACAAACTATGTAAAGCTAAATCAAAAAATGTGGTTAAGACTTTTTTGTGATCAGAATCACCTTCAATTAAAATAGCATTTATTTCTAAAGAGTATTCGTGGTAGTGTTTTATTAAAGATTGGACAACTTGTTTTGAAAGAACTTTTAATAATTCTTGTTCAACTTGTGGTTCAGTGTTAGTTTTTTTAACAAGTTCAAAAAGTGATGGACCAAAATGAGAATGAATTTTTTTAGCAGTTTGTTCTCCTACATTTGGAACGTTGATTTTGTAATATTTGATTCAATCAAATTCCTTTTTTTCTTCATCGATTATTGGTTTACTGCTTATCACTTTTAAATTGTTATATCTTGGATTTTTAACAACTTCAATTTCATAAGTTATATTTAAAGCAGGATTGGCACCATTATAATAAACTAAAATAGTTTTTGCCTCATCTTTTAATTTAAATAAAATTAACCCATAACAGTTATTTTTATTTGTTCCACTTGTTATTGCAAATTTCTTTTTTCACTTAGTAAATTGACCTACTAATTTTTCTGCTTTGTCCATTATTTCCTCTTTAAAAAATTGTTTTTTAAATTATACCAAATTAGTCATTTTTTAGCTGTTGTATTATGTGGTGAATTAATATAATAAATCACAAAATATTAATAAATAAACATAATTATACACATGTTAATAAATATGAAATTACCAGTAATTTAGAAAGTTATAAACATATATATTAAATATGTGAATAACTAACTTTTATAGCTTATTTATCGCCATAAAAAATTTTATAAGTGTGTTATTA